>CANQNW010000026.1 GCA_947625305.1 Candidatus Gastranaerophilales bacterium | reverse complement strand
ATCCTAAACTTATACTCTACCTGTTCCGCTTTTCTTTTATCAAGTATAGTAACAAACAACGGCTTTTTATTTAAAAACGGTTTATCAGTTATCTCTTTTTTCTCTTGTTTGCTCATAGACGGTAAAGGAAATAGCATTGTTGTACAAGGAATTATATTAAAGTCAATTTCAATTTCATCATCTTTATACCAAAGCATTCTTTAAATATCCTTTCAGAAGTGGGAGGGAGTACCCCCTCCCGTTATATTTTCCAAGTAAATAAAAATCCGATACGATTTTTACTTATTTTTATGCTCTTCAATAAACTTAACGATAGTTTCTTTAACTTTTTCCAAAATTTCATCTTTGTATTTTTCAATAATTTCAAGTCCTTTTTCTTTAAGTTCGGGCATAAGTTGAACAACTTTTTTTGCAATCCTTCTGATTACAAATCTTTCAAAAAAATTAAATACTTTTGCCATAGTTTACTCCTTTTCTATATCTTTTTTAGTGACGGCGGAGGGGTTTAAGTCCTCCGCTTGGTCAGCTTTGGCGTCGAGCGCCGCAGCGGGTAATTCTTTATTTATAAACAGATAATCTAAATCGTCTGAGGTATAGCCTAATTTTGCCCCGATTAAATCAATTAACGGATTGCCACGGTAATATTCATTAGCATACTCAAACTCAATTAAAGCTTCAGTGTCTGTTATCTGCGCTTTTATTTGCTCGGGGGTTATGCCTTTTGCTTTATATAATGCAAGGAAAACCTCTCTTTTTGTCAATGATAATAAAGCTATTCTCTCTTTTTCAGCTTGTTTTTTTTCTTCCTCTGTATATCCCCAAGCCTCAAGAGCTGTTTCAGTTTCTTTTATAGTATAACCTTGCTGATGATTATTTTTAACGATAAAATCCATTTTTTGATTAGTTGTAAAGGGTTTATTTAAAATAAATTTTAACTCCATTCTTCCTCCTCGTTATTATTAAATAATTTTACTTTCGGGATGTTTATAAAATAGTCATAGTCCTCAGCTGTTGCATCAACTGAATAACGTTCCTGCCCTGTAATCGTGATTTCCTGAACGCAAATTCCAAAATTATTACTTAAATAAAATTGATAATATTTGTAATAATTTTTGTTAGTAACCTCGTTTAAAACGAGTTCATAATTTCTAATCTGTTGTATCCCGGTAAAAGTTTGAACCTCGGTAAAGTTTACCCCGTCGTTAGAACCCAAAATTTTAAAAACCAGTGCGCCAAACCTCAAATCAGAAATATTTTGAACACTTAACCTTGTAATTTTTAACGGATAGTGATTATAAATTACAATTGGCGGCGGGCTTGAATTTTTACCCCTGCCAAAGGTGGAAGGATTACCGTCAAACATTTTCCACGCATAATCTCCATAACCGCCTGAACCCTCCCAATAGACGGAAAAATTATTACCATCTTTATAATCAGTTAATTTGGGAGGTACAAAATCCTGATATTGATATTTGTAAAATTTTGGAACATATTCTACTTTTGCGTACGTTTTAGGTACAATAACCTTTTTATCAATTTTTTCCCTGCCGTAAATTGTTAATTCTCTGATATTTTCACCTGTATTACTTGCAGTATTTTGAATTAAATGTATTTTATAATAATGATAAAACTTTGCATTATTTGATAAATCAACTGTTATTTTTCCGTCATCGGTGAAAGTGTCCGTTAAAAATTCCCATGTCATTTTATTATCGGAACCGTATACAATTAATTGTGAAGGATTATATCCTCCGTAAGGATAAGCTATTATATATAACCATTCTAATTTAGTAACTTTAAGCGGTTCAGGATTATAGAAAATAAAATCAGCAGGTTTTTGCGTAGCGTACCAGGTTGTTGTTTTATCACCGTCAAAAGCGTGAAAAGCCTCATGTCCGCTGCTTTCACCATTTGTTTCAACAGCAAATGTATCACCGCCCGTAATTCCGTTCTCTTTTAAAATCGGGCTGTCAAAATCCTTTTCATCTAAATACCGTTCGACTTTTTTTATGTATAAAAAATGCTTTTTCATTAGTATTCTCCTTCAGAAAGGTAGCCTGATGTCCGCCAGTAAACCGTCGGTGTATTACTGGATTTAAGCTGAAAAGATGCGGGAGTTATTGTGTCCCAGTTAACATAACATCCTATTACGCTTGAAAAGTCGGTTGCAATATTACAAGTATTTACAATTGAATAAAATTTATCTTTATATTCTTTAAGCAATCGAACATCATACCAAGTATTTGCGGTTAAATTTGAAGTTAGCCCCCATTGTTCGCAGTATCTGTCTGACCAAACACGATAACCGCTTGTGCCGTTTGTATAAGTATCTATAACACATTGTGCAGGGGTTAATTCATGTTTCCTTACACAATTTTCAAATAATTTCCCCGCATTGAGCATTTCTAAATCTTTAACGGCATTATCAACCTTGAAATATAAGCCTGTGTCAGGGATATTGTCTATCTGCAAAGGCGGTCGGAATGTTCTTTCTTCTTGATTGACAATCCAATAAGCATCATAGTTTGTATTACCGTCTTTTTGATTTTCTTCAATGATTTTTAAATCATAAATATTATCATTTAAGCAGTTTACAAGTTCATTGAAGGCGGTTTCATATTCATTGGCATTTGAAATTCTGCCCGCTTTAACCCAACTAATATGGTTAGGTGTAAAATTAAAATTTATCCCCGTAAACAAAGGCAAAGTATCATTTTCGCTTGTTGTAACCTCTGTATATTCACCAATAGCTTTTTTAATCGGTACATTACCGACGACCATATATAAATGTATATTATT
>CANQNW010000025.1 GCA_947625305.1 Candidatus Gastranaerophilales bacterium | reverse complement strand
TCTTGATTATGTCAATACTTTTTCAAGTTGCATTTTAAATTAATTTATGATAGTTTTTAAAAAAAAGGAGGATAGCTATGCAAATTCACCAAATAAGAAGTGCAACAATAATTGTTACTTACAACAACAAAAGATTTTTAATTGACCCGTGGCTTATGCCAAAAGATTATATGCCGGGGTTTGACGTTGGTTTAAACTCTGATGTAAGGCAGCCCAGGGTTGAACTTCCGATAAGTATTGAAAAAATTGTTGATGTTGATGCTGTTATATTAACTCATTACCACCCCGACCATTGGGATGATTTTGCAGCAAAAGCAATTAATAAAAATATTCCTTTCTTTGTACAGTCCGAAATCGATAAAAAAATTATTGAAAATTTGGGCTTTAAAGATGTAAGAGTGATAAGTGAAAACGGTACTGATTTTGAAGGGATAAAATTATATAAAACTAACTGCCAGCACGGAAAAAGAGAAACAGCTAAACCTTTATGTTTGCAAGCAGGTTTACCCTATGATTCAATGGGAATAGTTTTTAAATCAGAAAATGAAAAAACTTTGTACGTTGCAGGCGATACTATTTGGTGCGAAGAAGTAAAAGCTGCTCTTGATAAATTTAATCCCGATGTAATTGTTACAAATTCTTGCGGTGCTACGGTTATAAACGGTGAAAGATTAATTATGAATTTAGATGATATGAAAGAAATTTCATCATACTGTAAAAATTCCAAAATTATTGCAAGCCACATGGATACGGTTAGCCACCTTACGGTTACAAGAGATGATATTAAAAATCTGAAATTAGATAATGTTTTAGTTCCTGATGATAATGAAATTGTAACATTTAGTTAAACAGAAAGGTGATGTTATGGAGCAAAATAAATTTTCAAATGAAATGCCTAAAGTTACGTTAGTTCCTAAACCAAGAAGAATTGCAATAGATTGTACACTTCCGATACGAGCTTATGCACTATATGACACTAAAACAGGAGTACAAGTAAAAGATTTTGCAAAATGCGACGGTGAAAAAATTGAATTTGACAACTTAGACCCGAATATGCACTATGATGTCGGGGTTGTTGAAAATATAAGAGATGAAAAACCTATATTTGCGATAGCATGGAATCAGGTAATGCGTGATAACACTTATGAGATATTAAAAAATTCCAATAATTTACCCGTAAATTACCCCAAACCCTATCTAATAAAATATAAAGATGGTAATACAAATGGTGTTTATGATATAGTGGATGATAGCGGTGAAACAGTAGGTCAAGTCACAAAATTATCACCTCAAGGCGATAAACCTTATATTCATTTTATTTATTCTTTAAGAATGAAAGATGACAGAATAAAATCAAAAAGATGAAATCTTCAAAACACTCCAATAAATTTTGTGCTAATATCTAACTATAAATTGTTGGAGTTGAAGAATGATTAAATTTATAAGATATTATTCATTAGAAATTTATAGCGTAATATCAATATTATTTTTGCTCATAGCTACAATTATGGGTGATTTATCATTTATTCAAAAGGCTGCTTTAATTTACACCGTTCTTTTTCTTTTGCACGAATGGGAAGAAGGGGTTTATCCGGGCGGATTTTTTGATAAATTTTCAGAAGTTTTAGATGTTAAATCAAACGAAGAATTAAGAAGAATAACAAGAGTTCCCGTTGATATTCTTTTGTTGATTATTACAATAGTGCCATTTTGCTTGGATAATTATATGATTCCGATTTTAATGACTGCAACATTAGGAATATTGGAAGGCATTGTTCATATCGGTTTTATAAAATTATTTAGAATGGGTAAATTTTATTCTCCCGGGATGGTAACCGCTGAAATACAATTTATTGTAAGTGTTTTATTTTATATTTATACTATAAAACACAATATGGCGACAGGATTAGAATATTTATTCGGGGCATTATTGATGATTATTGCATTTATGATTATGCAAAAATCTTTAATAAAAATCATAGGAATAAAAAATTATAGCCAAGTTCCTAAGATGGTTTTAAAAAGAATAAAAGAAAAATAAATGTAAATGTAAAAAGCACTTAGACGTAATTATTTTATGATTTTTTGACGGTAAAACTATGACTTTCTTCTATTAATTCCATAATCTTATTATCTGATAAACTTTCATCAAGAATAACGGTTATCCAATATTTTTTATTCATGTGCCAACCGGGGTAAATATGTTCTTGTTTTAATCGTTTTTCGACATTGTCAGCACTTAATTTTATTAATGCAATTTCAACAAGTCCTTTTTTATTTTTTTGAATTTTACTTCTGTCTATATCTGTGACTAAAAGATACCACTTTTTTGTTTGTGGGTTTCTGAATACTCCTGTTCCCGGTGTTGTTTTCCATAAAAACTCAGGAGCATTTCCGTATTTTTGAATAATTAAATTTGTAATCCTGTTTGATTGAGGGAATATGTAATATTTTTTTGAAAAACAGTTATCTCTTATATTTTCAAGTAAACTTTCATATTCGGCTCTAACTTCGCCAACAAATTTACCTTGATTATTTTCAACCCGCAAAGGCAAAAACTCATCATTATTTTCAAGGTCATAAACAATTCCCGATATATTTCCATCTGAATTTATGCTAATAACAGCTTTGAATAAATTATCTTTAAACAATGTTTCTAACATAAAGCTGTTATTAACTTTTTTAAATCCATAATCTTTTAATTTTTTAAAATCGGGTACATACCTTTTAAATGTGTTTTCTTCTATTGCCATAAAAGTATTATATATCAACTTTTTAAAATTAAGGCTATAATTAATTTTGAATATGGCTTATATTAAACAATTCAAAAGGGGCTTAATTTTTTATGATAATAAAATTTTTATCAATTTTTATAGGCGGAGGATTTGGGGCAATATTAAGGTACCTTGTAACTTTGTTTGCTAAAAAAACTTTAATGTATCCGCTAATCGGCACGTTTTTTGTTAATATTATCGGTTGTTTTCTTATTGGTTTTGTTTTTGCGCTGACTATAAATAAAATTAATAATTTTCCCCATATTTTAAAATTATTTATAGCTACAGGTTTTTTAGGCAGTTTAACAACATTTAGCACTTTAAATCTTGAAGTTTTTGAACTTATCAAAAACGGAAAAATATTTTACGGCATTTTATATTTTATATTAAGCTGCTCAATCGGTTTATTAGCTACTTATTTAGGTTATATTTTATATTCAAAGATATAAAATTTATTTAATTAGCCTTAAACCAACTGTGCTTATAATTATCAAAGCAATAAATAAAATTTTTAAAAATGAAACATTTTCGTGAAAGAAAAATATCCCGATTAAGGTAATTAATACAATCCCGACTGCTCCCCAAACCGCATAAGCAATACTAATATCTATTGTTTTGAAGGCTAAAGATAAAAAATAAAAACACATTATATATCCAACTACCATTCCAACAGAAGGCAATATAACAGAAAAACCGTTTGATAATTTTAATAATGTTGTACTTACTGTTTCAAATACTATTGCTAAAAATAAATAAAGCCAGCTCATTTTAC
>CANQNW010000024.1 GCA_947625305.1 Candidatus Gastranaerophilales bacterium | reverse complement strand
AGAGCTAAATCAAGATCTAAATACGGCGCTAAGAGAGCTAAAAAGAAATAAGAAAGGTGATTTATAATGTCAAGACGCAGTAAACCGGTCAGAAGAATACCCGCTCCCGATGCTGTTTATAATAGCACAGATATCGCAAGCTTTATTAACAGATTAATGAGACGCGGTAAAAAATCAGTTGCAGAAAGAATATTTTATTCTACATTAGAAAATTTAAAAACTAAATCTAAAGATGAACCGTTAGAAATATTTAAAAAAGCTTTAACTAATGCAACACCTTTATTAGAAGTTAAAGCAAGAAGAATCGGCGGTTCTACATATCAAGTTCCTCTTGAAGTTAAAGCTGATAGAGGTATGGTATTAGGTTCAACCTGGATTATTGATGCCGCTAAGAAAAGAAACGGTAAATCTATGGTTGAAAAACTAACAAATGAGTTAATGGATGCTTCAAACGGAACAGGCGCAGCCTGCAAAAAACGTGAAGATACTCACAAAATGGCTGAAGCAAACAAAGCATTCGCTCATTACAGATATTAATTTTTAAATATAAATATTAAAAAAGAGAACTTTTGTAGTTCTCTTTTTTTATCTGTGTATATTTGGAATATGATTATGCGGGAAATTATTGTTCGGGATGCTGGGGGATGGTTGAACAGGCGGTCTGTTATTACCTCCTGGTTGAGGCGGTTTATTCGGGTGATGCCCCGGCTTATTTGGCGGCGGAGGAGGCGGAGGAGGATTACGAAACATCCCCGGTACCGTAAAAGTTGTTATCCCATATCCGCCGTAACCGTTGTATCCGTAGTAATACGGGTATGCTCCGTTTAAACGAGTTCCGTAATATAACCCGCCGTAATATGGGTTCATATATATATAACTGTTGGTATCGTTGTTTATAGGGGTATTTTGTACATCGTCATCAATTGTAATAGTTGTATATGTGGATTCCGATGTATTGTTTCCGCTGCTATCCACACCCATTTCAATACTCTTAACATAGCCTATATCTTTTGCGAAACAGCTTAAAACGATTGAATTTATTACAATTAAACTTGTTAAAAAAATAATATATTTTTTCACTTTGTAAAATCCTTTATTATATAAACGATTTATAATATTTTAAGTTCATTACCTGTAATTTTGAAACTGAAGAGGGATATTATAATTATCTTCATTTGCTCTTATTGTTTTAATAACGGCTTGAAGATCATCCTTGTCTTTACCCGAGACCCTTATTTGTTCGCCTTGTATTGAGGCTTGAACTTTTAGTTTTGTATTTTTAATATCAGCGACAATTTTTTTTGCAAGTTCTTGAGGTAAACCTTTTTTTAGGTTAAATACCTGTCTTACATTACCGCCTAAAGCATTTTCGATTGCTTGTGCATCAAGGATTTTTATGCTGAGATTTCTTTTTATCATTTTTGACTGCAGAATATCCAAAATATTTTTTAATTTCATCTCGTCATTTGTCGTAATTGTAATTGATTTATCGGCATCCAAAACAACCTCCGAATTTGAACCTTTTAAATCAAATCTTGAAGTAATTTCTCTTTTAACTTGGTCAACCGCATTAACAAGTTCCTGCTTATCAAATTCCGAGACAATGTCAAAACTGCAATCTTTAGCCATAATAAACTCCTTTTTATTTATTATACATTTTCTTAAAGTATGTTATCAAGTCCGTATACAAAATCATTATTTTTGTATAAATGTTTAACGGCAAGCAGAACTCCCGCCATATAACAGCTTCTATCCATAGTGTCGTGCTTGATTTTAAATATTTGTCCTGCTGAGCCGAATATTACTTCTTGTGAGGCAATATATCCGGGCATTCTGACTGAATGAATATGAATATTTCCGTTTGCTGTTCCGCCTCTTGAACCTTTAATTAATTCTGTTTCTTCGCAGTTGCCTAATGTAAAGTTATTATTAACTTCTGCCATCATTTGTGCGGTTTTTACGGCTGTTCCCGACGGGGCATCTTTTTTTTGATTGTGGTGTAATTCTATAATTTCCGCATTATTAAAGTATTTTGCGGCTTGTTTGGCAAACATCATTAATAATACTGCTCCCGTTGAAAAGTTAGGTGCTATAAGACATCCTGTATTATTTTTTTGTGATAATTCTTTAAGTTCTTTTATTTGTTCTTCATTTAGTCCTGTTGTACCTATAACTGATTTTACGTGATTTGTGATAAATAGTTTTACATGTTCATAGATTGTTTTCGGCTGAGTAAAATCAATAACAATATCAATATTTTTTGTTTTTAATTCGTTCTCTAAATCTGTTTCAATTGCAACACCGCATTTTTTCCCCGTAACAATTTCGCCTATATCAGAGCCTTGAGAAAATACATCAACTGCGCTTACAAGTTCTGTTTCGGTATCATTCAATACTGCTTTTACAACTTCTTTGCCCATTTTACCAAGTGCGCCGATTACTCCAATTTTTATCATTTTTAATTCCTTTATTTCCTTCTCATATAGTCATAATACTTTAAAAACCCTTTAAATTATTATTTCATAATTAAATTTTAAAAAAAATTAAAATTAGTTATTGCAAATCGGAAAATATGTTAGTATAATAAAAAAGGAAAATATGTTAGTGTCTATAATTTAAAATATGGAATGAAGGAAGTATGAAAGAGAAAAAGAGCATTTTAGAACCCCAAATTGAAGAAGAATTGCACGATATAGGTATTGATTTAACACTTATAGAATCTATTGCAAATGTTATGGAGTGCAGTATTAATGACGAGTACGACATTAATCAGGTTGATATTGCTAATTTACTTATAGTAATGAAACGGCTTATAAAAATTGTTATAGATAAATATGATAAAATCGAATGCTGCTTAAATATATAAAAATATTGACCTGTCTTTTTAATTTTATTAATATTTAATTAGAAAACAGGAGAAATTATGCCGCAACCGTTTACTCAAGGAAATCAAATGAAAAAAAGAACTTCGGTTCTTGTATTTTTAAAAGGGACTACTGCCCCGTTAGTTTTATATGTAGAAAATCCTTCCGCTCTTTATGAAGAACTGTCGCAGGTCTTAAAAACAGGCGCTCAAGGTTCAAGATTGATTGAAAAATCTACTTTAGGTCCTGTTAAAAAGGTTTGTATTTTATCTTCTGAAATATGCGCTGTCGCTCTTCAAGAAGAGCAGTATATGTAATATAATCTAGTGTCGCACTCTGCCACCGACTCATCGTCGCTGTACGAGTGCTCACCTTTTCAATATGCCACTCTCAAAATTTTACTTAAGCCACTTCGTCGCTTGTCGTAAAATTTTGTTCGGACTTATTTCATATCAATCAATATTTTTACGGTATTATATAATAGACCTGATGCCCATTTTAAGATTAAAATTCCGCCTAAAATGCCTGAAAGTGCGTCTAAATATATTATATTAAAATATTTGCCTGCTAATAGTGCAGTAATAGCCAGAATTGATGTTAATGCATCAGCTAAAATGTGATAGTATGCCGCTTTAAAATTATAATCTTTGCAGGAATTATCTTTATTATGTTCACATCCCTGACAGCTGTGATGTTCATGCCCGTTATCATGGCAGTCTTTTCTCTTCATTATGGAGATACAAATTCCGTTAATAATAAACCCTATTATTGCAACTGTTATGGCATCGTTAAATTCAATTTGTTCGGGATTTATTAACCTGAGAATTGCTTCAAAGATAATCCAAATCCCCGTTATTCCTAAAAATATAGAACTTGTATATGCAGCAAGAGTTCCGATTTTATCCGTTCCGTTTTTAAATATTTCGGAATTCTCAAATTTTCTGGTTAAAATATAGGCGATATATGTAAGTCCGAGTGCAAGGGCATGTGTTCCCATATGATACCCGTCTGCCAGAAGTGCCATAGAATTTGTAATATATCCGTATGTGACTTCCGCAATCATTGTTATAACAGTTAAAATTATAACAATTAATGTTTTTTTCTCATTCTCGCTCGATATTTGATGTTTGTGCATTTCTATTCCGATTTTATGTCTATCAATATTTTAACCGTATTTTTCAGGAGTTTAGATGCCCATACTAAAATCATTAAAGCACCAACAATACCTGTTAATGCGTCAAGATGTATACAGTTAAAGTATTTGCCCAGTACCAATGCAATTATTGTTAATATAGAAATTAATATATCGGATAAGATGTGATAATATGCGGCTTTATAGTTATAATCTTTGCTTTCTTCACAGTGGTGGTGGTGAAGGTTTAATTTTCCTTCCATTACCGCTATACATATATAATTTATTATCAGCGCAAAGATTGATGCATATATTGCTTCCGTAAATTTAATTTCTTCAGGGTTAAAAAATCTTGATGCGGATTCATATATTATTCCAAGAGCCGTAAGCCCAAGAAATAATGCACTTGTATACCCCGCCAGAACTCCTATTTTGTGCGTTCCGTTTTTAAATAAATCGGAATCCTTAAATTTTCTTGCTATTACATAAGCTATGTATGTTAAACCTAAAGTTAAAACATGCACACTCATATGATATCCTTCTGCAAGCAGGGACATTGATTTTGTTATATAGCCGAAAAATATTTCCCCCGCCATCGCAAAAATGGTAAATATAATGACTATTAACATTCTGTTTTCGTGTTGTTTTGTAACTTCTTCCATTTTATTTCATTTCATTTCTACAAGTTTTTTAAATGAGTTTAAATCTTCTATTGTGTCTATGCCTATTGAATTATATTTTACTACAGCGGTTTTAATTTTCATACCGTTATATAATGCTCTTAATTGTTCTAAGCTTTCAGCCTGCTCAATTTCGGGTTGAGGGAATTTAGTCATTTTAAAAAGCGATTTCCTTTTATATCCGTAAATTCCGATATGCTTATAAAACTTAGCTATCCCTATATTCCTTTCATACGGGATTTTTGACCTTGAAAAGTACATTGCGTATCCGTTTATATCTTTTACGCATTTAACCATATTCGGGTCATCCAAGTCATCATCTTCATTTATTTCTGCCAGCAATGTTGATATATCTGCCTTTTTATCCTCTTTTATAAGGCGGATTACTTCTTCAACACATTCGGTATCTATCATGGGTTCATCACCTTGAAGATTAATAATATATGAAATTTCGGGGTATTTCTCAGCTACTTCTACTATTCTGTCGCTTCCGCATTTATGGTTTTCGGAGGTCATTTCAACTTCCGCACCAAAGCTTTTTGCGCAGTCATATATTTGCTGATTATCTGTTGCTATTATTACTCTGTCAGCGGATTTTACCTGTATCGCTCTTTCCCATACCCATTGTATTATCGGTTTATCGCAAACTTTTATAAGAGGCTTTCCCTGAAGCCTTTTTGAATTGTATCGTGCAGGTATGATTATTGCTGTTTGTGTCATTTAATCCTCCTTAAGAACAACATATGCAAGCCACTCTTTTTGGTGCATTTCTTCAAGTATTTTTAATTTATTTTTTTCAATTGCCTTTAATACAACATCTTCCTTACCTTCAAGTATTCCGCTTAAGACTATCTTTGCACCTTTTTTCATTATTCTTTTTAAATCGGGCATGATTTCAGAAAGTACATTATGCAGAATATTTGCAAAAACAAAATCATACTTACCTGATGGCAAAACTTCTGATGATGCCGTTTGAAAGTTAATTGAAGTTTCATTATTAACTTTTGCATTTATTTTTGCCGTTTCAACTGCAGTTTCATCGGTATCTACCGCATCAACACTTTCTGCTCCCAGTTTTTTAGCGCAAATTCCTAAAATCCCCGAACCGCAGCCAATATCCGCAATTATATCCCCTTTGTTTCCGTATTTTTCATAAGCTTTAACGCATAATTGTGTTGTTGTGTGAGTGCCTGTCCCGAATGCATTCCCGGGGTCAATATTAACTGTTATTTCATCATCTTTTTTTGTATATTTTTCCCACGACGGGCAGATAACAATCTTCTCTGATATTTTAGAAGGTTTCCAATGTTCTTTCCATTTTTTTGACCAATCAACAATTTCCTGCTTTTTTATTTGAACATTCCAGCTTCCTATGTCGCAGTTAAATATTTTTTTTTCTATAATGTCTTGTCTTTTTATGTGGAAAAAATTTTTAACATCTTCATAATTAAGTTCATCAGCTACTATATAAGCTTTTAAAGTATTTTCCGTGGTATTTACAAGTTCAAGATTTTTATATGTTTCTTCAGCTGTAACAATACCTTCGCAGTCAAAATTAGTCTGAACAATATCGCAGACTATATCAGCGCATATAGGATTAATCTCAATACATACTTCCCAATATGTTTTATCAATTACTGACAAAATACACCCATTCTTCTGAACTTGTTATATCTTTCTTCTTTTAATTTATCGGATGGAAGTTTTTTAAGTTCATTCATTGCTTTTACTATAGTTTCTTTAAGATTATTTCCTGCCGTTTCGTAGTCGCAGTGAGCGCCGCCTAAAGGTTCTTTTATAATATCATCTATTATTTCAAGCTTAAGCAGGTCTTCGCTTGTAATTTTTAAAGCTTCTGCCGCAACATCCGCTTTTGAAGCATCTCTCCATAAAATAGAAGCACAGCCCTCAGGGGAAATAACGGTATAGTATGAGTGTTCAAGCATATAAACCCTATCTGCAACGGCAAGACCCAAAGCACCGCCCGAACAGCCTTCGCCTGTAATAACCGCAATAATTGGAACTTCCATTTTTGCCATTTCTCTTAAGTTAACGGCAATAGCTGTACCTTGTGCCGTTTCTTCCGCTTTCATGCCCGGATATGCCCCCGGAGTATCTATTAATGTAATAATCGGCATATGAAATTTATTTGCGTGATAGAAAAGTCTTAATGCTTTTCTGTAGCCTTGAGGCTGAGGCATTCCGAAATTGTATATAAGATTTTCTTTTGTTGTTTTGCCTTTTTGAGTACCGATTATAACAACACTTTGATTATTAATTTTTGCAATTCCGCCTATTATGGCTCTATCGTCAGTGCCTTCACGGTCGCCATGGAGTTCTGTGAAATCAGTAGTTATTAATTTAACATAGTCAAGGAAGGTTGGCCTGTCTGCATGTCTTGCTATTTGTATTCTCTGCGACGGAGTTAAATTGGCATACAATTCTTTTTTGTATTCCATTGCCTGCTTTTCAAATGTATTTATTTGTTCTGTTACATCCATACCTGATGACTCACTTATTTCTTTTAATTCTTTTATTTTTTCTTCTATTTCGTATAATGGTTTTTCAAATTCTAAAATTGTCATTTACTTCTCCTGATTCTTAATCCTTAGCAGGTTATTATTTTTTTTCTGCCTTATGAAGATTAATTAATTTTGCAATAGTAGATTTTAATTCTGCTCTTGATGAAATCATATCTATTTGACCGTATTTCATAAGATAATTAGCGGTTTGGAAATCCGCAGGAAGGCTTTGTCTTATTGTTTGTTCTATTACCCTTCTTCCTGCAAACCCTATTCGTGCGTCCTGTTCTGCGATAATAATATCGCCAAGAGTCGCAAAGCTTGCTGTTACTCCGCCGAAAGTGGGTTCAGTCAGGACTGTAATATATAATAGTCCCGCTTCATTTAATTTTGCAACCGCACAACTGGTCTTAGCCATCTGCATAAGACTTAATATGCTCTCCTGCATTCTTGCTCCGCCAGACGCTGTTACAGCAATCATAGGGATTTTTCTTTTTAGTGCTTCTTCCATGGCAAGTGTAACTTTTTCGCCTACTACACTTCCCATTGAACCGCCCATAAATTCAAAATCCATAACGGCTGCCGCAACCGTATTGCCTTCTATTTGTCCTACACCTGCAATTACGGCTTCATTCATATTTGTTTTTGCCTTAGCAAGTTTTATTCTCTTTTTATATGTTTCGGTATCTGAGAATTCTAACGGGTCTGCCGTTGTTATATTCCCGAATAATTCTTCAAATGTTCCTTCATCAAAAAGCTGATTTATTCTTGTTCTTGCATTTATTCTGAAATGATACCCGCATTTTGGGCATACTTCTAAATTTTCTTCAACTTCTTTTCTTAAAAGCTGGGAATTACAATTAAAACACTTTATCCATAATTTGCCGATACTGTC
>CANQNW010000023.1 GCA_947625305.1 Candidatus Gastranaerophilales bacterium | reverse complement strand
TTTGTTCACCTCGGAACATTTAATAATCTATTCCAAACATATTTTTAAGTCAACACATGTTTTTTATATTTTTTTATATTTTTTTTGCTTCTTTTTCCGTTTTTCCCTCGCAGCTTGGTTTTAAGCCGTTCATAAAAGTTAATAATTTGCCACCGAAAGGTTTTTGTTATATCATATTATGATTATTTCAGATTTTAAAAGGATTTTTATTATGGCAAGAATTGTTAGACCAACTTGGGCAATTAGATGTGTTCAATCAGGCTGTAAATGCTTATTTGAAGTAGCTAAACTTGAAGACGGTAAACAGCAGGAAGTTGTCTGCCCTAATTGCGGTGAGCATTATGTCTATCCCGCTCTACCGGACCAGCAAGAACAATAATGTTCTTTAATAATACTGATAAACGGTATAATCGTTTTAGTGATTATCTCAGAAATCTTTATGGGGTTAAAGTCTATAAAGTTACCCTTGATGCCGGTTTCACATGCCCGAATCGTGACGGTACAATCTCTAATGAAGGCTGTATTTTCTGCGACGGAGGCGGGAGCTTCTCTCAGCTGTACCCTAATAATATTTCAATTAAAGAACAGCTTGATTTAGGTATTGCCTTATCAAAAGAAAAATATAAAGCGCAAAAGTTTTTAGCTTACTTTCAAGCATATTCCAATACTTATAAACCCGTTAAAGAACTTGAAAATATTTATAATCAGGCACTTTCGCACGAAGATGTCATCGGCATGTCTATAGGCACCCGCCCCGACTGCGTTGACAGCGAAAAACTTGACCTGATTGCTTCTTACACTAAAAATCACTATGTTTGGCTTGAATACGGGCTTCAGAGCATTCATGAAAAATCTTTAAAGTTTATCAACAGAGGTCATTCTTTTGAAACTTTCGTTAAAGCTTTAAAAGAAACTCAAAAGAGAAATATCAATGTTTGTGCTCATGTAATTTTAGGACTGCCTAACGAAACAAAAAAAGACATGCTTGAAACCGCCAAAGTCCTTGGGGATTTGGGTGTTAACGGGGTTAAAATTCATCTTTTATGCGTTTTAAATAATACTCGTTTGGTTAAACTCTATTATCAGGGCAAAATCCCGATGATGGAGGAAGATGAATATGTTGAAACGGCATGTGATTTTTTGGAAATGCTTCCCTCTAATGTTACCATTCACCGCTTAGCAGGCAACGGATTAAAGCCTAATATGCTCGCTCCCGCTTGGCTCAGCAAAAAATTTGTTGTATTAAACAAAATAGATAAACTGCTTGAAAAGCGCAATTCCTTTCAGGGCGCTAAATATAATTAATTTAGAGTTTATACAAATTTACATCCTGATTAGGTTTTCCTGACATATCATAGGAATCCATATAAATATATTTACTGTCAAATGCGCCTATCGGCTTAAATTTATATTGAGAACTTTTTAAATCATTACAAGGAACATCATTATAATTAGTGCCTAAATATACTTCGGGATTTTCCTCTCCTGTTACTTTTTTTGCAACATTTCGAGCATATTTGGCTATTTGATTTCTTAATTCAAGACCTGCTCCTTGTGATGGTATTTTGGAATTACTGATTTCTATGTTATCTATTATAAAGACAGGTTTACCTTCTTCATTTTCGGCAAAATAACATAGGGCATTTCCTATTGTTTTTCCCGTATTATTATCAACAAATTCAATCATATTATATGCCGTATTCATTATATAATGAGGCATTGCACAGCCGTTACATTCGCCCATACCTATACAGCAGGTTGAATAATTCCCTTGGAATAAATCTTTTGCCGGATTTCTATCCCACATTTTTATAGTTAAATCAAGTTTTTTTGCTGCTTTTGATCCTGTTATGCCGTCTATACTTTTTAAAATTTGATTTAAATGTTCTCTTACGGTCAGTGTATTATTTGCCGTTACTGCTTTTTGAGGATTATTTTTATTGCCTTCCGCTCTATTAAATATCGGAGTTAATTGTTTTAACAGATTTTCATTTAATTTTAACAGTTGAGCTTTACTTTTTACAACATCTTCAGGAATTATAAATTTATCATCTTTTATATAATTTGATAATATCTTATCCACCATTGCTTTAGCAGGAGTGTTTCTCAATACTTCTATGTTTAATCTTATCTGCTCTGCATTTTGTAATAATTCATCTCCGTTTTTATCCGTTGTTTTATATTGTACATAATCTTCCTCAGATGGTTTCAGCCATTCTTCATAGTTCATGCCGTGATTTTCGTACATATTTTTTGTTTTGGCATTTGCAATTCCGTATTTATTAGTTTTATTCTGTATATATTCATTAAAATTATCAAGATTATATGCCTTAAATAAATCTTCTAATGCTTTATCTCCCTCTTCCGCTTGCTTTAATAATAAATGAATATAATTAATATCCCACTCATTTATTTTGGCAGAAAGTACTTTTAGCATTTCAAACCTATTAAAATGTAAATTTTTTAATAAACTGCCATATAAATCATTTTGAAGTTCAAGAACATCAACTTTATCTTCAGCCACCATTTTATTTATTTTTTCGGTACTTAAATTATTATTTTCATATGCGGATACAATATTAATAAATTGAATTTTTTCTGACGGAGTAAATGTTTTACCTTCTATAGTATGTGAATTACATAAATCGTTTATTAATTTAATTCCTTTTGGGCTTATGCCTTCCAGCTTAAAACTATATTCCAGAACATCATCTTGTCGCATTCTCATTAGGGTATTAAATGTTTCTTTATCAAATATATATGAAAAAATTAACATTTTATCATAAATTATGTTTATAAAAAGCTCAATATCCCGGCACATCTCTTTTTTATCATTAAAATCACCATTAACATATAACTCAGGATGCTCAAGCATTTTTTGTTTTTGATATTCAAGGTTTTCTTCCGCTTCTTCTATACCATTGCTTATTTCTTCTAACTGACATATTTTTACGGCAGCTTCCCACTTTTTTATGCCGATTTTATCTATTATGGCATTGGCTTTTGCAATATATTTCTCATCCAATTTATTTTTTACAATATATACCAAATAATCTATACATTCAGGCCCATATTTTTCTTTATACTCTACATATTTTTTATAACATTTTGCGGATAATTTTTTATTATCCAAAGATGAAATTTTTGAAGCCGTATCAAGATTTTCATCATTGACTTCACCAAATAATTTAAGATACTTATCAAAAAGTTTATACCTTGATGCCGAAACACGAATTGCCTCCCCTATCTTACGAAGTGCAGTATTTAACTTATCTACATCCTTATAACGGTTTATAATATCAATATATCTGTTCGTAAATCTATCAAATTGCGCAAAATAAAACAAATGATTTCGACCAAATTTAAAATCTATACCCTTTTTATCATATATATCATTGATTCTCTTTATATTATCAAATAAATGATTTCGGGATTCTTCGCCACTCTCAACAAGATGCTGAGCTTCATAAATATTATCTTGAGATCCCGGATCTTTAGAATCTAAAAAATTTAATATATATATATAATTTGAATACATCTTTTCATTCAAATTAGAAGCATTTATTATTATTTGAAATGATAAACAATTTTTATACTTTTCAAATAAAGTTTTAAATCTTTCAAAATTTTCTTCGGGTAAAGTTTCCAGTTGAGGTCTGATTTTTTCCCAATTTTTCTCATCATAATATGGCATTCTGCGTTTCATTTCATCAAAATATTCGCTAACATCCCTTAATGGAACTTTATTTTCCTCAACTTCAGGTTCTTCTTTCTTATGTTTTTTTAGTCCAGAGAAAGACACATAATTATACCCCTGATGTATAGTCTGTGCCTTTTCTATTAATGTTTTTCCGTCGTCAGTAGTTGTTACTTTATATCCTAAAGATTCCAGCTGTTTTATGACGGGTATTTTTTTATTCTCCAAATCCTTTTGAACAGCTTCATTCTTTTGTGATTTCGCCTCTTCTATTGCAGAATTTATTAATAATAATTCTTCAGACAAAATGGTATAAGAATTTCTTAAATCAGAGTTTTTATTTTTATTTTCAAATGCCGTTAATTTATTAAATGCATTATTTTCAAAAGTTTGATTTGCACCTGAATACGGTATATTATTTCCGGTATTGATATTATTATACAATTTTACACTCCGATTTGTTTTATTACATATATCGGCATTTTGTATAAAAACTTTAATTTTAATTTTTTTGATTTTTTAAATTTATTAAATCTTTAACATCTTTTTCGGATAATTCCTGAGGATTACCTATTATTTGTGTATTTAATGCCACCTTCGCATAATATTCCGCTGTTTCAAGCTTTAAATATGCCTCAGTTAAATCTTTTCCGACTGCAATTGCCCCATGGTTTGCCATCATTACAACATCTCTATCCTTAAAATATTTAACGGTATTCTCAACCAGTTGTTTTGATGACGGCATTGCATATTCTGCAACGGGGATATCTTCAAAATATAATATATTTTCTGACATTATCGGAGCATTTAATGCTTTATGACAAACCGCAAATGATGTTAAATACACAGGATGTGTGTGTATTATTGCTTTTACATCGTTTCTTTGTTTATATATTTCAACATGGAGCATTTTTTCTGAAGAGGCTTTTTTATTTTCTAATTCTTGACCTTCAAAGTTAGTTAAAACTATATTTTCTTCATCTAAAAACCCTAAGGCTGTACCTGAAGCTGTTATTAATATGCCGTTATCGGTTTTTATACTTATATTCCCCGATGTTCCGACTGTTAAATCTTTATTATATAAACTTTTTCCTATCTCTATAATGTCTTTTTTATTCATTTTTTTACCTTTTACATTTATCATATCAGATTTTTAATTTTTATGCTTAATTTCTGATATAATTTTTTTATGTTCATTAAAAAACTTAAACTTAAAAACTTTAGAAATTATAAAGATATTGAATTAAACTTTAATTCCAATAAAATTTTATTTATAGGCAAAAATGCTCAGGGAAAAACTAATCTGCTTGAAGCGGTTTATTACCTTTCAGCACTAAATTCATTCAGATGCAATTCAGACTCTGAACTTATTAAATGGAGCGAAGATTTCTGCAACATTAATGCTGAAATTAAAAAATTTGATATTGATATTGATTTAGATATTTTAATTAATCCTCCAAACAGAAAAAAACTTAAAGTTAACGGGCTTAATAAAAATAAATCCTCCGAATTTATAAGTAATATTTCGGCGGTTTGCTTTACCGTTAATGACCTCCTGTTACTTCGAGGTTCACCCGATGACCGCAGAAAATGGCTTGATAATGCCATAAGCCAAATCTTCCCCGCTTATATTGAAAGACTTTCCAAATATAACAAAATAAAAACTCAAAAAAATAACTATTTAAAAAACTTAAAAGGCAATATGACGGCGGATACAGCTATGCTTGATATCTGGAATGAACAGCTTGCCGTTACGGGAAGTAATTTAATTTTCATCAGATTAAATTTTTTATATGAACTTCAAAAAATCGCAAAATCTAAACACAACCAAATTTCTAACAGCGAGGATTTAACAATTTCTTATAATTCCTCTATTATCGGTGATGTTGCTTGCAGCGATAAATTCCCTTTTAATAATGAATATATTTTAGAAAACTTTAAACAAAAACTGGAGGAGAAAAAACAGGAAGAAATAATAAGAGCTCAATCAGTTATAGGCGCACATAGGGATGATGTTTCGTTCTATATTAATGAAAACGATGCTAAAAAATATGCCTCACAAGGTCAGCAAAGAACCGTTGTACTTTCTTTAAAACTGGCAGAACTTGAACTGATTAAAGAAAAAATTAACACTAATGCAATTTTACTCCTTGATGATGTTCTGGCTGAACTTGATGATTTAAGGCAGAATTTTCTTTTAGATGCAATTGGAAATGATACTCAAACAATTATTACCTCCGTTGACACCCTGCATTTTAAAGAAGAATACTTAAAAAATGTAGAAATCTTTGAGATTAAAAATAACTCCGTTTTAAAAATAAAAAAAGAAGAACAATAAAGTTCTTCTTTTTATTAATGTATAGTTTAATTATAAACTTAATTGCATGGACCTCCGTCAGTATAGTAAGTACCATTGGGGAAACAACAAGCATTCATACCCCCTCTGCAACAAACAGATCCACCGTTACCACAAACTTTAGATGCGGCTATTAATGCCCCGCTCTCAATTATATCAGGAAACATTCCTATTATCTCTTGTTCAGTCAATCCGTTAAAATTTTCATCCATCATAATTTCCCTCTTTTCATAACAACAACATATTTCCTAATTTTAGGTTCATTTTATCATCTATTTGAAAAAATCCGGAAAACGGAGTGAATGTCATCTCGTTAAAATATATATGATTATTGTATAAAATCCAGTCTACACGAACTAGCTTAAAATCCTTGCATAAAATTTTTGATAATTTTACCGCCGTTTTTAAGTTTTCTTCAACATCTTTGAGTACTTCTACATATTCCGGATTTAATAGTATCTCACTCCTTTTGTAATTCTCATCATATACACTTATTTTAGCAGCAGGCATACAGTATTCTATTTCCTGAATTATTTTCGGATTTCCGTTAAAACAATATATTTCATATTCAGTTGGACATGCTTTATTCTCATCCGTCAATATCGGTTCTATTATTAACTTTGGTTCTATATTCTTATACTGCATTTCAAATCCTGCCCAAGGAAAAAATGTCTGGTTCATCCATCCGTCAAACCTGTTTTTTATAAATGTATATAATTCTTTTCCTTTTATAAATCTATCTTTATTCATTATTTTATACATCCATTTACATCCATGATTTGTTTTGATAATAAAAGAAACTGGTAAAGAATCAAACGGAATATCATCAAATTTATTGCCTATCCATAATACAGGTTTTAGGTACTGTTCTCCGATTTTTTCTTTTATCCAGTCCCTTACCTTTACCTTATCCGTTAAACTGGTTTTTATTGGTGTTGCATCATATAATTTTAACCATTGTATTTTTTCATTAAATGTCCTTGGGTGTTTTAAATTTAATTTTCGCCCTGTCATAACTTTAAACATTTTTTTTAAATATTCAGGATATTTATTATCCTCAAGATTTATAAGCAAATCATATTCATACGGAGGTTCTCCGATATCATCTCTTAAAAATATTTTTTTTATTAAACTATTCATTAATCCAACTTGACCTTTCTTATATATTTTTACATGTTTAACATGTATTGTCAATGTTAAACATGATTTATGTAAAAAATTATATAAAATATAATAGAATATGTTATGGTTAAGGCTTCAGAATTACAAAAATATTTAGGAAATCAAATTAAAAGATACAGGAAATCTGCTAATCTATCTCAAGAACAGCTGGCAGAAATAATTGGTATTGCAACAAATTCTTTAAGCAGTATTGAAACAGGCAACTCATTTATGACAAGTGCAACAATGGCAAAACTATTAAATACTCTAAATATTTCACCTAAAGAATTATTTGACTTCCCCGAAATAAATATTGAAGATATTAACATGTCAGAAGATATTATAGATAATCTTAAAATCATTGAAAATAATAAAGAAAAACTAACTATTTTATATAATTTTGTAAAATTATTAAAATAAAAAGGAGAGTATTTCTACTCTCCTTTTTATAAATGTATTTTTAAATTAGAAATTTAAACCTGCTTCTCTTGCTGCTTCAGCTAAAGCTGCAACTCTGCCGTGGTATAAAAATCCGCCTCTGTCAAATACAACATCTTTAACACCTGCTTTTAAAGCTTTCTTTGCAATAGCTTCTCCTACTGCTTTTGCACTTTCAATGTTTCCGCCATGAGTTAAATCTTTTCTCATATCTTTATCTATTGAAGATGCTGAAACGATTGTTACACCTTTTACATCGTCTATAATTTGAGCATAAATGTGTTTTGTGCTTCTATAAACGGCTAAACGTGGTGATTCTGTTGTACCTGTTAATTTTGCTCTTAATCTTCTGTGTCTTTTTTGTGTTGCTTCTTTTTTGTTTACTTGTTTAATCATTTCTCTTTCCTTTCACCCAGACTTTCTTACTTATGTAAGGGTCTATATTGGCTATTTTATTAGTTCTACTTATTTATATTTGAGCCTATATATGAACCAGCTCTGCCGGCTGTCTTGAAATTCTTTTCGCTCAAGCCTGTCGTTCGCTCACCTTCGGCTGTACTCACTTCGGCTTTCGCTAACCGGATATTATCCGTACAGAATTTCTCTACTTCTTACCTGTCTTACCGGCTTTTCTTCTGATGTGTTCGCCTTCGTATTTAATACCTTTGCCTTTATAAACTTCAGGCGGTCTCTTGCTTCTGATTAATGCTGCGATATCACCTACTAATTGTTTATTAGCACCTGAAATAGTTATCTTTGTATTTTGATCAACTGCTATTTTTATTCCTTCAGGAGCTTTAATATCTATAGGATGTGAATAACCCAAAGCTAAGTTTAATGTATTACCCTGCATTGCTGCACGATAACCTACACCTACGATTTCAAGTTTCTTTGTAAATCCTGTTTTAACACCGTTTATTGCATTTGCTACCAAAGTTCTTGATAATCCGTGTAATGAACGAGATTTTCTGTCGTCATTATCTCTTGTTAAAACAACTTTGTTATCTTGTTTTTCTACTTTTATTTCAGAACGAACATTAACGGTTTCTGTGCCTAAAGGACCTTTTGCCGTAACTGTTTGTCCATTTATTGTTACCTCAACACCTTGTGGTATTTCTATCGGTAATTTGCCTATACGTGACATTTCTTTATCTCCAATTATATTATTTACTACTTAATTCACTGTTTACTACCATACATAGCAAAGAACTTCGCCGCCGACATTTTCTTTTTTTGCTTTTCTGTCGGTTAATAAGCCTTTACTTGTTGATATTATTGCTATACCCATACCGCCTAATACTTGAGGTATATCTTTTGCTTTACAATAATTTCTTAAACCCGGTCTTGATACCCTTTGAAGGTTTGAAATTACGGGTTTTGATTTTTCATCATATTTTAATGTGATTTTTAAGGTTTTAAAACTGCTGTTTTCTTTGTCGACTACTGCATAGTCTTCAACATAACCTTCTGATTTTAATAATTTTGCCAATTCTACTTTTAATTTTGAACTTGGCATATCTACTTCATTTAAAGAAACCATATTTGCGTTTCTTATTCTTGTGAGCATATCTGCTATAGGATCTGTGTTCATTTTTTTATTTTCCTTTACTTTTTACTACTTACTGAAATTTATTCGGCAGTATAGAAAAGCTTTGTGGTGCTATGGCACCTTTTTTGTTGGTCTAACTTACATTATATTTGAGCCTGACTTGAGACCCGCTCTGCGGGGCTTGAAATTCCTTTCGCTCAAGTCTGTCGTTCGTTCGGTCGTAGCGACGACTTTAAAATTGGACTAACTTATTATATTTGAGCCCAACTTTGACCCGGCCGCTGCTGGCGCTACCAACTTGCTTTAACTACACCGGGCAATAAACCTTGATGAGCCATTTTTCTTAAGCATATTCTGCAAATACCGAAGTCTCTGTGGAACCCGTGCGGACGTCCGCAGATTGAACATCTGTTATGAAGTCTTACTCTCGGATATTTTCCTTTTGCCGCTAATGCTTCTCTTTTCAGCTCTTTATCTATCATTGATTTTTTAGCCACGTGATTACTCCTTTTTATTTCTTGAATGGCATTCCAAGCGCTCTTAATAAAGCTCTTGCTTCTTCATCCGTATTAGCTGTCGTTATTATTGAAACATTCATACCGTGAACTGCATCCAATTCATCGTATGAAATTTCAGGGAACAATGATTGTTCTTTTAAGCCTAATGTATAGTTGCCTCTGCCGTCGAAACTTTTTGTGCTTACACCTCTAAAGTCACGAATTCTCGGAAGAACTACACATATTAGTTTTTGAAGAAAATCATACATTCTTTCGCCTCTTAATGTAACCATTGCACCAACAGGCATGCCTTCTCTTAACTTAAATGCAGCTATTGATTTTTTTGCTTTGGTTGATAAGGCCTTTTGACCTGCAATCTTTGTTAATTGATTTACGATTGCTTCAGCGAGTTTTGAGTTATGACATGCTTCACCAACACCCATATTTAAAACAATTTTGCTTAATTTTGGGATTTGATGAACATTTTCATACTTAAATTCTTCTTGAAGAACTTTTTTTACTTCTTCATTGTATTTGTCTTTAAGGTTTTTTGTTACTACTGTCATTTTCTTATCCTTTCGTAGAATGCAACCCCTCTCGGATTGCCCATACTTATTTATTCTGCATTATATTAATTTTTACTGTCTTGGATTTTACTGTCTTTGGTGGTGCAAGGCACCTTCAATTTTGGTTTAACTTATTTATATTATATCCAACTTGAAACCGGCTCTGCCGGTACCCTTTCGTAAAATCCGCTAGTCTAACTTTTCACCGCATTTTTTACAAACACGGACTTTTTTGTTATCTACAACATCATACTTTATTCTTGTTGCT
>CANQNW010000022.1 GCA_947625305.1 Candidatus Gastranaerophilales bacterium | reverse complement strand
TCTTCTGTTGTTTGTGCCGTCGGATCATAAATATCTATGATTCTTTTGTGTATTCTCATCTCAAAGTGTTCTCTTGATTTCTTATCAACGTGAGGTGAGCGGAGTACACAATATAATCTTCTCTTAGTCGGAAGAGGAACAGGTCCTGCAACTCTTGCATCTGTTCTCTTTACAACTTCTACAATCTTGCTTGCAGATAAGTCGATTAATTTATGATCGTATGCCTTCAAACAAACTCTAATCCTTTGTTGCTTGCTTTCGTTCATTTCCACTTCCTTTTGTCTTATGGCTTTTGCTTAAACAGTCTTTTATATATTCGCTTGTAAACCATTCCTCTCTTGATTCATGCTTTTTGCAAATTATAAATGCCTATCTCAGCATAATAAATTTATATTAAACATGTTTTGTCGTCAACTAATATTTTTTTATTTTTTATTTTTTTCTTAATATTTCTTTATTTTTGTGTAAATTTCTTGACAACTTCCAAACATATTTTATCTGCTTTATATAAGAGGATCTTTTATTATTAACTCTTTCGCAGTCTTTATTTTAGCTGTTAAATCTTTATAACTGTCCTTTTCGGCAAGACTTACGGCATTATCATATCCGATTTTAGCAATATCAGCCATTTGCGAGAGCAAATCTCCCGTCTGCATTACCATCCTGAATATTGTTCCTTCGTCGTATAATCCTTGAGAAGATTTTTTCTTGTTTTTAGGTATATCTCGACTGCCATCTGATGATGCAACTAATACACCTATTGAAATATCATCTTTCGGGCTTTTCGCCTCCAGTTCCTCTTCCATATCCGTTTCTAATTTCTTAGAACATTTTAATACTTTTTCCCAATTTAAACGGCTGTCCGGATTTACTTTGTTTAATGCTGCCCAAGTATAGAGCAGTTTCCCTGCATTTTCACTATACATCGGAAGTTCACCTTGTATTCCGCATATTGATTCTTCCGAATATAACAATTTTGACATTAATAACATATATCTAAATATACTATCGATATTATTTTTAGCATTATCACCTATGGATATTTCATCATCAGGATTTTCTTCTATTTCAATTAATGCTTTTATAGTTGATATTAATTTATCTTTTAAGCTGTTTGCGGTATATAAACTCATTACCTCCTGATGATCGGCTTTAACATTTGCCATTGAGTTTGTCTTTTTGTACTGTTGATTTGATTTAATTGCACTATCAAGATGTTCTTCAATATATTTCATCAGTTTTACAGTTTTAATTTCATTTTTTATTTCTTCTGCTTCTTTTTTATTTCTTGCCTGTGCTTTCTTTGCTTTTGAAGTTAAATCTATTCTGTCCAGATTTCTTTTTAATTTAACAAGATAATCATCAAAGCTGAATATCATATTTTTATTTTTATAGTTTTGAATTTCCGATTTCCAATAATTTAAAGCTTTTGAAGGAATAATCTCTCCTGTTTCAAATGCAGAATACAGTTGCGTCAGAGTGTATTTAGTATTTGAATCTATTTTATATAATTTTGCCCGTATTTCTTCAATCTCATTGATTTGAGATTTTAATTCTCCCAAATCCTTATCGGTTTTTTCAAGATTTTCGGCATATTTTAACATATCTGAAAAAGAGTCAAAATCATCAAAAGTTTTGCCTAAATCTCTCAGCATAACGGAAAGTTTTCTTTTTAGTTCCAGCGTAATTTCATCCCGCATCTCACTTGCATATTTAACGGAATCCTCGCTTAAATTATCCCCGTCAACCTTATATACACTGTATTTATCGTTGTCTTGAACGCCGATTGCTCCTGCAAGCATTACTAAAGCTTCTGGTGTTATATTTTTAAATGCTTGAGGATTAGATAACACTTCGACCAAAGGAATAGGCTCATATCCCGCAACTTTTGCCGCCATTTGTCCTTTTACGGTTGCTTTATACCCGAAATCATTTGTATTTTCCAAATAACCGTATTCTGCCAATACACTTGATAGAGCATCAGCGAAACTTGATATATATAAAAGTTTAGTTTTATCCGTCGGTATTACTTTGCCGTTTTTATCATATTTTAAAAATCCCGTATCAAGATATATATCTTCCGCGCCCTCAGTTAATCTTGGATAGAACAAATCCGTTTTTTGGTCTTCCTGCATAAACAGTGATTTTTTAAATATTTCCTCCAGATGTTCTTTATCACTTAAATTGGAATAATATTCACACAGGAATGAATACGTTGGGTCATATTTGCTTGTTATGGAGTTTGAAGGTTGAGATTTTAAATATGAAAACAGTTTATCCGTTTCGTAATCAACGGGCATTGTGTATACATAACCTGTTTTATCAATGCCTCTTCTGCCCGCACGGCCTGACATTTGAATAAATTCATTTGCAGTTAAAGGTCTGCTTATAATTTTTGAACCGACTGTTATGATTTCATTTTCATCATCGTCTTCATAGTCATTAATTTCAGTATAATCATAATCACCCGTAATGTTGCTTTGTCTTCTGTCTGAAGGCATTTCGGCAGGTTTATATGGGCTTGATATTACAACTGTTCTTGCTGGCATATTAATCCCTGCAGAAAGTGTTTCCGTTGATATTACGGCTTTTATAAGTTTCTTTTGGAATAGTTCTTCCACAAGTTCTTTTTGTCTTGGCATTATGCCTGCATTGTGTATTGCATAACCTTTTAAGAGCGCCTCTTCATTGAAGTCTTTACCGAGATAATACTTAGATTTATATTCATTTAAAATTTTCTTAATTTCGTCTTTTTCATCCTTTGTATTTAAATCAGGGCCTTCTTTACCAAAGAAATCAAGAATTCCTCTTGAATTGTTTTTACTGAATACAAAAAATATTGCGGGCAGCTGGTCATTTTGTTTAAGTTTGGCTAATGCCATAAGATAATCTTTATATCTTGGGGTTGAGTGAGATGAGGACTTTGCGGAAAGTATTTCTTTCATTTCTTCAGCTTCATTCATTCCCATATATTTATAAGATTTTTTACCTGTTTTTTTATATGATTCCGTTTCCAAAGTATTAAACTCCAAAGGAACAGGCCTATCTTTTGGTGCTACGGATACTAAGCTTGCATTATTTCCTCTGATATTAGAAATCCATTCTTCAAGCTTGGGCGCATTGCCGATAGTAGCACTTAGTGCAAGGATTTGAGTATCTTTAGGGGTAAACATAACGGATTCTTCCCAAACAGGGCCTCTTGAGTCATCGCCAAGATAGTGAAATTCATCTAATACTACCGTTCCGAGGTCTTTCATTATCGGGTTATCGTGTTTGAAATTATCGGACATCGCTATATTACGATATACCTCAGTCGTCATGACTATAATCGGAGCATCAGAATTTTCTTTTCTGTCACCCGTAAGAATTCCGACATTTTCCTCTCCGAAAATTTCTCTGAATTCTTTTAGTTTCTGGTTGCTTAAAGCTTTTAAAGGAGTTGTATAGAAGGTTTTCTTTCCTTCTTCCATATTTTTTGATGCCGCATAATATGCCAGTGCGGTTTTTCCAATCCCTGTCGGGGCTTCAGCAAGAACATCTTTCCCTTCGTATATTCTTCTGCCCGCATTTATTTGGAATTCATCGGGATAAAAACCTTTTTTCAGATGATAATAATTTTTATCTACCGTACTTTGAAAACCCGATTTTTGCGTATTTACAAGGTCTTTGCCAAAATATACCCGAAACATTTTATTCGGATTTGTTATATTTATTTCATTTTTGCATGCTTTTATAAAATTACTGTTAGAACCCTTAATTTGAACCGATTTAGAAGGGAATATCGGTGTTATTTTCATGGTCTCTCCTTCAAAACTTCACATTGGAGTAAAACCTGAAAATATTTTTTTTTCTCATGCCCTGCGCATTGTTAATAAAATGTTACATATAATATTAAGTTATACCCGTAAACCGCTTAAGATCTGATTTATCGAACACTTCAATATTTTGGGGGTTATGAACAAAGACAATGCACGATATCAGCGGTTTAAACATTTCAAAATCAATGTAAGAGAGTTTCTTTATTAAGTCCGCCATATTATCTGCCGGAAATTCCGTTATCAGAACTTTATTTTTAAACACAAGAGAACTGAAATAATCAAGCCCTTCTTTACTTGTAATGCTTTCAAAATAGATTATGTCGGGAGATTGAAATTCTATAAAACGCATGGCTTTATCTGTATTAAAGCCTATATTTTCGTTAAGTTCGCACTGATTAACACCTTCAAGATTATATTTAGAGATTGCCTCAATAGTCATAATATTTTTAGAGCCGTCTGCTATCTCGGAAAGAATAGAATAAATAATATGCGTTTTACCTGATAGGGATGAACCGCATACAAGTGTAATCCCCGGAGATTCAAGTTCATTTTTTATTGAATTTATTTGAGAATCGGACAGATTTAATTCTTTCAATTTTTTTGGCGGTTTATATATTTTAAGAGAAATCCTCTCGCCGTTAATTGTCGGAAATGCCGAAATACTTGCTGTTAGCACAATATCATCCACTTTAAAAACAAGTTTGCCGAGCTGAGGCAGTTCACATACATTTGCATCCAAAGCAGAGAGTGTTTTTAATTTGGATATAAACGGAACAACAAGTACGGAGGGAATCTGCCCCGTGTTTACAATTTGAGCATCTTTTCTAAAATTAACATTTAATCCGTTCGGGACATGTTCAAAAAACATTTCGTGGACATTATTTAATATAGCCTGCTTTAATATGGAACGAATTAAAATTTGTATGTGTTCGTCCGAAAGCACATCGTTATGGAGTTCCTCCTGCCAATCGAATTTTGTTTCATTATCTTCTATTTTAATTTGACCGACTGAACTTCCGCTCTCATAATATTCTTCTATCTTTTTTAAAACAAGACTTTCGGCAGATACAACCGGTTCTATATCACACCCCGTTTGTTCAACTATTTTATCAATGGCAAATAAATCCAAAGGGTCTGCCATTGCAACAGTTAAAACATTCTCTATTTTAAACAGAGGAATAATTTTATACTTTCTTGCGTCATTAAAACTTATATATGATAAGCATTTTGTATCTAATGTATAATCCTTTAAATCTACATAAGGGATATGCAGTTTGCTCTCAAGAAATTTTAAAAGTTTTTCTTCGGTTATTAAGCCTGATTTTATAAGTATCTGACCGATATTAACATTTTGAGAAGATGCCAATTCTTCCGCTTTTTCGATATCATCATAACTTATATATCCGTCACGAACCAAATCGTACTTTAATTTTTCAAGAGTTTTATTTGTTACGAGTTCCATTAAGATTACCCTAAATAACTTTTTACTTTTTCGACCACAAAATCAACATTGAAAGGCTTTGTAATATACTCATCCGCCCCTGTTTCTTCGCCTATTTGTTTATCTTCTTCCTGAGACCTTGCAGTTATCATTAATATCGGGATATCTTTATATTTATTATCATATTTTAGCAGTCTGCTTATCTTAAACCCGTTTATTTTCGGCATCATAACATCTAATATAATCAAATCGGGGTTTGCCTCTCTTGCAAGATTTAAACCTTCCTCTCCGTCTGTGGCAGTTATACATTCATACCCCTGCGTTTCAAGTACAAATTGAAGAATTTCAATTATATCAGGCTCATCATCAACTATTAATATCTTCTTCATCTTCATCCCCTTTTGTAAATTGATTTAACTTATCAATTATACTTTTTAAATTATCCCCGTCCTGCGGATACAATGCCGATGAATACATTATATCATAACCTTCATTTTCTTTATTTAAAGTTTTGATAAAAGTATCCAGCTTTCTTACTTCAAAGTCGTAAACAAACGAATCTATATCCACGGCATAGGAATAATAGTATTTTCTATCGGCTTTATATGTAATTAACTCTTTAAACTGAGCGGTTTTTCGGATTATATTTTCATTAAGAACATCATCAATTAAAGATTTTTCATCATGTTTAATCTCGCAAAGCGCAATCAGAGAAATATTCATATGCTCCTGTTTAGCTTTTTGAATATCCTGCTCAAGCGAATGAACAAAAATTTCCTTTTCATTCATTACAGGAATGGCGAGAAAGAAAGTAGAGCCTTTATTTAATTCGCTCTCAAGCCAGATAAACCCTTTGTGAGCATCCATAAGCCTTTTTGCGATGGGGAGTCCTAATCCCGACCCGCCGACTTTACGGCTCAGTGAATTTTCTATCTGCTTAAACTGTTCAAAAACTTTACTCCAATTCTCAGGCGCAATGCCTATTCCGTTATCTTTTACCGCAATTTTAATATATTCCTCGCTTAGGTGGTCGGGCAGGGTTTCAAAAAACGGATTGTTTTTTATTTCGCTCGATTTTATCTTGGAACTTGTAATTTCTATAGTTCCGTTTTCCCTTGTAAATTTAATCGCATTGGAAACAAGATTAGTCAAAACCTGCTCCATTCTTTGAGTATCTATATAAACAAGGTCAAGGTCTTGCGCCAAATTCATTTTTATTGTGATATTTTGCTCTTTAGCAAGGTTTTCAAGTGTATTTTTAACTAATTCTACAGGCAGATTAATATTTGTTTTTTCAAACCTGAATTCCATTTTACCTGCTTCAATCTTGGATAAATCAAGTAAATCATATATTATGGCAGAAAGTCTTTCCACGTTTCTTTTTGCCAGATTTAAAAATTTTTCCATTGTTTCATTAATATCACCCGCACTGCCTTTTAAAATAATCTCAAGCGCACTGTTTATTGATGTCAAAGGTGTTCTTAATTCATGAGATACAATAGATATAAACTCCGATTTTAACCTTTCAAGTTTTTCGAGTTTTATATTAGTATCTTTAATTTCTTCATAGAGGATAGCACTTTCAAGCGGTAATGATACCTGCTTAACCAGAGTAGTAAAGCATTTTGTGTCTTCCTGTGCAAAATCGGTTTCTCTAAATACTTCAATTATTCCGTAAAACTTGTTTTTAATATTGATGGGGGCAAACAGGTTATCAAACCCGAATACATTTAAATCGTACTCCCCGTACTGGTCTTTGACCTCTTTTATAATTTTTATATCATCAATAGAAGGGTTTATAGAGAATAAATTTTTATAATTAAGTAAAGCCCTTAATTTTATTGCATTTTCAAGCCTTTGTGATATCGGAAGTACAGATTTTATAATTAATTTAATATCATTCACATCGGTCAAAATTAACGCATAACAAAGCGAAAGCGAAAGGCTTTTATCCAAGCCGTCGGACATAATTTCTATTAATTTTGTTTTGTCCAGTGAGCCTGCAAGCTGAGTGCTTGTATTATATAAAACATTAAGCTGATATAAGCTTTTAGCTAAATCGTTGTTATTTTTCGAAAGGACTCTAAAGGTTTCGCACAACTGCATATTTGAATTAACTGTAGCTTTAAATAATTCTTCATTCAAAGGTCTTTGAACATAGGAATTTGCATACTTAAGCGCCGAAAAGTCCGTTTCATTTTCCCTAAGAATAACTATTGAGCGCATATCTTTTGTCTGCATTGTAAGTTTAAGACTTCTCAGCAGTGAAATGATATCTATATTTTCTGAGTTTAAATCGAATATATAAATATTTGAAAACCCTTCGTGTACTGATTTTATGGCATCATCTTCATTTGATATGTTAATAATATCAAAGGAATTACCGATTAATATATCGGAAATTTCAGTAACGGCAGTATTGTTATCGGATATTAATATAATATTATTCATACCAATATTTTAACAGAATAAAAAAATGAGTTTAATTTATTAAGATTTGTAAATCACTCAAACCCTTTACAGGTATGGTTTTTAAAATTTTTCTAAAAAAAGATAAACAAAAAAGGCAATTATTGAAAAAGTATATACTTTATATATATGTAGATACTAAACACAAGATATTAAGAGAGCCTGATTTAAAACCAATAAAAAATTTAATATTCATACTTACCTTACTTACTACCTTTACTAACACACGAGGAAATTGAAAAAGATTTCAGAGGAACCCTAAAAAGTTCCTTTTTTTTTAATTTCGGAAGGGCGGAGTCGAGCGGATGCGAGCGAGCCCGAAGGATGCGCAGGCAGGCGGAGCGACGGAATTATAACAATAATTTCAGAGCGAAGCTGATTGACTGAGCAAACCCGAAATTAAAACCTTCGTTTTTAAAGCGAGGTTGCAGGGGTTGTGCGCCGGCAAAGCCGGTTTAAAGTTGGGCTCGAATTTAATAACTTAATCCAGCTATAGAGGTGCCGCTGCACCCCGCAGAGCGGGTTTAAAGTTGGGCTTGAATATAATAAGTTAGACCAAGCTTTGAAGGTGCTATGCACCCCGGCAAAGCCGGTTTAAAGTTGGGCTCGAATTTAATAACTTAATCCAGCTATAGAGGTGCCGCTGCACCCCGCAGAGCGGGTTTAAAGTTTGGTTCAATATAATAAGTTAGTCCAAACTTTGAAGGTGCTATGCACCCTTTTTGTTTATTATATAATTTTATCTGAGGCAAATATGTTTATAGATAAAACCAAAATCAAAATATTATCAGGAAAAGGCGGAAACGGAATAGTTGCGTGGCGCAGGGAGAAATACGTCGATAAAGGCGGGCCTGCAGGTGGTAACGGCGGAAAAGGCGGAGACGTTTACCTTTGCGCAACGGAAGATATGTCTACATTAATGGATTTTCAATTTCAATCCGTATTTAAAGCCGAAAACGGAGAGAACGGCTATATAAAAACTCAGCATGGAAAATGTGGAAAAGATTTATTTATAAATGTACCCGTAGGAACGGTTGTAAAAGATGTCGAAACGGGTAAAATTATTGCTGATTTAAATACTGCAGGACAGACGGTACTTGCTGCAAAAGGCGGGCGGGGCGGAAGAGGCAATGCTTGTTTTGCAACCCCGCAGAAAAGAGCACCTCAATATTGCGAGCCGGGGGAAAGCGGAATAGAAAGAACTTTGGAACTTGAACTAAAATTAATTGCGGATGTGGGATTACTTGGCATGCCTAATGCGGGGAAATCGACATTAATAAGCGCAGTAAGTTCTGCCAAACCAAAGATAGCGGATTATCCGTTTACAACAATAGTTCCGCATTTAGGTGTTGTGAAAAAAGACACAGGCGACGGGTTTGTTATTGCGGATATCCCCGGGTTAATAGAGGGGGCTTCTGAAGGTATCGGTTTAGGTCATGAGTTTTTAAGGCATGTTGAAAGATGCCGATTTTTAATACATCTTGTCGATATCACACAGGAAAATCCGTTTCAAAACTATAAATTAATAAATGAAGAATTAAAGAAACACTCGGAGCAGTTAGCGAAAGTCTATCAGGTCATAGCTTTAAACAAGATTGATTCTGTTGATGAAGAAACGAAAAACAAATATCTTAAAGAGTTTAAGCAGATACAAGAGGATGTATTTTTAATTTCTGCGGCGACAAGAGAGAATTTAAAAGAATTTATGTATTTTGTGGGGCAGAAAGTGGATGAAATTCCAAAACCCGTAATTCAAGTAGATGTTGAAGAAGATGATGGGGCAACAGATAATGATGACAGTTCTTACAGTGTATATAAAGTTGACAAACACACATTTGTGGTTGAAGGCGGAAAAATATTCAGGCTGGCGAATGTAACCGACGGAAGAAACACCGAGCAGTTATACAGATTTCAGAATATTTTAAAATCAATGGGAGTATTTGAAGCTTTAAAGGAAGCGGGAGTTCAAGAGGGCGATGTTGTCAAAATCGGACATCTTGAATTTGATTATTTGTTTTAGTGCTATTTTAAATTTTAATGTTAATTACGGATAATGTTAATTACGAAAAAAATAAAGTTTCGTTCTAATGCTTAGTTAGTTTTTTGTTTTAGTCTATCAGCGGAAATTAATGAATTTGTAATCTGATGCTCCATATAGATAACTTCTAAGCTCAGCCTATGCCCCGTAACAGCTCGTTTGAGCTTAGATATTATCTATACGGAGTATTAGACCTTCAACTTTATTTTTCTGAAAAGAAATAAAAAATTTTCTTAATTTTTCAGCAGTTCAAAATAGTTTTTGGAATACCTTAAAATCCCTTCATCACGCATTTTAGAAAGTTCTCTTGATAATGCACTCCTGTCTGTACAAAGAAATTTCGCCATTTCTTCTCTTGAATAAGGAATAGTAAAAACCCCTTCATTTGTTTTATAAGAATGTAAAAGTGCTAAAATCTTATCCCTTATGGTTTTTTGCCCTATTATATCTATCTTATCGTTTAAAAGAGAGTTTCTGCTTGAAATCATCTTCATAATGTTTTTTATAAGCTGAAGATGATATGAACAAAGCTTAGAGCAGGGAGCGACAACTTTTTCAAACGGCAGAAAAAGCACCTCACAGCCATTTTCCGTATAAACATCAACAGGGCATTTATTTTGTCCCAAACATACTATATTATGCCCGAAAATATCGTTAATTTTTAATTTCTCAATTATAACGGGATTGTTTTTCAAATCCGTTTTGGAAACAACAGCGGAACCGTCTAAAATTACAATTAAAAAATCAATCTTACTGCCCGATTTTAATATATAAGAGTTTTTCTTATACACTTTAGTTTTAATACCAATACACTGCAGTAATTGCAGGATTGAATTATTATCAATTTTTTCAAATAAATCTATTTTCAGCATTAAAATTTGTTTCTTTTAGTTTTCTTCTTATTTTTTTCAAGTTTAGTAATATTTAAGTCCTTTTTAGCATTATCAATAGAGATTTTTGCGAGCGGTTTATGATATTTTTTATCGTAAAAGACAAGCCAATGTTCTCTTTTGGGGTCATCCACCGAAAATGATAAAACACCTGAAACACTTTCGCCTCTTTTAATTGTTTTCATGGCGAGTGAATTACGATAATCAGTGAATATGGAAGGGTTGTAGCTGTTATGTAAATCGTTAACCATTGCAATATCAAAGGTTGAAAAGTCAGATTTTGAATTATTTTTTATGATTAAATCGAGCGAGATTGTATTAAGGTTTCCAAACGGGTCTTTTTCAAGGTACATATCGGTAATATTAACATCAAGCCCGTCGTATTTAAGTTCTTCTTCTCTAACGGCATCAAAGGTCATAACGGGGATTGCTTCAGCGCTTTTTATTTTAACTTTAATCTCGTCACCGGGGGAGATAAGTACGTCTTTACCCTTTCTAAATAAACTCATCCCTAGGGCGATAACCCCGCCGAGCGCTGCACCGCCTGCCAGAGTGTAGCCTTGGCTGACGATAGCACCTTCAAGCCCAACGAGTTCAATAGCTGCCATAGCGCCATACATACCGCCTATTGCAGTATTAGCGAGATTTTTTCCTACCGCATTAACGGCAGAATGTGCAGGATGAAGTTTTGAGGTCATTCCGCCATCTATAGGAATTTCTCTGCCGTCGGGGGTAATTAAGTAATCAAAACCGAGTTCTATATAACCGTCACGACCCATGCGTTTAGGGTCAACAATATTTTTAATCGTTCCGTGAGCAATAGTACCTCTGGGCAATAGCACTCCTGAGCCTGCCAATACATCTTGGGATACTTCCGCAAAAAATTCATCGCCTTCAACAGAGGTAGTCCCTGCCAAAACCTGCGAAACTGTTAATTCTACGGTTTTAACTTCATCCAGTTTTTTAACTTCATTGGTGAACATTTTATCTTTTTCACCTTCGTTTCGCACATCTGTTTCTTCAATATGCCCCTGATAGGGTGTATCGGCATATGCAAGTGAGGAATAAGGCAGACATAATCCCGTTAATATAAAAATGGTTAATAGTTTCTTTTTCATATCAGTAATATTTTACTACAGGTTAAAAACTAATTCAAAATATTTCATTTTGATTAGATTATAGGCAGAGGGACTGTGATGTGTGCGGGGGCGGGGAGCGAGGGGCAGGGCGGGGGAAGGGCGGGTTTAAAAAAGAGGCGGGCGGGGTCTGATTCAGTAATAAAATAAGCAAGGCATGACAGCTCAAGATTTTAGTGATGCTTCAGCGCTGGTAGAAATATTAAAATTCAGGTTAAATGTAATGGAT
>CANQNW010000021.1 GCA_947625305.1 Candidatus Gastranaerophilales bacterium | reverse complement strand
TTTCTTACATTATCTATATATTTCATATTTTTAGTTTATTACAGAAATACACATTTGCCAATAAAAAAGACCTCAATTATCGAGGTCTTTTTTTAATTATGCTATTTCTTCATCTTTTTTTATCTCGGGGCATAAGCTTAACTCCTGATGAGAATCTTTTTTAGGAAGTTTTATTAATTCTGCAGTTCCTTCCTCTTTCTTTTTTACCATCTCGGCAGTTACCGTAAATTCTTTTACTTCCTCTTGAGAAGGCAGTGCATACATAATATCCATCATTATTTCTTCAACAATAGACCTTAATGCTCTTGCGCCCGTTTTGCGTTTGATTGCCTCTTTAGCAATTAAATCAACAGCCTCAGGTTCAAATTTCAATTCAACACCGTCCATATTTAACAAGCATTGATACTGTTTTAATAATGCATTTTTAGGCTGTGTGAGTATGTTTTTTAAGGTTTTTTCATCTAACGGATCAAGCACCGCATAAACAGGAACTCTGCCTATAAATTCGGGGATTAAACCGAACTTTAATAAGTCCTCGGGCTGGAGTTTCTTGAGCATTTTTGCCTCTTCTGCTTCTTTTTCAGCCTGAGTTTTCGGAGTTTCTGCACCAAAGCCTATTGAAGTACCCGTTCCTGCACGTCTTTCAACGATTTTATCCAAACCGACAAAGGCTCCGCCGACTATAAACAATATATTAGCCGTATTTATTTGAATAAATTCCTGATGAGGATGTTTTCTTCCGCCTTGAGGAGGTACATTTGCCACCGTTCCTTCTATCATCTTAAGGAGTGCCTGCTGTACGCCTTCGCCCGAGACGTCTCTTGTTATACTTGTATTTTCGGATTTTCTTGAGATTTTATCTATTTCATCTATATAAATAATTCCTCTTTCCGCTTTTTGAGCATCAAAATCCGCATTTTGATATAATCTTAAAAGTATATTTTCAACATCATCACCAACATAGCCTGCCTCGGTCAATGTTGTAGCATCCGCTATTGCAAACGGCACATCAAGCATTTTAGCTAAAGTCTGTGCTAATAATGTTTTTCCGCTCCCCGTAGGCCCTACCAGCAATATATTACTTTTCTGGATTTCCACCTGTTTTTCATCGGAGGATTCGTTATGTGCTATCCTTTTATAGTGGTTATAAACGGCTACGGATAATACTTTTTTTGCATCATCCTGTCCGATTATATAATTATCAAGATATTCTTTTATTTCATGAGGTTTCGGAACTTTAGTTATATCAGCTTCTTTTGCTTCCGTAACTTCAGGTTTTTCCTTCCCTTCAAGAAATTCTTCATCTAAAATTTCATTACAAAGTTCAACACACTCATCACAGATATATACATCAGGTCCTGCTATGAGTTTTTTAACCTGCTCCTGCGTTTTACCGCAAAATGAACATTTTAAACGACTGTCATCCATTGCTGCCATTATATCTCCTGACTTGGTTTTGGTGTTGTATTTACCGTTATAACTTTATCTATCATTCCGTATTCTAAAGCTTCTTCAGGTGTCATGATATAGTCACGATCAGTATCTTTTTCAATCTTTTTAATAGATTGTCCGGTATTTTTTGCTAAAATTTCATTTAACGATTTCTTAATTCTGATAATTTCAGCTGCCTGAATTTCAATATCCGTAGCCTGACCTTGTGCTCCGCCTAAAGGCTGGTGGATTAATACTCTTGAATGAGGCAATGCAAGTCTTTTGCCTTTTGTACCTGATGAAAGTAAGAATGCGCCCATTGATGCAGCCTGACCTAAACAGATTGTCGATACATCCGCTCTTATGTGCTGCATTGTATCATATATAGCAAACCCTGCCGTTACACTTCCTCCCGGTGAGTTTATGTATAACATAATATCTTTTTCGGGATTTTCGCTGTCTAATAATAACAATTGCGCTACTATTAAATTTGCTACCATATCATCAATAGGTGTTCCTAAAAAGATTATTCTTTCTCTCAATAATCTTGAGAAAATATCAAATGACCTCTCACCTCTTGAAGATTGTTCTATTACTACGGGTACAAAACTCATATTTTTCCCTTTCTAATTCTGGTTGTTTGTGTATTTTACATTTGCATTTTCAACTAACAGCTTTGTTACTTTTTCGGTTATTACCTGCTGGTTCATTGAATGAAGTATATTCATATTTTTCTGAATTTCACTGACTATATTATCAACACTTGTTCTGTATATTCTTGCTAAATCCGATATTTTACCTTGAATATCTTCTTGCGTAACGGTTAATTTTTCATTTTGAGCTATTTTACCTACTATTAATGAAGTCTTAATTCTTTTTACAGCCTCTTCTTTCATTTGGTCGTAGATTTTTTGATGTCCTTCTTTTTCAAGCATTTCATCAAAATTTCCGCCCTGCATATTAACTCTTTGTTTGAACTCGCCCATTAATGCCTGAATTTCACGATTAATCATTGTTTCTTGTATGTCAATATTTGTTTGTTCAAGTAATGTATCAAATATTTTATTTGCAACTCGTCTTTCATTTTCCATCTTCGCATTATTTTCGGCATACTTTTTAATATCTTCTTTTAAAGCATCTAATGATGCTAATGAAGGATTAACTTTTTTTGCAAATTCATCATTAATTTCGGGAAGAACTTTTTCTTTAATTGAGTTAATTTTTATATTAAATTCAGCATCTTTACCCTTTAATTTTTCATCATGATATTCATCAGGGAATTTTACATTTATTTTAAATTCTTCACCTGATGATTTATCAACTAATTGCTGTGCAAAACCGTCTATAAAATTAGAATGTGCTAAATCAAGCATATATCCTTTTGCACTGCCGCCTTTAATTTCTTCTCCGTCAACATATCCTGCAAAATCAATATTTACAAGGTCTGTATCTTTTGTTTTTCTGTCTGTTATATCTTTTAATTCGGCAAATCTGTCTCTTAAAATTTCTATTTCTTTATCTACAACATCATCGGGATTTTTAAATTCATCAACCTGAATTTCAATGCCTTTATATTCACCTAAATTAACTTCAGGTTTAAGTTCAAATTTTGCAACTACTTTTAAAGAATTATCATCAGCAAATTCATATGATTCAATGCTTGGTGAAGTTACCAAATCAAAATTATTTTCAGTTATTGCATTTTCAAATATTGTAGGAAGAAGGCTGTCTAATACTTCTTTTTGAAGAGCAGCTATACCTACATATTTTTCCAAAATGTTTTTTGGTGCTTTGCCTTGTCTAAAGCCGGGAACATTAACTCTTTGAGCAAGTTTTTTACATGCTTTATCATATTCCCAATTTGATACAGAAGATTCTATTTCAATATTTAATTTTACTTGATTATTATCCAGTTTTTCTATTGTTACCGTCATTTTATGTCACCTTTTCTTTTACTGATTACACATGCCCCGTAAGATAGTTTTTTATCTTACCAATTTAGATTATAACATAAATATATTTCTTTCAAATAAAATAGACGATTTAGAGGACATAATTATAAAAAATTACCCATGTGGTATAATTATAATAAAGAAGGTGAGGGTTTATCATGAAAAAGATTATTTTAGCAATAGTTTGTTTATCCGTTAGTTTGTCAAATCAAATGGCAATGGCAGTAACAATGGGCAGTATGGATGCAGGTGCAGTTAATTCTCAATATATGAGAGAATTTAAAGGGTTTGAAGCTAAAACCAAAATGCAGGAAAGAAGCGCTATTATTAAATCTATTAACGAAGGTGACGGGAAAGCAGTTCCTATCGGTACTTTATCTAAAATTCAATTTGTAGGAAACAATAATTTCTCTTCGGAAAAATTATCTGCAATCGTTGAAGATAAAATAAACAAACCGATGACAGCAGAAAATCTTTCCGAATTAAGAAAAAGATTAATGAGATTTTACCAATCCGAAGGGTTTTATAGTGCTGTTCCGGTTATAGTATCTCAAGATAATAAAACAGGTGAACTTGTTATTGAAATTAAAGAAGGCACAAAAAATTCCATTACCGTTCAATAATAATTTAAATTTTTATATATAAAATAACAGACCTTCTTTTTAACACTTTAGTCTGATTAATTAAGACTTAAATTTCCGTAAACTGAATAATGAATAGATTTTTTAATTTGGTGTTCTATAGTTTACGGGAAGTGTGTTATGGGCTTTTTGCCGAAAAATTTTTGCTTATGCTTATTTATTTTTTTGTTCATTCCATATTCTGTTTTTGGTTTGGAGATAGAAAATACTGCGGATAACCCGAGATTAGTTAACCTAACTCCTCAGCAATACAAAGCTTTAGATACTATTGAAAAAAGAATTTACTCAAATGCTTTTCCTTATGAAAATACAATAGACAGGCTTGAACGGCTTGAACTTGATTTGTTTCATTCAATTCAAAGAGGAACTCCTACTCAAAGGATAAATACATTAAAAACGGAAAGCACCCGCATTGCCCTTAGAGGAACAGCAATGACACCTATGATGAATGATACTTTTAATACAAGATATATTAATCCTATGAATGAAATCGGCTATTATGATGACGTTGGATTAATTGACGGGCTTATAAGAGCCTGGTGGCCCGATTTTTACGCAAAATTATCCGAATACAGAAAATTTAAAGAGGCTAACTATTTTTAAAGTTGATCATCATTTTTTCTGTCATAGAAAAATTTTTGTGCGGCATCACCATAAATTTTAGCTTTTTGATTATATATTTGCGCCGTATAAATATCTTGAGGCTTATCAGGATCAGTTGTCAGCTTATTAGGGGCTTTCTTGCCGTTTACATCTATCCACAAATTTGCGGAATTAGAAGAAACACAAGGTTTGGTATTATATGAATTACACACAACATCACCATTATCATCATATGATACAGAAAAATTATCAACACAAAAGATAGTTCCGTCTATTGTTGTAAACACCGCTCCGTCACAATCCTCAGAGGTAAATTCTTCATTTACATCTTCAATAACCGATAATCTTTTTTTAAACAGATTCTTTACTAAGTCTTCATTTGAATTAAAATCTCTTGCACCGAAAGTTGTTGTAGCTTTTTCCATTAATAATGCATTATTTATCATTTCTATTGCTTTTTTTAATGCAGATTTATATTCACTTGCCCTTGTATAATTAAATAAAGGATTTACAGTAAGTATGGCTATAACTCCAATTATAACCAAAATTAATATAACTTCGCTTAATGTAAAACCTAACTTTTTCATTATAATTATTGTACCACTAATACACTATATTTCAAAGTGTTGTTTTTAATTTTACCGTTAAAGCATTACTAATCATTGCAGAACCCCTTATATTACTTCCGCTTATCGTATTGCCGTTAACATACATCACTGTCGAACTGCCGCCATCCAAGTTTATTGCCTCCCAGCAGCCTAAATCCTTCATAATTTTTGCCAGTTCACTTAATGTTACACCCGAGTATCCTTCTTTTCTTCCGTCTACCGTAACTATTATCATTACATTGTCTTTTGTATAACCTATTGCGGTTCTGGGGTTTCTGCCTGTTATTGCGGTTAATTTTTCGCTTTTTGTATCTATATAAATTTCACCCGATTTTAATAAATAAGGGCCTCCGCTTATTATGTGATTTACTTCTTTTAAGTTTGGTGTCAATTCATAATTTACATTAACTTCATCCCCTAATTTAAACCCTTGCGCTTTTTCTTTCGGCATTGATATTACATAACCGTTTTCCGGAATTATTAAAGGAAAATCAGATAAAGCAGCTATTTTTCCGTTTTTTATCGCCAAATGTTTTGAAGGTTTATTTGTAACAGGCGATTTTTCGCCCCATTTATTTGTATAAATTAACACCTCAGAAAATAACATTCTGGGCTGATTTATATTATCTATATTTATTTCCTTATTTTTATTTTTTAATTTCCCGTTAAAAGAAATCCTTGCGGTACTAAATCCGTTATCACTTATTCCTAAACCAACTCTTTCATATATAGGTCCTGTGATTATCTCTTTATCTATTACCAATGCGCCCAAAGGCGTTCCCGTATTTTGTTTAAAATATGTTCCGTTTACAGCAAGTATTGCTTTATTATTTATGGCAATATTTTTTATCTTTGTTTTTGAATGAAGATTATTTGATGATAACTGCGGAATTATTTCTATTTCAGGATTAACATTCCTGTTTATTTCCGAAATGTTAATTTTTACTTTTCTTGAATTCACGGTTTTTATCATACTCGTATAAATTATTCCGTTATCAAGTTTTTTAATATAATTTTTCCCGTATTTCTTCTTAATACTTTCATTCCATTTGTTTTGCAATAAAAAAAGAGCATTACTTTGCTCTTTTAATATAGTATTCTCTTGTACGTATCCTTTTAATACAGTTCCTGTTTCATATGCACTTATGCTCATATTCTGCCCTGAGAAAACCGCTATCGCCGTTATCAATATCCCTAGCTTTATGACCGTTTTCTCGGAGCAAAAATATTGTTTCTGTTCCGCCAGTGCATACATATTAATGTTTCCTTATACTACAATTGTAACATATTTTTCATGATTTTTCAAGCCCTATTTTTAAATTATTTGAAAATATCTTCTTTTTTATAATAATTATATTAATTTTATGTAACAATTTGATATTTTAATTTGATAAAACGCAAAAAAAATACTATTTTTGTTTTAATACAATGGTCACGTGTACGGGGTAAATTATGAGAATTAATGCTATTAATTTAGAAAATAGTACTAAAAAATATTCGTCAAAAAATATTGATAAATATCCTGCGTTCAAGAATTTACCTTCTTCAAATGTATTTAATGAATTTCAAATTCCATATAATCAAAATAAAAATACAATTAATTCTGTTTCAAATTTCAAAAAGAACAAATTTAAAATTAATTTAAAGACTATTATAATTAGTTCTGCTGCACTTTTAGCAGGAATTTTAATTTTAACAAAATTATTTAAACAAGGCAAAGTTAAACCTGATATTAAAAAAACCGATGAAACTATTGAATTTCTAAAAACAAAATACAATAATATCGTAACTGAATTTCCCGAAGATAAGAAATATTATGAATCACTTGCGAAATCCATTGGTTTGAAATCAGGGGAAGAATATAAATTATCTTCTATTGTAGGTTCAAATCAATTAGAAAAGCTGATTAATAATTTTACGGTGCAGGATTTCACCGTAGGAAAAAATTTAGAAGGTGTAAAAAATAACACATATCGTGTTAATCTTCATAATCATACACAAGCCTCCGATGGGAAATTATCAGTAAAAGCTTTTTTGGAACAATCTCGTAAATGGGCGGACAGAATAGCGGAAACCGTTAAAGATAATAAACCTCCGTTTACTATCGGCATAACGGATCACGATACTCTTGAAGGGTGCAAGCAAGCAGTTAAAATTATCAGTGAAAATCCCGAAAAATATAAAAATTTAAGTGTAGTATTAGGTTCGGAAATAAGTGTTTCATATATTAATCCAAAAGATGTTATTCGTCCCGTTAATTTTGAATTAATCGGCTACGGACTTAATCCTTTCGATGAAAAATTGAATGGCTTATTGGATAATCTTAAAAATTCAAGATTAAATGCAATTATAAATTTATTAAATACCTGCAAAGAAAAGTTTGGTTTTAAATACGACTTTAATATAGAAGATACAAAATTTTTCCACGCAAATTTAAAAAATGTCAGAACAAACGGTGTATTAAATTTAGCGGGTGAGTATCTCGAACATAAAGCATTATTTACAGAGTTTATTAATTCGATAAACAGTAAAATTATACCTGCAAATGTTTCAAAACTTGATATAAATTCAACATTCAGAAGTTTAGGCGATGAATTTTATATGCAGTTAGATTCGGGTAAATTTGCAAATATAGACAGGACTAAATATCTTTCAAGCTTTTACAAAGATGCTTTAAGTAAAATTTTAAAAGAACGAAATATTTTAAATGATGGAAATATTTCTGAATTTAATAAAATTTTTGATATTACTCTTTCATCAAATGATTTGTTAAAAATAAAATCGGCTGTAGAAACTTCATTACCGACAATTGAGAAAACAAACGGTATAATAATAGAACCTTCTCAGTTATTTGAGGCAATGGAACAAGGCAATAAAACAGGATTTTTCGGAATGGCGCATCCCGCATTAATTCAATTAAACGGAAAATTTGATAAAATCGCAAATGAATATTCGCATAATGCATCTGCTGAACGGCTTAAATATTGTAAAGACAGATATTTTAACCCAGAAGAAAATCTTGTATACAGAGTATTTGATTATTTAAAGAAAAAGAGCAACGGATTATTTAAGGCCTCTGAAATAAATTATCAGTCATATAATTCTAATATGAGTGAGCATTGGAAAAAATACATGCAGGATATAGCAGATAAACCTGAATTTAAACTTTTACATACAGGCGGAGTTGATTGTCATAAACCTTCTATATTTAAAAAACATAAATTTCTAACTTTACAAGAAATAGCAGAAAATAATCTGGAAGATATTGTTAAAAATATAATATAAATTTAATTTATATTTTTCAAAAATACAAGCAATTTTTGAAAGACTTCAAGAGTAAATGCGTATTTCATCAGTCTTCTTGAAATATGAGGATTTGCATAAAATTTATAAACATTTTTAGATTTTTTGTCAGCTATTGAAAAGCAAATCAACCCGACGGGTTTATTTTCCGTTGCACCCAAAGGGCCTGCTATTCCTGTTGTAGATATGGCAATATCGCAATTATATTTATTTAATAATCCTTCCGCCATTTCAAGTGCCACTTGTTCACTTACAACACCGAATTTATTTATGGTTTCATTATTAACACCTAAGATATTTATCTTAGCCTCATTAGCATAGGTGACAAAATTTTGATTAATATAATTACTTGAACCTGAAATATCGGTAAGTCTTGAGCTTAATAGCCCGCCGGTACAAGATTCTGCGCAGGAAACGGAAAGTTTTTTTTGAGTCAGAATTTTTCCTATTTCCTTTTCATTTGATGCTGAAATGATTTTTAAAATATTCTTTGTTAAAAAGCAAATATCCGCAATAAACATATTAGTATACCGGCATATCCAAAGGTTTTAACAACTGCACTTGAACAGTATCTCCTTGACTTAAGTTAATATCTTTACCTTTTTTAAACACATCAACAATTGCATCACCGACAAAATAAATACCTGCAACGGGTGCGCTGACAACAGCTGTTATAGGGGCAAGCACATATTTAGGAGCTCCGTTAAGCATATCTCCGCCCTTATCCCAAGCCCAGCTTGTTGATTTTACTACAATATTTTTTGTTGTTTCGCCAGTTTGAGTAAGTGCAGTCATATAATTTGTTTTAGAACTTAATGCACCGTCATATGTAATATTTTGATTGTTGCACAAACCCGCATTAAAAGGCACTTGTTTGCCTGTTGAACTGACAATATGGTCAAAATACAATCTGACCATACCGCCTTTATACAGCATTTTAGGGGATTGAACCTCTTCAATAGAACCTCTGACCACACTGCCCATCGGTATTACAACCGCATTATTTACAATAACATTATCTGCAACCATTAAATCAAATTGATCGCCGAGTGCTTTACTTGAAGAACCGACAGGATCTAAAAGCTTTAAAGTTATAACAGTTCCTGCGGGAACTCTTTTAGTTTTTATATTAGCATTTATCTGCTTATTTATCTCGGCGCTGTCTGCATTTAAACCGTTTAAAACAAGCATTGTTAAAATCATTAAAATAAAAGATGATATTTTTTTCATAATTTTTTCCCTAATTTAAATCTGCAATAGATATTTTACCAAATTTTGCCGATAAATCATCAATATGATGAATAATATACATATAAGGTTCGGCATCCTTATCATCCAAATCGATTAATGCGCCCCAATCACTTCTTCCGTGGTGAGCTGCTATCATTTTTGCTATTTCTTTAAATCCGTTATTCATACATAATGAATATCCCCACTGTGAATGAGTAAGCCAGTCTTTTCTGAATTCTTCATTATATTCTATTAATCCTGTTTCCATATCAATTTTGTATTCAAAGATTTTTCCAAAATCATGTAAAATGCAGGCAGCATATACAATATCAGGATTTATTTTATTATTGCATTTTGTAAGCACGACATCTGCAAATTCCAAACATTCAAATGTATGCTCAACCAATCCTCCTATGTAATTATGATGCATTAATTTTGCGGCGGGAACTGTTTTAAACTCATTTTCATGTTCAAAAAGCAATGATGTAACAAATTGCGCAAGTTTTTTATCATTTATTTTGTTTACATAACCGACTATTTTATTAAACAGTTCATCTCTTTCACTTTCATCCAAGCCTGTTTTTGCCTCTTTGACAAGCGCAATATCGGATATCAGGCAGTTATTATACTTTTCGTTATAAGTTCCGGAAATAATCCTTATTTGATTATTTGTTCTGAATAATTTTAAATCCAATCGATTTAAAGTTTCTTCCCATAAAATGCAGTTCAAAACAGACTCATCTTCAAGATTTTTCACTTGCAGTTTTCCCATTTTTGAACCTGCTTTTGTATCGCCTATTGCAAAAGTTATAACTTCATATACAGCATTTAAATCAAGCATTTTAAATTCCCGTTTAAGTTTACAAAATTATTATACAATAAAGTTATTCGGCAATTGAATTAATTTTTACAAAATTTTTTAAATATATTTTAGTAATAAATTCTGAGAACGGAATTACCAATTGTAAATTTGAAAATCTTATAATTTTATTGTCGGAACAAACAATTGATATAGAATTTTTTCCTTTAGAAACAATTTGACCCGAAATTTGTTTACCCTCTTTATTCAAAAGTTTATATTTTTCAAAAGAAAAAAACTGATTTTGATAAGGAATATAACACTTTAACCACGGAGAAAAGGCCCTTATTCTTCTCAATATTTTTTCAGAGGTTTCATTTTTAAAATCAAATATACAATCTTTAAGTTCAATCCTTGGTTGATATGAAGAAATAGCTTCATTTTGAGAAACAGGGTTTAATAATTTTTCTTTAAAATTTTTAAGAAATACACAAACTTCTTTTTGAACGGTATCGCAGCATCTTAATTTAAGGGACTTTCCGTTATCCGTTGGCAGAATTTTAACTTTTCTTTGAAAAAGAATAGCACCCGTATCATAATTTATATCCATTAAATGAAAAGTAATTCCCGTTATTTCTTCATTATTTAAAATAACCTGAAGGTAAGGGTTAGGGCCTCTATATTTAGGAAGAAGGGAGGGATGAACATTAATACAAGCAATTTTAGGAGTATTAATTGTCTGCGCCGAAAATTTTTCACTCCAAGAACCTACAATTATTATATCTGTTTTAAGTCTTTTAATTTCTTTTCTGAATTCTTCACTGTTAACACTTTTTGCTTTAATATCATAAAGTTTGTATGCTTTTATTAAGTTAAAATCAGATGAAGGATTGAATAAATCAATAAACAATTTTTTTAAAGGAGAAAAAATAACATTATCATGCCTGAATACTCCGACAATTTTATTATCAGACTTTGATATACCCGAAATTAATGCCTGAAGCATTTCATCATAACCGACAATTACAATATTCATAGTTTTTATAATATTTCAACTTTTAACAAAAATCAAAAAAAATAATGTAAATTAAGTATTCGTTTTTGTAATAAAAAATTATAAAATACTTACAAAATGATTACTTTTCTAATAAAATGAAATCAGAAAGAGGAAATTTTTGAACGGTAATTTTGAAGATTTAGAAACATCCGCAAGAAAATCGGCAGTAATCCAAGAACGAATGAGTCTTGTATCCAGCCATATGTATAAGCAATTTTTGGAATACCAGCAATCTAATTCAAATACTGCCGAATTATTTGATAAAATGGTTGAAAATATGGCACTTACCGTAGAATATCTAAAACAATCTTTTACAACCAGAGGAATACCTGCTGAAAATATTTACTATCAATATGATAAGCAAAGGCATTTAGCACTTTTAAATATTTTATGGCATTCAATAAGTTTCTTTTCAAATATGAAAGACAGCCCAAAAGCCTTGCACAGAGAAAAAGACAGTCCACTTTTTACAGGCAGAATAATTGCAATAAAAGGAGCATGCCCTGAACTTGCACACAATTATAATGACGAAATTGAGCAAAAATTATTGGATATGGAAGTAGCATCTTTGTATGTTCCCGCTGATAAAAGTGCAAAAGCAATAATAAAAATAAGGCATTTAGGCAACCAAGAATTTTACATAAATCAAATGGAAGCCCCGAGAGAATTTTTATTAAAAGTAGTAGAAACAATATGCGGAGGCGGAAACTACCATAAAGAAGGTTCAAGAGTTACTATCAGTATTTAATTACAAGTATTAAAAATTATAATTCTTTAATTTTTCTGGCAGGGATACCATAAGCAAGCGAGTTATCAGGTATATCTTTTGTTACAACCGAGCCTGCCCCGATTACAACATTATTTCCTATGGTAACACCGCCAAGAACAACTACATTGCCGCCAATCCAGACATTATTCCCCACCGTAATCGGTTTTGCATATTCAAGCCCCTTATTTCTTGTTTTATAATCAAGAGGATGCGAGGCTGCATAAAAACCGCAATTAGGTGCAATAAAAACATTATCGCCAAAAGTTACTTTTGCGCAGTCTAAAATTATAAGATTATGATTTGAATAAAAATTTTTACCAAGTTCAATATTATATCCGTAATCACACATAAAAGGCTGTTCAATTAAAAATTCGCTTTTGGTTTTTCCTATAATTTTTTTTATTAATTTTTTTCTTTCCGCTATTTTTTCGGGAGAAATATTATTATATTGAAAACACAACATTTTACATTTAGTTCTCTCCTCAATCAAGGACTTATCATAATTAGCATCATACAATTCCCCACAGAGCATTTTTTCTTTTTCTGTTTTCATATAATTTATTTCCTTACATTTGTTATTAATTAGGGTAATCTTATCTTTAAAACAATTTTTATGCAATAATTATCTTGAGGCGGATATGCAAAATCAATATATAACGGATACAATAAGCGCAATAGCTACACCGATAGGAAATGGCGGTGTCAGTATTATCCGTATTTCGGGCGATAAGGCTTTTCAAATTATTGATAAACTCTTTTCCGTCAAAAACTTAACCGCAGGCAGAATATACCACGGCAATAT
>CANQNW010000020.1 GCA_947625305.1 Candidatus Gastranaerophilales bacterium | reverse complement strand
CCTTGCTATTTTTGTATCAAGTTCATAATCGGGAATTAAAACAGTTAATTTCCAATCTTCGGGCCAAGGTATTTTAGTATATGAAACACTTCCGTCATCTTCCAGCGAAGATAAACAAAATCCGCCAAACATAGCAGGAGTAACATTATCGGGATGTCCTTCCACTTCTGAAGCTATAGAAAGTAATACCGCATCATCGGCAGGTTTACCTAAAAGTTCATTAGCAGCCATAAGTCCGCCGACTATAACCGATGCACTCGAACCTAATCCTCTTGTAACGGGAATATTTGTTTTAACCGTTATTTTTATATCACTTACACTTTGTCCGATAAAATTATATAAAAGTTCGATTGCTTTATATACTATATTGTTTTCATCTTTAGGAATAGAAAGAACATCATAGTCTTCATCTTCTTCAATAATATTTATTTCAATACCGCTACCCGGCATAACAGTTTCTTCAACAGTTATTTCATTATATATGGGCAAAGCTAATCCCAAACAATCAAATCCGGGCCCTAAATTAGCTGATGTCGCCGGAACTCTTACACTAACCTTCATATTTTACCTTATCTTATTTGTATCGGCATTATTAAACATATATAATTTTCTTCGCTGTCAGGTTTAAATACGGTAGCTGAAACACTTCCGTTCAATCCTATTTTAACATTTTTTGCTTCCATCGTTTTTATGGAATCAAGAACATATTTATAATTAAAAGCTATAGCTAAATCATCACCCGAATAATTACAATCAATTATATCTTCAGATGTACCCGAGTTTGGTGTTTCAGCTTTTAATATTAACTGGTTGTTTTCAAACATAAATTTTACTATGCTTGTTCTGTCGTTTACCATTGTTGAAACTCTATCCAGGGCTAATATTAAATCATCTCTTGATATTATTGCATTATTTGTCGTAGTTTTCGGTATTAACTGTTCATAAGGAGGATATTCTCCTTCAATTAATCTTGAATTAATTGAAAAACTCATTGTTTTTAAAGTTAATCTTGATTTATCAACAATTAAAGTAACATTTTTTTCTACAATAAATGAACAAATTCTTACAAATTCATTTAATGTTTTAGAAGGAATAACTATTTTAGCATTTTTGCCTTCTTTATTTTTAATTGTTTCAACAATTCTTGTTAATCTGTTTCCGTCTGTTGCTGCCATTTCAAGTTTTGTATCTTTTATTAAACAAAATACACCTGATATTACATTTCTATTTTCATAATTTGCAGCCGCATAAACAGTATTTTTAATAGATTTTAATAACGGATCAAGTTCAATTTCTATTTCTGTTCCGCCTTCTATATCTTCTTCAGTTTTAGGAAATTCCTGAGCAGAAATACCTATTATTTCAAACTTAGAATTACCGCAGGTTATACTTACTATATTTGTATCCTCGTTTAAAGAAAATTCTACGGGTTTATCAGGTAATTTTGCCGCTATTTCAAGTAATTTTTTAGCAGGAAGTGTTATTTTTCCTTCTTTTTTTACAGCTACCGTTGTTTTTGCTTTTATTGAAATTTCTAAATCCGTTGCACTAAGATTAAGAGTATTATCTTTTGCATCAAATAAAACATTTGCAAGTACGGGTTGTACATTTCCTCTTTGTGCGGTAACTTTTTCAACTATTTTTAATTTATTTAATAAAGAATCTCTATCTATTGTAAAAAGCATAATTACCCTCAATTCTCTTTTATACATTTATATTATATAAGAAAAATAAAAAACTCTGCATTTTTTATTTAATTATTAATTATTATATTTTTTATAAAAAAAATAATAGTAGTAATAAGTATTAAAAAAAATTGTATAAAAGTATTAAAAAACATTATTATTATTGATTTTCAATTTTGTATAAAAATTGTAGATTTTTTATTCAAATATGTTTAAAAAATGTATAAAACTTTATATTTTTTTAAATTATTAAATTTTTTATAAATATTTTTTAAATTTTATACATAATAAAAAATAGTTTTCTACAAGTTTTCTACAAATAATTATAAATTTTATTTGTAAATTTTTGATACAAAAAAAGCATGAAAGCATGCCTTTTTATTGGGTTTTTTTATCATTAAAATCTGTTGATTTTTTATCGTGCAAAAATTTTGCAAGTTTATACTGTTCAAAACTTAAAGAAAAATTATAAAGTGCATTTAATAAAGTTCTGCCCGTATCACTTTTTGCTATTATTAATGTTTTATCATTATTGTTTTTTGCCAGATAAAGTTCTGCCTTTATTATATTATCAATCTTATTTAATGAAGGATTAATTAATCTTTTTAAAAGCCATTCATTTAATAATTCAACAGAATTTTTTTCTTTATTTTCCTGCAGGTATTTTGAAAATTCTTTAAGTATCATAAAAAAATTATAATAATTTTAAAAAAATATAGCAAAAAATTTAAAAAATAGGGTTTAAACAGATGTAAAAAGTGTTATAATATTTATGTAAAGGAGTAAAAGAAAATGCTTTCATCGTATTTAGCAATGCAAAATGCGATATTATCAAGAAATATGGCACAAAGTCAAATGGTTCAAGCATCAAGCAGAATGCTTTCATCTTTGTCTTTCGGAAACAGCCAGCCTTTAAGACCTTCTTTTGCTCAAGCTGATATGTTTGAACTTTCAAACAAAGCTAATGAAACTAAAATAAGTGTTTTATCAAGATTAATTGATGCTTACGAAAAAGCTTTAGGTAAAAAAATAAAATCCTCTGTTCCAAAATTTGGCGGAATAAATTATAAAGCTTAATTTATTCATATCTTAATGCATCAATAGGATTTAAAAGAGAAGCTTTATAGGCCGGATAATAGCCGAATGCTATACCGACAAGCCCTGAAAATCCCAGTGATAAGAGTATTGAAAACAGTGAAATAGATACACTCATTCCCTCAGAGAAAAATTCCACTGATTTAGCGCCTATAATGCCTGTTACAACACCAATAAGCCCGCCTATCATTGAAAGCATAAAAGATTCTATTAAAAACTGCCATCTTATATCGGAGGCTCTGGCTCCTATTGCCATTCTTATTCCGATTTCTTTTGTTCTTTCCGTAACGGATACCAGCATTATATTCATAATCCCTATACCGCCTACAAGTAAAGATACGGAAGCTATTGAAGCAAGAAGTATTGCAAAAGTTTTGACGGTGGATTTCATTTTTTCCTGAAATTCTGCCGAGTTCCTTATTTCAAAATCGTTAACTTGATTTTTACCTATGTTGTGGCGCATAGCGAGAAGTTCTGTTATTTCTTTTTCAACTTCATTTAATGTATCACCGTCTGTACCTTTTACTATAATCATTTTGACGGTTCCGGGGAAACTTACACCGAACAGTTTTTTCTGTGCGGTAGTTATGGGTATAAAAATTAAATCATCCTGATCAAACGGGCCTTGAGAGCCTTTTGTTTTTAAAGTGCCTAAAACTTTAAACGGAACATTACCTACTCTTATAACTTTATTTATGGGTGAAACATCCCCGAATAATTCCGTTGCAACGGTTGAACCAATAACAGCTACTTTTGCGCTGTTTTTGATATCTTCAAAAGTAAATCCTCTGCCTTCTTCTATTTCATAGTTTTTAATATATAAATACGGAGGAGTTGTCCCGTATACTGTTGTCTGCCAGTTTTGGTTTCCGTACATCAGCTGTTTTCCTTCGCTTGAAGCGGGTGCAACAGCATCTACATTTGCTACATTTTTTTGTATAGCTATAGCATCTTTTAAAGTCAATGTCGGGCGAGTGCCGACACCCATACTTACTCCTCCTGTTCTTGCTGATGTAGAGCGGATTGTAAGCATATTTGAACCCATAGATTCCATATTAGCTTGAACCTTTTTGCTTGCGCCAGTTCCTATTGCAAGCATTATAATAACGGCACTTACACCGATAATTATACCCAAACTTGTTAAGGCAGAGCGAAGTTTATTCACCTTTAGTGAATTTACAGCCATTTTCATTGTTGATTTAAAGTCTATCATTATGTTTGCGCTGTCCTTGTCTTTTGCCATTCGGTTTTTGGCATATCAGATATTATTTTTCCGTCTTTAAAGCGAATAACTCTTTTGCAATATTCTGCAATATCGGGTTCATGCGTAACCAAAACAATTGTTTTACCTGTTTGATTGTTTAAGTTAACAAAAAACTCCATAACTTCAATACTTGTTTTGGTATCTAAGTTACCTGTAGGTTCGTCTGCAAGTATTAAGGGCGCATCGTTTACTATGGCTCTTGCTATGGCTACTCTTTGCTGTTGACCGCCCGACATTTGATTTGGCATATGGTCTTCTCTTTTTTCAAGCCCTACTATTTTTAATGCCCTTCTTGCTCTTTCGTGCCGTTCTTCTTCGGGAATTCCTTTATATATCATTGGAAGTTCCACATTATCAAGTGCAGTTGTTCTGGGGATTAAGTTAAACCCCTGAAATACAAACCCCAGTTTTACGTTTCTTATATCTGATAATTCATCGGGTGATAGTGATAAAACATCAACTCCGTCCAGATGATAACTGCCTGAATTTGGTTTATCCAAAGTTCCGAGCATATTCATGCAGGTTGATTTTCCGCTTCCTGAAGTCCCCATTATAGCTACAAATTCGCCTTCTTCTATGCTTAATGATACATCATCCAAAGCATTAAAGCTTTCTTCTCCTGTTTGATATGTTTTAATCGCATGTTGTACTTCAATAAGGCTCATATTACAGTCTTGGCACCCTCATTTGTTCTTTTTTACCGCTAGTGGTCTTGCTTACGTATACTCTATCACCTTCTTTTATTTCATTTGAGATGATTTCCGTATAAGAATCGTTGCTTATACCTGTTTCTATATCTATTCTGACGGGCTTACCTTTCTTTTCTATCCAAATTCCTTTATGTTCGTATTTTTGCTTGTTATCTGCTGCAGTAAATTTTAATGCGACATTCGGAACGGTTAATACATTTTCTTTTTTATCGGTTATTATTGATACATTTGCCGTCATGCCGGGCATTAATTTGCCCTCATCATTTTCGACTTCAATAATAACGGTATAAGTAACTACGTTGGATTCTGTTGTGGGTGATAATCTTACCTGAATAACCTTTCCGTGGAAGGTGCTGTCGGGGTAGCCGTCAAGTGTGTAGTCAACATCTTGTCCTTCTTTAACTTTACCGATATCGGCTTCCGATACACTTGTTTCAATACGCATTTTAGTTAAATCTTCGGCTACCTGAAACAGTGTCGGAGTTTGGAAACTTGCAGCTACGGTCTGTCCTACTTCTACTTCTTTAGAAATTACAATACCCTTAACGGGCGAGATTATTTTTGTGTAACGCATATTAGCGGATGCCGTTGCATAATTTGCCTGAGCCTGCATAATAGATGCTCTTGCCGCAGCAACTTGTGCTAAGTCTGATTTATAAGCGGATTCAGCTGAATCCAAATCATTTTTTGAAACTAAGTTTCTGTTATAAAGATTTTTATATCTTTTATATGTTTTTGTATCATAGTCTAAAACCGCCTGATTTTTGGCTAAAGTTGCTTTTGCATTATTAATGTTTGCCGTTGCCTGCTGAAGCTGGGCTTCAAATAGTGATGTATCTATCTGGGCGAGTAGCTGTCCTTTTTCTACCTCAGAATTATAATCAACATAAATATCACTGATTAAGCCTGATACCTGTGAACCTATATCAACTGTATTAACAGGTTCAATCGTTCCTGTTGCTTCAACTATCTGCGTTATTGTTCTGACTTTTACGGGAGCGGTTGTGTATTTTACTTTTCCGCCTTTTTTAGTAAATATAAAAGGAAGTACAATAACAAGTATTATTAAAATCAGTATTATTATTTTCTTCATTATTTTTCTCCCATTGCCGTCTGCAGGTTAGTCAGGGCAACATTATAGTTATAAATGTTTTGTACATAATCTCTTTGAGCATTATTATAATTTTCTTTTGCATCCTGAAGTTCGATAAAATTGCCTAAACCTACTTCGTATCTGGCATCTGCCAGTTCATAGTTTTCAAGAGTTTGTTTTACTTTTGTCTGCATTAAAGGTATGTTTTTTTCAAGCTGTATCATATTTATATAAGCGCTTTGAACATCAAAATATACATTCTGTTTAACTAAATCAACATTTCTTTTTGCAATTTCAAGCTGGGATTTGCTTTCTTTTATCCTCATTTTTGTTTCCATTATGTTTAAATTGCTGGTGGAAAGGTATGCTCCTATATTAAAACCGTTTGTTGAATAAATTGTATTATTCGCCCAGTTATATCCTACCTGCCCTGTAAGATTAGGGAAATATTCTTTTTTAGTGTATTTTAAAGCCTCGTTAACCGCATCTTTTGTTGCTTCCATTGATAATAAGTCGGGACGGTTTTTATAGGCTTTTTCTATTGATTGTTCAAGGGTATAAGGATATTTTGTAAACTTATAATTTTCAAGTATATTGGTTTTTTCAACCTGCATTGTTAAAACCGCATCTTTAGGTTCTATTGTTCCGTCTTCTTTTGTTGTTGTGTTTGCAATATTTATAAGATTTATTTCAGCATAATTATTTTTAAAATTAAACGTTTCGGTATTTTCAATTTGATATTCGGGTGCATTTGTAATATACATTGCATTGTTTAATTGAACGATTGAGTTTTGATAAATATTTTCGGCATTTACAAGGCTTATTTTTGCGTCGCTTAAATATACCTCCTGGTTTACAAGGTCTATTTTAGAAACTAAACCTTCATCAAAAAAAGCTTTTGTTCTGTTATATTGCCTTTCATTTACCAAAACATTTGCTTTTTGAATATCTAAATTTGCTTTTGCCGCTAAAACTCCGTAGTATGCGGATTTTACTCTGTTTGTCGTATTTAAAATTGAATTTTCATAATCATATTGAGCAGCTATTTTATAAAATTTCTGCATTTTTATTTGGGAAAATACTTTTCCAAAACTGTATATTAATTGGTTTAAATATACGGAAGCAGAGTAATTTTGGTTATTTGTCGAACGGTGTCTTACTTCGGTATTATTATAGTCATAACCGCCTGAGGCCCCGATTGAAGGAAAATAACTTGCCTTGCTCTGCCCCAGTCTTGCATCATAAAGTTCAATATATTCTTTATATATTTGAACTTCGGGGCTGTGTTTTACTGCCAGCTCAATGCAGTCATCAACGGTTAATGTTGTACCTTGCGTTATTTCTTCTATTGCCTGTGCTTCGCACGTTGATAAAAATATCGCAAATATTATTATATATAATTTTTTCATTATTTTTTTCATGGCTTAAAAATATTATACCTTATATAACGATAATAAAAAATGTCCGAGTAAAATTTTACGATAAACCGAAGGTTTGAGTAAAAATTTGCGAGTGGCATATTGAAAAGGTGAGTAACTTTACGGTTGCGAGGAGCAAGCGTAATGTTACGACACTAGATTAAAATAAAGGTTCATTACTGTTTTATTAAGGATTTTCTTTTTTTGTAAAGTAAGACAAAAAATAAGATTATAACTATGGTTACGGCGATTATAACAAGTTCAATATACTGTTTAACGGCTTCTCCGAATAGCATTAAGACAATACTTACAATGAAAAATCTTAATCCTCTGCCGAAAAAACTTGCAAGCATAAATTTAAAAAAGTTCATACTGAGTATTCCGCTTGCTATAGTAAAGACTTTATACGGAATAGGTGTAAAAGCCGAGAAGAAAACCGCTAATGTTCCGTATTTATTGTATAATCTTTCAACCGCTTCAAATTTTTCTTTTCCGCCTTTTCTGAAAAGCCAGTTAAAAGCGGGTCTGCCTCCGAAGTATCCGATGCCGTACCCTATTACACCGCCAAATGCTGATGCTATTGTACAAATTAATGCATAATATAAAGCTTTTGCAGGATTTGCCAAATCCATTACTATTAACAAAAAATCGGGCGGAGGTACAAGAAAAAAACTTTCTATAAAAGAATTTAATGCCAGCCCTTCTACCCCCATAGATTGAAAAAATTCGTTCATTCTTATAAAAATTTCGTGCATATCTACCTCTTTTATAAAAAAATTTTATCATGAATATTTTTAGGTATAATAAATTTAGAGGTGAGAATGAATCCGAAAGTTTCCGTTGTTATACCCGTTTATAATGTTGAAAAATATATAAGGCAAACTCTTGACAGTGTTGTTAATCAAACTTTTAAAGAGATTGAAATCATTATTGTAGATAATAAATCAACCGATAAAACTCTTGAAATAATTAATGAATACGCAAAAAATGACAGTCGATTTACTATCTATAAAAATTCTAAAAATTTAAAACAGGGGCTTGCAAGAAATTTTGGTGTGCAAATGGCTCGAGGGCAATACATATTCTTTATTGACGGCGATGATTATATGGAACTTAATGCCATTGAAAAGCTTTATAAAAGAATAACGGAATCTGATGCGGATATTACAATATGCACCTGGAATCAGTTTGACGATTTGACGGGCAAAATTGATAAAGGTCATGTCTACGCAAAATTAAAACAAATCCCGACAGAGTTTGACGATAAAACTTTTAATTGGCGGGATATTAAATACAGTATCTTTTGGCAGACCTCCGTTCCTTGGGATAAAATGTACAAAAGAGATTTTCTCCTCGGTAAAGATGTTAAATTTCCGGGTGAAATATTCTTTGAAGATAATGTTTTTGTTTATGATGCGCTTTTTAAAGCCGATAAAATATCAATTCTCCGTGAGGATTTAATATTCTACAGATGCAACAGAAAAAATGCCGTTACTAACTCTAGAAATCATATTTTCTTTGATTATCTTAAAATTTTTAATTTAATCGGCGATAATCTTAAAAAAATCGGGCTTTTTGATGAAATGAAATATTTTTATTGGGATTATAAAGTCATAACTCTATATTGGTGGTTTATGAAAATCCATCTGCCTTATAAACATAAATTTTTCGATATGATGAAATATGATTTTAAAAATATTCTTGAAATTAAAGAAGAAGATAAAGAATTTGTGAGAAACAGGACTCTTTTTTTAATAGACAGATTTACAAAACTTCCGTTTTTTGTTTATTATCCGCTGTTTTTCTTTTGGGATAAAATTTTTAGAATAGAACGGGGAGTTAAAAATTACACCGTAATTTTCTTTTCAACTTTTGAAAAATGGTACGATTATAAAAGTAAATAATTTATTTATAAATGTAAATCAGAAACTATTGTTTTTGAAACAATTTCCCAGGCTTTACCGTTTGGATGCTGATCAGCCAGAGTGTATTCATCATCTTTTAAATTAACATTAACTTTTTCATTAAGGTCATAAACTATAAAACCTAAATCTTCTAATTCTTTCCAACGATTTGAAATAAAAATATTATTTGAACTATCATGTTGGGCCCCATAACTATATGAAGGGTATTTTACTATTATAAATTTTATATTCGGATATCTTTTTTGAAGTTCCTTTCTGGATTCTGTAAAGTATAATTTTAATAAATCAAAATTTTTGTCTTGATTTTCCGGAATCATAATTTTCTTATTGACATAATTATTTAAAAAATTTTGAACTATTCTAAATCTGCAAAACCATGAGAAAATATAATTACCTTCTTTTAAGATTTTTTCACCGTTTTTCAGTGTTTTTACATCATAATGAACATAAGAATCTAATATGCCATAATTTGCTTCAAAAATTCTTAAGATATGACATGGAATATATACATAAATTGCATATTCGGGAATAACATCAATAATGTCATACAAAGAATTTAATCTTGTTTCATAAAGCATTTGAGATGGCCCTGTACCCGATATTGCAAAATTATAAGTTGGTCTTCCTGTTAGTTCTGATAGAAAATAATTTAATTTTTGGTTTTGATTAAGGAAAAATCCCTCTGCAAAAGAATCTCCAAAAATTAGTATGGATTTTTTCTTGTTTCCTGCGGAGGCTGGGGTACTTGGAACATACTTAGGCGGAAAATTTTTAAGATGTTTATTATATACATATTTAAAAGTAATTAATCGGGGACGGTAAATAAATTTACCGTCTATATCTACTTTTTTAATAAAATCTTTATAATTTTTATGTTTCATAATATTTTGCTTACTAAATGAAACTTCTTTTAAGTAAATTTTGTAAGCAAATACTATATCTACCGTAATAAATATAATAAAAATACCTATTATATTTATAAATATAATAAATAGCTTTTTAGAAAAAGAATTCATATCTCTTATTATATCTAAGTATGATTTATAGTCAATGGCAGTTTTTTTTAATTTTGTTGTTTATAATAGTCTTCTAAAAAACCTACTGAACAGGCTTTATAAACATTTTCATCAAATTGGGATATATTTAAATTAAATCGTGTATTATCGTAATATTGTAATAAAAAGTCTTTTTGATCTTTTATAACTTCATTGTCAGAAGTTCTAAAACCCAGTTTTATATTATTCTTATAAATAAAATCAACATTATATTTCTTTAAAATTTCCCGCAAAATAGCTTTATATCCTATTTTATTAACTTTGTATTCCAAAGGCAGAGCAAGAGCAAATTCAACAACTCTGTAATCTAAGAAAGGACATCTGACTTCTATGGAATTATCGGCAAGTAATCTATCCCAATATCTTAAGACTTTTGGTAAGGTAAAATATAATATCAGACTGTATAAATATTTTGAATATAGATTTTTATCAATATTTTTAGGGTTTAACAAATAATCTTTTATTTGATTTTTCTCATTTGTTACCAGTGGTCTTTTTATATTTTTCTTATAAATATTTAGAATGTGAAGTGCAAGCATCCATTTTTTTTCTTTTATAGCCTGCCCAATTCCCATTATAAATCCGTTATAATATCCGAAAATTTCATCAGAACCGTGGCCTTCTATTACTGCTTGGAAACCGCTTTCATGTATTTGTCTGTATACACTGTAATATCCGGCATCAGAAATACAGCAAGGGGCATTTAATGCTATAAGCGCATTTTTATAATCTTCCTTGAATGTTTCTTTAGAATAGCTGATTTTTACGACTTTATCATTATATTTTTCCGTTAATTTTTTAACACTGTTATATTCATCAATAGTTTTATCTTCATTAGAATAAGTAAAAGTTTTAATGTTATAACCGAGTTTCTCTTTTATCAATGTATATATAACGGAAGTGTCTGTTCCTCCTGATAATGTCATTGCTATCGGTATTTTTGCATCGTATCTTAATTTTATGGAATCAATTAAAAGATCTTCAAAATAATTAATAACTTCATTTTTGTTTTTATAATTTATATTTAAATTTGAAATATTAAAATCGTTAAATTTATAATATTTATTTACTTTTAATTTATTATCTCTTGTTATTTCAATGTATTCTCCGGCATTAACTAAATGAAAGTTTTTATTGAGTATTTTTCTTTCAAAATCTATACTGTTATTAACATATAGTGTATCTATGTATTCTTGATTAAATTCAAAAGGTAAGTTTAAAACTCTTAATAAAACAGGTTCTGATGAAGAAAAAGCATATGACTCGCTATTATAATAATAAAATAATTGTTTAACGCCAAATCTGTCATTTACAAGATATGTTGAACCTGAAATTTTATCGTAATATGCAAAACAAAATGTTCCGTTTAGCTTATTAAGAATTTTTAGTCCATATTTGTTTAAAAGCAATAATAATACTTCTTCATCAGAATCATATTCCAATTCGTTATTTTCTAAATATGTTTCTTTTAATTCCCTGTAGTTATATATCTGTCCGTTAAAAGTAATTAAATTCCCGTTCATTATCATTTTATCGGGATTATTAGCAGAATAATCTTTTGCAAGTCTTGATTGGCAAAATGTAATATTATCTGATTGCTGAACACTAAATCCTTTTAATTGGTTATTTAATAATTCTGATTTTATTTTATTAATATCCAGATTAATATTTTTAAAGCCGAAAATTCCACCCATAAAACTAAACACCTTATTTATTAAATTTGTATTTATTATATATCAAAAAAATAAAAATTTTTAATTATTTCTCTTTGAAACGCAGGCGGTTATTGCATCCATTAATCTCGGAACTTGTATTATTTCAATATCAAATTCATTAGAGAGTTTTTTGCTTAATTTGGGAATTATGGCTTTTTTAAATCCGAGTTTTTGTGCTTCATATATCCTTTTTTCAAGGTTGGAAACATTTCTTATTTCGCCTGAAAGACTGATTTCGCCTATAATAACGCAATTACCGTCAACAACCACATCACGGTAGCACGTAGCAATGGCAAGCGCTATACCCAAGTCTGCCGCAGGTTCATCTATTTCTATTCCGCCTATTACATTTACATATACATCATGTTTTGATAAATTTAGTCCTATTCTTTTTTCAAGCACTGCAATAATTTGAAGTAATCTGTTATATTCGATCCCGGTTGAAACTCTTCTCGGGGACGGATATGAAGTTGCCCCGACAAGCGCCTGCACTTCTACAAGCAATGCTCTTGTACCTTCATTTGTTGCTATTATTACACTCCCGGGGGTGGCATTATCAGTTCTTTCTTTCATGAACAGTTCACTCGGGTTTGTGACTTCATTTAACCCGTTATCTGCCATATTGAATACTCCGATTTCGTTGGTTGAACCAAATCGGTTTTTTATTGACCTTAAAAGCCTTTGCGATTTATATTTATCTCCTTCAAAATATATAACCGTATCGACCATATGTTCTAATACTTTCGGCCCTGCTATGTTTCCTTCTTTTGTAACATGCCCGATAACAACAACCGTAATGTTTTTATTTTTGGCAATATCCATTAAAGCATTTGTGCATTCACGAATTTGAGATACACTGCCTGATGAACTTGTTATATTTGATGTATAGATAGATTGTATAGAATCAATAACCAATATTTCGGGTTTAATGTAATCAATCTGATTAATAACCGCTTCAAGATTGGTTTGCGAATATACATATAAATTGTCGGAATTAACATTTAATCTTTTTGCGCGAAGTTTAACCTGAGAGCCTGATTCTTCCGCGCAGACATATAAAAGCTTTTTACCTTGAGCGCAAATATTTCCTGCAGTTTGTAAAATAAGGGTGGATTTACCTATACCGGGGTCGCCCGCCAGTAGTACAAGCGAGCCTTGGACTAATCCTCCGCCTAATACTCTATCAAATTCTTCAAATCCCGTAGGAAGTTTTATGTTATCCGTTATTTCAATTTCGTTTATTAAACATACGGGATTATCGTCAAAAACCGTATTTATTGCGCTTTTAGTTTGTTTTATTTCAACTTCCTCCGTTAATGTTCCCCACTCACCGCAATCAGGGCATCTGCCTATATATTTTGCCGTTTCATATCCGCAGTTTTGACATACCCATTTTGTTTTAACTTTTGCCATTTTCCAGTTTCTCTTTTCTTTGTTCTTTTAATTTTTCTTTTGTATCTATTAAATGAACGGTCTTTATTAAGGAGTTTGAAATTAATAATAAAAACGGATTAACCCCCGGCCCGACATTCATACATACCTGCGTTGATGATTTTTCGTTTTTTTCTTTGTTAAATACTTCTTTTTTCGCCGTATCAAAATTTATATTTATATTGTATTTTTTCCCTTCTTCTTTCATTAAATTTATATAAATTTCAACGGGAAAAGTTTGAGAAGTTATACTTTGAATTTTAATTCCGTCTTGTTCTGTTTTATAAATATCAGCTTGAAAATTACCGTAATTTTCGGTCGAAATCAAAACCGAAATAAAATCATCGCTTACATTGCCTCCGTCAGAGCCTTTTTTGCCGAGTTCAAGTTTAAATGCCTCTGGATTTGTTAACGGGAGCCAAGGCAGATACAGCATTAATGTTGTTTTTAAACTCTGTATATCATTGGTTGATGCGATGCTTACAAAAGATATAAATTTAGACAGTTCATAAAGCTGTTCATCTTTTATGCTTAAACCAAGCTGATTATACTGTGCAAGCATTTGATATAAATTTGTCATTGCATCTTTTGCACTCCCTTGTAAAAGTGCTGATAAATCGGGTAATTTTATGCTTGCTGCCATAAGCAGTAATCCTAAATCTCTGTTTGATATTTGGGAATTTGCTAATAATTGGCTGAATAATTGTTGTAATTCTTTCGGAAAATTTAAAAGTTCTTTTAACATATTTATGCTTTGTTCTTGATTAAGCATAGCAAGTTCAGCTGTTGTTACATTCAGCTGAGCTGTTGTATTGGGTAATAGGGTCTGCATTAACTGATTTTGTACTTCCTTTTGTGCAGGTTGATTTAATTGAGGATTATTCTGTATATTTGCACTTTTTGCAGTATTATACCCGCTTATAAAACTGTTTATAAATTGCATCGGATTAAAATTTGTCATAACTATAACTTATCATATTGTGAGTTAAAACAATACTATATATAACAATTTTTAATAAAAATTCAATTATCTTCCTAAAATATATATAGTTAAATCATTTTCTTCCGCAAAATCAAGTAATTCATATGGAATTTCTTCCAAAGAGTTTACTTTTACAATAAGAGCATTAACTTTAGGATTATATACATTTACTTCATTAT
>CANQNW010000019.1 GCA_947625305.1 Candidatus Gastranaerophilales bacterium | reverse complement strand
ACTTCATCAGGGTTTACTGATTGGTTGGGGTCTTTGCCCGTGTATTCTTTTACTAATGCTTGAACGGCAGGAATACGGGTTGAACCGCCTACTAATACAACTTCGTTTATTTCGCCTTTTGATAATCCTGCTTCTTGCAGGGCATCTGCTACAGGTTTTTTACATCTTTCAAGTAAGTCATGGCTTAATTCTTCAAATTTAGCTCTTGTTAAACTCATATCTAAGTGTTTTGGACCGTTAGCATCTGCCGTAATAAACGGTAAGTTTATTGTTGTTTCAACTACTGATGATAATTCGCATTTAGCTTTTTCTGCAGCTTCTTTTAATCTCTGCATAGCTTGTTTATCGTTTCTTAAGTCTATTCCTTCTTGTTTTTTGAATTCTTCAACAAGCCAATCCATTATTTTTTGGTCAAAATCATCACCGCCTAAGTGAGTATCACCTGATGTTGATAATACTTCGTGAACACCGTCGCCGATTTCAAGAACGGATACATCAAAAGTACCGCCGCCTAAGTCAAATACCAATACTTTTTCGCTTTTTTCTTTTTCAAGACCGTAAGCTAAAGCAGCTGCGGTTGGTTCGTTTACGATACGAAGTACATCTAAACCTGCGATTTTACCTGCATCTTTTGTTGCTTGTCTTTGTGCATCGTTAAAATATGCGGGAACTGTTATAACTGCAGATGTAACTTTTTCACCCAAATAGTTTGATGCATCATCAGCTAATTTTCTTAAAATCATTGCTGATATTTCTTGCGGAGTATAGTCTTTGCCGTCAATGTTCTTTTTATAATCTTCACCCATATGACGTTTTATTGAAATAACCGTTTTATCAGGGTTTAAGATAGCTTGACGTTTTGCTAATTGTCCTACAAGTTTTTCACCTGTTTTTGAAAAACCAACGATAGAAGGTGTTGTCCTTGAACCTTCTGCGTTTGCTATAACTGTTGGTTTACCGCCTTCCATGACTGCTACAACAGAGTTTGTTGTTCCTAAGTCAATACCGATTGTTTTTGCCATAATTTTTATCTCCGTTTCTTATTATTTTTTCTCTATTAATTTTTATAACACCCTTTTTTAAAATTCTTAAAAAAATAAACAAAAAATTAATATTTTGATTTTTCAAGGTATGTATTGTAAAATTCTGGTTATGAAAAAAATACTTATTATATTTTCTGCTACGTTAATAACTTTGGCTGTATTTATATTATGTGATTTTTTATTCTTTAATCATATGGCATTAAAAGAATTAAATATAACTAAATCTTTTGGAAAATACGTCGATGTCAAAGAATTTAATTTACCTGAATATTCAATAAAATTGAATTCTATGGCAAAACAATATGAAGAAAGAAAAACAGCTTTCAGACCGGTAATGAATCCAAACAGTAAAGAGAATTCAATAATAATTTTCGGGTGTTCTTTTGCATACGGTTATGTATTTGATAATAATCAAACAATTTCATATGTAATGTCAAAATATTCAACAAGACCAATATATAACAGAGCATTAAATTGCTGGGGAATTCAGCATGCAATTTATCAATTAAAAGATAAAGATTTTTATAATATTATAAAAACAAAACCTAAATACATTTTTTTTGTTTTGATTGGCCACAGCGGGCATTTTGAAAGATTGTATTATACCGCATTCCCTAATATAATTGATAAAAACTATTATTTAACCTATAAACAAAAAGGAAATGATTTAACGGAAAGAAAACCGTTTTTAAATTTATATTATAACTTTGCGATATTCAGACATATTCAAAATAAAATTATTAAAAAATGGGTAGTAGATAAAAAATTCTATGAGAACCCTAATAAAGAAAATTTTGGTTTATTTATATTACATTTTAAAACCATGAATAAATTGATAAAAACTTTATGGGGCGGGGCGGAAGATAATAAAAACGGAGAATATCCTAAATTAATTATACTGACTTTTGAAAATACAAAAAAAGAATATTGGCAGGAGGAACTTGAAAAAGACGGAATAACGGTTATTGATATAGCAGATACTATAGGGATTCATTATATAAATGATTTATCAAAAGGATTTTTTGAACCTGAACTTTGTCCGCATCCAAACGGAAAGTTATGGGAATTATTAGTTCCGAAACTGAAGGAAATGTACCCTGATTTATAATAAAATAGGAATAATATGAAAATAATAGAAAAACTAAAAAATGAAGTAATAATATCCGTTCAGGCAATGCCTGATGAACCATTGTATGATGAAACCGCATTAACCGCAATGATGAAATCGGTAATAAATGGCGGTGCAAAAGGTTTAAGACTGGCAGGTGCAAGAGATGTAGCTAACGCAAAAAAACTTTTTGATGTACCTGTAATAGGACTTACAAAACCCGATAAACTCCCTGATAATTGGAGGGAGATTGTTTATATAACTCCGACTTTAAAGGAAGTTAATGAACTTATAAATGCAAATGCGGATATTATAGCAGTAGATGCAACACAAAGACCAAGACCAAAAGAGAGTTTAGAAGAAATTCTTAAATATATAAAAAGTCATAACAAGCTTGCGATGGCGGATATATCAACCTTTGAAGAAGGTATAAAAGCACGAGAAATGGGTTTTGATATAATTTCCACAACACTTTCAGGGTATACTCAAAATTCGCCGATGAAAAGTGAAACACCTGATTTTGAACTGCTTAAAGAGCTTACAAAAAAGCTTGATTGTCCCGTAATTCTTGAAGGCAGAATTTGGGAACCGAGCGAGGTCGATAAAGCATTTTCGCTTGGAGCATATAGTGTTGTAATCGGTTCTGCTGTGACACGGCCGCAGTTAATTACAAAAAGATTTTGTAAAAGAGGATAATTATGAAAAAAATATTGGCAATAGATGCGGGCGGTACAAAAATATCATATGCCGTAGTTGATGAAAGCGGTAAATTTTTAAATGAAATTAAAACCGTTCCGACACCTAAAACTATAGAAGAACTTATAAAAGTATTTAAAAATATAATATCCGAAAATGAAAATAATATTGATATAACGGCATTTGCAACGGCAGGTGCGGTAAATATTAATAATACCAAGGTGGATTCATCAACACCTAACATGCCGGAAGGTTACAATCAATTGGATTTTACATCATTAAGCACTAAGCCCGTATTTGTAGAAAATGATGCGAACTGTGCGGCATGGGCAGAGTATAAAATCGGTGCGGCAAAAGGGGAAGAAAATACTATAACAATAACTCTCGGAACAGGGGTTGGGGGCGGATTTATTATAGATGGCAGACTTCTTCGGGGTAAATCAGGCAGAGGCGGTGAGGTCGGCAGTATGAAAATTAACGGACAGAAAAGAATTTGCACCTGCCATAGATATGATTGCTGGGAAAGCTATGCCTCAGGTACGGGGCTTAAAAAAACTGCAGAAGAAATCGCTCAAACCGATATTTTTAAATCGAGTATTTTTAATACTAAAACTCCCCAGGATGTTACTACATACGATATTATAGAAGGACTTAACAAGAATGACGAATACTCAAAAACAGTTTTTAATATCTGGAAACAAGATTTAATTACGGGGCTGATAAACATAACAAATATTTTTGATCCCGAAAGTATAATAATATCGGGCGGAATGGGGAAATTTATTGATACAGAGGAAATTCAAAACGCAATAAACAGTGAAATAGTTGTATCACCCGTCAAAATAAAACTTGCTAAAGCGGGAAATTATTCGGGCATGATTGGTTGTGCTTTATTGGCATGTGAAAAGAAATAAGCTATAATAGTAAAAATTGAAGAGGTAATTATGAAATTATTATTAAATATATTTTGCTGGGTATTGGCTGTATTTTGCTGCTGGTTTCCGTTTGCATATAATCATAGTTTAATGGACAGGCAGGAAGTAAAAATAAGTCATATTCTTGTTGATACAAAAGAAGAAGCTTTAAAATTAAAAGAAAGAATTTTAAATGGAGAAGATTTTGCCGAGCTGGCTAAAAAATATTCCAAATGCCCATCTAATGTAGATGGCGGTGATTTAGGATATAATATGCGAGGCAGATTTGTTAAAAATTTTCAAGATACCGCTTTTTCCATAAATTTAAATACACTATCTGAGCCGATTAAAACCTCGTATGGCTGGCATATCTTAAAAATAACCGATATCAAATATTTCTCCGATAAAGAAAATTTAGGTAAAAATAAATTTAATATTATTAGAAAAAAATAATTATGATTTGTATTAAAAATATTTTTTTAATATAATCATACTGTCAAGGAAATAAAGGATAAGTTATGGCAAGAAATCAACTTCCTGAAGGTGTAGGTAAAAAAATAGTAGAAGCTTTAAAAAGACAGGCAGAGGCTGATATTACTCCTATTGAAAATGAAAATTTATCTTTAGGTAATGACCTTCCTTTAGACGAAATAAAAAATAATATGCCTGAAATTCAATATGAATCAGAGAATGATGATGTTATAGTTGAAGAAGAATCTGATTTTAATCCTGAAACGGTGAAATTAAAATCGGAACAAAGCGATTCTGATTTATTGGATGAACCGCTCTTAAAGACCAGAGAAGAAATTCTTTCAGGTACGGAAACTATAAAAGAACAGCCTCAATATTATACAAATATTCCTTTAAGTAATGAACAAATAAATAAAAATATAAATTTATCATCTGATAAGTTTGATATGCCTGCTAATGTTGCTGTTTTAAGAAAATTAATAATGGGACTTCCTGCAGGCGTTACAAAACAAACCGGCGCTCAAATTATAAAGCAGACATTTGAGGCTATGGGTGTTCCTATGAACAACGTTCTTAAAGAGGCTCAATCATTCCAGGAAGAACTTAACAGCTCTACAAGAGAATGCATGATTAAAATACAGGAATATAAAACTCAAATACTTCAATTAGAACAATCTGTTCAAGAGTACCAAAGAAGTATTACTCAATTAAATGATTTGCTTACTTTATTTTTAGCTGCCGATAAATAATTAAATTTTATTATTTACCCCGTAGCCGAATAGTGCAAAATCGTATTTAATCGGGTCACTTGAATCAAAAGATTTTAAAATATTTGTTAATTCGATAACGGTTTCATAGCCGTTATCGTTTCTTTTAATAAGTCCTAATTTTCTCCCGATCTTAGCTACATGCGTATCTAAAGGAATTAATAATTCACTTTTAGGAATAAAATCCCAAATTCCTATATCGACATCACTTTTTCTCACAAACCACCTTAAAAGCATATTTAATCGTTTTAATGCACTCTTTTTGGAAGGGTTTGGCAAAAGGTGATAAAATCCTTTTGTTATATTTTCTTTGTCTGCCTTAGCATAAAAGTAATCAACTACCCCTTGAAACATATGCCATATCTCGTTTTTTTGAAGATAATAATATTTAAAAAGGCTCCCGAGTGTTTCATTTTCGCTGTATAAAGAATTTAATATCTTTAAAATTTCTGATAAATCACAGTCTTTTGAAAATCTGTAATCGCAATTTTTAATATTATTATTTCTGTAATTAAATGATTTTACATATTCATAGGGTTTATTTTCCATTATATTAAATATATGATTAAGCTTTGAAATGAAAACTTCCCGCTTGCCGTATGCAAACATTGATGAAATAAACCCTGCAATTTCTATATCATCTTTATTTTTATACCTGTGAATGAATTGTACGGGGTCATCTTTAATAAATTCAGCGGTTTCATATTGCTCAATATATTTATCCAGATGAGTTTTAAGCATTCCTTAATCCTTCAAAATAATCTTTTAATATTTTAGTGCATTCCTCTTCCATAATTCCGCCTTTTACTTCGGCATTATAGTCCATTGTTTTTCTCATATCGGATTTGGAACAAAAAGCCCCGTTTAATAAATCGTATGCGCCAAAATATATTTTTTGTATTCTCGCTTGTAATATTGCACTTGCACACATCGGGCATGGCTCAAGCGTTATATATATTTCACAATCATTCAGCCTCCAGTTTTTTAATTTTTTGCAGGCTTTTTCTACAGCAAGCATTTCGGCATGATAAATTACATTGTGCTTTTTTTCTCTTTCATTTACCGCTTTTGCAATTATTTTGCCGTCTTTAACTATAACAGCGCCTATAGGAATATCTTTTCCCGATTTTTTAGCAAGTTTTAAAGCTTCTTTCATAAATTCATTGTTCATTATTTACCTCTTTATATAACGGAATTACAATTTTTACGGAAAAAATATTATCAGGTGTTGATTTTAGGTGTACACTTCCGTGCATAGCTTCTGTTAAGCCTTTTACGATATATAAACCGAGCCCTGTTCCTCTTGTTGTTCTTGTTGTTTTATCATCTATTCTTATAAACTTGTCAAAAAGGGTGTTTAGTATGTGTTTTTCTATATAATCAGCTTGATTAATAACTTTTATTGTGGCTTTTTCTTCATCATGTTTAGCCTCTATTTTTATGGGAGTATCAGGGTATCCGTATTTATTGGCATTGCTTAACAGGTTGATTATTATCTGCTCTAATCTGTCTTTATCTGCCAGAATATCGGGGAAATCGTTTGTAATATTATTTTCAATTACTCTTTCTTCAATATTTTTAACCGAATATATTGAATTTTCAATTATATTTAAAAGATTTACTCTTTCAAGATTTATATTTAATTTAGCCCCTTCAATATCGGGAACAACAAGTAAATCCTCAATCATACGGGATAACCGTTCGGATTGTTGTTTTATTATTAAAAGTGATTTATGTCTTGTTTCTTCATCAATTTCAATATCGGTTCTTAATAACCTTGATGTATAGCCTCTTATACTTGTTAAAGGAGTTCTTAATTCGTGGCTTACAGTATCTACTAAGTTAGAGCGGAAACTGTCAAGCAGTTTGAGTTCTTTATTTTTCTCTTTTAATTTTTTATATGAGGCATTAATTTCATTAATCATGCTGTTAAATTCTTCAGATAAAAACAATATTTCCCTCGGAGTAAAGACATTTGTCAGCGGAGTAATTTGTTTTTTATAGTTTCCTCTTGATACTGCAATTATCCCTTTAAATAACTGCCTGATATTAAAATATAAATAATAGCTGTATAATAATGTTAAAAATAATGTTACTGCTGCCGCTACTAAAAATGCGGCAAGGATTTTTAATCTTGCTTTATTGATTGTTGATTGCGTAAGTTCTTTTGTTGTATTTACAATTATAATAAGCCCGATATTATCCATTTTAAGGTAAACTCTGGGCTGGTTTTTTATTGTTTCAAATCTTGTAATTATATTATTTACAAGGTTTACGGGAAGTTGTTTTATATTTCTTTGAAAATCCTGTTCATCAAAATTATGAGAAAATATTAATTTGCCTGATTTATCTACAATATAAACTCTTCTGTTTCTTTCATCCTGAATATTTGAAAAAATATTATCCTTAATTAATTTTGTATTAATTTCCGCTTTTAAATATTTATCATCGTGGATTTTTTCCGTAATCCATAATTGTTCTGTTTCGGAATTATATGTTATTCTTTTTTCCTTATCAAAATCTTTTTTTTCAGAGGGTCTTATGATTTCAAAATTTTTAAATACTTCGCTGTTTATAGCTAAATCTTTTAAATATAAGTTCTGTTGGTATTCTGAAGGTATATGCTTTAAGGAAATAATAATTTCATCAAGCCTGTGGTTATCGGCATTAAGAATGGAATTAATATTATTTTCAATGATTTTTGCAATAATTTGGGCGCTGTAGCCAAGTTCGTTCCTGAGTGAATGCTGGCTGACATTGTTTATGACAAACCAAGAAATGACAGAAGGAAACAGAACACCGATTAAGGATATGATAATAATTTGTTCAACAATTTTAAGTCTTTTAAACTTCATCAGTTTATCCTTTTATTCTTCTTCATCGCCAAAGGGAGTAAGTTTATACCCGACATTTGTAACAGTGTGAAGATATTCGGGGATTTTAGGGTTATGTTCAATTTTCTGCCTTAAACCGCCAACGTGTACTCTTAGCATTCTTACATCATCATCAGAGTTGTAACCCCATACTTCATTTAAAAGGACTGCAAGCGAAACGGCATTATTAAAATGCTGCATAAGGCAGTATAAAATTTCAAATTCCGTCGGAGTTAATTTTATTCTTTTTGTTTTCACCTCGGTTTCAAGTGAATCGGGAAAGAGTTCTATATCGCCTATTTTTAATATTTCTTGGGATACATTTTGTTCTTTCTTTGAAGAAGGACTTCTTCTGACAAGCGCTCTGACTCTTAATAATACTTCCTGAATATCAAAAGGTTTAACAATATAATCATCCGCTCCCGAGTTAAATCCTTGAGTTTTATCATTAATCGTCCCTTTTGCGGTAAGCATTAATATCGGAGTTTCGGGTTTTGAAATCCGCACTTTTTTACATACATCAAACCCGTTCATTTTAGGCATCATAACATCAAGCAATATTAAATCGTAATTTCCCGTAAGTGCTTTTTGCAGAGCTTCTTCACCGTCTTTTGCCGTTTCAACGGAATATCCGCTGTGTGATAAGTCAAATTCTAAAAGGTCTCTGATTTCAAAATCATCATCCGCTACTAAAAGTCTTTGCACTATTTATCCCTCTTTTTTTATTATTATTGCATATTATATGTTTTTTCTCAATTAATGTTATTATTGTTTTATGAAAAAATTTTATAAAATTTCAGGTTATTTTATATTAATTATCGGGGCAATATCAATGCTCCTGCCTTTTATTTATATGCTTAGCTTATCATTTATGACGGATAAACAGGTATTTACCTCAACAGTAAATTTTATTCCAAACCCGATAACGGGAAAAAACTATGAATATGTAGTAAAAAATGCTGATATTTTTAAATATTTTTTCAACAGCATGTTCGTTGCAATTGCAACGACAATAGGACAAGTTATAATTTCCGCAATGGCAGGTTACGGATTTGCAAGATTTAATTTTAAATATAAGGAAATATTATTTATATTAATATTAATATCAATGATGATACCTCCGCAGGTAAATATAGTTCCTCTCTTTTATTTGATGAAAGAATTTCATTGGATAGATACTTATTGGGCTTTAATAGTTCCGGGGTTATTCGGGGGATTTGGAGTATTTATGATGCGCCAGTGGTTTAAATCAATGCCGGATGATATGGAAGCATCCGCTAAAATAGACGGGTGCAATATTTGGGAGGTATTCTTTAAAATAGCCCTGCCCCTTTCCGTTCCTGCATTAGCAACGTTGGCAATATTTACATTTATAACAACCTGGAACAGTTTTATGTGGCCTTTAATAGTTACAAACTCCGATGTGATGAGGACACTGCCTTTAGGTTTGGCTAATTTTAAAGGAAGTTTTAGAGAAATAACCGATTGGGGCGCATTGTGCGCATATTCTGTTATATGTTGTATCCCAGTAATAGGTGTATTTTTGCTGGGAAGAAAATATTTTATAAATGATATTTTATCGGGCGGAATAAAAGAGTAATTTACATAAAAATATAAATAAATAAAAAATTATATTATCATTAACCTGCGTTTTTAAAGTCGCTGCCGCCTACAATTCTTAATCTGCGTTCAGAACCTTCTCCGACACTTTCACTTGATAAATTATGCTGTTCAACAAGTTCGTGCTGAAGTTTTCGTATCTGCTGATTTTGGGGTTGAAGTTCAACCTTATCGGCTCCTTCAAGAATCTTTTGAATAGCTGCTTTTGCTTCATCAAGCGCCCTTTCAGCATCATCGTAATACCCTTGAAGTGTTTCACTATCCGTTATATGAAGTGCCTCTTTAACGACCTTCTGCACCTGTGACATTGAGTTTGACCGAACATAATAAATCGGAAGTTTATAATCGTTTGCAACACTTAAAATTTTTGTTCCGCCTTTTGCAAAAGCCTTATGGACTATTACAATATCGGCATCTTCAATGTTTCTCGTAATTTCCGCCTGCAGATTTAACCGTTCAAGGACTTTATCCAATACAGTTCTTGAAACGGCATAAATATAGATTTTTTTGAAATCTTTGACCTGTTTTACATATTCCTGTCTTGAAAAACTGAATTTTAACTTTTGACTTGCAAGAGTTTCTTCTTCTTCTTTTATTTTTTTCTGAACGATTGTTTGTTCTTCTTTAGGTTGATTGTCGTAAACCTGGTCGACTTTTCTTATTTCAGGTCTGATAGGCCAGCCTCTCAAGATATAATCAACAGCCTCTGCCGTATTTTTATATACTGCAAGAGTATTTCTGTCAATAATTTCAATAACAATATCAAAAGTCGGCTGTTTTTCCCTTTCAAGCACGGTTTTCTGCGAGCCTCTGCGCTTTGCTTCATCGTCGCCTAAAGTAACCGAACTTACACCTCCTACTAAATCCGATAATGTAGGGTTTTTTATGAGGTTATCAAGAGTATTGCCGTGAGCGGTTGCAATAAGCATAACACCACGTTCAGCGATTGTTCTTGCTGCTTGAGCCTCTTCTTCGGTGCCTATTTCATCAACAACAATGACTTCAGGAGTATGGTTTTCAACCGCCTCAATCATAACATCTTTTTGATATATGGGCTGTGAAACCTGCATTCTTCTTGCTCGGCCGATTGCAGGATGCGGAGTATCGCCGTCGCCCGCTATTTCATTTGATGTATCAACAATAACAACTCTTTTGCCGAGATCATCCGCTACAAGTCTTGAGATTTCTCTTAATTTTGTAGTTTTACCTACTCCGGGACGACCTAAAAATAATATACTTTTATTTTGTAATACAAAATCTTTTATGCAGGCAATAGTTCCCGTTACTACTCTGCCTATTCTGCAAGTAAGCCCTACAACTTTACCCTGTCTGTTTTTTATTGCACTTATTCTGTGCAGAGTTCCCGCAATACCCGAGCGATTATCATTTGTAAACGGCTGTATTCTTGATGTGATATATTGTATATCTTCTTCGGTTATAATATCACTGCCGATAAAATCTGTCCTTTTATCCGAATAACGAATTTCCCCAATCCTGCCTAAATCAAGCACCAGTTCAATGGCATCATCTAAATTGTACGGCTTTAGTGCTTCTACAATCTTTGGCGGTAAAATTTCAATTAACCTTCTCAGGTCATTGTGAAATTGTATCTTATCCATATGTCCCTTTCGCTAAACTACGCGCTCAGGTGATTTTAACTTGTACCCGATTAGGACTTTTACCGTTTTCGATTAACTTTCGGCTTAAAATTGCCTGCCCTATATCGGGGCTACCTACACTATTATTATACCACTTTTTACAAACTTTTCCACATTATTTTACTATATTTGTAGTAATGTAAAATATATTTAAATTGACAATTAATTTAGATGTTAATAAATCTTAATATTTTAACATGTTTATAATGTGTGTATAATTATAATATGTTTGAAAATTATGAAAAATATTTAGCATTTTTAAATCAAAGGCTGGAGGGGTTCTTTAAAAAGCAAGAGCCTTATATTAAGTGTCAAAAAGGCTGCGCAAAATGCTGTAAAAATGCGGAATTCCCCTATTCAAAAATGGAATTTAAGTATTTATTATCAGGGTTTTTAACTTTAGATAAAGAAGTTCAAGATAAAATAGAAAATCAAATTAAAGAAGTTGTTGATAAAAAACAAGGATTTAAAGGTGATAAATTTTTATATGATTGTCCGTTCTTAGTTGATGATTTATGCAGTGTTTATGAGTATAGAGGTATTGTATGCAGAGCTTTCGGACTTATTGAAAGTGTAAAAGACGGAAAATCAAAAATTCCTTTTTGTGCTTATCAAGGTTTAAACTATTCTAATGTCCTTGATACAGAAAAAAAGATGATTACTAATGAAAAATTTAAAGCCTCCGGTATAAAACAAGAACCTGTTAGTTTTAATGTGGGTTATAAGTTTTTAACCGAAGAAGCTTTTGAAAACAGGTTTAATTTTAAATTTGAAGAAAAGAAAGCTTTAATTGATTGGTTTATAAATGAATAAAAAACACTGCATATTATTTATGCAGTGTTTTTATTTGATTTATTATATCTGAGCCCAACTTTAGACCCGCTCTGCGGGCGGGTGCAAAGCACCTCTAAAGTTTGTCTTGATTATTTATGTTCACGCATTTGCGCCGGCTTTAGATATGATTTCTTCCTGAACGTTAGCTGGAACTTGTTCATATTTCAAGAATTCCATAGAGAATGTGCCTCTGCCTTGAGTATTTGAACGTAAGTCCGTAGCATAACCGAACATGTTACCTAAAGGAACAGTACATCTGATAATTACATTACCTGTGTTGCCTAAAGGTTCTTGTCCTTCAACACGGCCTCTTCTTCTTGAAATATCACCGATAATAGTACCTGTGTATTCATCAGGAATTTCAATTTCAACTTTCATCATAGGTTCTAAGATACAAGGTCTTGCTTTTTTACATCCGTCTTTAATAGCCATAGACCCTGCGATTTTGAATGCCATTTCTGATGAGTCAACTTCGTGGTAAGAACCGTCATAAAGTTCAACTTTAACGTCTATCATCGGATAGCCTGCCAGTATGCCGCCTTCCAGAGCCTCTTCCATACCTTTTCTGGCTGGTTCAATGTATTCTTTCGGAATAGCACCGCCGACGATTTTGTTTTCAAATACAAAGCCTTCATTTTCGCCTGCAGGTGAAATTCTGATTTTAACGTGACCGTATTGACCTTTACCGCCTGACTGACGGATGAATTTAGAATCTTGATCAGCATTGCCTAAAATAGTTTCACGGTATGCAACCTGAGGTTTACCTACATTAGCATCAACTTTAAATTCTCTTAATAGACGGTCTACGATAATATCCAAGTGAAGTTCGCCCATACCTGAAATAATGGTTTGTCCTGTTTCCGTATCAGATTTAACTCTGAAGGAAGGGTCTTCTTCAGCAAGTTTTTGAAGAGCGATACCCATTTTATCTTGGTCTGCTTTTGTTTTTGGTTCAATCGCAACAGAGATAACGGGGTCCGGGAATTCCATTTTTTCTAAGATAATTGGTGCATTTTCTTCACAAAGTGTATCACCTGTTGTTGTATCTTTTAAACCAACGGCAGCGCAGATATCACCTGCATAAACTTCCGTGATTTCGTTTCTTTGGTCTGCATACATTTGTACCAAACGGGAAATTCTTTCTTTATTTCCGTTTGTTGCGTTTAATACGTATGAGCCTGCGGTTAATTTACCTGAGTATACTCTTAAGAAGGTTAAACGTCCTACATAAGGGTCTGTCATAATCTTAAATGCCAATGCTGAGAAGGGTTCTGCTTCTGATGAATGTCTTGCAACTTTTGTACCGTCTTCAAGTTCACCTTCTATTGCTTTTACATCTAATGGTGAAGGCATATAATCCATAACGGCATCAAGTAATAATTGAACACCTTTATTTTTAAATGCCGTACCGCATGTAACGGGAACGATTTTGTTTTCACAAACAGCTTTTCTTAAAACTTTTTTGAGTTCTTCTACAGTAGGTTCTTCGCCTTCCATAAATTTCATCATTAAGTCATCATCAAATTCAGAAATTGCTTCAACTAATGCTGCGTGATATTCTTGAGCTTTATCCATCATATCGGCAGGGATTGGTTCTTCTTTAATATCCGTACCTAAATCATTTGTGTAGATTTCAGCTTTCATATTCATAAGGTCGATTAAACCCGTGAATTTATCTTCCGCACCAATCGGCAATTGGATAGGAACTGCATTTGCGTTTAATCTGTTTTTAATTTGGTCGACTACTCTGTAGAAGTTAGCACCTGTTCTATCCATTTTGTTAACGAATACCATTCTTGGTACTTCATATCTGTTAGCTTGTCTCCAAACTGTTTCGGATTGTGATTGAACACCGCCGACTGCGCAAAATACAGCTACAACGCCGTCTAATACACGAAGTGAACGTTCAACTTCAATTGTGAAGTCAACGTGCCCCGGGGTGTCGATGATGTTAAATTGGTGATTTTTCCACATTGCGGTAACTGCCGCAGATTGGATTGTAATACCTCTTTCTCTTTCCTGATCCATAAAGTCGGTTACGGCAGCGCCATCATGTACTTCTCCGATTTTATGGGTTTTACCTGTGTAGAATAAGATACGTTCCGTGGTAGTTGTTTTACCTGCATCGATATGAGCAGCAATACCGAAGTTTCTTACTCTCTCTAAGGGAACTTGTCTTGCCATTTTCTTTTTCCTTTATTTATCTCTACTATTTAAATTTATTCTTAGCTGTTCGCTATTATTCATAATCTTTACATAAAAATAATTTTTTTTAAAGTATATTTTTTATTGTCATTTATGAAGAAAAGTTAAAATATTTTAATAAATTCTAAAGTTTTTATTTTATCTGCCGATTAAACAAATATTAGATTTAAAGGAGCCGGTCATGTTTAGAATTGAAAACTTAAAAAGGTACAGAGGCCTGATTGGCAGTACCAGGGAATCTGTGGAAACCATCCAAAGATTTATTGAAAAAAATAAAAACGAAAATATAAATATGGTTGTTGAAGAAGAACCTGCTGCTTCTATTAACAAAGTTTTAAATGCCGCTATTGAAGAAGATAGTGAAATCCAAAATATTATAAATAATTTATAGTTATTTAAAACTCATTAAAATTGTGTTATTATTAACCCGCTAGGTAAATAAAGGGGTTAATATGAAAAAAATTTGGATTAGAGATATTAAAGACTACGAAGGTAAAGAGGTAACACTTCAAGGCTGGCTTTATAATAAACGGTCAAGCGGAAAACTTCATTTTCTTCAGCTTCGTGACGGAACAGCTGAAATTCAAGCCGTTGTTTTTAAAGGCAATGTTTCTGATGAAGTTTTTGATTTGGCAGATAGAATTCCTCAGGAAAGTTCCGTTGAAATAACGGGAACGGTTAAAAAGCATGACCGTTCTAAAATCGGATATGAACTTGATGCAGCTGATGTAAAAGTTATTTCTATCGCAAATGATTATCCTATTACTCCAAAGGAACATGGTACTCACTTTTTAATGGAACACCGCCACTTATGGCTGCGCTCATTAAAACAAAAAGCAATTTTAAATATCCGCCACAGAATTATAAAATCAATTAGAGATTTCTTTGATTCACACGGGTTTACACTTGTTGATGCTCCTATATTTACTCCTAATGCGTGTGAAGGCACAACAAACCTTTTTGAAACCGATTATTTTGATACAAAAGCATACTTAACTCAATCTGGGCAATTGTATATGGAGGCTGCCGCAATGGCTGTAGGAAAAGCATATTGTTTCGGGCCTACCTTTAGAGCCGAAAAATCTAAAACCCGCCGTCACTTGACGGAATTTTGGATGGTTGAACCCGAAATTGCTTTTGCTGATATTTATGATGATATGGATTTGGCGGAAGAATTTGTTGAATACATTGTCGGGCAGGTTGTAGAGCATAACAGAGCTGACCTTGAAACTCTTGAAAGAGATATTTCCAAACTTGAAAATATTAAAAGACCGTTCCCGAGAATTTCTTATGATGAGGCTATAGAAATTCTTCATAAAAAAGGTAACGATACTCCTTGGGGCGAGGATTTTGGCGGAGATGAGGAAACATTGATTTCTGAAGAATTCGATAGACCCGTTATGATTCACCACTATCCGATGGCAGTTAAAGCTTTTTATATGAAACAAGACGGCAACAAAGCTGCCTGCGTTGATGTTATTGCGCCTGAAGGCTACGGAGAAATGATTGGCGGAGGTCAAAGAGAAGAAGACCTTGATAAATTGCTAGCTAAAATTAAAGAACAAGGACTGCCTGAAGAAGTATTTGACTGGTACTTAGATTTGAGAAAATACGGTTCCGTGCCTCACGCAGGCTTTGGGCTTGGTATAGAAAGAACTGTTGCTTGGATTTGCGGACTGCCTCATGTACGTGAAACCATTCCGTTCCCAAGGTTAATGGATAGAATAAGACCATAATTATTTATAAAAAAGACATAAGGTAAAGCCGAAAAGCTTTACCCTATTTTTGTTTTACCTTACTCCAATAATTGTTTGGGATATTATCTTTTACTTATGATTTTATTAAATTCATGAATAACTGAAAATGCTTATTTGCTGTAATAATTTTACATAACTTAAAAAATAGTTTTTATATTTATTTAATTTATAATTAGATTATGAAAATATTAGGAATAGACCCGGGGCTTGCTATTGTAGGATATTCCGTTATAGAAACTAAAAATAATGAAAATATTCTTATAACCTCAGGGTCAATACAAACGGATAAAACTAAACCAGATTCTGCAAGGCTTTTTGAAATAGAAAATGACCTTAATACAATAATTTCTAAGTATCAGCCCGATGCAGCTGCAATTGAAAAACTTTTTTATTTTAAAAATCAAAAAACCGTTATTCCCGTAGCTGAAGCCAGAGGAGTAATTCTATCGGTTTTGGAAAAAAATGAAATTTCAATAGCGGAATTTACCCCCATTGAAGTAAAACAAATGATTACGGGGTACGGCAGGGCTACTAAAGAAGAAGTGGCTAAAATTGTCGGGCTATCAGTAAAATATAAAACACTTCCAAAACTTGATGATACTTTGGATTCTATCGCAATAGCACTTTGTTATCTTAGAAATAATTTAACTGCGGAGGTAAGATAATGATTGATAAATCACTTACTAAAATTATTGTTATTACATCATTAATATCAGGTGCGGTTTTAGGAGTAATTCCTTTAATTCCCGCATTTATCTGGATAGCTTTTCTTCTTTTAATGTTTTTTATTGCGCCTTTTATTTTAATATATATGAAAAGGCTTAATTTAATTAAAACTATTGATATTGAGAACTCTTTAATAATAGGTGCAATATCGGGTTTTAGCGCCTGCTTTGGATTTGCTTTAATTTATTTCCCTATAGCTTTTATTCTTCAATTGATTTTTAAAGTACAATCATTTATTTGGATAAAAGTTATATTTGTAAATTTCGGATTTTTAATTCCGATGATTATATTTACGGCTCTTCTTTGCGCTTTATTTAATACTTTTAGCGCATTTATAACCGCATATTTTTATTCGTATTTTGGTAATAAAGGAAACTAAAATGTCATTTAATTCAAAAATAAAAACTATAGAATGGATAGATAATTCCTCAAGAATGATAGACCAGACATTGCTTCCCAAAGAATTTAAAACGGTTGATATAAAAACAACTGAAGGAATGTATAAAGCAATAAAAGATATGATAGTAAGAGGCGCGCCCGCTATAGGTATAGCAGGAGCACACGGAGTGGCTCTGGCAGGTATTGAACTGGCTAAAACGGAAAACGATAAAGAAAATTTTCTAAATAAATTATCTCAAAAGGCAGAATATATAAAATCATCAAGACCTACAGCCGTTAATTTAATGTGGGCGGTTGATAAACAAGTTAAGCTTGCAAAAGAAATTCAAGGCAGTATTGATGATATTACAAATGCACTTATTGAAAACGGTATAAAACTTGAAAATGAAGATATTGAAATAAACAAAAAAATGGGTGATTACGGAGCCCAAATCGTTCCAAAGGGTGCAACAATATTAACTCACTGCAACGCAGGAGCATTAGCAACGGTAGGATACGGTACTGCACTTGGAGTAATAAGAAGTGCTTTTGCTAAAGACCCTTCAATAAAAGTTTTTGCAGATGAAACTCGCCCTCGCCAGCAAGGTGCAAGACTTACTACCTGGGAACTTACGCAGGATGGTATTCCTACAACACTTATAACTGACGGAATGTGTTCATATTTTATGTCTAAAGGCATGATTGATTTAGTTGTGGTAGGCGCCGACAGAATTGCAGCAAACGGTGATACGGCTAATAAAATTGGTACTTATACAGTTGCTATTGCCGCTAAATACCATAATATTCCGTTTTATATAGCTGCACCATTATCAACAATCGATATATCAATAAAATCAGGTAAAGAAATTCCCATTGAAGAAAGAAACCATGAAGAAGTTACTCATATAAACGGAGATTGGATTTGCGCTAAAGATGTCAATATTATTAATCCCGGCTTTGATGTTACTCCTAATGAACTAATAACAGGAATAATTACGGAGAAAGGCATTTTAAAACCGAATTTTGTTGAATCAATAAAAAATGCTTTTATGTAATACCAATAAAAAAATTGAAAAACACTAATAATAATGGTATAATCTGCATATAAAAAAGGAGATAGTTATGAAAAATAATATGAAAATGTTAACGGCAGTTGCATTAATTGCTTTCGGAATAGGTTTAACGGCAGGAAATTATGCGGTATCTGATGTACCTTCTAATTTTAAAGTAGCAGTTGTTGATGTAGCGCAAGTTGTTGCATCTTCACCGCAAGTTAAAGCTTTAAAAGACGAGCAAAAAAGAAAAGGTCAAGAATTAGCAAAATTTATTGAAACAGCTAAAACGGCTCTTGATAAAGAAAAAGATGCAGCAAAAAGAAAAGCTTTGGAACAAAAATATAATAAAGAATTTAATGCAAAAAGAGATGCTATTGCTAAAAATTATGAAACAAAATTATTAGCTATTGATAAAAATATTTCAACTATTATTAATACAAATGCTAAAAACAGCGGATATAATCTTGTACTTGCAAAAGGTGCTGTTTTATCAGGCGGGGTTGATATTACCGATCAAATAGTTAAAGCAGTTAAATAAACTTTTAATAGATATTTCAACTTAAATATTTATTTTAAGGGAGTTATTTTTAAATGAATAAAAACAGAAATTCCATTATATTTATATTCTTTTTAATGTTAATTTCTGTTTTTATTATTTGTTGTGTAAAATATTTTGGTAAAAACTCTTGTTTTAATGATGATGATTTTTTCTATGCAAGGTATATGCTTGGTGAATCATATTTTGATTCTTTTAAATTTTCATTATGCCATGGTGGAGGATATTTAGGTTTATTCCTTTGTAAATTTTTATCATTCGGATTACCTTGTTTATTAAATATTCATCCTGATGATTTTATTTGTAATCAGGCAGGGATAATCAGAGGTATTTTTACATGTTTTATTCTGATGTCAATATCTTTATTCAGCATTTTTTATAACAAATCTAAATTATTATATTTGTTTTCTTTTCTATTTATAATATTTTATTACTTTAATTGTGAATTTAATTATTTTACAAGTTTAGTTAATTATAATTTTTACAGGTACTTTTTTTCATTATTGTTTTTTTCTGTCTTCTGGTATTTTATTTGTTCCAATATACTTAAAGATAAAAAAGAAACAAAGAAAAATTATTTTGAATTATTTTTAGTTTGTTTATGTGGTTTTATTGTGGGCACTTCTTCAGAAATTGATTTTTTTGTTTCTGCGGCTTTAATAATTTTAATTGTTATTTATAATTTAATAAATAAAAAAAATAAATTTAATTTAAATATAAATTTTTATTTACCCATGATTTTTTTATTTATAAGCATGGTAAATTTTATACTTTCTCCGGGATTTAAGGAAGTTGCTGCTACAAGAGGGATGGCTGATATAGTTATTACTTTTGATATGGTAAAAGAGTATACAAATTTATATTTGGATGTTTGTTTTTTTAAAAATGTTTCTTATTGGATAGTTTTTATAATTTTATTAATTTTATCAATAATTATTTGTTTCAGAAAAAAAACTTTTAAAAATATTATTTTACCGATATTTTTTCAAATATCAATATTAACGGTTATGTACTCATTGATATTATGCGGTAAAACTTTTGGTGTAAGTGATTATTTTTTATGTCATCATAATATTGTTTTCCTTTATAAAATGTTAATTCTATATCCGATAATAATTTTATTTGATTTTGTTATTAAAAATATATATGAAACTATCAGGTATAAAAAAGAATTTTTATGGGCAGTATGTCTTGTAATATTAATTTCAGTAATTTGTATAAATATAAACTTTATTAATAAGATTAAAATTCATAGTAAGATTTTTTATGATTTCAGAAAAGAAACATATTTGTGTCAAAAAATTGTAAGATATTACTACCTAAAAAAAGAAATGCCCAAAATTCCGCAGTCTTTTATATTTGATTTACCTCTTGACAGTGAAATACATTCAAACTTATATAAAAATTCATTATCTAAAATATATAAAGATAATGATTATATGAAAATTAATTTTATTATAGTTCCGAATGGTCTTAAAGTTTTTTCTGAGGATGGCGGTAAATTTAGTGAAGAAGAATTAAGGGAATTGAAATTCTCAAAATTATATGATGATGATTTTGTATTGGGTAAGCATGATTAACAGCAAACTTTATTAATAATATTTGATAATGCTTGTAAATCTTTGTACAGTTCTGCAAAATCATCCGGATAAAGGGATTGCGCCCCGTCACAAAGTGCATTTTCGGGAGAATTATGGACTTCAATAATTAATCCGTCAGCACCTGCAGCAATGGCAGCTTTAGACATAGGAGCAACTTTATCTCTTAAGCCTGTAGCATGGCTCGGGTCAACAATTATAGGAAGATGGCTTATTTTTTGAACAACGGGGATGGCTGAAATATCAAGAGTATTTCTTGTCATCGGTTCAAATGTTCTTATTCCTCTTTCGCAAAGGATTACTTCTCTGTTTCCGCCGGATAAAATATATTCTGCTGACATTAAAAGTTCTTCAATAGTTGCGCTTAAGCCTCTTTTTAATAAAACAGGTTTTCTTATTTCTCCCAGACATCTTAATAAGTTAAAGTTTTGCATGTTTCTTGCACCGACTTGAAGAATGTCAACATACTTAAGAAATAAAGGGATTTGCCCTACCTCCATAATTTCAGAGGTAACGGCCATGCCGTATTTATCTGCAACTTCACGCAATATTTTTAAGCCTTCTTCTCCTAAACCTTGGAATGCATATGGCGAAGTTCTTGGTTTAAATGCCCCGCCTCTTAATATTTTAACTCCGCATTTTGAAAGTTTTTGGGCGGTTGCATCAACTTGATCATAAGATTCAACACTGCACGGGCCTGCTATCATCCCTATATGTCCGCCTCCGAATTTTACTCCGTTAACTTCTATAATGGTGTCATCCGGCTTAAATACCCTGCTGACGAGTTTATAAGGTGATGATATTCTGATAACTTCTTTAACTCCGTCTAAGAGTTCAATATCTCTTTTATCAATAATTTTTGAACCTACAGCCCCGATAACGGTATGATCTTCACCTTTTGAAACGTGTGTATCAAATCCTTTTTGTTTTATAAAATCTATAACTTTTTTTATTTTTTCTTCGCTTGCGCTTGATTGCATTACTACTAACATTTATTTATCTCCTTAAAATCATTATATTATGGATATAGAATTTAACAAATTTGAATTACAAAAATATATAGGTTATATTATATAAATAAGAGTTTAAATGTATAAAAACAGGAGGGACTAATGAAAAAGATAAAAGTTATATTAACAGGTTTGTTAATAATGGCAGCTGCAAATTTAACGGCTAATGCAACAACTATAGGATATGCGGATTTCCAAAAGGTGCTTTCCGAATATTCTTTTGCAAGAAGCACATATAAAGATTTAGATAACAAACTGCTTGAACTTCAACAGTATGTAATTGATAAGGATAAACAGTTTAAAACAATTGAATCCCCAATTCAAAGAAAAACTTTTGAAGACCAAATACAAAAAGAATTTAAAGTTAAAGAAGACAGAATTTATGATTTAAAAGACCAAAAAGAAAAAATCATAAGAGATAACGTACTTGCAGCATCAAAAGCAGTAGCAGCAGCTAAAAAGCTTGATGTAATACTTGATTACGGTGTTGTATATGCAGGCGGTGTTGACGTTACTAATGACATTATTCAATACTTAAATACACAGAAAAAATAGTAAATTTTAACAAAAAAAGAAGCCGAAACACTTTGTTGAATTGGCTTCTTTTTTATTTCAGGAGATGAATATGAGAATTATTGACATTATAGAAAAAAAGAAAAAAGGCGGAATTTTAAATGAAGAAGAAATAAAGTTCTTTATAAACGGAGTTATGGATGGTTCTATAGAGGACTATCAAACAAGTGCGTTATTAATGTCAATATATTTTCAGGGAATGAATATAGATGAAACAACCCTATTAACAAAGTATATGGTAGAATCGGGCGAGGTTCTTGATTTAAGCGATATATCAAATAATATAGTAGATAAGCATTCAACAGGCGGGGTCGGAGATAAAATAACATTAATTTTCCTGCCTTTAATGGCTGCAGCCGGGATATATACAGCAAAATTATCAGGCAGGGGCTTGGGTCATACAGGCGGAACTATTGATAAACTGGAATCCATCCCGAATTTTAAAACCGATTTAACCATAGAAGAATTTAAGAATAAAGTAAAAGAGCATAAAACTGCAATAGCCGCTCAAACATTATCCCTAACCCCTGCAGACGGTAAATTATATGCACTGAGGGATGTTACGGCAACAGTTGATATAATTCCGCTTATTGCATCTTCTGTTGTATCAAAAAAGATAGCCTCGGGGGCAAACCATATAATATTGGATGTTAAATACGGTTCGGGCGCTTTTATTAAAACGGCAAAAGAAGCCGAAAAACTTTCACAAATTATGGTAGAAGTAGGTAAAAGTCTGGGAAGAAATATCTGCGCCGTTATAAGTTCCATGGATAAGCCTTTAGGAAGAGCAATAGGGAATTCCGTTGAAATTCAAGAGGTAATAGAATTTTTAAAAGGCAATAAAGATGAGGACTTAAAAGAAATAACATATACTCTTTGTGCTGAAGCACTTGAAAAAACAGGTGTCTATACGGATAAAAATAAAGCATTTAATTATCTTGATGAATTAATACAATCGGGAAAAGCGCTTGAAAAGTTTAAAGATATAATAATCTCACAAAACGGGGATGCGTCAATTATTGAGGATTATACAAAACTTCCTCAGGCAAACATTAAATATGAAGTAAAATCAACAAAAGACGGATTTGTTCATAATATAGATGCAATGAAAATAGCAAAAGCCTGCAAAAATTTAGGTGCAGGCAGAGAAAAGAAATCCGATTCAATTGACTACAGTGCAGGTATTTACTTAACTCAAAAGACTTCTGAACCTGTTCAAAAAGGCGAAACCATTGCAGTTATTTATACAAATAAACAAGAAACAATAAAAGATGCGGAAAATTTAATACTTTCCGCATACGAAATAACAAATAAACCTGAAAAAAGAAAGTCTTTAATTTATAAAATAATAAATTAAACTTTTACTTCCGTTTCTAAAATACTTTGAAGTAGTTCAGCGCAGTCTTTAACCATATTAGAGCAATGAAGCCGTCTTTCGGGCGAGTGAAAATCGCTGAACCCTGAACTTAAGACCTTACAGCAGGTTACTTTATACTTTTGGGTAAATTTTTCATAAAATTCTTTAGCTAAAGCTCTTGCTTTTTTACCGTCACGGTCAATATCATTTCTTCCGAACATGGCGCCTATAACCATTTGAGAACCTGCAACCGCACCACAAAGGCATCTTACACCCATTCCGCCTGAAAATGATGTTGAAATACTTACCGCTTCATTAGAAATATAACCTTTATCCGCAGCGGCTTTTACTATTGATTCCGAACAGGAATATCCCTCCATAAAATATTTAAAAGCTGATTCTTTCATACAATCCTCCATTTTAAAATGATTATAAGTTATATTTTTTTTGTTCAAAATAATGAATTCTTGTGAACGGCCAAAACAGAATTTTTGCCCTGCCTATAAATCTTTTTTTATTTAAAACACCCCAATATCTTGAATCAGCGGAATGACCCCTATTGTCGCCCATCATAAAGTATTCCTCTTCACCCAGCACCATAGGCCCGCAAAACATTGTTTCAGTGCATATAGGATATTCAAATCTGCTCATTATGTAGGGTTCTTGTATTGCTTTATCATTGATTAAAACATCAAAATCTCCGTCAGGATTTTGTTTTATCTCAATCTTTTCGCCGGGCAGACCTATAACTCTTTTAATAAAAGCAGTATCTTTACAGAATAATCCCGTTAAACGAGCTAAAATAGCAAACGGATTTTTCTTTAATTGAGTTTCGGGCGGATAAAATACCATTATATCGCCTCTTTGCGGAGTTTGATAAAATCTTGAAAATCTTTCCACAAAAACTCTATCGCCTTCTATTAGTGTGGGTTTCATTGATGCAGAGGGTATCCATCTAACTTCGCATACGAAAAATCTTATTATTATTAAAGCGACTAATACAAAAACTATTGTATCTGTTGTTTCTTTTATAAATTCTTTATTCATTTACCTCTGCCTTATGTAGATTTTCTGTTATTTTTATAATTTCTTTCTTATACTGATTATCCTTTATAAATTCTATTGATGCAATAGATTTATCACAATATTTTTTTATAAGATTTATTGTTTTTTCATGTATCTCACTATCATTTTTTATTTTCTCTATTATTTCAGCTTTAGGCAAATTTTCTATATCTGTAATTTTTTGATTTAAGTAAATAACAGGAGCTGTATAAATCCCGTTATATATATCAATTAATTGCGGTTTTGTATTATCCGAACAATATATATTAAGATAGTCATCTTTTATTTGAAATGCCGTTCCAAAAGTGATTGCAAAATCGTCGATTTCTTTTGTATGATTTTTCAAATTTAGTATATATATCAATGAAATTAAAGAAGCTCTAAAAAGTTCTGCGGTTTTATTTATTGATTTATTTATATATTCATCTAAAGAAAGAATTTTATTTTTTGTAAAATATTGTTTTATTTCGCCTTCGCACATATTTTTTAAAGACTGTGAAAATATATTAATTATGTTTATATCATTGCATTTGGTTAAGCATTTTAAAGCGCAGGAAAGAATATAATCGCCTGCAAGAACACTTAAATTATTCCCCAGCTTTTTATTTAAAGAAATTTTCCCCCTGCGCATTTGTGCTTCATCTATAATATCATCGTGTATTAATGTTGAATTATGCAGAAGTTCAACGGCGCAGGCAAGATAATAAATTTCGGGGGTTATTTCCTTCTCAAGTGCTTTGGCAAATAATATAAGAAGTTTCGGTCTTAATTTTTTGGATTTTGAAAATATAAAATCAATAATATCTGAATTTATTTCATTCTCTGATTCTTCAAGCACTTCATAAAGGATTTTATTAAATTTTATCAGTTCATTTTCAATAATATTCAAAGTCAAAGTTCCTTTTTCTATAATTTTATAATAAAGATTGATATTAACAAAAAAATTTATGTTCAAATTTTATATGTTTGAGAAAGAGAAAACAATGAATATATTAACTAATTATAGAGGTGAATATAATAAATCAAACGAATGCTGCTGTATAAAATGTACATGTGGGGAAGATAAATCTAAAACAGAAACTCCAATGCAAAAAACGGATTATAAACCTGATATTTTTGAAGTATTAAGCAAAAAAGTAGTTAATAAAAAAGATTTGAATGATATGGTAACAATCCCGAGAAATATATTTAAAGGATATTTGTGTTTTACTGTCGGAACTGCGGTGAATGCAATCGCATCACTTTTGAAAAATGAAACAGTCCGTAAAGTAATGACAATATTTGGAAGTCTTGCCTCTATATACGGTACATTTAATTTCGTAAAACCATATTTAATAAGAACTAACGAATTGACTAAAACAGAAAAATAATTTATCTTATAATAAAACGGAGGTAATTATTATGGGTAAAGTTTTAGGCTGGATAGTTGTATTGGGACTTATATATTTCGGATATCAAGCAGGATGGTTTACCAGTATAGTAAGTTATTTTACTGATTCATATGATAAAGCAAGACAAGAACAAGTAATCGAAAATCCGGACGGTAGTGTAACAACCGTAAAATACAGAAATATTTTTGATATGCTTGCCGGAAAATAAAAAAACTTGAAATTAAAAATTGTGCATGTATAATAAAAACACATGCAAGTGCGAGAGTAATTCAGTGGTAGAATGCTTCCTTGCCAAGGAAGATGTCGCGAGTTCGAGCCTCGTCTCTCGCTCCATTCAGAACAGATGATGAATTTATCAATAAGTCAAAGACAGAACTAAGCTCTACGCTTAGTTTTTTGTCTTTGTAGGTAAAGTTCGATCCTATCATTTTTAAAATTTGTTGTTTTTGTTTTGCGTTTCTGCTCTTAAATAGTCGTGGTGCGTGTTCCAAGAAATTTGATAAAAGGTTCGATCCCTCATCAAAATTTTTGCTTGCATTATTTAAAATTCTTAATTTATTAAGTAATGTATCTTTTTCTTGATACCAAAGCTCGTGTTTTTCGCGCCAATATTTTTCAGTAATATTGCCGTCTAATTTATCAGAATATAAATTATCTAATCTTTTTGTAAGCCTATCTATTTGTTTTTGTATTTCTTCTGTACTATTTTCTTCAAAATCACCTTTTAATTTTCGCATTTCTTTCATTGTATTTTTGATTAATTCTTTAAGCCCACCTTCCGGCTGCGGAAGCTTTTTAATTAAATCCAAAAATACTTCGTCAAGTTCTTCTTCTCTTATCCAATCTTTTTTACAAGTGCCGCCACGCTTGCCGGTACAATGATAGTATATGTATCTGCCTTTCTTTAATTCAGCTGTTAATTGGCAGCCACAATGACCGCACCTTATTAAACCGGTGTAATTAAATTCTATATCGTGCGTTCTTGCTTTAGATTGATTGAAGATTTTTTGTACGCTATTAAATAAATCAACATCTATAATAGGTTCGTGCTTGCCTTCATAGGTAACACCATTCACAACAAACTTGCCGATATAAAAAACATTTTTCAATGCGCAGAATAGTCTTGATTTTGCATAAGGTTTGCCTTTATGGTTCAATCCTTCTTCAAAAAGAATTTTCCTTATCTCATCACCGGAGTAAACGCCACTTGCATAAAGTTCAAATAAGCGTTTGATATAAGGTGCTTTCACAGGATCAACAACAATAACCTTGCGCTGAGTTTCATTATCTGTAACATTAAGATACCCTAACGGCGCTTTATGTGGAAAACCACCCTGTCTTATTTTTTCTTTTTGCCCTTTCTTAACTTCCTCGCTTAAATTATCAAGATAATTTTTTGCTAACACTACTTTAATTGCGTGCATAAGTTTTTCGTGTGAATTTGATTTATCACTTATGATTTTACCTTCTACAACTAAATGAACTTCAAGGCCCTTAAATTCATCAAGTGTAACATAATCTTTAAAGTTTCTATATATCCTGTCTGTTTTTTCAGTAATTATAGTTCTTACTTCAGGGTGCGCATTTAATTCTTTTAACATTATATTGAACTGTTTGCGGCCAGCTTTGCCCGAAGTTACACCCTCGCAAAAATCACCAGCTACAATATATCCGTGCTTCTTTGCATATTCATTCATTACGCGCTCTTGTGCGTCTAAAGAATATCCCTTTTCTTGCTTTTTACTTGAAACACGCCGATAAATATATGCGTATTTTATTTCATTTTCCATATTGTAATTCTATCACAAAATGATGATTGAATGAATAAAGAAATAAAAACGCCCACCCTTATTCAGAGTGAGCGAGAAGAATCAGTAATATGATTATTAAACTTTTCTATAATTGCCTTTTGTATCTCTTATTAAAGCTTCTTTCCGGTTCTTGTCCTTGACATAGCTTAAATGTACGCAATTATTATCTTGCTCCCATATCAGCTGATCGTATTCAATACCGGAATTTTTTACAAATTCAAAAAGCTGTTGCTG
>CANQNW010000018.1 GCA_947625305.1 Candidatus Gastranaerophilales bacterium | reverse complement strand
AAGCACGATAGTGCGTAGAATTTAAAAAGACCAGCTGAGATGTAATCTCGTTCTTAAAACTAAAATTAAAGCATTAAAAATAGCTGGGGAGAGATTCGAACTCTCGACCTCGCGGGTATGAGCCGCGCGCTCTCGCCAACTGAGCTACCCAGCCAAAAAGCTATAATTATTATTATATGCTCAAAAAAAAAATACAATACTTTTTTATTTTTCACAAAAAACTTAAATTACCAAATTAACCCTGCTTAAAGAATAATGAATTTTTCTAACGATAAGTTTATTAATAAGCATTATGGAAATGAATGCTGTAAATAAATTATTAACTGCTTTAGGCGAAAATACCAAATTAAAACCCGATAACTGGACGAAGGAAAGAACTTATTATTCAATCGGGTGTTATCCCGCTAAAAAATGGATTGCAAGTATTGTCCCTTCGGAACTTTTAAGAAGAACCGTTAAAAAAGCCGTTAATTCAATTGCGACATTAAGCGAGAACGATTATTTTTATGAGCAGTTTCCCGATGATATAAAAAGTCCTGATTACGGCGACAATTGGGGACGGCTTGCTAATTATATAGAACTTAATAACCGAGCAATTGCGCAAATGGATAAAGATAGAACCTGCTGCGGAACATTAAGCTGTATAAAATTATTGCCGGCAATTCCGCCATCAGCTAAAAGCTGGGCAAACTGCATAATTATTTCGCAGATTTTCCCCAATATTTTCGGTGACAGCTATAATAAAGGGCCGTTTGAAGAAAATTCAATCTACGGAATAAAACTGAATGCGGGGTATAGCGACAATATAATTTCAACTTCGCTGACAGATAAGATTTCTGCCGAGGAACAGCTTCAAGCATTTAACGATTTAGCACATTTTAGAGGAATAAAGACAGGTTTTAGGACTGTAATATCCGCCGACCAAATAAAAGTGGCATATCCTGACCGCCAAGATGAAACCTTCAGCTGGCAAAACCCTGAACACGTTGAACTTTACATTCAAGAGAGTGTAAAGCTGATGAATTTAGGGTTTGAAGCTATGTTTATAGATTCCGCCAAGCACATAGGCGGGTATGATATGGGCAATTATACGGGAGTAGGCGCATTGCCTGATTATCCGCAAATGCAGTATATATTAAATGAAATCCGACATAGAAGCGGAAAAACAACGATATGCTTTGCAGGCGAAAAAAGTACGGATGATTTTGACCGTTACCAAAATATGGGGCTTAATACGGGTACGGATTTTATAACGGGCGATGATTTTGAAACCGTAAAAGCACTATCTGAAAAGCTTAAATATAACAGAGTTTATGCCCCGGGGGTTGAGATAGAAAACGATAATTATGAAGGCGGGATTTCTTACGAACAGCGCCTTCACAGGATAAATACCGCACTGTTTGCGTTTTACCAAGCAAGCGATAAACTCCCGAGTTTTATGCAGACAAATGATATATTTCCGCTTAGATATGATACAAACACTCACCATATAATGATGACAAACCCGTCATATTCAACTGACGGCACACCTCAGAGCCACTGGGATAACCTGTTTGCTAAAGATGACGGACGATTTTATAACCATAAAGTGGGCGAATTATTTGCTCACGCACTCTGCTTATAATTCTTAAACAAGAAAGGAAAGAATAATGAACGTTTTAAAAGAAAAAGGTATTCCGATAGATAAACAAATAAGGACTTGGCACGACATAGTCAAACGTCCTTTTAACAGAACGGATGTTGATAACTACACAAGAACAAGACAAATTTTGATGAACGGTATTGAAACAGAAGCTTGGACATTTAAACATTGTTTTGTCAGAAAATCAGATGATATGGAGTTAAATAAACTTTTAGTTCGTACAAGACGAATTGAAGATATGCAGCAGACAACCGTTAACTGGTTATCACCCTTTAATCAAACCGTATTAGATACAACTTTGGGTTATGAACAGGTTGCTGTAGATTTAACAGCTTGGCTTGCACAAAATGAACCCGATAAATATGTAAAAGAAACTTTTGATTTCGGACTGCTCGAAGACTTCGACCACTTATACAGATACTCGCAATTTGCTTATATGATAGAAGAAACAGACCCGAATGAGATTTTACACAAAATGACGGATGTTGTAATAGGCAGACCAACACAGTATCACCACAACTGCAATGCTTTAAGAATAAGAAAGCCTTATGACAGAGAAACTGCATCACCTCAAACAAAAGTAAATATCTTAACTTTAATCTCGGGCGAACAGCAAACCCACAACTATTACGCAGAACACGGATTTATGTACGGAAATACCGATTTAAAACGTTTATACGCAGAAATCTGTGACGTTGAAGAAGAACACGTTACGATGTATGAAACTTTGGTCGACCCGAATGAAACTATGTTTGAAAAATGGCTGCTTCACGAATTTACCGAAGTTTGCAACTACTATAACTGCTACGAAGATGAAGTTGATGAAAGATTAAAACTCGTTTGGGAAGAAATGATGCAAATGGAAATCGGACACCTTCAAGCGGCAGCTGAAATGTTCAAAAAGTATGAAGACCGCGACCCTGAAGAAGTAATAGGAACAGAACTTGTTCTGCCTTGCAGATTTATGTCGCAAAAGAAATATGTAACAAAAGTATTAAAAGAAGAAGTCGGAAAACGTGTAATCGAAAACGGCGAATATGCTTTTGTTGATGAACTTGATGAAGATTGGGCAAGCTATAAAGTTCAGGAAAAAGTAAATGAAGACGGAGCGCCATCTGAAAAAGCGGTAAATCTTTCAATTAAATCAATAGGCAGAGATATTGCCTGCGCTGATGAAAAATTACTTGAAATGCAGTCTGAACTTTTAGAAGACTCGCTTGAAGAAGAATATCAGGCGCCGAATACTGTAAGTCCCGAAAAATATGAAGAAATATCGGAAATTCCACCGTTGGATTTTTTAAATTACTAATTTAAAAAGCAGAAGGCGGGCAAAGCCCGCCTTCTTGCTTATAAAAATTTAGCATTTAGTATGCAATGTGACTATATAATTGAAAGAAAAGTCAGAGAAATCGGATTCATATGATGTTTCAATAGTTTTCCAACCTTTGCCGTCATTTTCAATAGTTCTTTTTTTAGGGGTTTTAGATTTGGTTGAAACTTTTTTTGCCGGTTTTACTAATTGTTTATCGGATTTATCCTGTTCAGCTGATTTTAAATTATTAACAGGTAAAGTATTTTCCGAGTTTTTAATTTGTGCTGCAGGAATATCTGCCGGTTTATTTACGGATTTTTTCATTTTTTTCTCAGAAACTTTTCCTTTTGAAATTTTTGCCGAATCTGCTTTTTTAGCCGTAATGTTATTCTGGTTAGTATTTGCTGAATCGTATTTATTTTCCCAAGGCAGTTTCATATCAAACAGCCATTGAAGTCCAAGCTGGAACCCAATACCTGTAATTCCCGCATTATATAAATTTATCTGAGCATAGCCTGCGAAAGTATCTTTAAAGGTTTTGGTAGCACCAAATCCGTATGAGAATACCCCGTGTTCAAGTTTTGTCTCAGGCAGATCAATATGACCGATAGTTCCTTTTACACCGTCATTCATAAAGAACAGATATTGTAATGTTGTATAAAGGCTCCAAGTGTCTTTAGAAAGGATGAAGTTAACTCCGGGGCCTGCGTTAATGCCGTTAAACATACTTGTACCCATATCAATATTACCGTAATCTGAGTGCCAGCTTTGTCTGCCAAAAGCATTATAAGAAACATATGCAGTCGGTTGAATTATGAAATCTTTAAACGGATGGAAGTTATATGCCGTTTTCAAAGCCGAACCTGCAAACCAATTACCAAGATTATCTTCATAACCGCCATAACTCATTTCATTGGTATAGCCACCGCCATAAGCAAGAATCGATGTAATAAAGTCCTGATTTCTGATAAAAGTACCCATAATACCGAGTTGTCCTGCGTTTTGGTAGCTTGAAACACCTTGGTAAAACTGATGAGCACCACTATAGCCGACATATCCCGTAGGGATAAATTCCCATTCATTATTTAATTCCACAGCGGGTAAGTCTACACCTGCGATTGTGCCGTATATACTGGTACCTACACTAAGTTCGGGTCTTGTTAAATCCATTCTGCCGAAACTTGCATAAGATTTTGACCACAAACCGCCGTCTTTATATGTTTTTTGATATGGTGCAAAGATTGGTGACAGTGCCGAATATTTATTTGCATTTTTTGCTTTATTTATCATGGTTTCATCGTGAATGATAAAGTGGTTTGTAATTATATCTTCAACTTGCAGCTGATTGGTGTACATACCTAAGATAGCAGTTTGCGCCCTGAATTCTTCGGGAACATATTGAGCTAAATATAAGTCGTAATAACCTTTTTCGCCATTAATTGGTCTGAGCCCGAACCACCCTGAAGCAGTTCTTTGAAGTTCGTTTGTTGCCGTGAATTCCATATCTTCGGGGAATTCTCCTCCTCCATTAGTGCCGGCAAACAACTGATATTTGGTATTTCTGTCAACAGGACAATCACCCAGTAAATTAAAGTTGGAAACATGTAAGTTTCCGCCCTTTTGTCCTTCGCCCTCGGGGTCTTTTAAATTTTTAAAATCAAACTTATCTGCCTGATATGTTCTTTGGCTTAAATCAACAGTATAATTAGAATCACCTTCAACCGTAAGGTCTTCAAGTTTTGCCTCATCAATCCCGCCGTTTAATAATCCCAGTGTGGAACCGCCTTTAAGCGTAAATTTAGCATTTGCTTGTTCACCTCGGTGTTGGTCAAAAGTTAAAGTAGAACCGCTTTCAAGTGTAACTTCACCGCCGGTAAGTGTACTATCACCTGATATAGTGATATCTGAGGCGTTTTTAAATGTTGAAGTACCGCCCGATTGTTTAAGTACGGATTTACCGCCATTTTTAATACCGTCTCCAACAAGGTTTCCGCCTTTATTTTCTCCTCCGCTTTCAGTATCGCCTATTTCAATAGTGCCGTTCCATTCGTCCTCACCATCAAGGGTTAATGTAGCACCGTCACCGATATCAAAAGTAGAACCGTCTTTAATATTTAAATCTACTTCTTCTGAGATATTTCCGCCGCCTTCAAATTCAAAGAAAGAACCACTTTCTAAGTTTAATGTACCGCCCTTCATTGAAAGTTTGCTTTTTGCATCTTTTTTATTTGACCACCAGTTAACGGTACCTTTTTCAACGGTAGAGGTTCCGCCGAAGAATTCAGCATCTCTGTTTGTTTCACTTCCTACATTAATAACACTGTCTTCATTTTCTTGTGTAAAAGCACCTGTATAGCCGGAGGCATCACCATTCAGCGTTAAAGTACCTTTGTTATCAATTTTTGCATCACTGCTGCTTCCGCCCGAACTGCCGCCTGTGACTTTACCGTTAAATGTCATATCACTGCCGGTTTGGTTGTTAATTGTACCGTTATTTTCAACATCTCCCGCAACATCAAGTGTTCCGCCATCTTGGTTTGTGACGGTTCCGCTTGTATTGGTCAACTTACCGCCTATGGACATTCCGCCATTATCACCGTCTTTTTTACTTTTATTTGTGATATTTCCGCTGCTGCTGTTCGTCACATTGCCTGATACGCCAAATGTTGAATTTGTTTCGTTTGTAATAGAACCTGAATTATTGGTAATATCACCCGTAATATCTACATTTGCCCCGTTTGTATTTGTAAGATTACCGCCCGTTTCATTTTTTAGTGCACCTTGAAGTGTTAATTGTCCGTCATCTCCCGTATTGGTAAAATTTCCCGAGTTTGTGAAAGATTCACCATTTACCGAGAATGTTCCGCTGTTTGTTACACCTTTATTATCGCCTGTTGCGGAGTTAGTGAAGTTTCCGCCGACCCCGAATATTGATGAGTTGTTTAAACTTCCGCTGTTTTCAACTTCACCTGTTGCATTAAAAGTACCTGAGTTTTCTAAATTACCTTTATTATCTACTTTGTCAGAGGCTTGGAAATTACCGCTGTTGTCAATTTTACCTCCGTCATTATTTGTAACTTTGCCGTTAGAGTTCCAGAAACCTTTGTTCTCAATATTACCCGAGTTCTGTAATTCGGCATTTGAGCCCTCTTTACCTACACTAAAGGTTGAGTTTTCACCGTTAGTAACCGTACTCCCGTTATTTTCATTAGTTAAACCGCCGTCTGCGTTAAATGAACCGTGGTCTTTATTATCAATTTTTCCGCCGTTTTTGTTTGTTACTTTATTTTTGGCATTAAAAGTAGAATTTTGTCCGTCGTTTGTTATAGTACCCGAGTTTTCAACTTCTTGATCCGCATTGAATGTAGCACCGTCTGAATTTTTAATTGTTGCATCAGAACTTGAACCTGTGCTTGCGCCGTTTCCGTTTGTTACTTTGCCTTTAGCATTGAACGTAGAGCCGTTTCCTTTATTTTCAATTGAGCCTTTTTGGTTTTTAAGTTCACCTGTAACATTAATATCACCGCCGTTATTATTAGTAACTTTTCCCTCTTTACCTCCGCCGTCTGTTGAACCGTTGGTTAAAGTACTTGTTTCAAGCGAACCGCCCTCGTTGGTTATAGTTCCGTTGTTGGTGACATTACCTAAGCTCATCCCGCCTTTTTCACCGTTCTTTTTACTCTTATTGGTTATAGTTCCGCTGTCATTATTTGAGACACTGCCTGTTACTTTAAAGGTTGAATTATCGCCCTCGTTGGTTATTGAGCCTGCGTTATTTTCAACACTGCCTATCTCAACATTTGACCCGCCTTTATTTGAAAAGGTTCCGCCCGTTTGTTGTTTTAGCGCACCTTGAAGTGTCAGTCCCCATTCCTCATCTCCGCCTTCATTAGCATAATCTCCGGAGTTGGTAAAGTCACCGGTTATTGAGAATGAACCGCTGTTTGTTACACCTTTACCTTCGTTTGATTTTCCGGAGTTAGTAAAATCATTACCTACACTAAAAGTCGAAGAATTATTTAAATTACCTTTGTTTTCAACATCGCCTGTTGCAAAGAAAGAACCCGAGTTTTCAACTTTTCCGCTTTCATCATTAGTAACTTTACCTGTTGCATTATATGTACCGCTATTATCCAAAGTCCCGCCGTTTTTAGTTTCGCCGTTTGTTGTCCAACTGCTTTGGTTATCTATTTCGCCCTCGTTATTAAGTGCAGGCTCCTCGCCCGAGCCTTTACTTACTTCAACATTACCGCCGTCTTTGTTAGTAAACTTTCCGTCTTTTTTGTTCTCAAGTCCGCCCTTTGCGTTGAATGTTCCGCCGTTATTGATTATACTATCTTCTGTAGTACCATCACTTGAGCCGTTTGTAGTTTTTCCTTCTACCGTAAAGGTTGAATCTGCACCGTTATTTGTTACAGACCCGCCTTTATTTTCAAGGTTTCCTTTAACATTAAAATTTCCGCTGTTGGTATTATTAACATTTCCGCTATTTTGGTTTGTTAAATCCTGTGTTGTAAAACTGCCGCCATTGTTATTTATAGTTCCGCCGTTATTTGTTGTAGCCCCAGATACGGTTATACCGCCTCCGTTATTATTATCGATTGTACCTGTTGAGTTGTTGGTCATAGAACCGTCACCCGTTTCAACACCCGATGTTGATTGCAGGGTTATATTTCCGCCATCGTTGGTAATTTTCCCGCCGTTAGTGAGTTTACCCGCCTTAAGGTTTCCGGAATTCTTTATACCGTCCTCTTCTTTGCCGGTTCCGGAACTTTCAGTAAGATTTTGCAGTTCCCCATATACGGTAAAATCAGCATTTTTTTCGTTTTCTATAGAACCGCCTTTTTTGTTATTAAGTGAGTTTGCAAAAAAACCAAACCCGCTACCCTCACCGCTTGGAGCCGTATTTTTTACTTTACCCTCGTTGGTCATATCACCTGTGTTAAATCTCAGGCTGTTATTTACCGTTCCGTTAGTTTGGTTTTCAAACTTACTTTCAGTACCGTTAAACGAGCCCTTATTTTCAAATGTACCGCTGTTTTTATTTGTTCCGCCGTGGGTGGTAATTGTTCCTGATGAATTGTTGGTTAAATTACCTGCATTGTTCAGTTTTTCTCCCGACTCCTCTGTATGCTCGTTTTCCTTTCCTATTTCAACCATTCCATTGTTATTAAAGTTAGCACTGTTTTGGTTATCTAATTTACCTTTTGATACTTTAACATTGCCCCCTGGAAGACTTGTATCACCGTTATTAAAAGTGCCTTTGTTTGTCAGGTCGCCCGTGGTTACTTCTAAAAGGGGAACTTTTTCCTGTTCTGCGTCTTTCTTTTTATTATTAAACGTTCCATTATTAGTCCAAGAATCAATAATGAATGTACCTGAGTTATTAAATGTAGATGTTGATATTTGTGCAGTTTCTTTTGTTGTCGGCCCGTTCATAAGGTTATAACCGCTGTTTGTTTTTTGGTTTAAGGCGGATTGTATTGAGTTTGCTAATTTTAAATTACCTTCTTGTTTGATTCTGAAGTTTTTTATATTTTCTTTTAAATTTAAACTGATTAAATCTGTATTTATAGCGCTCACTTCCGTATTATTTGCAGAGGCATTTCCCGTTAAATTTGCCGTACTGATTATTGCAGCTAATAATACAGCTATTTTCATTTTTTTATTACTATTCAAAATTCCCCCCCCCGACAGTATTTCAGCCGGGAGTTGTTCTTACATAATTCCACTTTTAAAATATTATAAAATTCTTCTAATTTCAATTATATATTAATATAATTTCACTTTTCTTCATCTCTTTTAATGAAATCTTATTGGCAAAAATTTTTTTCACCACTTTTAGAATATATAAAATATATTATATAAAGAGAGAAAAATGAACATACAATCGATAAAAAGCCAAAATATTAATTTCGGCAGAAACATTAAAAAACATTACAAAAACCATAATTATAAGAAAAATATAAATCCGCAATATAAAGATGATTTACTAATAAAATCATATAGAATTGAAAATAATAAAAAAACAGCAATGAAACAGCTTACAATACCTCAAAGAGTAGGTGCAATATTAGTCCCGTTAGGATGTACAATCGGTATAGGTTTAAGTATGGCAGCAGCTTCAACACCTAAAGATGCCCAAAAACCTGATGTTGCGGCTCAAGATAATATTCCGACTTTTGTTATTGAAAGTGATGAAATTAATAAAACAACCGATGTTTCAAAAATAAGTGCATATCAAAAAAAATCAGATGAATATATCTCTGCCATGGAAAAAGACTCAATTTATCCCGCATATTTTATAGAAGCTGATGAAACTCTTCTCTCTGAAAAAGAACGTCGGCAAGAAAAAATAAATCAATTAAATCAATTATTAGAAGAAAATCCCGAACTAAAAGACGCATATGAAGATATAACAAAAGCCGTTGAAAGATTTTCTGAAGATATGGGCGAAGACGGATATAAATTAATAAACAGATATATAGAAGAATACGGCGAAGGCAAAGTTGATAAAAAAGATGTATACAAAATGCTCTACATTGAGTCAAGAGGCAAAGTATATGACGATGACGGCAGTATACTTGAAAGTGAATGCCATGCCTTCGGGCCTTTTCAAATAACGGGGATTACCGAAGAAGGAACAAATGAAAGATTCGGTACGGATTTTGATAAAAAAGACCCTTATGATAATATCGCCTTACACGTTTTGATTTTAAAAAGACTGTATGATTTAAGAACCTCAGAAATTGAAGAAGGTAAATCACTCCCGACGGGAGATAATTTAAAACACGGGATTATATGGGGATATCATGACGGAGCATATGCTGATGATATATCACGGCACTGCAAGGATTATATAGAAACCTTTGACAGATTAAGTCTGCTTGATGACTACCCGGAACTATACGATTTAATGGAGGGTAATTTAACTCCTTAATTTTAAATCATCTATACTAATTAATTGCATTTTAAAAAAAATAATTATATACTTAAATGTATGAAAAAATCATATATTATTATACTTATAAACTTGTTTGTTTTACTTTTTATCTTTGTAACAACAGATTATATATACGGCTTAAACAAATATAATAAAATTAAATCCGAAATGTATAGCGGAACACAAGAAAAAGTCAATTTTTTTAAACAACTTGATATAAAATATAAAGTTAAAGGTTACAGTTATTTTAATAAAATTATCCATTTTAGCCGTTACTGGAATAAAGGCGCCTGCATAAATGATGAAAGGTCCCTAAAAGGAAATCCCGCCCTGAAACCTAAGGGGGGGGGGATTATAGTTTTCGGATGCTCTTTTGCATACGGCGCTTTTCTTGAATTAAATGAAACATTTTCGTATCAATTATCAAAATTAACCGGAAGAAGTGTCTATAACAGAGCATTTTCAAGCTGCGGATTCGGTCATATGCTCTGGCAGACTAAACAAAATGAATTTTATAACTTGTTTCCTTATGCAGAACCTGAATATGCTCTATATATTTATATACCTGACCATTTAATAAGATCCTGCCACTATAAAAACGGGGTTTCTCAATATAATAGTGACTCTTATTATCTTTCTTATGAACTGAAAAACGGTAAACTTGTTGAAACACATCCGATAAAAACATTTTTAAACAGATTTGCAATGTTTCATTATTTTACTTTGGATAAAGTTTGTACGGGTTCAGGCAGGTTCGGAATGTTTAAAGATTATGACAACAATTTTGAATTTATAAAACAACATTTTATTGAAACTAAAAAAGAATTAAATAAAAGATATCCGAATTTAAAATTTATTATTATAAAATATCCGTATAATTATTTCCCCGAAAGAAATTATAAGGGGGATTATGAAGAACCTAATATGAACAGCTATAACTCCGACCGATGGAAAGAACTTGAAAAAGAAGGATTTACTATTTTTGAATTAAATCAAAAAAATGTAAAAATAGATGTAAATGACGATAAATACCGCCTTCCTGACGGACATCCCAATAAAAAAGCCTGGGAAGTATTAACTCCAATCATAATAAAACAATTAAAATTTTAAAATGATATTTTTTATGATAATATTTTTCTATAAGAATAATTACTGTTTGGATTAATATAAAAATATTATTATGGATAAAGGAATAGTATTAAGAATGATTTTACCCCCCCCCGAGCCTGTTTTTCAGCAAAAATCTTTTGCAGAAAAATATTACAAGCTAATAATTTTTTATCAAAAAATCATTCAAAATATAAAACTGTATGAAAGGTTGTTTTATGAAAATTTCATATAGTTTCGGTATTGTAGATTTACTTCATATAGGACATATTAAAGCATTTCAGGAGGCAAAAAAGAATTCCGATTTACATATATTCGGTTTAATAAAAGATAATGCTATTATTGATTGGTTTGGACAATTACTTTCAAACTACGAGGAAAGATATCAAACTCTTAAATGTCTTACTCTTATTGACGAGATTATTCCGCAGGAAACATTTGATTGCACACATAACTTAAAAAAAATCCATGAAAAATATCCGGATGCCGAAATAACCCTATATAGAGGTTCAAACTGGAAAATCCTGCCCTCGGAGGAATTTTTAAAATCTATTAATTGTAAAATTATAATTATTCCGTATTACAAAAAATTATCTCCCGAAAATATATATCAGCAATTAAAAGAAACTAATCAAATTTCTTTAAACAGAAATGATTTAGTCTCGACAAAAGCAAATACTTTGATTAATTTAAAAAAGAAAATAAAAAAATCAAAAATTGAAGATATTCTTGTTGTTACAGAGGCTGAATTTAATAACAATAAAACCTTGATAACGGAGAAAATTAAAAAGCATTTTAAAGGAGCAAAAATAGTCGTAAGAAGTTCATGCTCAATGGAAGACAGCTTTCAAAATTCTAATGCGGGATGCTTTAACAGTATTTTAAATGTAAATTCCAATAATAACTCCGAAATAGAAAATGCTATACGTTCTGTTGCACTTTCTTACAGAAAAGTTTCGGGAATGAATACTGAAAATGAACAAATATTAATTCAAACTCAAACTCAAAATATAAAATATTCGGGAGTTATATTCACAAGAGATATTCAGGAAAATCGTCCTTATTATTTAATAAATTACGATGATAACGGTTCGACAAACTCCGTTACTTCAGGCTGTTCTAATAAAACCATAAGAATTTTAAGAAATTATCCCGCAGAAAAAATTCAGGAGGAATGGAAATCTTTACTTATCTGCATACAGGAAATAGAAGAAATATTATCAGATGTAATTCTTGATATTGAATTTGCAATAAAACAAAACGGAGAAATAGTTATATTTCAGGTAAGACCGTTAGCGGCAAACTATAAATACAAAAAAAATGTTACCGAAGAAATTTTATATGACATAACGGATAAAGCAAAAAATAATTATTTAAAAATTTTAAATGCATATTCAAATAAACCTATGATGTATTCCGATATGGCATTTTGGAATCCTGCAGAAATTATAGGTTCAAATCCTAAAAATTTGGATTACTCATTGTATAAAGAAATTATAACCTCACGTCCTTGGAATGAAGGTTTAATTTCTATGGGATATAAAGAAGTTAAACATAATTTAATGCAAAGATTTGCAAATAAACCTTATATATCTCTTGAATATTCTTTTCGTTCTTTAATTCCGAGTTCATTAAGTGAAAATTTAACAAATAAACTCATAGATTTTTATAAGGATAAATTAAAAAATAATTTAAAGTTTCACGATAAAATAGAATTTGAAATAGTATTGAGCTGTTTGGATTTTGAAACAGATGATAGATTAAAAGAATTATCTGAAAAAGGGTTCAGCACACAAGAAGTTGAGGAAATTAAATCATCACTTTATAAATTAACACAAAAAGCCCTGAATGAGTATTTTGATGTATTAGCAGAAGATTCAAAGAGTTTATGCCTGCTTGAAATGACAAGGCAAAAAGTTCAAAACGAACTTAAAAATGAAAAATTAACAGCCGCCCAATTAAATGATTATTTTAAAATTTTAATTTCAGCAGTAAAACTTAACGGAACACCGCAATTCGCAAGGCAGGCAAGATATGCTTTTATTGCTAAATCTTTTTGTAAAACATTGGTTTCTAAATCATATATCTCTTTTGAAAAAATGGAGGAATTTATGCATACGGTGGATACCGTTGCAGGAAAATTTGCCCGTGATTTTGAATTGTATTTAAGTAAAAAACTTCCCGAGGATGAATTTAATTTAAAATACGGGCACTTAAGATCAGGTACTTATGATATAACAACTCCGGTTTATTCCAAAATTAAATTCTGTCAAAATCACAATTTTGATAACTTATCGCCCGATAATATATGTATTAACAATAATGTTGATGAGAATTTATTTACAACTCCGTTAAAAAATTTAAATCTGAATTGTGATAAATTCGTAAAGTTTTTAAAGACTGCTTTTGAACAAAGAGAATATTTTAAATTTGAATTTACAAAGTCACTGTCACTTGCAATAGAATTACTGGCAAGAATAGCTGATAAAATGAATTTTACCAGAAATGATATGTCTTTTCTGAGTATTAATGATATATATGCCTCTGCTCTTTACCCAAATGAATGGGAATTAAAGGATTTTTGGGAGGCATTAATAACAAGAAAAAAAGAAATATGGACACTAAATTCTCAAATTGAACTTCCCGAAGTAATTTGTGATGAAAACAGTTTCTATTTTATAAAATCCGAAGAATCAAAACCAAATTTCATTTCCGATAAACAAATAACGGCTGAAACCGTAAACTTGGAAAATGATAAATTTAAAGATATTTACGGGAAAATTGTTCTTATAGATAAAGCAGATCCCGGATACGATTGGATTTTTACAAAAAATATAAAAGGTCTTATCACAAAATACGGCGGAGCAGCTTCGCATATGGCTATAAGATGCTCCGAATTCGGCTTACCTGCAGCAATAGGTGTCGGAGAAAAAATATTTTCACAAATTTCTCATTTTAAATATCTTACACTTAATTGTAAATCGGAAAAAATTGAAAACGGAGAATCCAAAAATTGTACGCTATAATAACCCAAAGGCAAACAGTTAATTCATACGGTTCTGATTGTGACTTACTTGAAAAAGAGTATATAAATTTTTATAACCGCCTCGGAATAAAACTGATTCCGATTTCAAACTTTCAAACTCCGAATTTTTATAATGCACAATTACTTATTCTAACAGGAGGCGGAAATATATACAAAGAACAACCGCAAAGAGATTTAGTAGAAGCAGAACTTTTTAAAACTGCGATAAAAAAACAAATTCCTATAATAGCTGTTTGCAGAGGAATGCAATATATTAATCTGCTTTTAGGCGGTAATTTATCATCTCTTGATAATTTAAAAACCGAAAGAGTTATAGGTATTGATCATGAAGTTTATTTAAAAAATAAAAAATTTTACGTAAACAATTTTCATCAGGACGGAATTTTTAAAAATAATTTAGCCCCAAATCTCAAAATTTTAGCTGTTGATAAAGAAAATGACGTAATAGAAGCTTTTTATTCTAATGAAATGAAAATTTTAGGTATTCAATGGCATCCGGAAAGGCACTTTACGGACGAAAAATCCGGTATTCTTTCAGAGAAAATAATAAAAGATTTTATTAATAAAAACGGAGAAATAAATGAAAGCGATTATACTTGCGGCGGGTAAAGGAACTCGAATGGGTAAGTATACTGAAAATTTACCCAAAGGAATGCTGAATTTTAATAAAAAAACACTTATAGAAAGACAGATTGAAACATTATACAGTGCCGGTATTTCTGATATCGCAATTGTTACAGGATATCAAGCCGATAAAATTAATTATGATAATTTAACTTACTTTCATAATGAAAAGTACAATACAACCAATATGATTGAAACACTAATGTGTGCTAAAGAATTTTTTAATGATGAAATCTTAATTTGTTATTCTGATATTATATACTCTAAACAAGTTATAGATATATGTATTAATACAAAAATCGATATTGGTGTTGTTGTCGATAAAAATTGGAAAGAATTGTGGAAATTACGTTACGGAAAAATTGATTATGACCTTGAAAGTTTAACTGTTAAAAACGGTAAAATAACGGAATTGGGGAAAAATTTAACTTCCTCCGTCAATCTTGAATACAGATATGTAGGGATTGTTAAACTTTCCTTAAACGGGATAAAAACTTTTGTAAAATCTTATAATAATCAAAAAGGAAAAAGATGGGAACAATCGGGAAAAAGCTTTGAGCAAGGATATATGACAGATATATTGAATAAAATAATTTCTGACGGAGATTTTGTATATCCGATTATTATAAGCGGAAATTGGCTTGAATTTGATACAAACGAAGATTATGAAATTCTTTCAAATGCTTTGAAAAACGGTTTAATTGACGAAAATTACAATATAGTATCTCATCCTTCCGCTTGCTCATTGCAATCGTAACATTATTTGCCTGTTATAATAATTAAGGAGAAAATCAATGATAAATATAACAAATATAAAACAATTCCTCTTTTCAAAACAAAGAAACGGTATTTATCTTATTATAAGATTTTTAGGTATAAAAATCGTATTTAAAATAAAAGAAGTTACCGTGGAATACAAAAAAATGTATGAAAGTCTTCTCTATATTAATAAGTCAGTTAAAATATCTGAGAAAAATTTGGAATATTTCAAAAACAAAAAAGATGTTAAAGAAATTTTACACAGAAAATACAGAAATGATAAAAAGAAATTTAAAAATATTATTAATAAAATAAATCCGATTAAAATGAACTATTCAACAGGAAAATACAGAGAATTCCAATTGGATTTATTAAATTATCTAAAAGAAATTTTAAAAGTCTTGAAAGAAGAAGTTGGAGTTATACCATTTGCAGACTTTGGGACACTAGTGGGCACTATAAGACATCAGGGGTTTGTTCCGTGGGATGATGATTTTGATTTCGGTTTATTGCGTGAAGATTTTGAAAAAGCAAAAAATTACTTAAAAAACAAATATATCACTTTAGATATATCGGAATGTACTAATGAAAATTTGGAATTAAATAAAATAAAATACCTTGAACAATATCCTAATCAAATATTACTTGTAATATATCCGAGTGCTTTTACTTTAATAAAAGGTACTCCCAATTATTTCTTAATTTTTGATTTATCAATGTATGATTATTATTCGGATAAACTTACAGATAAAGAACTTATAGAGTACATTAATGAACAAAAAGAAAAATTTAATCAATTGGAAACTTTCCAAGAAAGATTTGATTATGCGGAAAAGGAAAGAAAAAATAAGGATATTTTTGCAGAGAAAAGTAATAAAATTTTTGGAGGCATTAATTCTTATATTTTCATGCAGATTCCATTAAAAAAACCATATACACAAGAGGATATATTTCCGTTAAGAAAACATAAGTTTGAAGATACGGAGGTATATGTCCCAAACAATTATAATGCCTTTTTAAACACGGAATATGAAAATTATCATAAACTTCCGTTAGATTTGTTTCCGCATCATATAGAATACTATAACAGCATTAACCCTGATATGATTATAAAATCTGATGATTTTAGAGATTAAATATTAACTGCATTCATCCTGCGGTTTTTCCCGCTTGCATGTGTTTATTGTCTTTAAATATAATTCATCAAAAAGTGTAATTAATAATGCTGCTATTGCCGGGGATAATATTACTCCCCATACTCCTAAAAACTGTGCAGCTATTAAAAATGCAAATATTATTATTATCGGGTGCAAATTTAAAAATTTGCCGAAGACCAAAGGTCTTACAAAATTGTTTGATACCCATTGTGCCGCAAGATATACTACTGCCGTTAATATTACTATCAGCCAGCCTTGCTGGGCTGCGCATAAAATGCCCAATACAAAAGCTATTATAGGCCCTACTATCGGAACTATATCCATTAAACCGGCTATTAACCCTAATAAAACCGCATATTGCACCTTTAACAGCATTAAGCCCGCCGCCGTAAATATTGCTACTGTCGACATTGATAAAACCTGTGCTATTACATATCCGCCGACTTTATGTTCTATATTTTCATATACTTCTTTTGCTTTAGCTTTCATCTTTGGCGGGAAAAGGGTTATTATTGCATCTCTAATTAAGTTTTTTTCATTTATCATATAAAATACGATAACACCCATTGTTACTATTACCGTTATTGCTTCAACAAATGCCATTGTAAAATCTATTGATTTATTTACCAGTCCTGATGCAACTTGTGAATATGAACTTGTTAATGTATCCGTATTTATAAATTCAATTAACCGTTTACCCATAATTGTTTTATTGCTTAAAAAGTCTGTTATGTTTCTGATAATTTCCGGAATATTATTAATTATTTGATGTATTTCCTGCATTGATATTGTTATGATAGGTATTAGAAAAAGAATTACGACCAACAATGTTCCTAAAATAATTATTGTTGATGCCATAGAACGTTTCATCTTTTTTTCGAGTTTATCAACCGCAGGACTTAATGAGCATGCCAGAACAAATGAACCGAATGCCAATAAAGCTATTGTTTTTATTTGAATTATGAACCATATTAAAAAAATTATTACTATACCAAAGAGGATATTTTTTAAATTAACATTTTTGTTCCAAAACATTTGTTGCTCCTTTATGTGAGTTAATTATAACATATAGTAATAAATAAAAAAAATAGCACATTAGATTTGACATAATGTGCTTGTTTTATATTGTTAAAAACTTTTATTGATCGTATTCTTTTTCAAATCCGAATAAAGAACTTACGGATTCTCCTTCATGAATTCTTGAAATAGCTTCGCCCAATAAGTGAGCAACACTTAATTGTGTAATTTTCTCGGGTAAGAAGTTCTTGTTTAACGGAATTGTATTTGTTACAACAACTTCTTTTATAGGTGCTTTTTCAAGTCTTTCCAGTGCAGGGCCTGAAAAGACAGGGTGGGTTGCGCATACGTATACATCTTTTGCCCCTTTATCTTTTAATAATTGAGCAGCCCCGCAGATTGTTCCTGCCGTATCAATAATATCATCAAACATTATGCAGGTTTTACCCATAATATCCCCGATAATATTTACTGCTATTGCCTCATTATGGCGGTTTCTTCTCTTATCTATAATTGCCATCGGGCAGTTCATTTGTTTTGCAAAGTATCTTGAACGGCTTACTCCGCCCATATCAGGGCTTACTACAACCAAATCCTCCTGCGGAATATTTAATTTCTTTACATAGTCTACAAGAACTGATGTCGCATATATATGGTCTACAAGTATATTAAAAAATCCTTGAATTTGTCCCGTATGTAAATCCATTGCCAAAATTCTGTCAGCCCCTGCCGTTGTGAGTAAATCAGCAACAAGCTTAGCTGTAATTGCTTCTCTGCCGGAGGTTTTTCTGTCTTGTCTTGCATATCCGTAATACGGGATTACTGCCGTTATTGATTTTGCGCTTGCTCTTTTAAAGGCATCTATTATTATTAAAAGTTCCATAAGATTTTCGTTAACGGGGTTGCAAACAGGCTGAATTATAAATACGTCATCGCCTCTTATACTTTCTTGAACTTGAACGTATATTTCTCCGTCGGCAAAATTTTTAACTATCATTGGTCCGACCGTTGTACCGAGATATTCTGCAATTTCCTGAGCCAATTGCATGTTTGACCTGCCTGCAAAAAGTTTTATATCATGTGTCGGGTTGATTGTCTTTTCCCCTTGCGGAAATGCCAGTTCTAATTCCATCATTTATTGCCTCCTGATAGTTCTTCAATTTTTTTCTTTACCCAATCCGAGAATACCTTCATCGGAGAACGGGTTATTGCAAGTGAATATGCTTCTACATCTTTTGTTATTATACTTCCTGCACCGATTGATGCCATTTCATTTATTGTGACGGGTGCTACAAGCACTGAGTTTGAACCTGTATTTGCTCCGTCTTTTATAATTGTTTTACTTTTTACTTTTGAAATCGGATTATAATTTGCCGTTATTGTACCTGCACCTATATTTACTTTTGAACCAAGCTCGGCATCCCCTATGTAGCTTAAGTGAGATACATTTGTATTATCTTTAATTTCTGATTTTTTAATCTCAACAAAATTGCCGATTCTTACGTTATTGCCGATTTTTGCCCCGTCACGAATGTGAGAAAACGGCCCTATCTTGCATTTTGAACCAATTATATTTTTTCCTGTTATATATACATTGGGAAGTATTAATGTATCTGCTCCGATTGTTGTTTCAGGTGAAATATATGTTGTATCGGGGTCTGTTATTTGAACACCTTCCTCCATTAATCTGATTAATGATTTTCTGTTTATTATTTTTGTCGCCTGTGAAAGCTGGAGTTTAGAATTAATACCGAATATTTCTTCGTTGTCATCTAAAATATATGACTGGACATTCAGGTTATTTTCTACTGCCCATTTTACGATATCGGTTAAATAGTATTCACCTTGCGCATTATTATTTTTTAAAGAGTTAAAAGCATTTGATACTGTTTTCCAGTTAATGCAGTATATACCGGCATTAACTTCTTTTACAGCTTTTTGCTCGGGAGTAGCATCTTTTTCTTCTACTATTGCCGTAAATTTTTTATTTTTATCCCTGATAATTCTGCCGTAATTTTTAGGGTTTTCAAAAATTGCTGACATAACGGTTAAATCAGCGGCATTGTTATCGTGAAAATCTATAAAACTTTTTAAAGTTTCTGATGTAATTACAGGAGTATCTCCGCATACAACTATTACATAGCCGTCAAAATCTTTTAAATAAGGTGCTGCTTTATTTACCGCATCACCTGTTCCAAGCTGGGGCGACTGCAATATACATTTTGCACTGTCATAATTTTCTTTTACAAATTTTTCAACAAGATCTGCTTCATGCCCTACTATAACAAAGCTTTCATTAATATATCCCGTATTATTAACGGCATCTAAAACATAACCAAGCAAAGGCTTATTAAAAATGCAATGAAGAACTTTCGGAAGTTCAGACTTCATCCTTGTGCCTTTTCCTGCCGCAAGAATTATTGACTTTACTTTTTTGTTCAACATAATTCCATCCCTTACATATGTTAATAATACTATTGTTAAAGAAAAAATAAAATATAATTGTAAAGAATTGATAAATTTAATTTATTTTCGGCAAAAAAATTTATTATGTGTTTTATCCCATGTATAAAAAGGAGAAGTAGTAATGAAGGTACAATCTACAGAAATTAAAAATAAACCGAGTTTAATCGGCTGTGTTGCAAAAAGCGGACTTGTTACGGCACTAACTTCAAGTATAGCTTTACCTGAAATAACAAAAGCTAACATGCGCAATTCAATCTTAGGCGAGGATGTATTTACAAAATTGACAAGAAAATCAGCAGAAAAAACTGCAGAATTTTTATCTTCAACCCAAAAATCACCAAATCTTGATTTTTCAAAAGTTACTGATAAACTTGGAAAATTTGATATTGATGCTGTTGTTGCAAAAGCAAAAGAAAAATATCCCGAAATGAGAAAACAAGGACTCAAAGCACTTGGTGTTCTTACTGCAATCACTGCGGTTAATGCTCTTGTTATGTACACTCTTGATAAAATTGCAGCAAAAAAAGCAAATGAAAGAGTTCAGTAATTTCAATTTAAAATACAAATGTTATAGTTTTTGAAAAATACGAAAAAATCAACTTAATACTGAAAATAATCAATAAAAAATACACCTCTTATTGAGGTGTATTTTTTGCTTGTTTTTCTTTTATATCAAGTACGGCATTATGTCCTAACAGATAAACCGAACAAGTTTTATAATTTTTCATATACCATGCGCAGTTTTCTTGCGCACATACAACACTTATTTCGTTTCCTGCACTCATTAAAGGGCAGATAGGAATTTTATTACTCAAGATAACCTCCTTTATCTTAGTGTATCCGAACAAAATTGGTGGCAGAGTGCGACACCGGATTACATTTGTGCTGCTTTAAGAAGATTGCAATTTTCACTTCTTCTTCTTTCTTCATCTTTATAGATTTTTGTTCTGTTAATAACTTCATCGAAGTCAATTTTATGTGCATCAAAATCGGGGCCGTCTATGCAGGCAAATTTAACTTCCCCGCCTACTGTAACTCTGCAGGCACCGCACATGCCCGTTCCGTCTATCATAATCGGGTTCATTGATGCTTCTGTTTTAATACCTTTATCTTTAGTTAAATTTGCAACGGCTCTCATCATTGGCATAGGACCAACTGCTATAACGTAGTCTACTTTTTCTTTTTCCATAATTTCAGCTAACACTTCGGTTACAAAACCTTTATGACCTAATGACCCGTCATCAGTTGCAACGTGGAGTTCTGTACATGCTGTTTTCATTTTATCCTGCCAGAATAATAAATCTTTATTTCTTGCACCCGTTATCATATGAACTTTGTTTCCTGCATCGTGGAATGCTTTTGAAATTAAATAGCAGGGAGCTGCTCCATATCCGCCTGCAACACAAACTACCGTGCCGTATTTTTCAATTTCAGTAGGTCTGCCTAAAGGTCCTACTACATCTACAATTTCATCGCCAATCTCAAGCATGGCAAGTTTTTTAGTGGTATATCCAACAGCCATAAATACTACCGTAAGTATTCCGTGTTCTCTATCTACATCTGCGATTGTAATAGGTACTCTTTCGCCGTTATCCTCCACTCTGAATATAATGAATTGCCCTGCTTTTGCATTCCTTGTAACATAAGGCGCTTCTATCTGCATTTCGTATTGATTAGGACATAATTCAATTTTGTTTAAAATTTTATAACCCACTTTTTCTCTCCTTGTTTATGTATTTGAAAAATATTATAACATAAAAAAAACCGCAAATTACATGCGGTTTTAAGTGAAAATAACAAACAATATTATCTTGAAGTAAGTTTAATATGTTGCATTAATGAAAGCCAGTGCAATATTATCTGCAGTTCTTTGTTCAATATTAGGAAATTCTTCTTTTGCTATAGCTGAGGCATTTTCAAAGTCAGCCTCAAATCCTTTCATAAATTCTGTTATTCTTGCTTCTTGTTCTGCCGTTACATATTTTGATACATTAAATGTCTTTGTAGTTTTTGGAATTACATCAACATTTTGCATAGAAAGAAAACTTAATACTTCTTCCTGTCCTACTTGTTTTTGTTCTTTTCTGTTTTCTTTCTTTTGTTCGGGTTTTTCTTGTATTACCTGTTTTTCCTCCGGTCTGTTATAACCCGTTATTCCGAATCTGATAGGGTTAATGTTTGTCATTTTAATTCCTCCATATTGTTTGTTACACATGTACTATCGACATTTTTTTAATGAACTTTAGCAATAAAGTCATTATTTTTTTTAAAGTGTAACATTTGTTTACATTATGGATTTTATAAATTCTTTTGTTTTGGGGGAATAATACAAAATTTCATACTTATTTTTTCTGAGTATCAACTTAACAGCATTATGATAATCTGTTCTTAAAATCGGTTTATTATGATTTTCTATTACTTTTACCGTATCAGGATGAGGATGATTATATACATTCGGCCCTGTTGAAAATATAAATATATCGGCATTTTCTGCCATTTCATCATTAACGGTATTTTTACCGCCGTGATGTCCTGATTTTATAATGTTTGATTTTTTATACTCATCGGGGAGCGAATTATATGTATTTATATTGCCGTCACCCATAAATAAAACTTTATTGTTATTTGAGGTAAGTTTAACAATAAGTGATTTTTCATTTTCGCTTTTTATATTATTCGATTGCGGTTTTATTATTGAGAGGTTAAAATCTTTTGTTTTATATATTTCACTTTCTTCTTTAACGATTATGCTGTTTAAATTGTTTAATTTTATATAATTTAAAATATTATCTGCCAGATTTGTATTCTCATAAGTATCGGTTATATAGATATTGTTTATATTCAATCCTTGTAATAAATCAATTGTTCCGCCTGCGTGGTCAGAGTCAAAGTGGCTCAATATTAAGGAATTTATATTTTTAATCCCTTTATCTTTTAAGTATTTTATTATAATATATTTTGCCTGAGAGTTAGCGCTCAGATAAGGCATTTTACCCGTATCAAGAATAAAATATTTATTATCGGGAGATTTTATTAAACAGGCATCTGCGTTACCTACGGAGAAAAATATTATTTCCGTATTCCTGTTAATGAAGGGAATAAAGCTTAAAGAAAATAATAAAATTAATGCACCTAATAGTGCATAATATTTTTTCTTAAATAATTTTTGGTTAATTATGCAGGTTAAAAATATAATAATTGCGAAATATAGTAAAATCTGAATAAGTAAAGGCTTTTTAACCGTTACTACGGAATTTGGAAGTGTTGAGAAAAAGTCTGCCACCTTAACTATATAAATTAACAGCGGATTTAAAATTAAATCAGCAAAATAGCATATTTTTTGTGCAATCGGATTTATAAATGCAAGCATTGAACTGATAAATCCTAAAAACGAAACAATGCTTAATACGGGTACGATAATAATATTTGCAAAAACGGAATAAATATTAAAAGTATTAAAATAGTACATTTGCAGCGGCGCAATATAAATCTGGGCTATAACGGGAACTATACATACACTTAAAATATAGTTTAAAGGCTTAAATTTAAAATTAAAACTGAAAATCTTTGCCGATAATATCAGTGCAAATGTTGCTATAAATGACAGTTGAAAACCTATTTCAAAAATTCCCATAGGATTATATAAAAGCATAATTAATGCTACCAGAAACAATAAAGCCATTGTCGAGGTGTTTCTATCTATCAGTTTACCGATTAATACCAGAAAAAGCATTAAAAAGGCTCTTATAATAGGATGCCCGAAACCTGTCATACAGGTGTAAAATAATATCAGTAATATTCCCGAAATTATTGAAAATCTGTAATTTATTTTTAAATTTCTCGTAAGGAAAAACCACATACCTATGATTATTGTTAAATTCATGCCCGATGCGGATAAAATATGAAAAATTCCCGAGTTTATAAAATTCTCTTTTGTATTATTATCGGGATTAACTGCATCATCACCGAAGATTATACCGCCTAAAACTTCTATCATTGGAGATTTAATGCTGCGCTTATGAAGGGCAAGAATAGAATTTCTTTTATTATTTAATTTTCTTAAAACTCTGCCTTTTGTATCTTGTGCGGAATTTAAAATTTTCCAGTTATCATTTACATATAAAAGCGAAAAAGCATTTTTAAACTGAAGATATCTTGCATAGTCGAATTGAGAAGGATTTTTAGCGGGCATGGGTTCTTTTAATTTCCCGTTGAGAAATAAAGTGTCGCCTATTTGAATTTTACTTATTTTATCCTGTTTATCCTTAATTGTTACAAGAGTTTTTGCGTTAATATCATTTTTATTTATGTCGTCAAAAGAAACGGAGTTAACCTGAGCAAAAAAGCTTGTTGAATCTTGTAAATTATTTGATGGAATAGTCAGAACTTTTGCGGTTATATTTACCGTATTATCGGTAAAAGAGGTTAAATCATCATCAAAATTGAGTTTAAATGCCGTATTTATAAGTCCCGTTATAAATATCAAAAGCAGGGCAAGTATATATTTATAAGTAAATAAATCCTTCTTTAATCCTATTATTACGGCAAAAATCAGCAATATTATTCCTATAGCCATTATAGAGGTATAGAAAAATCCCAATATCCCTAAAATATAACAGCAGGAAAATAAAATTATTTTTGCCTGTTTATTCATACGATATCCTTATAATATAAAACTCTTACATTATGTAAGAGTTTTAATTAATTATATCATTGTTTTTCTTATATGGTTTTTAGATTTTTCAATATCCTTAATTCGTCTTTCAACAGTTTTTATTTGGTCTGCAAGAACTTTTCTTTGCTCTTTTATCAGTTGGTATTGAGTATCAATTTCCTGATATTTAGCCTGATAATCAAGTAATTCGTTCCTTATATTAACTTGTGCGCTGTCAAGTTCATAAAGTGCATTGTTAAAACTTCCTGATTGGCTTGAAATGGCATCTTGAGCCAGTGTTGAATTTTCTTTTATTTTATTTTCAAGACTTGTATTAGAAGGCATTTGATCAGTTGTTGTTGATTTTGATGCGCTTACTTTTGAAATCGGAATTTGTGTTACGGTCGGATATTCTGTCGGGTCATATACCATGCCGTCAGCCAGTGCTGTTCCTGCCGTAAAGATTATTGCCATTGTAAGTATTAATAAATTTCTTTTCATACCCTTACTCCCTTTTTCTCTTTTTACTATTAAAACATTTTTTTCGCCCTTAAAACATCATATATATAATTGATAATTTTATATGAGGGCTTTAAAATTAAATCATGAATGATTTTTTTAAAAAGATTAATTTTAAGTATGCGGAAAAAATAGAGGCTTTAATTAATAAAAAAGTATCTTTTGCGCTCTCTGGTGTCACAAATTGTTCTAAATTAGTGTTTTTAGCGCAGTTATTATTGAAAAATAAAAAGAAATTTATTTTTATCACGGAAACGGAACAAAATGCACTTAAATATCAAAATGATTTAAAACATCTTTTTGATGTTAATTCAGTTATTTTCCCTTATCAAGACGGGTCAATTTATGATAATAACTCTAAGAACTTATATAAATATGCAAAGCAAATTCACATATTATCAAATGAACTGGAATATAGCACAATAATAATTCCGAGAAAAGCGCTCGTTGAAAAATTCCCCGATAAAGAATTTTTTGAAAAAAATAATATTACACTTAAAGTAAATGATGATATTGATGTTGATGAATTAGCTAAAAACCTTGTTAGAATGGGATATAAAAGAAAAACTCTTGTTGCGGATATAGGTGAATTCAGTATAAGAGGGGATATTATTGATATATTTCCGTTAAATGATAACCCATACAGGCTTGAACTTTGGGGCGATACAATCAGCGACATAAGAGTATTTAATAATTCAACTCAAAAGAGTATAAATAAAACCGATATAGCTGTAATTCAGCCTATTTATAAATTTATATTAAACGATAAATCATATAAAAAATTAGAGAAATTCATTGATTTAGAAAATGAATCACATGCGGAAATATTAGAAAATCTTAAAAATCAGCATTATTTTGAGGGCATTGAATACTATGAACCTTATTTCAACAGTGATTTAGCAATAGCTTTAAGGTTGTTATCCAAAGATTTTATACTTATTTTTGATGATTATACCAATTTTAAATCAGGCTACGAGAACTTATGCGATAATTTAGAAAAGCAGTACGAAGAAAATATAAAAACAAATTTGACTCTGCCTTTATCCGAAAAAAACCATTTAAGTTTAAAAGATTTTTTAACAACCGCAAGTAATTATGAAAAAATATATTTTGATAATTTTATTTCGGAAGATTTTGACATAAATATTGAATTTACAACGGAATTAATCCCATATTTTGCCTCGGGGCTTGATGATATAGCAAAATTTATATCAGAAAAATTAAAACAGCATTACAAAATAATAACCGCAACAGACTATAAAAACAGGATAGAAGAGATTTTACAGACTCATGAAATCCCATACAGCTATGATATTAATGAAGAAAATGCAGTTTGTATAACCGATAACATAGCACTGGCTGGAAGTATCATTGAAGATTATAAGCTGATAATAATAACCGATAAGGAATTTTTTAATAAACGTTCAAAAGAAATAACGGGAACAAGGTATAACTATAAACGGGAAAACCTTGATTTTATTGAGACTTTAAATGATATCCAAGAGGGTGATTATATTGTGCATATGATTCACGGTATTGGAATATTTAAGGGGCTTACAAAACAAACAATAGACGGAGAAGAAAAAGATTATTTAACACTTGAATACGCAAGAGGCGATAAACTTCACATTCCGGCTGAACAGATAAATATGCTCTGCAGGTACAGAGGCTCGGGAAATGTCTTGCCGCCCTTATCCAAAATGGGCGGAAGCGATTGGAATAATACTAAAACAAAAGTTAAAAAAGCCGTAGAAGATGTTGCTCAGGACTTAATAAACTTATATGCCTTAAGAAAACTTTCTAAAGGTTTTGCCTTTGAGCCAGATACAATTTGGCAGTACGAAATGGAGGATTCTTTCGGATATACCGAAACCCCCGACCAAATGAAAGCAATCGCAGAAACTAAAGAGGATATGGAATCCGATAAACCTATGGACAGGTTAATATGCGGAGACGTAGGATTTGGTAAAACGGAAGTCGCAATCCGTGCAATTTTTAAAGCGGTTATGTCCTCTAAACAGGCAGCTATTGTTGTTCCTACAACTATTTTAGCCATGCAGCATTATCAGACAATATCCGAAAGATTTAAACCTTTCCCCGTAAAAGTAGAGTTTTTATCAAGGTTTAAAAGTAATAAGGAGCAAAAAGAAGTATTAAGGAAGCTTCTTTTAGGCGAGGTTGATGTTGTAATAGGTACTCATAGGCTTTTGCAGGATGATGTCCAATTTAAAGATTTAGGACTTCTTGTAATTGATGAGGAGCATAAATTCGGTGTCGCACATAAGGAAAAACTAAAACGGCTTAAGAAAAACATTGATATATTAACGATGTCAGCAACACCAATACCAAGAACACTATATATGTCGCTATCAGGCATAAAAGATATGAGTATAATAAATACCGCACCGACAAACAGACTTCCTATTAAAACCTTTGTATGCGAGTTTAAAGAATCGATTATAAAAAATGCCATAAATTATGAACTTGAACGGGAAGGGCAGGTATTTTACCTTTATAACAGGGTAGAGAGCATATATGAGTTTGCGCAAGGCTTAAAGAACTTAATGCCCAATATAAGGCTTGCGGTTGCGCATGGGCAAATGGATAAAAATCAGCTTGAAACAATTATGACGGATTTCTTAAACAGGGAATACGATGTACTTTTATGCACGACAATTATTGAATCGGGTCTGGATATTCCTAACGCAAACACAATGATTATACATGATGCAGATAAATTCGGGCTTGCCCAGCTATACCAAATACGAGGCAGAGTAGGAAGAACCGACCGTCAAGCATTTTGCTACTGCACATATAAAAATTCTAAAGAATTAACCTCGGATGCAATTAAAAGACTTCAATATATTAAGGAATTTACAACTCTCGGGAGCGGATATCAAATAGCTATGCGTGATATAGAAATAAGAGGGGTAGGAAATGTTCTTGGAACCAAACAGCATGGTCAAATGGTAAATGTCGGATTTGATACATACTGCCAGCTTTTAGAGGATGCAATAAATGAAATCCAAAACGGAAAAACCGAGGAGATAAAGCCTGCAATAGTTGATATTAATGTCACTGCATATATTCCTGATGAATGGGTAGGCTCAAAAGAACAGAAAATGATTGAATATAAAAGACTAGCGGATGTAAAATCAATCGCAGAGCTTGATGCAATACAATCGGAGTGGAAAGACCGATTTTCCAAAATGTCGGAGCCTGTTGAAAATCTTATAAAATTAGTTCAATTAAGACTTTTAGCCTCGCAGGCGGGAATTTCTCTAATCCGGCAAATTGATACGGATATAAGAATTTATACAAATCTGTCTAAAGGAGAATGGAACATTCTTTCCGCAAAACTTGACAGAAATATTACGAAATATATTAAATACACAATGGCGCCAAGTTCTTGCACAGAGGGCAACAGCATATTAATTTTAAATTCGGCTTATATAAATTTTGAAGAATTGTTTAACATTCTGTCTAATTTATTTTATCATATATTAAAGATAGAATCAGATTATAATTCTAATAATAAAGGTTAGTAATTTAAGGAGACATAAATGAATAAATTAAAAGTAATTTTAACAGTTCTATTGGCTATGTTTGTTTTTACGGGATGTTCTCTCAAAAAAAATGATGATGCAATAGTAAAAGTTAATAATACGGTTATAACAAAAAGCGATTTTGAAAAAGCATATGATTCCGTTACATCGAATAACATGTTCTCGCAAATGGGAATAGATTTGAAAAATGACAGAGAAAATGTATTTTCATTAATGATGCAGGAAAAAGTAATTTCAGAATTAATAGTAAACGCTCTTGTTAATGATGAAATGGAAAAATTAAAAATTATGGTATCAAAAGATGAACTTGAGCAGGGCGAAAAAGAAATTTTAACCAAATTCGGTTCAAAAGACCAATTTTTGCAAATCTTAAAAGCAAACGGTGTTACATATGATAAGTTTAAAAAGGATTTGGAAGAAGAAATTAAATTAAAGAAATTTGTAGATACAATAGGCATTGTGTCTATCGGCGAAAGTGAGGCTAAAAAATATTATCTTGATAATATTGATAAATTTAAATATCCCCAAAAGGTAAGAGCATCTCATATACTTATAATGGCAAATCCTGAACAAATAAAAGCAAGATTAAAAGAAGAAAATAAAGATATAACAGATGAAGAATTAACTAAAAAAACCGAAGAAGAAATGAATAACTTAAGAAAAACAGCAGAAGAACTGCAGGTTAAAGTTAAAAGAGCGCCTTCAACTTTTGCTAAAGTTGCAAAAGAAAATTCTCAAGACGTAATGACCGCACAAAGAGGCGGAGATTTGGGATTTTTTGCTAAAGATGAAATGGTTGAGGCATTCTCTAATAAAGCATTTAATATGAAACCAAATACTATAAGCGAAGTAATTCAAACTCCTTACGGATATCATATTATTATGGTTACAGACAGAAAAGAGGCAGGGACATATACTTTTGAAGAAAGTAAAAATGATATAATTAATTTCCTCGAAAGTCAGGATAAAGTTGATATTCTTAAAAACAAAATAGAATCTTTAAGAAAAGATGCTAAAATTGAATATCTTGATGAAAACTATAACCCTGATAAACTTCAGGAAAAAATTAAAAAAGCAGCGGCAAATAATCCGCAGGTGCAGAATCAATTCGGTCAAAATCCTGAAGAACAAAAGAAATAATATTATGAGCGGAGCAATTTTGCTCCGCATTTTTTAGGAGAATGTATGCTTGTTAATCGTTGTGATTTAGATAATCTGATAAATAAGTTAAGAGCCGAGGGCAAAACCATTGTTACTACAAACGGCTGCTTTGATATTCTGCATGTCGGGCATGTAAGATATTTAGAAAAAACAAAAAGTTTTGCGGATGTTTTAATTGTCGTTTTAAACTCCGATAAATCGGTAAGGAGCATAAAGGGCGAGGGGCGCCCTATAAATAATGAAAACGACAGAGCCGAGGTTTTAAGCGCCTTAAGAAGTGTTGATTATGTAGTTTTATTTGATGAGGATTCACCTTTAGATTTATTACTTCAAATAAAACCCGATGTTCATACAAAAGGTGCGGATTATACAATAGAAACTCTGCCCGAGGCAAAAGGGATAATGGAAAACGGGGGCAGAATAGAGTTTATAAGTTTTGTAGAAGGCAAATCCACCACTTCCATTATTGAAAAGATGAGAAAGAGTTAATTGTTTATAATACATTCAAGTTCATCAAATTTTGTGATGACTTCAGATAAATAATCATTAATTATATAACTTAAACTGACTAATTTTTTAGGTTTAACTTCAACTTCTCTCTCTAAAGCTTTTTCCATAAAATCCATAAGGGTGCTTATCCGTTCAAGTTTAATACCGATATCAGCGGCTTTTTCGCTAAGGTTCAAATCATTGTTCTTTTTCATATTACACCCTCTGCTTGTCAATGTGATTGATTGTAACTATTGTTAGTATAACTGACAATTAAAAAATGAACAAGGCATATTTACATAAGTTTGCAAAGCATTTGAAGAAATTAAGAGAAGCCAAAAATTTAACCCAAGATGATATAGGTGTAAATGGGATTTCTCGTTCAATGGTTGGTATGATAGAAACAGCCCAAACCGATATTACTGTTTCAAAATTAAAAATTATTGCAGATAATCTTAATATAAAAGTAAAAGATTTGTTTGATTTTGAATAAAAAAATTAATATTTATTTATACTTTTAAATATGATAAAATAATTATATGGAAGATAATGACTTAAAAATTCAACACCTTATAAGTTTAAGAAATAATTATTTTACTTTATTTACGATTATAAGCAGTGGAATAGCAGGCTTATTCTTTGTTGATATGCAAATTATTAAAATTATCTTTTTATATATGGTCGGTATTTATTTTGATTTTATATTTTTAAGTAAGTTTATTTATACCAATAATAAAATAAAAAAGCTTGTGGGAGATATTTAATATGGATTATAATTTTATTATAGGTGCTATTGCATTAATTATATTGGCAGTTATGGTAACTTATGCTTTTAATAAAGTTACTCCTATTGAGAAAAAGACAGAAAATAAATAATATTTATTCTTTAGATAGTCGGTGGCAGAGTGCGACACTAGATTAAATTAGTTATGCAATTTTTAAATTAAACCCTAATGTTTTTAATATTTTAGCTAAAGCAAGTAGCAAGTAGGTTGGATTAAAACCCAACCTACAAACTTTTAGTTATATATAAATAATTGTAAGTCGATTAATTTATATTTACATTATATTGTAGAACAATAATATATCTCTCTTGTCCTGTAATTTTCGCCCTGTTCTTACCTTTTGTTATTATTATAATTTTAATTTACTTCAGACTATTGTAATAAAATAATATTAATTTACAATTTATTGT
>CANQNW010000017.1 GCA_947625305.1 Candidatus Gastranaerophilales bacterium | reverse complement strand
AATACAACATTTTTATAAAATGTTGCAAGGGAAAATTTAATGAATAGTACAAAGAAAATATATGTTGACTACAAAAATTTAGAAAAATATCTAAGATTGAAATCCCCGTATATTTTTGTAGACAATGCCGAAATATATCCCGGAGTGAGAGCAGTCGGTAAAAAATACTATTCAAATAACGAATGGTACTTCAAAAGCCATTATCCCGATAATCCGATTGTGCCTTGCGGATTATTATTGGAATCATTAATGGAAACCGCAGCATTATGTATTTACACTCTGGATGATGAAAATGTTGATTTTGTATATCCTCAAAAATTTTTTAATTTCGAAGTGCTAAAACAGGTACATCCGGGCGAATTAATGACCGTCGAAGCAAAAATAGAAAGCTTTAAAAGAGGAATACTTAAAGCCGTTTGCGCGGGTTATCTTGAGAAAAATTTTACAAGAGAACAAAGAACACTCTGCTGCCGCGCAACTTTTCAATCTGTTGTACCAAAAATGCTTGAATTATCTTGTCCAAAAAGAACGGAGGTATCTAAATGACATTTATTAAAAAAACTGCTGTTATCAAAAAAGTCCAAACCTATATGCGAAATGTAAGAAAAAATGGCAACAAAATCAACAACATACCGCGTTCTATAATAATAAATTATAATAATGCCTGCAATTTTAAATGCGACTTTTGTTATTCAACCGAATTGGATAATGAACATTCAAAAATCACCCTGCCTTTAGATGCCGTTGAAAAACTGGCAGATGAAGCACACGAACTCGGCATTTGGGAAATTGTTCTGCAAGGCGGAGAATTAACACTTAATAAAAAATCACTTATCGATTTAATTAAAGCCTTTAAACCGGAAAGATTTCAAATTGTATTAATTACAAACGGTTTTTTAATGACTCAGGAATATGCAAATCAATTGGCGGACGCGGGACTTGATTGTGTAGCGGTATCTGTTTCAACAATGAATGCCCAAAATCACGATAAAGAACGCCACGTTCCAAATGCTCACGCGCATGCTCTAAAAGCGCTTGAATATTCCAAAAATGCAGGCATGGCAGCATGGCCTAACGTTATTTTCGGACACCATAACGCATTTTCAAAGGATTTGGAAGATATTTTAAATTATGCAAAAGAAAAAGATTATTCCACCTATTTTTTAATGGCGATGCCTTACGGTTCTTTTAAAGATGATGTTATGGATGCAAAAGATATGGAAAGGCTTAAATACATAAGAAAAAATTATAATTGTTTCTTTGATACCTGGGATATGTATGACCCTAAAAAAGAGGCAATAACGGGATGCTGGTCGGTAAACAGACCCTATATTTCACCTTTGGGCGATGTTTTACCCTGTCCTTTTTTACCTATAAAAATCGGTAATATTTTTGAGCAATCCTTAAAAGAAATTTTGGATTACGGTTTTAGTATTAAATACTTCGGTCAATACAGTCCGGTTTGTATTGCTGCTTTTAACAGAGATTTCAGAAAGAAATTCTTAAAAGAGGATACAACGGTATTTAAATATATAAACGCAAAAGAAATATTCGGCGAAGACGACTACATTAAGAAAGAAGAAAAGCAATGTGTGTCAATAACCCAACAGTAATTAATAAGCCTTGCGAATATCTTAAAGAAGACCGGTCTTATATATTTATAGATAAAGTAATTATAAAAGGAAACACAGCTTTTGCTTACAAGAAATTTTCCTGTGGCGAATGGTATTTCAAATGTCATTTTCCGGATAAACCTGTTGCTCCTATTGTTTTTCAGATTGAAGCAATGGCTCAATTAGCAGTTGTTGCCCTAAAAAAACAGGATGAAAAATTAAAATTAAAAGACATTATTTTGAATAAATATACGGATGTATTTATCTATAAACCGATATTTCCCGATGATGCAATTTGTATAAAAACAGAAATTTTAAACAACGACGGCAAAATAGTAACAGTAAAAGGCTGTGCTTGTTTGGCAAATAAAGAGAGAGAGACTAAAAAGGAAGATTTTTCTTTGATATTTGAAAAAGAAAACGGACAAATTCTCTCGCAGGGCGAATTCAGCTTGGAAATAATTTAATTTTTAAAAAGAGGAAAAATAATGACAACTAAAAATGTTTTAATTACGGGAGCAAAAGGCGGTATAGCAAGTGCTATAACGGAAGTATTCGCTAAAAATTCTTATAATATTCTTGCTTGTGCAAGAAAAAAAGACGAAGGCTTTGAAAATTGCCTAAAAGAAATTTCAAAAAAATATAACATTGAAACAACGCCGATTTATTTTGATATGACTGATTATAAAGCTATGAAAAGCGCAATTTTGGAGTTATACTCCAAAAAAATCAAAATTGATGCTTTAATTAATAACGCAGGTGTTGCCCACGGCGGGTTTTTTCAAATGACCCCCGTTTCAAAAATTAAGGAAATTTTTGAAATAAACCTTTTTGCGCAAATGGAATTAACCCAGCTTGTTCTAAAGTTTATGACAAGGCAAAAACAAGGCTCAATTGTAAATATTTCTTCCATTTCAGGACTTGATTCAGCTGAAGGAAATTGCGCTTACGGCACTTCAAAAGCTGCCGTTATCGCCTGGACAAAAACGCTTGCAGCCGAATGCGCAAAGTATAATATCAGGGTTAATTCGGTTGCGCCGGGGCTGACTGATACAAATATGGCAAAATTAATGGAAGAAAAAGCCGAAAAAAATATGATTAATGCTTCGGCTATGAAAAGATTGGCAAAACCCTCTGAAATCGCTCAAGCAGTGTATTTCCTTGCTTCAGATGAAGCGTCATTTATTAACGGAGCAATTCTAAGAATAGATGGCGGAATATCCTCTTTCGCAGGGGGGGGGGTAGAAGATTAAATGATAAGTTTAATTTTTCAACAACAATTTCTAAATTCACTTTTGAAAATAAGAGAAAGTGTGCTTAGAATGCTGAAAAATAAAAATATTATTATAACGGGCGCAAATCGCGGTATAGGTAGAGCAATTTTAGAAACTTTTGCACAATTCGGGGCAAATATTTTTGCTTGTGCCAGAGTTCAAACGCAAGAATTTGAAAATTTGATTACGGAATTAAAAAATAAATACAATACACAAATTTATCCTATATATTTTGATGTTTCAAATAAAGATGAAATAAAAGAAGGAATAAAAAAAATAAATTCCTATAAAATTCCGATAGACTGTCTTGTCAATAATGCGGGAATAACTCAAAATTCTTTATATTTAATGTCAACTTTAGATGATGTTCAAAAAGAATTTAATATTAACTTCAACTCCGTATTTTTAATATCGCAATATATCGCAAAACTTATGATAAGAAACTCAAAAGGTTCAATCGTCAATATATCTTCCGTTTCAGCAAAAGGCGGAGATATAGGCAGAGCCGTTTACGGTGCTTCAAAAGCTGCGGTTTCTTCTTTGACAAAGACAATGGCAGCGGAATTGGGAGAAAAAAATATAAGGGTTAATGCGCTTGCTCCGGGGTTTATTAAAACAGATATGATGAATTTTATAGGGCAGGAACATATCGAAGAAAATTTAAAAAAATCATATCTGAAAAGAATGGGTGAAGCAAAAGAAGTTGCAAATGCCGCAGCTTTTTTATGCTCCGATTTATCAACTTATATAACGGGTGAAATTATAAGCGTAAGCGGAGGGCTGGGTTGAGGTATAATACAACAAAACTAAAAGAAATTTCAAGGTTAATTCGTCGCAATCTCATAGAAATGACGTATAATACGGGTTTACAAGGAGCGCATATTGCAGGGGCGTTATCTATGGTTGAAATATTAACCGTATTATATTTCAATATTTTAAATTTCAACCCTAAAAATCCGACCGAAGAAACCAGAGACAGATTTATTTTAAGTAAAGGCCATGGAGTTATGGCTCAATATGCGGTATTTGAACAAATGGGGTTAATTACAAAAGAAGAACTTTTAACCTACAAGAAAAACGGTTCTTTTATATCTGCACACCCTTCTATGAATAAAAATCTGGGAATTGAGTTTTCTTCGGGCAGTTTGGGGCAGGGCTTATCGTTAGGAGTCGGGACGGCTCTTGCCCTTAAACAAAAGAAAAATTTTTCTTCCAAAGTTTATGTTTTATTGGGCGACGGTGAATGTAACGAAGGTTCTGTTTGGGAAAGCGCAATGTCTGCTTCAAATTTTGAACTTGATAATTTAATTGTAATTATAGATAAAAATTCTCTGCAATATGACGGAAAAACGGAAGATATTATGAAACTTGAACCGTTTAAAGAAAAATGGGAAAGTTTTGGTTTTAAAACCGTTATACTTGACGGACATAATACACCGGAGCTTCAAAAAGGGTTTGAAACCGTTCATCGCGGCAATCCTCTATGTATTATCGCAAAAACGATTAAAGGTAAAGGAATTTCTTTTATGGAAAATGAACCAAAGTGGCATAACGGGGCTTTATCAAAAGAACTGCACGATAAAGCACTTGTTGAATTGGGAGTATAAATTATGCTTAAATACAGTCCTTCCGATATAAGAATGTGGTCAAGACTTGGTTCTTGCGGTGCTTTTGGTATTGCAGCAATGGAATTAGCCGAAAACGATGAGAATATCGTCATTTTAACTCCTGATTTATGCTATTTTTCCGGATTAACCAGATTTAAAGACGAATATCCGAATAATTTTTATAATTTAGGTATAGCAGAACAAAATATAATAGGCGTTGCTGCAGGCATGGCAAAAGAAGGATTAAACCCTTTTGTTACAACTTATGCTTCTTTTATTTCAAGGTGTTTAGACCAAATTAAAGTTAATATGGGCTATATGAAACTGCCTGTAAAACTTATTGGTCTAACAGCGGGGCTTGCTGTTGGAATTTTAGGCGCAACTCACGTTGCGATAGAAGATATAGCTTTAATAAGGTCAATTCCAAATATTACCATATTATCCCCATGTGATTGTATGGAAACAGTAAAATGTATCCTTGCATCTCAAAAATTAAATTCACCTTGTTATATAAGACTTACGGGCAGTTTTAATAATCCTATAGTACATAAAGAAGATTATGATTTTGAAATCGGAAAAGCTCAAATACTTCAAGAAGGTGAAGATATAGCTGTTATTGCAACGGGTTCTATGCTTAATGCAGCTCTTAAAGCTGTTCAAACAATTAAAGATATTCTAAAAATCAACGGGGGGGGGGAAGAACTCCATGTAAAAGTTATTAATATACATACTATTAAGCCGATTGATGTTGAAATCGTAAAAAAATGTTGTAAGGCTAAATTAATTGTAACAATTGAAGAGCATTCCATTATAGGCGGTTTGGGAAGTGCTGTCAGCGAATGTTTATCCGAAATTAAAAATAAGCCTCCTCATTTATTTATAGGTATCAAAGATAAATATATAAAAGCAGGGTCTTATGAATATATGCTTGAACAATACGGGTTAACGCCTCAAGCAATTAGCGAAAAAATATTGTCAGCGTATAGGAATTTATAAAATCCTTTTAAAATCAAAAAATCGGCTCAAGATAAAAGCCGATTTTTTATTGACTTTTTGAAAGGAGAAATTTAAAAATGATTGATTTATCATTAAGAGCAAAAAACATAAGAAAAAATATAATAGAAGCGGGGTTTAGGTCAAAATCCGCTCACTATGGCGGTTCGTTATCCTGCGTTGAATTATTAACTTATGTTTTTTCAGTATTAAAAAAAGAGAATAATGAAAAAAGAGACAGATTTATCTTAAGCAAAGGTCATTGCGCACTTGCTTTGTATGGTGCTCTAGCCGAATTTAACTATCTATCAAAAGAAGAATTGCTTACTTTTAACGCAAACGGCGGTGATTTTCCTTCTCATTGCGTTAAAAATTTAGACAAAAATATTGAACTGTCATCAGGCAGCCTTGGAATGGGTTTAGGGTATGCTATAGGTCAAGCAATCGCCTTAAAAAATAAAGGTATAAATAATAAAATTTATGTTTTATCGGGCAACGGTGAAACAAACGAAGGTTCTTTTTGGGAATCGGTTATGTTTATCGGGGCTAAAAAATTAGATAATATTGTTTTAATTTTAGATAACAATAAAATGCAATTGGACGGTTTTTCCAAAGATATTTTAAATCTTCAAAATTGGAAAGATAAGTTTGTTTCTTTCGGTTTTGAAACAATAGAAATTAACGGACATAATTTTGACGAAATTATAAAAGCCTTTTCAACCAAAACCGATAAACCTTTAGTTATAATAGCTGATACTGTTAAAGGAAAAGGCATATCTTTTATGGAAAATAAACCAAAATGGCACCACTCTTCAATAACCGAAGAAGAATATAATCAGGCACTAAAAGAATTAGAGGTGTAAAAATGGAATTTAATTTAAAAAATATGATGGAATTAACAAGGCTGGCTTCTCGCGGAGTGTATGGCAAAGCTATGGCCGATTTGACGAAGGAAAATGATAATATAATGGCAGTTGTATCTGATGTAATGACTTCATCAAAATTAGAAGAGTTTGCGCAAAAATTCCCAAAAAAAATAATAAACACAGGGATAGCGGAACAGAATATGATAAGTATAGCTGCGGGATTAGCAAGCGAAGGATATAACGTTTTTGCTTCAACTTTTGCTCCTTTTGCCTCTATGAGATGTTTTGAACAGTTAAGAACACAAGTCGGGTATATGAATTTAAATGTCAAAATAGTGGGTCTTTTAGCGGGTTTAGGCGGAGGAGTTGTCGGAAACACTCATTATGGTTTGGAAGATATAGCACTAACAAGGACTATACCTAATATGACCGTTATTTCACCTGCTGATTGCGTTGAAACTTATAAAGTAATCGAAGCTCTAAGAAAATTTGAAGGACCTTGTTATGTAAGATTAACGGGCGTGAACGGGACACCAAACGCTTATAAAGAAGATTACGAGTTTAAAATAGGTAAAGCAATTCAAATGACAGAAGGCGAGGATATTGCGCTTATTGCAACGGGAACAATGGTTTACGAGGCAATGAGAGCCGCAAGAGCTTTAAAGAAAAATAATATTTCGGTTTCCGTTTATAATTTTCATACAATAAAACCTTTGGATTATGAAACTTTGGACAAGATTTTTGCAAAATATAATTTTTTTGTTACAATAGAAGAGCATTTTAAAATCGGCGGTTTAGGAAGTGCTGTTGCGGAATATAAATCAAATAAAAACGCACCAAAACAATTAATAATCGGTCTTGACGATAAATTTGAAAAAGCGGGCGAGTATAACTATATGCTTGATAAAACAGGGCTGACCGCACCCAAAATTGCAGAAAAAATATTAAACAAATTGGAGGAAATATAAATGTCAAACTTAGAAAAATACACAAATGCGTTTGTTCAAGCTTTTGAAATTGAACCAAAAGATGCTCCTGCACTTAAATATCAGGATATCAAAGCTTGGGATTCGGTTGGTCACATGGGACTTGTTGCAAATCTGGAAGAAGCTTTTGATATTATGATGGAAACAGAAGATATTATTGATTTAAGTTCTTTTGAAAAAGGTAAAGAAATTTTATCTCAAAAATATGATGTAGATTTTGCTCAATAATGCTTTTTAACGAGGTGCTTTTATGTGGAATTTGAATAAATTTCAGGATAATATTGCAATAATTACCGAAGATAATAAAAAAATAAATTATAAAGAGTTTGATGATTATTGTAAAAGTTTAACCGTGAATATTCCTAAAAGGTGTCTCGTTTTTAATTTATGCAGGAATGAAATAGGCTCTCTGGTCGGCTATATTGGTTTTTTGAATAAAAAAATTGTTCCTTTAATGCTTAAAAGCGACTTGGATGATGAACTATTAAATTTTATGCTTAATACATATAAACCTGATTATATAAATGTTCCGTCTGATATTAAAGATAAATTCGAAAATTACGGATGTGTTTATGAAAACCTTAATTATACACTTTTAAAAACTCCGTTTAATAATGAATATGAACTAAATCCTGAACTGGCATTGCTTTTAACAACATCAGGTTCGACAGGCAGTCCAAAGTTAGTGCGTCAAAGCTATAAAAATATTGAGGCTAATACAAAATCAATAGTTGAATATCTGTCCCTTGATGAAACTGAACGAGCTATTACAACTTTACCGATGAACTACACTTACGGCTTATCCATAATTAATACTCATTTATGGGTTGGAGCAAGTTTAGTTTTAACTGAAAAAGGTTTAATGCAAAAAGAGTTTTGGAGTCAATTTAAAGACTATGAGGCAACCTCTTTCGGCGGAGTACCTTATACTTATGAAATGCTAAACCGTTTAAGATTTTTCAGGATGAATTTACCTTCTCTCCGGTATATGACGCAAGCGGGCGGGAAATTATCACCTGAACTCCATGAGCAATTTGCGTCTTGGGCAAAAGAAAATAATAAAAAATTTATCGTAATGTACGGACAAACAGAAGCTACTGCAAGGATGAGCTATCTGCCGGCAGAAAAGTCTTTAGAAAAGTACGGCTCTATGGGAATAGCTATCCCGGGAGGTAAATTCTCGTTAATTGATGCGGAAGGGAATATAATTAAAGCCCCTGAAACTGTCGGCGAGCTTGTATATGAGGGTGATAATGTTACATTAGGCTACGCACAAAAAGGCGAAGATTTGGCTTTGGGCGACGAAAGAAACGGTAAACTTATAACGGGCGATATGGCAAAGTTTGATAAAGACGGATTTTTCTATATTGTCGGCAGGAAAAAAAGATTTTTGAAGATTTTCGGGAACAGAGTAAACTTAGATGAAACAGAACGACTAATTAAGGCTCATTTTCCCATGTTAGAGTGTGCCTGCACGGGAATTGATGATAAAATGGATATTTATATAACTGATGAAAACTGTAAAAAGGAAGTATCAGATTTTATATCACAAAAAACAGGGCTTAATTTTACTGCATTTAGAGTTATTGTAATTAAAGAAATTCCTAAAAATGAAGCAGGAAAAACTCTATATAAAAATCTGGAGCTTATAAATGCTTAATTATGATGAGATTTTAAATATTGCTCCATATTCCTTAAATAAAAATGAAAAAGAAAAATTATTGTTTGACGGGCTTTTTGATTTAACAAAGTATCATTATGAAAATTGCGGTAATTACAGAAAAATCTTAAACACCTTGAACATTAATTTTGATGCTTTGAAAACAGTTTCGGATATTCCCTTTATTCCTGTTCGTTTATTTAAAGAATTTAACCTTGCAAGTATAAAAGAAGATGAAATATTTAAGACTATGACATCATCGGGTACTTCGGGTCAGGCGGTTTCTAAAATAGTTTTAGATAAAGCGACAGCACTAAATCAACAAAAGACACTGGTTAAAATAGTTTCCGACTTTACGGGAGCTTCAAGAATGCCGATGCTTATTATTGATTCACCATCCGTTATTAAAAACAGATTAATGTTTTCGGCTCGAGGTGCCGGGATTTTGGGGTTTTCTATTTTTGGTGCGGACAGAACTTATGCACTTGATGAAGATATGAACCTTGATTTAAAGGCAATTGAAACCTTTTTAGATAAACACAAAGGAAAACCGATACTGCTTTTTGGCTTTACTTTTATGATTTGGCAGTATTTTTATAAGGAATTAAAAAAGTTAAATAAAAAACTTGATATATCAAACGGCATTTTAATCCACGGAGGAGGCTGGAAAAAACTTATTAATGAAGCTGTTTCTAAAGAAGATTTTAAAAAAGCTTTAAAAGATGTTTGTGCACTTAATAATGTTCATGACTATTATGGAATGGTTGAACAGACGGGATGTGTTTATATGGAATGTGAGTATGGACACTTACATGCTTCAATATTTTCTGATGTAATAATAAGAAACACAAAGGATTTCTCGCTTGCTCCGATTGGGGAAAAGGGTATTATTCAAGTTGTTTCGCTTTTACCTGAATCTTACCCCGGGCACTCGCTTTTAACTGAAGATGAGGGGATAATTTTGGGTGAAGATGACTGTCCTTGTGGTAGAAAAGGCAAATATTTTAACATATTAGGTCGTATTAAAAATGCAGAAATAAGGGGTTGCTCTGATACTTATGAAAAACATTAATTATATTATAGGGAATGAAAATACTATAGATACACCATTAGAACCTTTTAGTGATTGTGTTATTAATTTTTTAAATGATGTATCATCCTGTCTTTTAAAATCTTCTAAAATCAGAGAGTTTACCGATTTATCAGCTTTTGCTTTTTGGGCAAGAAAAGCAAATATTCAAAATTTGAAAAACCTAATGGGGGGGGGTAAAATTAACAGACTCGGTCGGGGATTATGTTTTCATATAGCCCCGTCTAATATTCCTGTTAATTCTGTTTTTTCTTATGCGTTTGCTCTTTTAGCGGGATGCTCTAACATTGTAAGATTACCAAGCAAAGACTTTCCGCAGGTAGATTTTATTTGCAATTTTTTGAAAGAATTTTTGAAAAATTATCCTGAGATTGAAAAAAGAACAGCTTTTGTAAAATATGAAAAAGATGACGAAATTAATGCTTATTTTTCCTCAATTGCTGATTGCAGAATGATTTGGGGCGGAGATAAAACAATTGAACTGTTCAAATCCTACAAAACAAAACCAAGATGTTTTGATATAACTTTTCCCGACAGATATTCAATTGCAATTATAAATGCTGAGGAAATTAAAACACTTGATGAAGATAAATTAAAACGATTTAGCATTGATTTTTATAATGATACTTACCTGATGGATCAAAATGCCTGTTCTTCTCCGCAGTTAATTTATTGGCTCAATGATAATAAAACTGCCCGTGATAAGTTTTGGGAATTCGTTTATACTTGTGCAAAAGAAAAATATAATTTTCAAGATGCCGTCAGTGTTGATAAATATACAAAAATCTGCGAAGATGCAATATTAAATTCCGATTATATTTCAAACTTTCAAAATGTCGAAAATCTTTTATACAGAATAGAATTAAACAAAATTGATGAAAATATAACGGAATTAAGGGGTAACGGCGGTTATTTTTACGAATATTCATTAAAAAATTATGATGAACTTTTTAATATAATAAATGAAAAATATCAAACCATTACTTATTTTGGGATTAATCCCGAAACATTAAGAAATGATATAATAAAAAATAATTTAAAAGGTATAGACAGGATTGTCCCAATTGGTAAAGCCATGGATATAGATGTAATATGGGACGGACACAACCTTATTTATGAATTATCAAGAGAAATAGTTTAATATATTATAAAACTCCGCCTGAATCAACGACATAGTTTTGACCTGAAATATATTTTGACTCATCAGATAGAAGGAATATTATCATATTCGCGACATCAATAGTTTCACCCCAGCCAAACGGATATTGTTCGCATATTTCATTAGTATGGAATTCATCTGATTTTGTCATCGGGGTAACAATCATAGATGGTAAAATGCAATTCATTCTTATACCGTTTTGAACTACCTCTTTTGATAAGGACTTAATTGTTGCACTTAATGCAGCTTTAGAACCGCTATATAACGGCTGACCTTTACTTGATAATTTTGCATCGATTGATGATAGATATACTAAAGAACAACCTTTTCCTATATTATTTCTTTTATCGGCTATTCCTTTTGTCATTAATATTGGTGCAATATAGTTTATGTCGAATATTTTTTTAATAGTTTCATAATCAATGGTTCTTAAAGGGTTTCTTATTCCAATTCCGGCACAATATGCCATTCCTGCAAATTTCCCATATTTATCTTTTAAATTCTTAACATAAATGGGAAGGTTTTCTATATCTTCCGTCAAATCTTTTACTTCTAAATACATATTTTGAGGGTTTTTACAGTTTGTTTTCATCTCTTCCAAACGATTTTTATTTCTTGCTACTGCAATAACACTGCCCCCAAGTTCATTTAATAATAATGCGGTTGTTCTTCCAATTCCGGAACTTGCTCCTGTTACTATATAAAATTTATCTTTAGTAAAAAATGTCATATTTTAAATTTCCTCTTTAGATATATTATTAAATAATATTTTCTCCCATAACCAAGCTGTTTTTATACTGTCATAAAGAGTTTTTTTCGGATTCCAGCCGAGAATTTCTTTAGCTTTTTTGGCATTTGCGTATAAACTCGGCGGATCACCTGCCCGTCTTTGCGTTTCTTCCACTTTAATATTTGTATTTGTTATTTCTTTACATATATCAAATACTTCTTTGACGGTATTTCCGTTTTCGGTTCCGATGTTAAATATATCAGATTTATTTGATTTAAATAAATATTCAAGAGCCAGTCTGTGCGCCTCTGCTAAGTCTTCTACATTTACGTAATCTCTTACACAGGTTCCGTCTTTTGTATCATAATCAGTACCGAATATTTTAAATACTTTATCTTTTTCGGTTACTGATTTCAAAATATTAGGTATTAAATGGGTTTCAGGCACATGCCATTCCCCTATTCTTATTAATGAGTCGCAGCCTGCTACATTAAAATATCTTAAAATTATGGATTTTAGTTCGTATGCTTTATCATAATCTTTTAATATCCGCTCGATTGTCAGCTTTGTATTTCCGTATGGGTTAATCGGATTTTGCGGATGATTTTCGTCAAGAGGCAATATTTTCGGCACTCCGTATGTAGCGCAAGTTGATGAAAATACTATCTTTTTAACATCATATTTTAACATTGTGTTTAATAAATTCAATGTTCCCATGACATTATTTATATAATATTTCTTAGGATTAATACATGATTCTTCAACAAGTGAAAATGCTGCAAAATGAATAACGGCTTGAATATCATAATTGCAAAATAAATTTTCCAAGTCTTTGATATTACATAAATCGCCCTGTATAAACTTAATATCTCCGATATCTTTAAGTGTATCAATCGTTTCAATATGTCCTGTAGAAAGGTTATCAAAAACAGCTATTTTATAACCCTGATTTAATAAGTTTATAACGGTATGACTTCCTATATAACCTGCTCCGCCTGTTATTAATATCATTTAATCCCTCTAATCATAAAAATATTTAATAATAATTATATCATGATTTTACCTTTGAAAATTCATTATTAATTTTGTAAATGAATGTAAAAAATAGAAATAAATTATTAAAGTTATGCTTTTTTAATGCCGATAAAAAAAATAAATAAATAATAATTAAAGGAGTTTTTTATGACTGAAAGTTATTTAAATTATTTAGTAAATAATACTAATACAGTATATAAAAGCGGGAAAAATAGTAATGCAAATGAACCGAAAGCGGAACAAAAGAAACCCGGTGAAACAGAAATAAATAAAGAATGTATAGAACTTACGGAAGAAGATTTAGCTGATTATAAAGAAATTTTAAAAGCAATTGCGGATGCATTATCATCAATAGATACGGATATTGATACAACAAATTCCGATGAAGCTACAATTGAAGAATTAAAAACAAAAATAGATAAAGTAGCAGGTAATGTATCAACATATGATAGCACTATAAAGTCACTTGATAATTTAATACAAACAAAAAGTGACATGCTTGAAGAGAAAGAAAAAAAATTAAAAGCCCGCAGGGAAGAATATGCAAAAATAGAAGAAGAATTAGAGGTTAAAAATAAAGAAATAAAGAAAAAAGATGAAGAAATCAATAAAATTTCAGATAAGATAAAAGATCAGCAAAAAATAATGAATATATCAGTCGGGAAAGGGAAACCCGATGCAGGCAAGTTAAAGTTAATTTATAAAACTATTTCCTCATACTATTCTGATATGAGCAGTTTGCTTACGGAAAAAGCTAAAATACAAACTGATGCCGATGCAATAAATACTAAGCTTTCGTATAAATATAAGGAGGTAGTATTAGCGCAGTCAGAAGTTAATTCGGCAAAAAATCTTATAAAAGGAATAAGCACTCAGAAATCTGCCATAGAAACAAATAAATCAACTGCAGAAATTGAGTTTACTACACTTCAGGAACAATATGATAAAAAAGAACCATCAAATAATGATAATTCCGAATCAAGTTTAAATCTTGAAAGTAAGGATACTGCCGTAGAATCATTATTGTTAGAAGAACTTGGTTTAAATGAAATAGATGATAACCTTGATAATAATAGTGAAAATACACTGAATATATTTAATGGAAATGAATTAAATTCCGGTTTTGAAAATTATTCGGAAATGCTTTTTCAAAATACTATGAAAACTCCTCAAAATATTAATAAACCCGCAGTAAATAATAATCAGGAATTTCAAAACTCTTTAGAACTCATAAAGAAAACACTTGAAGACATTAACGATAAAGAAGATGATGAAGAAACCGAAGAAGAACATAAAGAAAATACTTCCGTAAATAATTAGTATTTTATTAAATTATTTTTTGTATTTTTTTAAATTCTTATTTAAGTTTTCTATTACTGATGTATAAAATTCTATATCTTTGTCTGATGACTGGTTTATTAGTCTGAATAACTTGTCTTTTGAATTAGAATATACTTTTTTTTCGGAGGTATCCAGGTCTTTTAGTTTTATATTTAAAACTTCAAGTATTTTTATGAAATTATCAAATGTTGGAAAATGAACACCTGTTTCAATCTTTGAAATTTGTTTTTCATGAATATTTATTTTTTCGGCCAATTCGGCTTGAGTTAATCCGGCTTTCTGCCTGAAATATTTTAATTGTTTTCCTATTTCTTTTTTATCCATAGTATTCAAACTGTCCTGATAAATATTATGTTAGTTAAAATTTTATAAATGAAAAACAATGAAAAACATTACCCTATTGTGTTGACAGGTAATGTATTATGCGGTATATTAAAAAACAAAAAAAGGGGTAATGAATGTTTAGTTTTACTATGTTTTTCAATAATCTTAGATATTTAGGCAGATATAATATTAAAAAAATTAATCGTGAATTCGATTTTGTATATGATTGTTTTGACCATATTAAATATGAAATAGAAGATGATTTAGCGGGAATAAAAAGAATAAAAGTAGCTGATGTTGATGAAACAATAGATAAATTAATAAATTCAGATTGCAGTATATCCCGTTTTGGTGATGGTGAACTGGGTATGATTATAGGTAACAGAATTTGTTTCCAAACAGTAAACAAAGAATTATCCCGCAGATTAAAAGAAGTTTTATTATCTGATGAAAAAAATGTTTTAATTGCAATACCAAGATTTTATAATTCGCTTAGGGATATAAATCCTTTACTTAAACCAACATTTAGAAGTTTATTTGGTCGATATAAGGATAAATTTTTATGTCTTTTAAATTCCGATAAAATATATTATTCATATGATTTTACACAGCAGTATATGTTAATGGATGAGTTAAAGAAAAAAAGCTTTAATTTTGAGGAGTATTTTAGTAAAATAAGAAAAATTTGGGATAATAAAGATATTACAATTGTCTGCGGGGATAGAGCTTTTAACAATATAAAAAATAATATTTTTGATAATGCAAAGTCCATAGAATATATTTATGCCCCGACTGTTAATGCTTTTGATAAGTATGATGATATATTTAGTAAAGTAGTTCAAACGGATAAAAACAAATTAAAATTATTAATGCTTGGCCCTACTGCTACTGTGTTAGCTTATGACCTTGCGAAGTCCGGACATAGGGCAATTGATATCGGGCATATTGCTAAAGATTATGATAATTTTTTGGAAAAAGTAGCTGTTAACGATAAAAATTTGTCAAAATTTTATGGTAATGATTAATTTTAAAAAAGGAGTAAAAGTATTTAACTTTTACTCCTTTTTTATTTAGCCTTCGCTCATTTGAGCTGTTTCTTCTTTTTTATGTTTTTTCATTAATTTTGCAATACCGATTCCGATACCGACCATTGCTCCGAGCATAAATAATTTATTCATAATATTCCCTCTCTTTGTAACATTGTTATATTAAAAAAGATTAAAAGTTTTTTTATTCCCTTTTAAGCCGGTTTAAAGACCGTTTATTATATGTTAAAAACTTGAAATGAGTGTAATTTGTATTATCATTATAAAAAGAGGGTTAGTGTGAGTTTTTCGTTTATTCATATTTCAGATATTCATTTAGGTCGTCCTTTTTCGGGATTATCTGATTATTCTGCAGATATTGACGTCAGTAAGGCTTTAAACCGTGCATTTAATAATTTTTTGGATTTTGCCATAGAAAAGCAGGTTGATTTTGTATTAATAAGCGGTGATACTTTTGATTCCAACGAGCAGGATTTTGACTCTAAACTTATTTTAAAAAACGGCTTGAAAAAGCTTGAAAAAGAAGGGATAAAAGTTTTTCTTATTGCGGGAAATCATGACTGTCTGGCTTCATATAGCAAAACGGCATTTGATTTTGACGAAAACTCAAATATAAAAATTGTCGGCTTAAACAGTAATTTTAACGATAAATTTATTGTTACGGATAAATCAGGGAATAACTCTGCAATAATCCATGCTTTAAGCTTCAGGGAAAATTCATTTAATGAAAACCCTTGTAAATATTTTAATCCGCCAACAGGTGATGAAAAAGAATTATTTAATATTGGGCTTTTACACTGCGATTTATCAGGGCAAAAAGATAGCCCCTATGCACCTTGCAGTTATTCTGATTTAGAAGCATTGAATTATGATTATTTTGCTTTAGGTCATATTCATATCCCATCAGAAAGCGGTAAAATCCAGTATGCGGGAACTCTTCAGGGCAGAAACACAAAAGAAACAGGCGCTCACGGGGTTAAATATATTAAAGTTGAAGAGGGAAAAATAGTAGAAAATTCATTTATTCCGCTTGATGTAGTAAGGTTTGAAGATATTTATATTGATTTATCAAATTCAGCCGATATAACTTCATCTGCCGGTTTAATTAATGATAAAATTTCAGACTTAATTAATAAAAATGAAAATCAAACCTGCGAACTCTTTTTGGTAAGAGTTAATTTAACGGGATGTGTAAAGTTTTTTAATGAAATAAATGACGAGTTTTACTTAGGGATTATTGATTATATTAAACAAGAATCAAATTCAAAGTGTTATATTTCGCAGATAATCAATAATACTCAAGCCTTGGCGGATATTGAAACGATTAAATCCGATGAAGGTATTGCAGGCGGAATTTATAACAAAATTCAGGATGAAAATTTTCTTATCGAAATTTATAATTCCGCATCGGAGTCTCTTAATAAATTGATTAAAACTTGTGATTTTAATGATGAAGATTATCAAACATTTAAGTCTGAAGTAATTAATCAAACTAAAGAAGCTTGTATTAATTTATGCGGATTAATATGCACTGAAGAGGCGGAAGGCAGTTAATATGGGGAAATTTGTTATTGACAATATATTAATTGAAAAAACCTCCAAAGATATTAATACAGGGGTTAAGTATGATTTTACGGAGGGGCTGAATGTCATTTTCGGTGAAAATGAAACCGGAAAATCATCGTTAATGAAATTTATAAAAGACGGAATTTATAAACAAAAAGGCTCTGACACGGGTAAAATTTGGTTCAGTATCAACAAAAACGACCAAAAATTATCTTATAGAGCTGATATTAATACCTTAAAACCGTTAGAGCAAAGATGCAAAATTTATAATATCATTGAAAATACCGAGTGTCCCAAAAACATTATTGATAATGAAATTGATAAAACATCTTTTGAACAGGGGTTTTATATTAATCTTGATGATTTAATGAAAATCCAAAATAAATCGGTATCGGAACTTATTGATTTAATAAAAGACCCATACAGCGACAAAGTTAAAAAATATTCGGCTGAAATTGATGATAATATACAGCAGATTATCGGCAAAGACGGAAAATTAAGGAAAGATTTTAACGGAATTGTCACACAGATAAAAGAATTGAATGAAAAAATTTCGGAGCTCACTAAACGGGAAACTCAATATAATAACTGCCTTAAAACCATAGAACAGTTAAATAATGAACTTGAAACAATTTCTAAAAAAGAAGAATACATATCTCTTTTGGAAAATTTAAAAATTGATTATACGGAACTGGAAACTAAAACAGAGCAGTTAAAAAGATTAAATTCCGAATTTAATCAAAAATTATTTGAAAGGCAGAAAAATATATCCGAAATTTTGGAAAATTCAGGTACATTTTATTCCAATCAAAATCTTATTGAAAAGAATAATCAAAAACTTGAAGAAATCCAAAATAATATAAAATCCGAAAAAAATAATTTGATTTCCAATTATCAGTTATCGTTAGACGATGAAACAATTAAAAATTTTGTAATTAATGAGGATAACATTTATAAACTTAAAAATCTTATAAAAGAAATATCGGATTTGAAATCAGAAATTAAAACAACTGAGAGCAAACTGGATATTATAGAAGATGCTATTTTGCAATCAGAGGTTAAGCATAAAACACTAGTAAAAGATAATTCAAATAATAATTTAAACATTATAAAAACTCTTTCAACTGATATAGATGAGGGCTTAAACCAATATTATGCGCTTAGTGCGGAAATAAATAATGATGAAAAAAATCTGAAAGAGATAAAAAATACCTCGGATAAAAAAAATATTTTAATTTGGGGGATTATAATTTTTCTGATAATTATAGGGCTTATCATAAGTGCGTATAATAAACTGGAACTGCCTTCAATAATTTTAGCTGTCAGCACTGTAATATCCCTTGTTTTTGGCTTTATTCTGCTTGCAGGCAAAAACAGCCAAAAAAGTTCTCAGCTATCTGCTAAAAAAGACAAACTTGAAAATCTTTTAAATACTTTAAAAAATAAAGCTCAAAACTATGATAAAAATTTCAGTTCGGATTTTGATGATTATTCTTTGCATATAAAGCTAAATAACCTAAATCAAAACCTTAAGGAAATTATAAAAAATAATTCCGATAAGGAACTATCACAAGCAAAGAAAAATAATATAAATAATAAAATAAAAGAACTTATGCTAAAACTTCAAAAAATAAATAATGAAGCGGATTTATGTATGGATAAAACAATTTCGCAAAATAAATTATACCCTGAAAATTACATTGGAGTTATTGATATAATAAGGAATTTGAAAAAAGAACTGATAGAATGTGAAAATCTTTTAAATGAAACAAAAGAAACTGAAAATATAAATAAAAATATAGTTGATAACATAAAAGATTTTATAAATATAACGGAGCTTTCCGTTACATATACGGGAGATATGAAAGAATTTACCGAAAAATTAGGTGAAACGGCAAATAAAAACTCGGCAATAAAAAAAGATATAGAAATAATCCAAACATCAATTAATGAATTAAAAGAAAAAATACAAATTAAAGAGGATAAAAAATCACAATTTGAGGCTCAAGCGGAATTAAATGAAGCAGAAAGCCAAAAAGAGATTTTAAAAACGGAAAAAGATAATTTAATAACCGCACTAAAAGAGGCAGAATATCAAAAAAAAGACCTTGAAAAATTGGGGAATATGGCGGATATAAAATCCCAAAGAAAAATAGCAATTGATAAATACAGAAATGTAATCAAAAAACTTCTGATAAATAAAATGCAGGCAGATATTATATCTTCAGCCAAAAGGGATTTCGATAAAACACAGCCTGATTTGGTTAATGCTCAAAAATATTTATTTGAATTAACAAACGGAAAATATAATAAAATCAATTTGGAACTTCAGGAAATAGAAACACCCGAGGGCAGAATAAAAAAGTGGGAGGAACTTTCAAGAGGAACAAAAGAACAATTATATCTGGCTTTAAGATTGGGGTTTGCATCAAATTATTCAAAGGATAAAATAACCTCAGCTCCGAACGGCAAAGCGGATTTGCCTTTAATTATAGATGATGCTTTTGTTAACTTTGATATTAATCGCACAAAAAATACTTTAAAATGTCTTGAAGAGTTTTCTAAAACCAATCAGGTTTTATATTTTACCTGTCATAAACTGCCCGAAAACGGAAATATTAAATATAATGAAATAAATCTTTAAATAACATTAAGTTTGAATTATATTTAAAATATGAGTTTTTATAATGATGAAATAATAAAGCTGAAAAATAAAGATAATTTCAGGCATATTAATGATATAAATGCCAAACACTCGAAATATATTACGGTAAACGGGAGGGATTTACTTAATTTTTCTTCTAACGATTACCTTAATCTTTCAACCGATAAGGAATTAATTGAAGAATTTATCTCAAAGTATCATAACAGCAGAGAATTTATATTTTCTTCAACTTCTTCAAGGCTCTTAACAGGGACTTCCGAAATATATAAAAGATTAGAAAATAATCTTGCAAAACTGTTTAAAAAAGAGGCTTGCCTGTTATTTAATACGGGATATCAGTGCAACTTAGGGGTGGTTTCATCATTAGTAAACCGTGATGACGTAATATTTTCGGATAAACTTAATCATGCAAGTATAATAGACGGTATGCGTTTATCAATGACCCCGTTTTACAGGTACAGGCATTTTGATTATGACAATCTGGAAGAACTTTTAAAAAAGCATAGAAATAATCATAAAAAAGCAATAATAATATCAGAGTCCGTATTCAGCATGGATGGGGATATTGCCGATTTAAAAAAACTTGTGGAATTAAAAAAGAAATACAATTGTTATTTAATGATAGATGAAGCGCATGCTTTTGGAATATTCGGCGAAAATCTCGCAGGTATAGCAGATAGAGAAAATTTACTTTCTGAAATTGATATAATAACGGCAACACTGGGTAAATCTTTTGCTTCAATGGGCGCATTCTGCACTGCAGACAGAACAATTATTGATTACCTTATAAATAAAGCAAATTCCTTTATATTTTCAACGGCACTGCCATCTGTCAATGTGATGTGGACTAATTTTTTAATAGAAGAAAAGTTTAATAAAGTAAAAGAAAAATCTAAAAAATTAAATGAATTAATAAATAAAGTTCATTCACTGAGCCAGATTGTTCCCGTTATAATCGGTGAAAACGATAAAACAATAAAAATAGCGGAATGTCTGCAAAGTAAAGGATTTTATATACTCCCTGTCCGTCCGCCCACGGTGCCTGTCGGTACTTCAAGATTAAGGCTCTCCTTAACTGCGGATATAACTTATGAAGAATATAAATCTGTTATCAGTATCGCAGAAGAGATGAAAAATGAAATATAAATGGCTTAATAAATCAGAAAATAAAAAATTAATAGTATTTTTTAACGGATGGGGAATGGATGAAAAAATTGTTTCCCACCTGAATTTTAGTGATTTTAATGTTTTAATGTTCTATGATTACTTAAATACGCAAATTCCCGATTTTGATTTTTCAAATTATGATTATAAAGTTTTAATTGCTTGGTCAATGGGTGTTTATGTATGTAATATTTTCTATGATAAATTAAAGGATTTTAATAAATATACAGCGATAAACGGAACACAAAAACCTGTTGATGATGATTACGGTATACCTCAGTTGGTCTATAATTTGACTGTGGAAAATTTTAATGAACTGTCAAGTGCAAAATTTATGAAAAAAATAACAACCGAGGTTGATTTAAAGGAATATACAAGCCGTTCGACAGAAGAATTAAAACAAGAATTAATATCAATAAGGGATTTAAAAATCGAAAAATATTTGAATTTTAATAAAGTAATAATATCAACAAAAGACAGGATAATGCCGTATAAAAATCAATTAAGATTTTGGACTGAAAAGGGAGTTGAAATTATTGAACTAAATGCACCTCACTATATATTTAATCTATATAAAAATTGGGATGAATTGATATGAAAAATAAGTCCCTGATTAAAAAAAGGTTTTCAAAAAGCTTGAAAACATATGATGATAATGCATTTATCCAAAAACAGACTGCAGAAAAATTAATCAGTCTTCTGCCTGATATAACATACGAAAAAATATTTGAAACGGGTGCGCTGACGGGAATTTTAACAAAAGAATTAATAAAAAAAATAAAATTTAACAGCTATACATATAACGATATAATTCCCGAGGCAAAATTTTATATTGATAAAATTGTTCCCGAGGCTGAATTTCTTGAAGGAGATATTGAAGAAATCAGCCTTAAAGAAAATTATAATTTAATTATATCAAATGCCTCTTTGCAGTGGTGCAGTGATATATATAAAACGATTTCAAAACTGACCGAGCATTTAAATGAAGGCGGAATACTGGCTTTTTCAATATTCGGGAGTAAAAACTTAAAGGAAATAAAAGAGTTTTTTGATATAGATAATCAATATGCGGACATTGAAAGACTTAAGGAAAAATATAATTTAATAAATTATATATCGGAGGAAATAAAAATATATTTTGATAATCCAGTTGATATAATAAAACATTTTAAATTAACGGGAGTTAATGCCCTAAAGGAAGTAAGCTTGACAAAATCAAGATTAAAAGCATTTGAAGAAGAATACAGGAAAAAATATACTGAAGGGGATAAGGTTTATTTAACATACAATCCTGTATATATTAATTTAAAAGTCATATTTGTGTAGTTTGTTGCAAAAAGTAAAATCTTGTTTTATACTAAAGCTATGAATAAGATAGCAAGGATATTTCCGGAATTAAATAAATCTCTCAAAACCGCGGGGGGGGGGGATTTAGACCATTGCGCGAGAGAAAACGCTAATAAAAATGCGTATAAAGGAAAATCAAATATTGAATTTTATACAAGTTTTATTCTTTTAAAAATATTCCCCTGTAAAAATAACTTTATTACCGTTATTTATTTTGAACGTCTGATAAATAATGCAAATTGTGCATTATTAAACAGTATAGAAATTTTTTTTAATGAATTAAGTAAAATGAAAAACCTAAAAGGAGCAAATTATGCCTGATGACAAAAATATTTCGGATGATATGAGTATTGATGATATTATAGATACTTTTGGTGAAACAGTTTTATCTCCTGAAGAATGGAAAATTGCTATGCCAATGTGGTATGGTAATCCCGAATCACATTATCCGACTGGCGGTAAATGTTAATTATATCCTGGGATAACAGCTATATAAAGTTTTGTATTATAAAAATTATTACCCTATTAAGAATTAAAATATAATTAATATATGAATATAACACTCCCATTACATATATCGACAATAACATATAATACAAATACAGAACCTTATACACTAAGTTTTATAACCGATTTAAAATATAATAAGGAATATACACTTTCAGGCGATATGTCATTATTATGGGAGTATATTATTAAGACCGGTGATTATGATTTAATACGCAAATATGCAGAGAATAATAAACAAAGTGAAATTGTTGATGATTTTCTATCTCAATTAAAAGATAAAAAAATTATTGATATGCCAATTGAATTTACTGCTAATAAATTGTCCGAACAAAATTGTACGATAAGCCACGAAGTGGTGTGAGTAAAATTTTGAGAGTGGCTTATTGAAAAGGTGAGCACTCGTACAGCGATGAGGAGTCGGTGGTAGAGTGCGACACTAGATTAAATTAATATAGGTTATATAGAAACTTGTTTATTTATAAATAATCCTGCAAATAATAATTTGGAAACGAAAATGCACAGGCAATTCAAGCAGCCTTTAATAATAAATAATTTTAGGGGATAAGATAAAATTTCTTATTCGCTTTGAGAGACAGAAGAGCGGTACTGAACAGCTTGCGCTATATGGTTAATTTGAATATTTTCCGATTCTTCCAAGTCTGCAATTGTTCTTGCAAGTTTAAGTATTCTATCGTAAGCCCTTGCGGAAAGATTAAACTTTTGTACTGCATTTTTAAGTAAAAGAGCGCTGTCAGAATCAATTTTACAATATTTTTTAATAAGCTTGGGCGAAAGCTGAGAGTTTGTATAAATCCCTAATCCTTCATACCTTTTAAGCTGGATGTTGCGAGCTTTAATCACACGGGCTCTGATTTCTTCAGAGGTTTCCGTTTTTTCTGTATTATTAGTCATCAGTTCATCAATTTTAAGTCTCGGGACATCAATAATTATATCAATCCTGTCTAATAGCGGGCCTGAAAGTTTAGAACGATATTGCTTTATTTGAAATTCTGAGCAGGTGCATTTTTTTTCGCTATCCCCTAAGTACCCGCACGGGCATGGGTTCATAGCACCAAGCAGGATGAAATCAGACGGGAATTCAAGTCTCATTTTAGCTCTTGCAATAACAATTTTGCCGTCTTCAAGAGGCTGACGAAGTACTTCAAGTACGTTTCTGGGGAATTCCACAAACTCATCCAAAAACAGCACACCTCTATGAGCGAGAGTAATTTCCCCGGGTTTAGGGTTAGTGCCTCCGCCTATGATACCGATAGCGGAAGCTGTGTGGTGAACACTTCTAAACTGCCTTTTAGTAATTAATGGTCTATTGGGGTTAATTAATCCGCTGATACTGTATATTTTAGTAAGTTCAATGGATTCTTCAAAAGTCAAAGGCGGAAGAATAGAGGCAAAACATTTAGCGAGCAGAGTTTTCCCCGAGCCGGGCGGGCCTGACATAAGCAGATTATGTGCTCCTGCTGCGGCTATTTCCATTGCTTTTTTTGCTTTTGATTGACCTTTAACATCTTTAAAATCAAAGTATCCGTTATTTTCGGAATTATCCTTCATATATTCATTGATATCAACAATAGTAGGTTTAATCGGTTTATAATCGGGAGCATTGGTATTAAAGTGATTAACTATTTCAACAAGGTTTTTAGCGCCTATGACATTAAGCCCTGAAATAATGGCAGCTTCTTTTGCATTGTCATAAGGGACTATAAGGGTTTTAACCCCTTGAGAAATAAGCCCTGCTGCAATAGGCAGAACTCCGTTTACGGCTCTTAAAGAACCGTCAAGTGATAGTTCACCGATAAAAGCGGTATCATTAAAATTATTTTGCTCTATTACCCCGTTTTTAGCTAAAATTCCTATGGCAATAGGCAGGTCATAGTAACTGCCCATTTTTTTGATGTTAGCGGGGGCGAGATTAACAACAATTTTTTTATTAGGGAATTCAAATCCTGAGTTTTTAATGGCGGAGCGAACTCTTTCCTTTGCCTCGCTAATTGAAGTATCAGGTAATCCGACAATAGAAACAGAGGGAAGCGAGTTATTTAAATCAACTTCCACTAAAATTTTATAAACATCAAGCCCGATAACACTTGCGGTTAAAATTTGTGATATCACGATAAACCTATATACTAACTATACCTTAGTTAGTATATAACATAAGAAGTAAGGGTATCAACAAAATTAATTTTCTGCGAGTTTATTTTCGGTTTCTTCTATTTTTTTAAGGATAATATCCATTTGGTTTTTAAACCAAGCGGTAAAGAGTTTAATTTCATTTTTAAAACTGTAGGCACCCGGCCAAACTGAGTTGTAATACATGGAAAGACCTCTTTCTATTAACACCTGTGTTGTAATAGTTATCGGCAAAAAGTAAAAAAACTTTAGGGTGATTTTTAAAAATATTGTAAACTTATGTAAATTTAATATTAAAAAGAGGCATTAAAAAATATTTACGGTTATTAAAGAAAATGTAAGACTCATAAAAGTCAAAACTGAACAACTATCTACCAAAACTAACCTAGTTAACGCTCTTTTATCAAACAAAAGAGCTTTTTTTTGCGGTTTTTCCGCAGGGTGGAGCGAAGCGAACCCGAGGGAGCAACAACCCGACCGAGCGGAAAAACCGAAGGTTTTAAAAGCGAGGTTGCAGGGGTTGTGCGAACAGGAAAAACCAAGAGGCGAAATTTTCGGTAGGGCGGAGTTGAGCGAAGCGAACGAGCCCGTGAGAGCTTAACTTTGACGGAGTGACAGCCCTGTGAGAACAGGGCGAAACGGAGTGTAAAAAGTAAGCCGACCCGAAAATTTCGTTTTCGATTTCCGCAGGGTGCCCGCAAAGCGCCGGCAGAGCCGGTTTAAAGTTTGGTTCTAGTATAATAAGTTAGTCCAACTATAAAGGTGCGATGCACCACCGACCGAGCGGAAAAACCGAAGGTTTTAAAAGCGAGGTTGCAGGGGTTGTGCGAACAGGAAAAACCAAGAGGCGAAATTTTCGGTAGGGCGGAGTTGAGCGAAGCGAACGAGCCCGTGAGAGCTTAACTTTGACGGAGTGACAGCCCTGTGAGAACAGGGCGAAACGAAGTGTAAGAAGTAAGCCGACCCGAAAATTTCGTTTTCGATTTCCGCAGGGTGCCCGCAAAGCGCCGGTAGAGCCGGTTTAAAGTTTGGTTCTAGTATAATAAGTTAGTCCGACTATAAAGGTGCTATGCCCAATACTCAAAATAAAACGGTATGTTTTTAAAGAAATTAGTATTATAATCAATATATGAAACAAAGGTCTCTATTTGATGTAATATCACCCATAATGACAGGTCCTTCCAGTTCGCATACGGCAGGAGCCGTAAGACTTGGGATTTTAGCAAGGAATATTTATAAAGAAATTCCCGAAAAAGTAACCTTTAAATTGTATAATTCTTATGCTACAACAGGCAAAGGTCATGGCACTGATAAAGGTTTATTGGCAGGATTATTGGGTTTAACCGTAGATAGCTGTGATATAAAAAATATTTTTGAACTGCCGATAAGTAAAAAAATTAAATATACTTTTGAATTTGAGCAAAATATAGACAGACACCCAAATTCGGTTGATTTTATACTTGAAGGTAAAATAAATATGACTATTTCAGGTAATTCAATAGGCGCAGGTAATGTTGAAATTATTAAAATAGATGATTTTTCAACTAAAATTTCGGGTGAATATAATACAATAATTCTGTTTTATAAGGATAAACCCGGCATGATTTCAAGAGTAACGACATTAATTCAAGCGGATAATATTAATATAGCTTCCTTGGAATGTGACAGGAATGCCAAAGGTCAAACAGCCTCCATGTGTATTTGTGTGGATGGTGATATCCCCGAAAGTTTAATAAAATCAATAGAAAATATTGAAGATGTTTATTTTGTCAGAAATGTAAAAAAGTTAGAGGATTAAATTGGAAAATAATATAAATACATTTGAAAAACTGCTTAAAGAGTGTACTACTTCAGGTAAAAAAGTGTATGAAATAATGCAGGAAAAAGAAGCTTCTGATTTTGAAATTACGGTAGAAGAGGTTCGAAATAAAGTTTATAAAAATATAACTGCAATGAAAAGTGCAATATTGCGAGGTTTAAGTTCAAAAGAAAAGTCATACAGCGGATTATGCGGGGATGATTGTTTTAAGCTTAAAGAAAAATACAATAAAAAACCTGCATTATTTGGGAAATTATATGAAAAAATAACAATGTATTCTTTAGCTACAATGGAAGAAAATTTACGGATGAATACAATAGTAGCATGCCCGACGGCGGGTTCTTGCGGAATAGTACCTTCAGTGATAATTGCTTTAAGTGAAGAAAAAAAGATAACACAAGAAGAAGAAATAAATGCTCTGATAACAGCAGGTGCAATAGGTTATATAATATCGGCAAAAGTAGCAATGGCAGGGGCAGTAGCAGGCTGTCAGGCTGAATGCGGTGTAGCATCTGCCATGAGTGCAGGCGCTATTGTTGAAATATTAGGCGGAACTTCAAAACAAATAATAAATGCCTCGACACTTGCATTAAAAAATATATTAGGATTAACCTGCGATCCTGTTGCAGGATTAGTTGAAATTCCCTGTGTAAAAAGAAATGTATTTCTTGCGGTACATGCAATAACCGCTGCAGAACTGGCGCTTGCCGATATTGAAAGTAAAATACCGTCCGATGAAGTTGTTGATGCAATGGTGCAAACAGGGCAGTTAATGTCTCCTTTATTAAAAGAGACTTCTAAAGGCGGTTTATCTGCTACAAAAAGTGGTATATTATATAATAGGAAGTTAATGGATTAAAATAATGACAGAAGGTTATAGTTCATCAAACAACAGTGATCCTACGATATATCAGCTTGAACAGTCTTTAATTCAATATTTGTCTTCAAAACACGATATAGATGATAAAGTGCCGGGGGGACAGCGAAGAGTTAGAGGACTAACTTTTAAAATTACCAGAAATGTTAAAGAACCTTCATTTTCTGTGCAGATAGGAATAATGGAGGCTGTATTTGATGCAATAAACGGAATGAAAATCAGGGGTAGCTGTTATAGTCTTGAAAGATATATAAGAGATTGGTTTTTAAGAGCAACCGTCAATCAAGAAATAAAGAATTATTTATTTTTAAATAAAAAATAATAAAAAGCGGAAATTATTCCGCCTTCTTTTTAAAATAATTTTGAAAATCTGTCCATAGCTTCAATAGTATTTTCTCTGTTACCGAAGGAGGTTAAACGGAAATATCCTTCACCGTTACGGCCGAACCCGCTCCCAGGAGTTCCTACTACTGCAATATTTTTTAACAGATAATCAAAAAATTCCCATGACGTCATATTGTTAGGGCATTTTAACCAAATATAGGGCGAGTGTTTTCCGCCCGTATACCAAATTCCGAGTTTATCCATAGTATCGGATATTATTTTTGCATTTTCACTGTAATATGAAATATTTTCTTTTATTTGTTTTTGACCTTCAGCGGTAAATATAGCTTCAGCAGCTCTTTGAACAATATATGGAACACCATTAAATTTAGTCGTTTGCCGTCTTAACCAGAACTTGTTTAATTGAGTTCCCTGTTTGACAAGTTCTTTAGGAACAACGGTATAACCGCATCTTGTTCCGGTAAATCCTGCTGTTTTAGAAAATGAACAGAACTCTATCGCACATTTTTTCGAGCCTTCAATTTCATAAATACTTGAGGGTAATTCATTTGATTTAATAAAGCATTCATAAGCTGCATCAAAAAGAATAATTGCATCATTTTTAAGTGCATAATTAACCCATTTTGTAAGCCCTTCTTTTGTATAAACTGCGCCTGTAGGGTTGTTTGGCGAGCAGATATAAATAATATCGCATTTTACATTTTCATCTGGAAGCGGCAAAAACCCGTTGTCTTTATTTGCGTCTGCAAAAATAATTTTTCTGCCTGCCATTACATTTGTATCAACATAAACGGGATATACAGGGTCAGGAACTAGCACTGTATTATCCAGTGAAAAAATGTCTAAGATATTTCCCAAATCACTTTTAGCACCGTCAGAGATAAAAATTTCATCAGCTTCAAGTTTAACATGTTTTGTTTCATAATATTTTTGAATAGCTTCTCTTAAAAAAGCATAGCCTTGCTCAGGGCCGTAGCCTTTAAATGTAGCCTGCACCCCCATTTCATCGGCAGATTTTTTAATTGCTTCAACAACAACAGGGGCTAAAGGCAGTGTAACATCGCCAATCCCAAGTCTGATTATTTTTTTATCGGGATTATTGTTTGAAAATTCCGCAACTTTTTTTGCAATAGTTGAAAATAAGTAGCTGTCTTCAAGATTTAAATAGTTTTTATTAATGTTCATAGCCTCTCCAAAAACTTATGTCGTTTACATGATTATCTTTATAGTATAATAAAATAAAGATTAAGTAAAAAGGAAAAAAATATGGCAGTAAGACAAAGACAACACGAACAAGACCCTATGGTAAGACGTACCAATTTTGACGCAGTAGAGTCTAATTTAACGGACGAACAGGCTAAACTTGAAGCATCAAGATGTTTAAATTGCAAAAACCCAAGATGCGTGCAAGGATGCCCCGTTAATATAAATATTCCCGCATTCATTCACGAATTGAAAGAAGGTAATATCGAAAAAGCAGGTGAAGTAATTAGAGAGTCCAGCTTGCTTCCTTCTGTTTGCGGAAGAGTTTGCCCTCAAGAACGTCAGTGCGAAGGTAAATGCGTTTTAGGTATTAAATCAGAGCCAATCGCAATCGGAGCATTAGAAAGATATGTAGGTGATGCTACAAATGCTCAAATCGGTGAAATAAAAGAATCAGGCAAGAAAGTTGCCATTATAGGTTCAGGCTGTGCAGGGATTACTGCAGCAGCTGATTTGCGCCGTGCCGGGCATGAAGTTGTAGTTTTTGAAGCACTTCATAAACTTGGCGGTGTTTTAAGGTACGGTATTCCTCCCTTCAGACTTCCCAGAACTTTCTTGGATAAAGAAATTTCTAACTTAAAGGCAATGGGTGTTAAATTTGTAACTAATGTAGTTGTTGGTAAATCTATAACGGTTAAACAGCTTCAAGATGACGGTTTTGATGCTATTGTTATCGGCTCGGGTGCAGGGCTTCCAAAAATGATGGGAATCCCCGGAGAAAACTTAAACGGAGTATATTCCGCTAACGAGTTTTTAACCCGTGTTAACTTAATGCAGGCAAACTTGGAAGAAACACCTACTCCTATCAGAGTTGGCGAAAAAGCTGCTATTATAGGCGGCGGTAACGTTGCCATGGATGCGGCAAGAGTTGCGGTAAGAATAGGATTTAAAGAAGTTTATATTATGTATAGACGTACGGAAGCCGAACTTCCCGCAAGATTAGAAGAAATCCGCCACGCAAAAGAAGAAGGCGTAATATTTAAGTTCTTGCATGCTCCTAAAGAAATCTATAACAAAGAAGGTTATGTAGGCGGTATGCAGTTTGAAATTATGGAACTTGGTGAACCTGATGAATCGGGCAGAAGAAAACCAATGCCGACGGGAAAAACAATGGATTTAGATGTAGATACCGTTGTTGTTGCTTTAGGTACAGGCCCAAATCCTACTATTCAATCTTCTATGTTAAGAGATAATATGAATCTTGAAACAAATCCGAAAGGTTACATAATTATTAATGCGGAAACAGGCGAAACATCTATTAATGGTGTTTACGCAGGAGGCGATGTTGCTCCTACAGGCTCATCTACAGCTATTAATGCAATGGGTGCAGGTAAACGAGCAGCTAAAGCAATAAATGAGTATCTAGCTAAATAGTTATTATTATTAAATACATAAAAATAGAGCCTTTAATGGCTCTATTTTTTATACATTTTTAATATCTTCTTTTATTTCTTTATATGAAATATTATTTTTTAATAAAAATAAAACTGCAATTATAGAGGTTGTTAATACTACAACAGCTTGTTCAACCAAAGAAATTGCAAGTGCCGTTTCTTTGTTAACTTTATATATGGAAAATGCTGAAATTACGGCTAATTGATAAGGTCCTATAAAAATTGATGCAGAAGGTATCATACAGGCTAATGCAATAAAAGCAATAATAAATAATACAACAGACCAGTTTATATCTATATTAAATCCTTGAATTACAATTAGGTAATTAACACATTCAAAAGCCCAGATTCCTATTGATGAAATTAAAACATATAACAGTTTTTTAGGATAATTTAAAATTTCAAAACCATTAATAAATGATGTACAAAAGTTATTTGACAATTTGATAATCCCTAAAAATATATTTTTAAATCCTTCTGATAAATTGGAACATTTATTTTCCAAAAAAGAAAAAATTACTTCTGTTTTATTTAACTTTATGGCGAGAAAGGCGGTAATTAAGCTTGCAATAAAAATTAATGCGGCAATAAAACACATGTGTTGTGCAAGCGGATTTTTATTATATATATAAATTCCGATTAAAAGCATTCCTATAATGCAAAGTCCGTCAAAAATTCTTTCCAGCATTATTGTACCAAAGAGTTTTATTTTACTTTCCTTATATTTTTCCCCTGTATAAAAGGCTCTAAAGATATCTCCCGCACGAGCAGGCAGAACAATATTAAGTGCTGCCCCCGTTATACATAAGGGAATTAAATCAGATAAAGGTGCTTTAATCGTTTTAGAGATTAATAATTTAAAACATAATCCCCTGAATGATAATGAAATTATTATAGAAAAGACCAAAAATATTATATATTTTAATTCAAATCCTATAATGGTTTGTAAAAGCTGATTAAAATTCAAGTTTTTAAAAACAAGATACAAAAATAAAAATGTAATTAAAAGTAAAATTAATTTTTTTATATGTGATTTCATTATTTTTTCCTGACAGTATAAAAGTTAAACAATTTTTAAACCGGAATCTTTTATTTTATTTTGAAGTTTCAACTTTTCATTAATTATATCAAAATTAGAATTATAAATACTGTTTAAAGTTACTCTGTCTAATATATTTTGAGATTGAATAAATGTAATATATGCAGGTTTATATTCTTTAAGTTCAACGAGTGAATTAATTTTAAGTTCTATAACTTGATAATAAAGCTGATAATCTTTTACATCAATATTATCAAGTGATTTTTGAGCAAAAGAAAGTGCTGAATTAAATTGTTTGAGTGAATAATAACAATTAGCGGCTGCTCCGTTTGTTCTTGCGCAATCAGGGTTAATATTTAATGCCCTATGGTATAATTCAAGCGCATTTTTAATTTTACCTTTAATAAAATAAATATCCGCACATAATATAAGGCTTTTAAAGTGAAAAGGACTGAGTAAAACTGCCTCTTTAAGTTTTTTTAATGCCGAATTTATATTATTAAAATAGTAAAAATCATCTTCAGCTTGTCTGAATAATATCTCTGACTTTAAATTAACAACTTTTGAATTATGTAAATGTAATAAATTATTTGTATTCTGCATATATAAATAATAAAATTCATTACATGTTAAGGGCTACGGATAAATTTTAATGCCCAAAAATAAATAACATGAAAAGCATGTCAGGACATGGGTTTTCATGATTAAAATATGTTTTAACAAATTTTAACAATAAACCTCCCAAAATACCAATAATCATGAAAAGCATGACAGGACATGATTTTTAGGGGAATTACAAAACTTAACATAAATACTGTTAAAAAATTAACTCATTGCTTGATATTAAAAAATGTGCATTGTATTATAAAAAATGTCCGAACAAAATTTTACAATAAGCTACAAAGTGGTGGGAGTAAAATTTTGAGAGTGGCACATTGAAAAGGTGAGCACTCGTACAGCGACAAGGAGCGAAATTTCGGACGGACGCAAGTCCGGTAAGCGAGAGTAAAGCGACTGCAAGACGAAGTCGAGCGAGCGACTATCCCGAGCGAAAAGAAATTTAAAGACAGTCGGTGGCAGAGTGCGATACTAGATTATATAATTGGAGGAATTATGAATCAAATTATAAAAATAGCCTGGGACTTAAATGAAACAACAGAAAACAGATACCAGCTTGTTTATGAGATTGCGGAACTCGCTAAAAAATTGGTTGACGAAAATCAATTAAAAAAAGTAAAAGAAGAATACAGTTTTGAAGAAACTTCTTTTGATACATCAATTAAAAAAGAAAATCCCGTAGAACATGCAATAATGGTAAAAGCATCAGAATATGATGATTCGGGTTTAGTAGGCTAAATAAAATAATTTATAAAAAAAACTCCTCAATGTCAGGAGTTTTTTTTTAACCAAAAATAAAAAAATTAACCGATTAATTTATTAACAGCTAAAGTTAATCTTGATTTTTTTCTTGCAGCGGTATTTTTATGTAAAATACCTTTAGAAACGGCTTTATCACAAAGTTTATAAGCATTAGATAAAGCAGCATTAATTGCATTTTGGTCTTTTTCTTTGGCTTGCGCTAAAACAAGAACTTTTTTAACTGCTGTTTTAATGGAAGATTTGAAAGCAACATTTCTTTCATAATTTCTTTCAGCTGTTAAAATTCTTTTTTTTGCGGATTTAATATTTGCCATAATGTTTTTCCTTTCTAATGTCAGTATTGTCAATGTAACAATCTGCATAGAGGATTAGTGAGTATGTTTATTATATAATCTAAAAAAATTATGTAAACAGGAATATTAATTTTTTTTAAAATTAAGTCAATAAAAGGCAAAAAAAAAGCATTTTTATTTTTAAATAAAAAGTGTAAAAGTAAGATAGTCTTATGAAAATAAATAATAATACTGCCGAAACAAATATATACTTAAACAAAGGGAATAAGAAAGTAAGTTACAAAGGTGATGCAAGAACATTAGTAACTCAATTATTAAATCCCGAATCTTTGCATTCAACGATCGCATTAGAAAGTGCGGTTACCTCCGGCAGGGGCTATCATGCCTATAAAAGAGGCGGAAAAGCAGAATTAAGGGAAAGAGCAACAGACGATATTATAAGCGCCATCTTCTGGATGAAGGGTGTTGACATGTTTAATAAACTTGGTAACAAGTTTGGTGCTAAAATTTTAAAATTACCCGTAACGGAATTTGATGTCGGAAAAGATGCCTTAAGAACACCTTTTGAAAATGTTATAGAAGATTTAAAAAATACATATCATTACACACCTGAAGAACTATCTAAATTAAAAACAAAACTTTCCGTATTTAAATTTTCAAAAGTTGTGCTTTCTTCATTGCTGGCTATAGGTTTTGTAGGTTTTATTCTGCCTAAAATAAATCAAAAAATAACACAAATTTTCATGTCCAAAAAGAAACAGGATGTTGAACCTCAAAAGACCAAAACGGTTAATGATTTGCTTTTCGAGAAAAATACTTTTGAAGAATTCGAAAAAATAATTAGTGCTAAATCAGAAAATAATAAAACATCATTTAAAGGCTTTTTAAATATTGCGGCTCATATGCTTGAGAATAATAAGTATGTTAAGCTTTTAACTTGTGATGTCGGTATTTTATCAGGAAGGGTAAAGTCTGCAAGAAATAAAGATGAAGCAAGAGAATATGCACTAAGAGATACAATGTCTTCATTCGGATATTATGCGACTACTCCGCTTATAATATCATTATTACAAAAGCTTACGGGTACTAAAAAATCTACCTCGATTGACCCAAAAACAGCGAAAACTATCTATGAAAACTTAAAAGCTTTATTAGAAAACAATAGCGGGGCTATGAGTGCGGCAGATTTCGCTAAAAAATCACTCGGAGTTCTTGATGACAATGCTAAAAAATTGCTGGAGGAACTTCCTTTTGAATCTGATGTTATATCTTTAGATAAGTTTAAAGAATTTATTAAAAATTTAAATCTGGGTGATAAAGCAGACAAAATGGCTGCATTACAACCTGAACAGGCAGCTAAAGGATTAGTCTTAACGAAACAGCAATGCGCAGATGTACTTAAAAACGGGTCTATTAATAATCCTCAATTTATGATGGCAATTTATTCAGATAAATTTGATAAAAATTTAACAGACAAAAGTAAATTTATTCCTATGAAAAAAATAACTAAATTTAGGGATAAAATTGATGATTATGTTAATTCTATAATAGATTCGGCTAATAAGACAAATAACGGAATAGTTGATAAAAAACTGCTTGATAAATTAAATAAAAAGAACTTCTTTATAACAACGGCATTTTTAATAGCCGGACTTGGTCTTTCTGCTATATACTTAGGCATAATTGTTCCGAGAATTCAAAATGCAATGACAAAGAAAATAACAGGTTCTGCTGCTGCCCCCGGGTTAAGACAGTATGAAACCGAAAATAAACAAGAAATCAAAAAATAAAATTTAAATTTCTTGCTTGATATATGATTTTTAATTTTTGGAAAGATTTTCTTGTATCCAATTAAGCATTGGGATTAGTGCATTTGCTCTGTGAGATATCGTGTTTTTTATATCCTCGGGCAGCTGCGCTATGGTTTTATTATACTCGGGTATAAAAAAGATGGGGTCATAGCCGAAGCCATTTATGCCTTTTGCCTCTTGCGCTATAAACCCAAAAACTTTTCCTTCCTCCGTATGAATAATATTCCCCTCTTTATCCGTTAAAACCATTGAACAGGTAAAATGAGCATTCCTCTTTTCAAACGGGATGTTTTTTAATTCATTAAGAAGCTTAGAGATTTTTTCTTTCTGGGTATTTGCATATCTGGCGGAGTGAATTCCGGGTCTGTTGTTTAAAATTTCTACGCATAAGCCCGAGTCATCCGCAAGACAATATGTTTGCATGATTTTTGAGGCTTCTTGTGCTTTTATTATTGCATTTTCTTTAAAATTTTTGCCGTCTTCAACGGGGTTAAAATCGCCTTTAACAACATCAAAAACTATTTCGGGATTTTTGTTTATTGCGTTAATTTCCTCTAATTTATGCGGATTTGAGGTCGCAATAATTATTTTTATCATTATTTTCCAAACCTTCTGTTTCTTGAATTAAATTCTATAATGGCATCAGAAAGCGCATTTTCGTCAAACTCAGGCCAGAATGTATTTGTTACATAAATTTCCGTATATGCACACTGCCACAGCAGATAATTGCTTATGCGTTTTTCTCCGCCCGTTCTTATTAAAAGGTCAGGGTCAGGAATTTTTGATGTATATAAATTTTCGCTTATTGTATTTTCAGTTATATCCTGCTCTAAGAGTTCGCCGTTTTTAACTTTTTCGCATATTCGTTTAACGGCATTTGTTAACTCCATTCTTGCTCCGTAGTTAAAAGCAATTTGAAGATTTAAAGTTTTGCACTCAGACGTTTTATTTTCACCGTATTCAAGAATTTCAATTAAATCTTTATTTAATGAACTTCTGTCGCCTATAAAGGTTAATTTAATGTCGTTCTCAATAAATTCAGGCACTTCCGCCTTAATTGTGTTAGCTAAAAGCGACATTAAAAAGTCGACTTCTTCTTTAGGTCTGTTCCAATTTTCTGTGGAAAATGCATAAACGGTTAAATATTTAATGTTAAACTTAGCGCAGGCTTTAAGAGTGGCTCTTAATGCTTCAACACCTTTTTTATGACCTGCCGCAGACGGAAGAAATTTTGATTTTGCCCAGCGCCTGTTACCGTCCATGATTATGGCTATATGCTGTAAATTAGTGTTTTTTACGATTTCTTGTATTTTTTCGGTTTCAGTTAATGTTTTTAACATATATTTCTCTCTCTAACTGCTAAGCGAAATTATAAAACAAAAAATTTAAAATGACTATTTTTTGAGAATTGGTTATACTTTTTTTATGAAGAAGTTTTGTATATTTTTAATGTGTTTAATTATATTTTCGCCTTTTGCTTTTGCTTCCAAAGAAAAAGATGAGGTCAAAAAAATTCTGCCTTATAAATATGAGAGGGTAAGAAAAATTAAAGCTGATAAAAAAATTGCTTATGCGGGCGAAAATACTGCTTTTATTTCTTTATACAGTCCTGACGGCTTGTATGATAATTTTATGAGAACATATTATTCTCAAAACAATAAATTGCAGAATATGAAATTTGAAAATTATCCCGATAATGGTGTTATAAGATATAAGCAAGGCGATAAATACGGAATAATTTACGTTAACGGAAATATTATTCATATTGCAAAACCTGTTTTTAAAAAAGTTGAATTTCCTGATGAAAACTCGCTTGTTTCAAAGATTTTAAATGTATCTTTTGCTCCTTTGGATAAAATAATTTTGTATGTCGAGTATCCTTTAAACAAAACAAAAGGCGAATATATTTATAAGTCGGCGCAGGCTTTATTTAACGAAAATCCTTTTGCCTTTAAAAAAGGTTACGTCTATATGCCTTCTGCGTTTATAGATGAAAATATTGAAGTTAAAAACAATAATCTTTATGTTACATATAAAAATATAACGGTAGATTGTAATGATTATACTTTTAGTCCCCGAAAAAACACTCCTTCTATGATGCCTGATATCTCAAACATAGGTGAATTATATAATTTTATAAATAATAATACGGGTTTTGAATTAAAAGGGTATCCTTTGAAAGGTATTTTAAAAACCGGGCAGAAACTTTACTTTTTTGATGAAGATAAAATGCAGAGAATAAAAGGGCTCTATGACGATTATCAATTAAACGGAACTAATATATTTATTAATAAATTAACGGGGCTAAACTTGTCTTTTCAATCACCCGATAAAATTATTGCTAAAAAAACTGAAAAATGGGGAATGATTGACCAAGAAGGCAATGTAAAAATTCCTTTTATTTATGATGAAATTTTCACGCAAAATATAAATGTAAATGAAAAAATATCCGAAAACGAAAAACTTGTAATGAAATATATTTCTCAATCGGCTGAAAATAATATTTTTATTGCAAGGAAAGGAAAAAAATACGGTGTTATTAATGAAAATAATGAAATTCTCGTTCCATTTGAATACATAAAATATTCCGAAAATAACGAACTTGATAATATGAAAACACAAGTAGGAATAACAATGAAGAAGGATATATCACGGGAAAACCGCCGTGAAACAATGCATGCTCTGCCTTGGATACTAACATCATACCTGCTTTTTCCGCTTTGGTTAATAATGCCGTACCCTAATCTTAATGTTAATATAAAATATTAGATTTATTTCTATGCCGAAAGTATACTTATCACACTTTTAGTTATATACAAATAATTGTAAATCAATTAATTTATATTTACATTATATTGTAGAACAATAATATATCTCTCTTGTCCTGTAATTTTTGCCCTGTTTTTACCTTTTGTTATTATTATAATTTTAATTTACTTCAGACTATTGTAATAAAATAATATTAATTTACAATTTATTGT
>CANQNW010000016.1 GCA_947625305.1 Candidatus Gastranaerophilales bacterium | reverse complement strand
TTATGCTTTTTTAAAGTAGTAGACGGCGATATAAAACTCGGCGATAAAATTAAGTTTATGGCGACGGGTAAGGAATATGAAATAACCGAGCTTGGCTACCTTAACCCCCATAGAGTTCCCGTAAAATCACTAAAAACAGGAGATGTAGGTTATATGGGATGTTCCATAAAAGAGGTTACAAGGTTTGTAGGTGATACTATAACCCATGTTGAAAATGGTGCCGATGAACCTCTCGAAGGATATAAAGAAGCATTACCTATGGTGTTTTCGGGCATGTATCCGGTTGATAACGACCAGTATCAAGATTTAAAAGAAGCTTTGGAAAAATTAAAATTAAATGATTCAAGCATAACCTTTGAGCCTGAAACCTCATCTGCTCTTGGGTTTGGATTTAGGTGCGGTTTTTTGGGTATGCTCCATATGGAAATTGCTCAGGAACGGCTTGAAAGAGAGTATAATTTAACACTCGTAACAACTGCTCCGAGTGTAATATACAGAGTTCATAAAACAAACGGCGAAGTAATAGAGATTGATAATCCTGCAAATCTGCCTGATGCGCAGTATAGGGATTATATAGAAGAACCTTATGTAAAAGTTACTATTATTACTCCAAATGAGTATGTCGGGCTGTTAATGGAGCTTGCACAGTCTAAAAGAGGAATATTTAACAATATGACATATCTTGATAAAGTAAGAGTGTCGCTTCATTATGAAATGCCTTTAAGTGAAATTATAACGGATTTTTACGACCAGTTAAAATCCCGTTCAAAAGGTTACGCAAGTATGGACTATGAATTCAGCGACTATAAAAGATCGGATTTAGTCAAACTGGATATTCTGCTTGCGGGTGAAACCGTAGACGCATTAAGTGCTATAGTACATAAGGATAACGCATTTTATGTCGGACAAAAACTTACAACAAAATTAAAAGATATAATCCCCCGTCAAATGTTTGAAGTGGCAATACAAGCAGCAATAGGCGGAAGAATAATAGCAAGAACAAACATAAAAGCACTGAGGAAAAGTGTATTAGATAAATGCTACGGCGGTGATATTTCAAGAAAAAGAAAACTGCTTGAAAAACAAAAACGAGGCAAAAAACGAATGAAAGCTGTCGGAAAAGTTGAAGTTCCGCAGGAGGCTTTTATGGCAGTGTTAAGCTTAAATGATGATTAAGGAGGTAAATTTTGGCTCTTGATACGGCACTTGTTATGATATTAGCAGGAGGAGAAGGTAAAAGACTTTATCCCCTTACTCGTGACAGAGCAAAACCTGCTGTACCGTTCGGCGGAAGGTACAGAATTATTGATTTTGTTATTAACAATTTCATTAACTCGGGTTTTTATAAAATTAAAATACTTACTCAATATAAATCGGATTCTCTAAATCAGCATATAGCAAGAAGCTGGCCCGTATCTCCTATATTAGGTCAGTATATAGATTTAGTGCCTGCTCAAATGCGTACGGACGGAAGCTGGTACAGAGGAACTGCCGATGCCGTTTATCAGAATTTAACTCATATTAAAGACGAAAACCCCAAACACGTTTGTGTTTTTGGCGGTGACCATATCTACAGAATGGACGTCTCTCAAATGATGAGATTTCATAAAAAACAAAATGCACAATTAACAATATCTGCAATACCTATTCCGATATCAGAAGCAAGCGAATTTGGCATAATAGAAGTAGATGATGAATGGCGATTAACGGGATTTCAGGAAAAACCTCAAACTCCGCCTAAACCAATGCCAAATAGACCCGATATGTGCTTAGCTTCTATGGGAAACTATATCTTTGAAACCGTTGACCTAACAGAAGAAGTAATTGAAGATGCAAAAAACCCTGATTCTAATCATGATTTCGGGAAAAACATAATTCCTAAAATGTTAAAAGAAGGCAAAAGAATTTTTGTATATGACTTTTCTCAAAACGAATATACGGGCATGACGGATTCAGAAAGAGGTTACTGGCGGGATGTAGGAAGCATAGACAGCTACTGGCAGGCAAATATGGATTTATTAAGTTATGAACCCGAATTAAATTTATATTCTACAGATTGGCCTTTAAGAACATACAATTATAATTTACCGCCTGCAAAATTCCTTTGGGAAGAAGGCGACAGAGTAGGTATGGCAACAAATTCACTTGTATCAGAGGGATGTATAATTTCAGGCGGGAGCATTTCAAGATGTGTATTATCTCCGCAGGTAAGAATTAACAGTTTTTCAAATGTAACGGATTCTATCTTAATGGAGAATGTAAATGTCGGAAGATATTCCGAAATTAGGAAAGCGATAATTGATAAAAATGTAGATATTCCGCCTTATACAAAAATAGGTATAAACCCTGATGAAGATAAGGCAAGAGGTTTTCTTGTATCGCAAGGCGGAATAACTGTAGTACCGAAAGGAGCAAAATTATGAAGAAAAAGTTTTTTATAGGTCTTTTTATTGTTGCAGTAATCGGACTGGGGATATTTTTTCATTTAATTTTTAATCATAATAAATCTTATGAACCTCAGACTAATCTTCAGGCACCGATAGAAATCCCTAATGAATCAATAGTAAGAGGTTTTGATTTAAACCAAATTGAAAAACCTGTTGTTGCAATGTTTTATGTAGATTGGTGCGGATATTGCAGAAGATTTATGCCTATTTTCGGCGAAGTTTCTAGAAAGTTAAATAAAAATTTTACTTTTTCCGTCGTAAATTGTGATTATCCTGAAAATAAAGAGCTGGTTGAGAAATATCGTATTAATCATTTTCCGACGTTATATATCAGTGATAAAGATTTGGATTTTGAATACGAAATAAATTCTGTTGCGACTCAAGACGAAGAATCATTTAAAGGCGAATTGGAAAAACACTTAAAATTAAGGAAAAAACTTCATAAATAAATATTTATAACTTATTTGACAATGTATTTTCATGGATATACAATAGTCCGTAATGGGACTTAAATTTTAATTAGGGAAATTGATGGATAAGCTGAAACTAAAACAACAATCTGAACAACTATTCCAGTTCCACGTAGAAATATCGGGGATTTATAATGAATATGCAAAATCCTGCGGATTAACTTATGCGGGATTAAAGGTTCTGGCTATAATTCTGGATGTGCCTGATTGTACACAATCCACAATAACCCAATTAACTTATTTACCTAAACAAACAGTTAATGCAATAATAAAAAGTTTAATTAAACAAAATATAATAGAGCCTTTGGTTGAGTCCGACAAAGATAAACGAAATAAAGTTATAAAACTTACCCCTGAAGGGAAAAAATATGTCTATAAAATTGTAGAAAAGGCAAAAGAAATAGAATATAGAGCCCTGGACAGCTTAGGGGAAGAAAAAACAGAGGCACTAATAAAAGCTGTAAGTATATTTAGAGATAATTTAAAGATAATATAAGAGGAAATACAATGGGATACTTAAAAGATAAAAAACACAGATGGATATTATGGCTTGTGGTAATAATAATTGCACCTATATTATGGCACCAATTATCAGGAATGGTGGCAGGATATATGCAGCAAAGGGCTATGAATGCCCCAAAAGAAGTACAAACAATGAAACCTGTTGTACAAGAAATTTATTCGGAATCGGAATCGGCAGGAAGAATTGATGCAAAATACTCTGTTGATGTAGTTGCAAGGATAAACGGCTGGCTCCAAAAAAGATTTTTTGATGAAGGTGCAAAAATAAAAAAAGGTCAAACATTATTTTTAATTGAACCCGATCAATATCAAATAGCTGTTAATAATGCTGCAGCAAATGTAAGACAAAGTCAGGCATCATATACAAATGCGGAAAAGGAGCTTACAAGGGCAAAAGAACTTGTAAAAAAAGATTATGTAAGTAAATCATACTATGATGAGGCATTGGCAACCCGTGACAGAACCCGCGCGGCACTGGATGCGGCAAGAGCGCAGTTAGCGGATGCTAAGCTAAATTTGAGTTATACAAAAGTAACATCTCCTATTGACGGGAAAATAGGTAAAATAATAATTACGGAAGGCAATCTGGTTAATACTCAATCCGGGCCGTTAGCAAGAATAGTAAGTGTCAGCCCTATTTATGTATATTTTAATTTAAAAAGCGCAGAATTTTTAAAATTCAGAAAAATTGATTCCTCGGCTGATTTTAGCAATATGAATGTAACCATTCAGCTTGCGGATGGAAGTATTTACAATGAAACGGGGAAAATAGAATTTGTTGATAACGAAGTAGATGAAACAACAGGTACGATAAGTTTAAGAGCAACCTTTGAAAATGCTGATGAACTGTTAGTCCCCGGGGATTTTGTAAAAGTTATTGTTAAATCAAATGAACCGAGAACTGTAATGCTTGTACCTCAAAGTTGTGCATTAAATGATGCTCAGGGCTACTATGTATGGGGTATAGATAATGACGGTAAAACAGTCAGAAAAGATATTAAAGTATCTGATGAAATAAATAAAAATTGGGTAGTGGAAGAAGGTTTAACCCAAGATGATGTAATAGTAGCAAAAGGTATACAAAATATTCGTATGCCGGGGCAAAAAGTTAATGCTAAGCCTTTAGAAGAAGAAACACAAGCTCAAACACAAACAAAATAACGGGAAAAGAAAATGGAAGATAATAAAAAGAAAAATAATTTATATTTCTTTATAACCAAGCCAAGATTTGCTATGGTTATATCGATTTTTATAACTTTGATAGGTATAGTATCAATGTTTGGATTGCAATTAGAAAAATATCCGAACATTACACCGCCTCAGGTAGTAGTTTCCGCATCATATCCCGGTGCAAGTGCGGAAGTTATTGAATCTTCGGTTGCATCATTAATAGAATCTCAGGTAAACGGTGTTGAAAATATGCTGTATATGTCATCAACCTGTTATGATGAATCATATCAGCTTAGTATATATTTCAAAGTCGGAACTAATAAAGATATTAACCTTGTAAACGTGCAAAACAGGCTCCAGCAGGTAGAACCGCTGCTGCCCGAGGATGTAAAAAGGCTGGGTGTTACTGCTACAAATAGGGTAGCAGGTGCAGGTGCCTGTATTTTAGACTTGGTTTCTAACGATGGTTCTTGGAGCCAGCTGGATTTAACTAACTACGGAACGATTTATATTAAAGATGAAATTAAACGTTTGGATGGTGTCGGAGATGTAAATGTATTCGGCGCAGGCGATTACAGTATGAGAATTTGGTTAGACCCCCAAAAAATGGCTAACTTAAATGTATCGGTAAGTGAAGTTCAAGCGGCAATTCAAACTCAGAATGTTCAGGTCTCATCAGGCGCATTGGGCGCTTTGCCGAGTAAATCCAATCAAACTTTAAGAATGACTTTAATGACGAAGGGCAGATTAATAGAGCCTGAAGAATTTGAAAATATTATTGTAAGAGCAAACAGGGACGGCTCAAGTATCAGAATAAAAGATATAGCAAGAGTAGAACTCGGTGCATACAGCTATGATAAGCTGGGTCTAATCGGCGGTAAGCCTGTTGCGGTTATTCAGGTTGTACCTCTGCCGGGTGCTAATACAATTAATATCGTAAATCTTGTTAATAAAAAAGTTGCAGAAATTAATAAGACACTCCCTGAATCCTTGGAAATAAAAATGATGCACGATGATTCAAAGTTCATTCGTGAATCAATGAAGGAAGTTGTATTTACGATTTTAATGACCTCGTTAATCGTAATTTTAGTAATATTTGTATTTTTGGGAGATTGGAGAGCGACGTTAGTTCCTTGCGTAACAATACCCGTTTCTTTGATAGGTACATTTGCCGCCTTGCCTGTGTTTGGAATGTCAATAAACCTGTTGACGTTGTTTGCGATGGTGCTGGCGGTTGCGGTAGTAGTTGATGATGCTATCGTTGTAATTGAAAACGTAAAAAGACACTTAGAAGAAGGAAAAACTCCTATAGAGGCAACTCAAGCCACAATGCAGGAAGTAGGCGGAGCTTTGGTCGCAATGGCTATGGTTTTGATGGCCGTATTTGTCCCCGTTTCATTTATATCGGGATTATCGGGCTTAATGTACAGGCAATTCGCCGTATGTATTGCGGTATCTATTGCATTATCCGCAATATGCGCTTTGACCTTGTCGCCTGCAATGTGTTCTATAATTTTAAGACCCGAAGATCCTAACAGAAAGCCGTCTAACGCATTTACGGCATTTATTAAAAAGGTCTTTACGGCTTTTGATGAAAGATTTGATAAAGTAACGCACTGGTATTTAGGTGTTGTTAAAAAGTTTGTTTATAATAAAAAATTAACCCTTTGCTTGTATGCGGGATTTATACTGTTAATGGGATTTTTGTTCAAAGTTATCCCGACAGGATTTATCCCTGATGAAGACCAAGCTGTATTAATGGCGCAAATAGTATTACCGCCGGGTTCAGCTTTAAATAAAACACAGGAAGTTTTACTAAAACTTACCGACGAAGTAAAGCAGATAGACGGAGTTGTGCCTGAAAGAATTATTACTTTTGCGGGTATTGGCCCTACAAACCAGGCATTTTGTGTAATTCCGCTTAAAGAATGGGGAGAAAGAAAAGTATATCCTTGGACTTGGGTAATAAGAAAAATTCAAGGCAAAAATACCGACTTATCCCATAACGGAATATTAAAAGAATTGAGAGCAAGAATAGCAACAATAAATGAGGCATCAATAGCAGCCTTTTCACCGCCTGCAATATCAGGTATGAGTATGCTGGGCGGATTTGAGTTCCAAATGCTTTCAAAAGGCGAACATTCTCTGCAGGATATTGAAAAATTTGCAGGTCAATTAACAATGGCGGCAAATACAGACCCTTCGTTAAGCAGTGTTTATACTACATATCAGGCAAATGTTCCTCAGTACAGATTAAATATTGATTACGATAAAGTTTTAGCGCAAAATGTTAATATACAGGAGTTATATTCAACAATGGCTTCAACTTTAGGTTCATATTATGTTAATGACTTCAATAAATTAGGCCGTGTATTCAGGGTTCAATTACAGGCAGAAGATGATTTCAGAAATAAAGCAACCGATTTGGAAAAGATATATGTAAAAAATATGAACGGTCAAATGGTTCCTTTAATGACGATGATAAGCTTGGAGCAGAGAGTTGGGGCAGCTTCCATTACAAGGTTTAACCAGTATAGAAGTGTACAATTCTCAGGCCAGCCTGCTTCAGGGAAAAGTTCAGGCGAGGCAATGAAGGCAATGGAAAATGTTGCCGTTAAAACACTGCCTCATGATGTCGGCTATGACTGGTCAGGTACATCACTTCAGGAAAGAGAATCCTCGGGGCAGACAGGTATAGTAATTGCTCTTGCTTTAACCTTCGTATATTTGTTCCTTGTTGCATTGTACGAAAGCTGGTCAATCCCTGTTGCGGTATTATTAATCGCTCCAGTTGCGGCATTAGGTGCTTTAATATTCCAGATGATGCTGGGTCAATCGTTTGACTTATATTCGCAGGTTGGTATGATAGCCCTAATCGGTATTGCGGCAAAACAATCAATCTTAATTGTTGAATTTGCAAAGGATTTACATGAAAATAAAGGTTTAAGCATAGAAGAGGCGGCAATAGAGGCTGCAAGAATAAGATTTAGAGCTATTATGATGACTGCATTAGCATTTGTCTTTGGTGTATTACCGATGGTATTTGCAACCGGTGCAGGCGCTCAGAGCAGAATTTCAGTCGGTTCTACGGTATTCGGCGGTATGACGGCAGCTGCTACCATAGGTACTATTTTAACACCTGTTTTCTATGTTCTTGTTCAATCATTAGTTGAAAATCTTGAAAAGAGGAAAAAAGAAAAAGCTGAAAATAATTAGTTTTAAGAGTAGAGTGGGAAAAATGAATAAAAAATTATTGTTATTTATATTATTAGTATTGGCAAGTCCTGTTTTTGCGGAGGATGAAAATGCCATAAGGGATGAGATTATTATTCCTCAGATAATAAATGAACTTCCTTCAAGAATAACAACGGAGCAAACTCAAAATGCAGTTGAGATAAAGAAAACCAAAAGTAAAAAGTCTTTAAAGAATATCTTTGTAAGAAACAAAAAAACAAAGAATGAACAGGCTGAAGAATTAAACGCAGAAAAGCCTGATATTGAAGAAATAAAAACAATAGAAAAAGTTCAAAAAGAACAAAAGAAAAAAGCTAAACTCGCTAAAAAACAAAAAAAACAGGAAAAGAAAAAACAAACTGAATTAAAAGAAATTCCGGCAGTTTCTGAAGGAAATTCGGAAAAAGTATTAACAGATACGGCTTATCAGGGCAGTATTGAAACAAATAAAATTATAGAAGTTAATGATTGCGTTAAACTTGCGCTTGAACATCATCCTGCAATTAAGTCTGCAATGAGTAATGCGGAGATATATAAAAGTAAAATAGCGCAGGCTTGGGCAAATTATTTCCCGACTTTTTCGGCAGGAGTAAGCTATTCAAGAAATGATATGCAGGTATCAAACTTTGCATTTCCCACTCAAGTGTATGATATGTTCTATACTCCGACAGTATCAGGCAACATGTTGTTGTTTGATTTCGGAAAAACAAAGGCTCAGGCGGATTTAGCAAAAAGAACCTATGAATCCGCAAAATATAATCTTGAAACAGCGATTAATACCGTCGTATTTACCGTAAAACAGGCTTATTACAATTTGCTTTTTGCTCAACAGCAGGTAAAAGTATATGAAGATACCGTAAATGATTATACACTTCACTTAGAACAGGCAAAAGCATATTATGATATCGGTACAAAAGCAAAAATAGATGTACTAACTGCGGAACATAATTTGGGAAGGGCTAAATTAAATCTGCTTCAGGCAAAAAATACATTGAAGATCGCATATGTACAATTAAGCAACGCAATGGGCATGCCTGATTATTCCGATTATGATGTAACTGATAACTTAACAACAAAAGCTTATGACATAAATGCAGAGGATGCCGTAAATACTGCATATGATACAAGCCCCGAGTTATTGGCGGCAAAAAAGAAAGCGGATGCATCTGAACTTTTGGTTCGAGCATCAAGAAGGGCATTTACCCCTAATTTATCAGGGTTTGCGTCTTATTCAAGAGGCGGAAAAAGAATGGATACCGATTACGGGTATCAATTCGGAGCGCAGTTAAACTATCAAACGGTTAATTTACTGCAGTTGAAAAAGCAGGTTGATGAGGCAAAAGCTACATACAAAAAAGACCTTGCGGATTATGAAAATACAAAACAAACCATATATTTTGAGGTTAAACAGGCATATTTGAATATGACAACCGCTCAAGAAAGTATAGCAGTAGCAAAACTATCAATGGATCAGGCAAAAGAGCAGTATGACCAAGCCTCAGGCAGATATAAGGTTGGTCTGGGTGATGCAATAGAACTTAAAGATGCGGAAACAACCTACAGAAATTCCCAGCTTGATTATTATAATACACTGTTAAATTACCATGTATCTGCCGCAAATCTTGAAAAGTTAATGGGTGTGCCGTTAAATACATCGGATGTGGATTTATTATAAGTTAATTATATTAAGAATTTCATGTAAATCCGCTTTGGTTCTTTTAACTTGAGCGCCTGCGTATTTTATTGCGCTATCAGGATCCTTTAAGCCGTTACCCGTTAAAATACAAACAGATGTTGAATCCTTTTTAATAAGTCCCATTTTATTAGCTTTAATTAAGCCGGCAACGGAAGCAGCACTTCCCGGTTCGGCTAAAATGCCCTCCGTTGATGCCATAAGTTTATATGCTTCAATAATTTCTTCATCCGTTACACAGTCAATTCTGCCATTTGATAAATCTCTTGCTCTTTCAGCCTGTTTCCAGCTTGCAGGATTTCCTATTCTTATTGCCGTTGCAATGGTTTCAGGATGCAAAATTCTTTCACCTCTAACTATTGCGGCAGCACCTTCTGCTTCATATCCCATCATTTTTGGAAGCTGTGTACATTTTTGAAGATTAAAGAATTCTTCATAACCTTTAAAGTAGGCAGTTATGTTACCTGCATTACCTACGGGTATAAAATGATAATCAGGAGCATCACCCAAAGCTTCTATAATTTCAAAAGCACCTGTTTTTTGACCTTCAATTCTGTAAGGGTTTACCGAATTTACTAATGTAATGGGCGAATTTTTGGAGATTTCAATAACCATTTCAAGCGCTTCATCAAAATTGCCTTGAATAGCAATAATCTCAGCGCCGTACATCATTGCTTGAGAAAGTTTTCCAAGCGCAATATAACCGTCAGGAATTAAAACAAAAACTCTGACACCTGCTTTTGCGCCGTAAGCTGCAGCAGCGGCGCTTGTGTTGCCTGTTGAGGCGCAAATAATAGCTTTAGAACCATCTTCAACGGCTTTTGTAACAGCCATTGTCATGCCTCTGTCTTTAAAACTGCCCGTAGGATTTGCTCCTTCATATTTTAAATAAACATTACCTTTTAAACCTATTTTTTTTGCTAAATTATCGGCTTTTATTAAAGGAGTATTCCCTTCATTTAAAGTAATTATCGGGGTTGAATCCGATACGGGAAGATATTCTCTATATTTATTTATTAATCCCTGATAATGATTTTTTTTCATAAAAGCCTCCTAATTCATTACCCTTAACAGGTTGTTTATATTTTTTATACTTTCAGATTGAATTAATTCTTTTAATGCGTTTTGAACATCCGATTCTTTACTTGTTTCCGTTAAAACGACAATTTCAGCGGTGTTATCTTTGTTAATGCCTTTTTGCATAATTGTTGAAATGTTAATGTTATTTTTTCCGCAAATTGTACCTATAATACCGATAGTTCCGGGGTTATTGCTTGTTGTGATTGAAATATAATAGTCGTTATAGGTATCACCGATATCAATTTGTTCTGCTGTTTCATTGTGAGTACAAATTGATTGCGGGAGCGGAGAATTTGTAATTTCAAGTTCTGAGGCTAAAACAAGCAAATCTCCGACAACGGAACTTGAAGTAGGTTCAGCGCCTGCCCCTGCCCCTGTAAATACCAAATCACCGACAGGATACCCTGACAGCATTATAGAATTTGTTGCATTGTTTACTTTCGCAAGCAGATGTTTTTTTGCAACAAGCATAGGATGAACTCTTACATCAATTTTGCCTTCGTCTAACACTCTGCCCATAGCGATAAGTTTTATTCTGTAGCCTAATTCTTTTGCCGATTTAATATCCTGCGAGGTTATTTTTGTTATTCCCTCACGATAAATTTTATTTATATCAACTCTTTTGTTAAAAGAAATGGTTGATAAGATAGAGATTTTATAAGCGGCATCAAAACCTTCGACATCGCCCGTAGGATCTGTTTCGGCATAGCCCAGTTCCTGCGCCTGCTTTAGCGCTGTTTCATAAGATAATTCCTGCTCTGCCATTTTTGTTAAGATATAATTTGTTGTTCCGTTTAATATTGCGGCTATTTTTGTAATTTTATTAGCACATAAAATGGTTTTTATCGGCATTATAATCGGAATACCGCCTGCGACTGCCGCTTCATACAAGATTACCGTACTTTTTTCTCTTGCCATTGAAAACAGTTCGTTTCCGTGTTTCGCTAACAGTTCTTTATTAGCTGTAATTATATGTTTACCGTTATTTATAGCGGTTTTTAATATATCAAATATGGGATTAACCCCGCCTGCAACTTCAATAACTACATCTATATCAGGATTGTTAACGATTTCATAAGGGTTATCAGTTAATAAAGAATTATCAAAATTTTCAATATTCCTTTTTTTATTAATATTTTTTACTGCGATTTTTTTTATTGAAATATCTTTAAATGATTTTAATGTTTCAAAAACACCGCATCCTACCGTGCCAAAACCTATTATTCCTATATTTAATGATTTCATAATTACTCCGATTAAGATTTATAAAATAATTAAACCACAATTAAAATATTAATGAAATATTACAAAAAAAGAGATGATAAAAAATCATCTCTTTTTTTTATTAATTTATAAAAAATTAATTAGCTTCCGAGTTTGCTGCGGCTTCTTTTATCGCATTATAACAGTCTTTACAGTAAACTTCCTTACCTTCAATCGGTTTAAAAGGAACTTTTGTTTGACATCCGCATTTAGAACAGGTAACTTCATACATTTTTTTTCTGTTCTTTTGTCTTCTGTTTTTTCTGCATTCAGGGCAACGTTTTGGTTTGTTAACAAGACCTCTTTGCGCATAGAATTCTTGCTCCCCGGCAGTAAATACAAATTCACTTCCGCAATCTTCGCAAATGAGTTTTTCGTCTTCGTACATGTTGGTTTTCTCCTTAGTTTGGTAATATTTGTAAATAATTGCGATAGGAATAAAAGTTTTTCGGAAAATTTATTACTAAGTAGTTATCTACAAAAAATATTGTATAATTTTAGTTGACTTTTAGCAAGAATTTTTCTTAAACTACGTAATGTAAAATTTTGTAAAAATTTTATCAAAATGGTCAGAAATGTAGCAATAATAAATATTTAGCATGTTTATAATAACCGGCATATATATGTGAGGTAAAATGGTTTATCAGTTAGGAATACAAAATAATAATCAATTTGCAAATTCGGTTTCTTTTGCTAAAAAAAAGGATACAGAGGACAAAAAAGAAAAAACATTTGTAAATAATGCATATTTAATGGTAGAGGAAAGAAAAAAACATCCTTTATTAACGGGTGCAAAAATCCAAGCAGATAAATTGGCAAAAGCATTTACCGTTTACCCTAAAAAAGGATTAAAAGGCAGTAAAAATGCTAATTTTTATGAATTCTTAACCATGGGAACAGTACCTTATTTAACCGGCAGTGCAATGTTAATAGCTGTATTTAATTATGCCTCAAAGTATTTTAAAACAGAAGCATTTACAAAATCATTAAAACATGGGCAAAAAATGGCATTAGGAGTATTATTTTACGGTCTTGCCAAGACTTTCTCAAAGAAATTAATTGAACTCCCCGTAAAATGGAAACACGGAATTGATGTAAATCTTCCGTTTAAACAAAAAATAAACGAATTGCCCGAAGACGGTAATAATAAAAACTTAGTAAAATACGAATATCATAAAGCATATGAAAGTGTTGAATTTCCGAGATGGGATTTATTTTATGATAATAAAAACTATGGAGACGACAGAAATGCTTATTATGACAAAGTTGCTAAAAAAATGCACCTTGATACCGGCGATTTAACATCCTCTGACCAAAAAGTAAAACCAAAAATAAGAGAAAAAATAATACAAACAAAATTATTCTCAACATTAGCATCATATTTATGGGCTGCTGTTGGTGTGGGTGTTGCAATGCAAGAACCTTTTGAAAGAATTTCTTTAATCCCCGAAAAGTTAAAATTGGATTATGGCATTAGAAATCCGTTACAATTTGTTAAGTTATTCTCAAAAAGATTTATTGAAAGCTGCAAGTCCTTCGTCAATAATAGCAGCAAAAATTGTAAAATAGCAGGAAGAATTTTGTTAGGTGCTGCAATTGGTGTAACTTTATTAGGCAATTTTAAAACACTTTTTGACTTTAATAAAGATAAGGGGTCAAAAAATCAGGCAGCAGTATCATTAATTGATGAAACTAAAGAAAAGGTAGTATGTTAATATGACAAATTTACTTGAAACATATAGTTCTAATCAAAAAATATATAATCCTTCGCCTGTTTATAAACATACATATACAATAGATACGAAAGGAAAAATTAAACCCTTGGAGGATAAAGGCAGATTACTTCCTTCAAGAATTTTCGGTTCTCCGATAGAATATGTAAAAGATATTAAAAAAGATATAGTAAATATAGGCCGTGCGGCAAACGGACAATCAAACGACCATGAACTCGGCAGAATAAATGATATAGCTTTAAAACTCGGATCGCTTGCAATAGCCTCTTATTTATTCGTGAAAAATCCGCTTAAATTGAGCAAGTCAATGGAATTTGTCGGAATGGGAACATTCTTGGGTTCAATGGCTTTATGGCCGAAAATAGCACTTCAGGCACCGATTAAAGCAAGAACAGGTGTTGATATTCATCAAAAATATATAGATTCTCAAGGTCGTAAAAAGAATCTCTTCCTTGACCCGCAGTACGATTTAACCGATTTATATTCAAGAGAAGATTTAGACAGAATAGGCAAAAAACTTAAAGTTAGCGAAAATCTTCCCGACCGTGATAATTTTATTAAGCAAAGAGCAAAGAAAACAGCAATACAAGGTAATACTTTATGGATGCTGTCTGCAGGATTTGCAAGCCCAGTTATGAGCGCTTTAGCTTGTAATGCACTTGAAACACCTATTAATGAAGCATTTGAAAAATCCGCCCTTAAATCAACACAAAAAGCTATTCAAGAAGGTAAATTATCAGGAACATTCAGTACATTAATAAATAAATTCCGTACCACATCAAAAGAAAAAGCTTTAATGAAATATCTTAAACAAAATGCAGGAAATGAAGTAAATGAAGTAATGCTTGATAAAATAGCAAACGGACTTTTACCCGATGCTAATTCCGCTGATTTATCAAGAACCGTTAAAGACATATTAAAAAATTTAACTAAAAAAGCTCAAACAAAAGTTCCAGTAGATATTAATTCTTTATCGGATATGTTAAAAGATGTTGTTCCTGATAACTTTATTTCTTCATTCTCAAATATGGAAAAAGAATATATTACTGATTTATTGGCAACAGGAAAATCTAATGAAGCTGCAAGCAGGTTAGTTACGTTGCTTTCTAATTCTCAACGTTTAAACAGACCTCAAAAACAACAAAAATTAAGAGAAATACAAAGCAGATTAGCAGGAAAATTTGAACCTAAAGCAGTAACTTTAGAAGATATTTCATCAAAAATTAAATCTTTAAATAAAATATTAAAAGATTTTGAATCCAAAAAAATAGTTGTTGACGAATATATTAATGCCAGAGTTGGTGATAAAGCAGGTACTTATATAGCTAATCAGTGGGGCAGAACTTGTAAAAAACTCTTTAAGACTTTAAAATTCAGCGAAAAAGATCTTATGGAATTACAAAACGGCAATATGCAAATCTTCTTCGAAAAACTTCAGAAATTATCTGATTCTAAAGGTAAAAATACGGTAGACTCTTTATTGAAGGATTTACTTAACCTTATGGATGATTATGAATCAAAAGCAGGAAAAGATTTTCTTGCTACAGTTGAAAAAAATATGAGAACTATCGGCAGAGATGCTGTTAAAAATATAAAAGGCGACGATTTCAAAGCATTATCCGAAAATATTTTTAAAGAAATAGGCGAAAGTGGAATTGATAATGCTTCTGATTTAATCAGTAAGTTCTGTGAAAATAACAAAATAGCTAAAGAAACTGCTGCTAAATTAATAGAAGAATTTAAAAACAAAGTAAATGCAGATGATATTAAAGGAGCTTTGAAACTTCTAAAAGAAACTCCATTAATAGAAGAAGAAGAAAAGAAATTTGGTTATAATACTATTCACGCAATAAAACAAGCATTATATGCTTCAAAAAGAGGCACTGTTGAAAACACTGTTAACTTAATGGCGGCAGAAAGAGCTTTAGGTACTAAATCATCATTGTACAGATTAATTCAAACAATAGATATATTAAATCCGGCTAATAAAGCACAACTTGACGATAAAATCAGAATGGCATTCAGGAAAATTAAAAATCTAAAAGCAGATACGGAAGTAGATACAGAAACAGTAAACAGATTGTCAGAAATTATTAAAAAAATGCTTATGGAGGCTACTCCTACAGATTATGTTGAAAAATTCACAACTTCTAAATTTAATATTACGGCAGATGAATATCGTATAATATCAGAGGTTTTATTTGATAAAGCAGATGATGTAATTCTTTTAACAAAACCTCAAGGCGGAAAAGAAGGACTTAAAGGCTTTAATGCTTATTTAAAAGATTTAAAGACTAAAGTTTGGGATTGGAAAAATACAATCACCCCCGAACTGTCAAACAGGATATCTTTTAATGCAACAGGAACAGAGAACGCAAATGCTGTTGAAAGAAGTAATCTTATCGGTAAACCGGTAAAAGACCTTGTGAAAGAAACAGCCGAAAAAATGTATAATTCAAGAAAATGGCTTAAAACCTTCGGTATTGCAATGGCAGTAATTCTTGGTATTACACTTATTGCAGGGCTTTTTATAGGAAGAAAAAGTAAAATAGAAAAAGAATTGGAAAAGAACAAACAAAATGGCTAACTATTTAAAATTATATCTGAATAAAATTGCACAACCCCTGCCAAATCAGGTACAACAGGTCAATTGTGTTGCTTCGGCTGTTAATGTTCAAAAAGAAGCAGAACCAAAAGGAACAAATGTTCTTGAAAAATTTCTTCACAGTCAAGGTGTAAATGCAGCTGCAGGAATTAATCAGGCAAATAATAACGGAGTTCAGGAATACAAAAATAATTTAAGAACAAAATTTCAGAATAATGATGCCGTTATAATGGGTATAATTATGAGAAGTTTTGGTGCAAAGGATAAAACGGGCAATCAGCTTTTAAGAGACGGTGATATCAGAGGAAACTTTAATAATGCGGTTGAAAGGCTGGATGAATTAAAGAATTTAGGTGTAAATACACTGCATGTACTGCCTGTAAATCCTCCGGGTAAAATGAATGCGAAAGGAACAGCAGGTTCTGTTTATGCGCCAAAGGACTTTTTACAGATAGACCCTGCTTTAGACGATAAAAATGACCCGAGAACAGTAAAAGAAGAATTTAAAAACTTTATAAACGAATGCCATAAAAGAGGTATTAGTGTAATGCTTGATTTACCAAGCTGCGCATCTTATGATTTATATTTGGCAAGACCCGAGTTAATGGCAGTTGAAAAAGACGGTACTCCTAAGACCCCCGGCGGCTGGGATGATATCAGAATGTTTAATCCTTGGCAGGACGAAACTAAAAGAGAATTAAATCATGAATTATTTAAAATGCACAAAGACTTCGTTGATATGTGCGTTGAATTAGGTGTTGACGGTATAAGAAGCGATGTTGCAAGAACTAAACCGACGGAATTCTGGGATAACTTAATAACTTATTCAAGAAAATTAGACCCCGAATTTGCTTGGCTTGCAGAAAGTTATACTTATGAAGATGCATCTCCTCAATTAAATATGGATTATGACAGACCCGAAGATTCACTAAGAGCAGGATTTGACAGCTACTATGGCCAATATCATATCTTTAATGAATGGACAAGTGCTCATGAATTATATGATTATGTTAATGAAAACTTAAATATGTCCCAAAACTTAAATTCGGGCAAATCTTTAATCGGCTCATTCGGCACTCACGATGATATTTCAATAATGAACCATGGCGGTGTTACTTTTACAAACCTTGTTTCAGGTCTTCAAGCAACATTACCGATGTTAAATCCTTATTACTTTGACGGATATCAATCAGGTGATGATTATATATATGACTTCCAAGATGGACAAGATAATGAAACTGATACGGATACTAATAATTGTGATGTTCATAAAGGAAAACCCGATATATTTAATTTCTCAAGACCTTTAATCGGGAACCACCCCGAATGCGGTGTTTTCATGAAAAATACACTCGATGTAAGAAATAATGAAAAATATCATAAAATTTTAACAAAAGGTTCTTTCATTCCTTTAACCGTTGATAAAAACGGAAATGATCAAATCATTGCATTTGCAAGACATTTGAACGGTAAGACTTTGCTTGTTATAGCAAACAGAGATGTTAACGCAAGACAATCAGGTATTATTAATATCCCCGGCTTGAGTGCTGACCAAAAATTAAATAATTTATTTATGTCATATGGTGATAAAAGCGAATTTCAGGTTTCTGACGGTCAAATTATTACCGATCTTGGGCCGGGCAGAATTCATTTATTTGAAATAAATACACCTAATATTGAAAAATCGGGTTTAAAAGTATCGAAACAAAAATAACAGGTCTCTTATGCAAATCAACACTATAAATAACGGTTGTAATAATCTTGCTTTTTGTTCCAATATTCTTGAACAAAAAAAATCAATTATTTTTAATAAAAATAACAGTAATGATGAACTTATAAAAAGAACTAAAAGAACAATAGCTGAGTGTATTTTTGTTGCGTTAAACCTTTCCGTTATTTATTTTGCAATGAAAAGAGCAGGTAAATATAAGAAAATTGAGTTATTTAATTTAAGGCAGATAAGAAAGTCAAAATTACTTGCTCCTAAAAAGGATTTAAGTGTAAAACCGTTTATAGGTTATTAGAATTTTCGACCAATTGCACCCCTGAACTTGTACCAAGTCTTGATGCTCCCGCATTAATAAGTTCAACTGCTTTTTCATATGTTTTTATCCCGCCTGAGGCTTTTATCTTAACATCAGAATCCTTTAAAATTTCGTGCATTAATTTTATATCTTCAACTTTTGCGCCCGCTCCGTTTTTAACAAATCCCGTTGAAGTTTTTGCATAGTCAGCACCCGATAGTTTTATTATTTTGCAGGCTTTTTCTATTTCATCTTTTGTAAGTAAATCGGTTTCTATAATAACCTTTAGAGGAATATCTCTGCAAGCTTGTTTTACGGTTTGAACATCTTTTAGAGTATAGCCGAAATCTTTATCTTTTATTGATTGAACGGATATAACCATATCTATTTCATCAGCACCAAGTTCTATTGCTTTTTGAGCCTCAAATGCTTTAACTTCACTCAGGCATGCGCCTAAAGGAAATCCTACTACACTTACTATTTTAATTCCGCTGTTTTCAAGATATTCTTTTGCAAATTCCACATTGGAACTGTTTACACAAACACCTTTAAAATGGTATTTTTTAGCCTCATCAAACAGTTTTATTAATTCTTCTTTTGTTGCATCCTGTTTTAAAAGAGTGTGTTCTATATATTGTGATAAATCCATAATTACCTTATACTTTCAAGTATTTGCACTGTCTTAAATCTTTTAGGCGAATAGTATTGAATATAATCTTTTAAAAGATTAATACATATATCGCAGATTTTTTCGGTTGTAAGTTCTTCATACCTTGTATGAACATTAAAATCTTCTTTTAGTAATGTATTTAAAAATTCTTTTATTTTAAACGGAATTTTTATTTTTTTAACTATTTCTTTTGCACATTGCCTGCAGAAAATGCCGCCTTGTTCTATGGAAAAATAAATTTCTTCATTTTCATTTAAATTGCAGCCGCATTTAACGCATTCGTTTAGTTCAAGCGAATATCCCGTTATATCCATAATTTTAAGCTGAAATTTTAAAACCGTGAGCATTATCTGAATTTTTGTTTGAGATAAAGAAATCTGCTCTAAAAATGTATAAAATAAATTATAAATTTCTTCACTGTTCGGGTCATTTTCTATTCCGAAATTGGCGACAATTTCGGCGCAATACATGGAATAAAAAAGTTTATTCATATCATTTCTTAAGTTAAAGAAAGTATTTAAAGCTTCAGCCTGACAAATTGTATCAAGGTTTCTGCCTTTGTTAAGCATTAATTTATTGGCAACAAGCATATCCATTCTTCCGCCGAGTTTACTTGTTGTTTTTTTTATTCCTTTAGCAATACCTTTAATAAGTCCTTTATCTTTGGAATACATGACGATAATTTTATCGGCCTCGCTGATATTGTAAGATTTTAAATTAATAACGTCCGTAACAAATTGTTCTTTCATACTAGTATTCCATTTGCCCGCTTCCCGTATAAACACCTCGCATTAGGTGCATCAGTTCATTCGGGTTATCTGAATTATCAAGAGCCGTTTCTTTTGTAATAAGTCCTTGTTTATAAAAATCGTATAAAGACATATTAAAAGTAATCATATCGTTATATGAGCCTGCTTGAACAAGTTTATATATTTCTTCAAGTTTATCTTTAATAATAAAATCTTTAATTGTCGGAGTTGAGATTAAAAGTTCTACGGCAGGGATTCTGCCTTTTCCGTCAGCTTTGGGAAGAAGTTTTTGTGAAACAGAGCCTCTAAAAACTTCTGCGAATTGACCTCTTACCGCATCTCTTTCTGACGGCGGGAAAAAGCTTAATATTCTGTTTATTGTTTGGATGGCATTAAAAGTATGTAATGTAGCAAAAACGAGGTGTCCTGTTTCTGCTGCATGCAGTGCGCTTTCTACTGTTTCCATATCTCTTATTTCGCCTATTAATATAACATCAGGGTCTTGTCTTAGCGCAAATTTAAGCCCATCCAAGTAACTGGCGGTATCTATTCCTATTTGTCTTTGAGTAAAAATTGATTTTTTACTTTTATATACATATTCAATAGGATCTTCAATAGTTACTATATGTTTTTTTTGATTTTGATTAATATGTTCTATAATTGAAGCAATGGTTGTAGATTTCCCGGAGCCTGCAACTCCTGTTACTATTACAATTCCGTTATCAAATTGAGACAGTTTTTCAATGCTTGGAGGTAAGTTAAGGTCTTTTGTATCTGGTATGTTGTATGATACAAGTCTTATCGTCATTGCATGATAACCAAACGACATTGCAAGATTTACTCTGAAACGGGATACTCCTTCTATCTCATACGGAAAATCACTGTCAAATGAGTTAAATATTGTATCTCTCATTGAAACGGGTGCAATATGGTCTATTGCTTTTATCATATCATCTTCAGTAACAGGCGGAAGTTTTGTTTTAATAATCTTACCGTCTATACGAAATGAGGGTACTTCACCTACTATATAATGAAGGTCTGATGCGTTAATTTCAGTTGCTTTTTTTAGCAGAGAATCTATTGAATAATCTTCCATTAATCTACTCCCGAGTTTTAACAACAGTATATACTTTTTTTATTAATTAGAAAATAAATTTACAATTATGTAAAGTTTTTGACTAGTAAGTTTATTTGTTGTGTAATAATACATGTCTAGACATGGGTATCATCACATTTAATGTATATTAAAGAACTGGAAGTCGACAATTTTAAATCATTTGCAAATGATATGACAATACCGTTTCTTAAGGGCTTTACCACCATTGCGGGGCCGAACGGTTCGGGAAAAAGTAATATCATTGACTCAATATTGTTTGCTTTAGGTTTTGCAAGTGCAAGAAATTTGCGTATGGAGCAGGTTTCAGAATTTATATCCACCCATACCAAAAAAAACGAGGCATTTGTTAAGGTCGTTTTTGCTCCTGAAAATAATGAAGAAGAACAAATTTCCGTTGCAAGAAGATTAAGAAAGTCTACTCAAGGATATACAAGTACTTATTATTTGAACGATAAAACTGCAACATTAACGGAAATCCATACCAAGCTTGAAAAATACAGAGTAACTCCAAACAGTTATAATGTTATGATGCAAAATGATGTTATGAGTATTACAAATTGTTCTCCGAAAGAAAGACGGGGAATAATTGATGAAATAGCAGGTGTTGCCGATTTTAACAGAAGAATTGAAAAGGCGCAGGAAGAACTCTTAACGGTTGAAAAAAGGGTGGATGATGCTAATTTAATTTTAAGCCAGATTGATGAAACTATTGAAAGGCTTGCCTGTGAAAAAGAAACGGCGCTTAAATATCAAAAACTTAAAACGGAAAAAATTCAGCTGGAAAGCCAAATTACAACCGTAAAATACTTTGATATTAAAAGAAATCTTGAAATTGCACATCAAAATATTTTAGATGCAAATAAAAGGAAAAAAGAAGAAGAAGAAAATCTAAAAAAACTGGAAGAATCTTTTGTCGAAATTAAAAAAAGATATAATGAAATATCCGAACTTGTTAAAAATAACGGTGAAGCGGAACAAATTGAAACAAAAAAACAGCTGGAGGAATTAAAAGGGCAGATTTCCAGAAAAGAAATGGCTATAAATTCCGTTGAAAAAACTGTTCATGATAATTTAAAGACTATCGAAAATGCTAAAAACGGAATTGAAAATAATAAATTAAAAATCGAAGAAATTAATTTAAAAATAGAAAATAAAAAAGCTGAAATAGCTTCTATTGAAGAAAATATTAAAATCCAGGAAAAAGAACTTCAAAAAATACTAGAAGAAGTTTCCGGCTTAAGCGAGAATGCCGATAAGCAGATTGAGCAGAGGAATAATCTTAAAAAAGAACTTGAAAAATTAAAAGAAGAAGAGTGGAATATCAGAAATGAGAGTTTACCTTTAGAAACGGAACTTGCATCTTATAAAAAAGATATTGAAAATGCCAAAAAGTCATTAACTGAACTTGCCTCTTTTAAAGCAAATTATAAAGATAATAAAGATAAACTTACACTTCAATCGGAGGAACTTACAAAAGAACTTGAATCCTGCAAAATAGCGCAGGAAAATATTGTTTATAATCTGGACAAAAACAAAAATGAACTGTCTGATATGATGCACAATGTTCAGATGGCGCAAAGAAAACTGTTAACTCTTGAGGCGCAAAATTCCGTAAATGAAGAAGTAACACTTGGCAGGGCAACGGATACTATATTAAAGGCTAAGATTAAAGGGGTTCATGCTCCCTTACTTCAATTGGGCACTGCAGATAAAGAATATTCAACAGCTTTAGAAGTTGCCATGGGCGGAAGAATGAAAAATATAGTTGTTGATGATGAAGAAGTTGCAAGACACTGCATTGAGTATTTAAAATCAGCAAGAGCCGGAAGTGCTACATTCCTTCCTTTAAACAGAATGAAAAAAGCACCTAACAGCTTAAGAATGCCTAAAGAAAAAGGTGTTATAGATTATGCCGTAAATCTTGTTGATTTTGACGACAAATATTTAGATGCATTTTATTATGCGCTTGGTGAAACTCTTATTGTGGAAGATTATGACAGCGCCAAAAGGTTAATCGGCAAATATCGTTTGGTTACACTTGACGGCAGTTTGTTTGAAAAATCAGGTGCAATAACAGGCGGGGACAGACAGTCCTCGGGGTTAAGATTTTCTCAAAATCAAGATGAAGAACTGAATAAATATAGAGAAAGATTTGCCGAGTTGCAAAAACAATATTCCGCACTTGAAAAATCCAGAGAAGATTTAGAAAATCAAAGAGAAAAAATCAGAGTAAATTACTCTAATACAATGACTGCCTTGAATAGTGTAAAAATAGAACTTAACAACTTAAATAATAATTCTCAAAATAATGAAAGTAAAATTGAAGAATACAATAAAACAATTAAAGAAAATGAACCAAAAATTCAAAATATTGAGAAAAAACTTGAAAAATATGAAGAAAAACTTGTCGGTTTAAATGAAAAAATGGCGGTTTTACAAGATAAAATTGCCGAAATAGAAAGCAAAATGTCAGAAGGCGAACTTAAAAAACTAAAAGAAATGACCTCTGCCATTGAAAATCAAATTAAAGAATACCAAAATAAAATATTAAGATGTAACAATGAAATCAATGATTTTAAAAGGGATATTGATTTTAATCAGGTTTTTATCGGTACAAAAGAAGAACAAATACAAAAACTCTTAAAAGATAATGAAACGGCTCAGCTGGATAAAGAAAAATTTGCTTTAGAAATAAAAGAAATAGAAGTAAAGGCTAATGAACTTGAGGAAAAAATAAAAACATTAGGCGAAAAACTTGTTGAACTTCAAAAACAAAGAGATTTAATTCAAGAAGAAATGCTTTCGAATGAAACTCAAAAAAATAAGATTAATAATGAAATTGAAAAGTTAACCGAGCAGGTTGAATCCTTTAAAGCAAGAAGGCAGGATTTAGAGCCTCAAATGGAAGAAATCAGAAATGAATTAAAAGAAAATCAAATTGATATAAGCACATTAACTCCTACAGAGATTTCAACAGATGAAATAACAGGGAAAATTCAGCGTTTGCAAAAGAGGATGGAGGAAATGGAACCTGTTAATATGCTGGCAATACAGGCATATGATGAAGTAAAAGCCAAGCAGGACGAGAAGAAAGAACAGATAGCAACACTGACAAATGAGAGAAAAGAAATTTTAGCTAAAATGACAGGCTATGAGCAGGTTAAAAAAGAAACATTTTTAAAGACATTTAATAATATTAATGAAAACTTTAAAGATATTTTTGCCAGATTATCTGAAGGAGAAGGTGCTTTAGTGTTAGAAAATCCTGATAATCCTTTTGAAGGCGGTCTAACGATTGAAGCACAGCACAGGGATAAAAAACGGCAGAAATTGGGAGCTATGTCGGGCGGAGAAAAGTCGCTTACGGCATTAGCTTTGGTTTTCGCAATACAAAAATACATGCCTGCCCCGTTTTATGCTTTGGATGAAGTAGATGCGAGCCTTGATGAGATTAACGTAGGTAGAGTTGCGGATATGATACAGGAGCAGTCAAAAAATACGCAATTTATAGTAGTTAGTCACAAGAAATCTATGGTAAAATCAGCTAATAGGACAATAGGTGTAACACAAAAAGAACATGGAAAAACCCATGTTACAGGGGTAAAATTTAGGGACTAGTTAAATGTTAAATCCAAAGGCTGCAGATAATTTTTATATAGAAAGTTCAAGAGAATTTTATAAAACGGATTCGGGTTTTTCTGTTGATTCCATCATAGATACACCGATAGAAGAACATGACGGAATAGAAATACTTGTTCAGATGGCAAAGCAAGGCAAAATAGACCCTTGGAATATTGATATAGCAGATATTGCGGATAAATATATGATACATCTTGCAGAAAGCAAATTAAATAATTTAAGAAACAGTTCAAGGGCATTATTTTTCCTTGCTGTTTTATTGAAACTAAAATCAAATGTACTTGTAGGGCTTGACCCTATGGAGTTTGAAGTGCAAGAACAGGTTTCTGAGGATTTTGATAATGAACTTCCGCCTGAGGATGATATGTATTATCAGGATTATCCCGATAATGTAATACCTATTGAAGATATTATCCAAAGAAGAACGAGTGTAAAATTAAACAGAAACAGGATTGTAACCTTAAAAGATTTAATAAGACAGCTGGAATTTTATGAAGAACTTGATAAAAAACAAGCCGTAAAAAACTCGCTTGAGCGGGCAAAAAGAAGAGTTCACAGTTATAAAAATATGTCCTCCGATGACATTATAAATCTTGCACAAGAGGAATACATTGAAAACGGTGTAAAAATCCTGCATGAAAATCTTATAAAGATTTTTGAAAAAGAAGAAAAGGTTGAACTTAATACTTTAACTTTATTGGGTTTAGATAAGATAACCGCATATATTTCACTTTTATTTTTAACTGAAGAAAGTGATTTTGAATTAGAGCAGAAAGAATTTTATTCTGATTTATATGTAAAAAAGAAATCACCTATACGGGAAGATGAAGAAATGACGGCATAGCGGGGTTTTATGGATTTAAAATCAAGAATAGAAGCTGTATTATATGTAACAGGAAAAGCTGTTGAGTTAAAAGAAATAGCTAAAATTCTTGATGCGGATGAAGCGGAAGTAGAAGATGCAATGCTTTCACTTATAATGGATTATTCCTCGAGAGACGGCGCACTTGAAATAGATGATGAAAACGGGTATATTATTCAAGTGAAAAGTGAATATATGGATATAGTAGAAAAACTCTGCCCTGTAGATATTTCTAATTCCGTATTAAAAACTCTTACGGTAATTGCTTTAAAAGAGCCTATAAGGCAATCGGTTTTAAAAGATTTAAGAGGAGCAAGTGCATATGAGCATGTCCAAGAACTTGTTGATAAAGGGCTTATAAGCAGGAAAAAAGATAAGAACGGTCGTTCATATAACTTAAAAACTACACCAAAATTTGCAGAATATTTTAAAATAAAAAATAGTGCTGATATTTTATCAAAACTGGAAACCGAAAAATTATCCGAAATATTGGAACTCAATAAATAAAAGGAGAATATATGGAAGAACAAGAATTTAATGAAAAATCTAAAAATCGCAGTTATCCCGATAAATCCGGAAAACAAAAAAATAATGATAAAAAAAATATAACAACAACAGTTATTATATTTATCATTTTGTTATTATTAATTTTGGGTTTTAAGTTTTACTTAACAAAATTGATGCCTGAATATATGTTAAATCAGGGTAAAAAATATTTAGAGGCAGGTCAGTATGATAAAGCGCTTAAGATGTTTGAATCCGCAGAAAACGGAATGCCTTTAAGTGAAGAGCCTGTTTATTACAGAGCTATAACATTATCAAAAATGCCTCCTACTTCTGAAAATCAAAAGGCTTTATATGAAATTGCCCAGCTTGATGACTGTGATAAAGCAAGTGATTATGCCGACCAAACTTTAATGAATTTAAAAAAGGATTTTGACAGACAAATAGGTCCGAATTATTCCGATAACGTTCTATATGAAGATAAGCTTGTAAGATGGAATAACTCAGAACCGATTACATTTTCTATAACAAGTAACTATAATGTTCCTAATTCATTTTATGATGATGTAAGAAATGCCTTCAGAAATTGGCAAAGTGCAACAAACGGTGCTATTGTATTTAAAGAAATTGCTAATTCATCTGCATCTCAAATTGCTGTTACTTTTACCGATAATATTACCGTTGATAATAACTATGATCCTAACAGATTTGGTAATGTTGAACCGAATATAAAAGATTCTTCGTTGTTAAAAATGAATGTAAATTTAAGAGGAACAGATAATAACGGGCAATCATTAAAAGATAACCAGGTATTGGAACTTGCTCAGCATGAAATCGGGCATGCTCTTGGTCTTTGGGGTCATAGTGCTTATGATAATGATGTTATGTCTTATAATGGTGATTATGTTTACAATGATGAAACTGTTAAACCTATATCACAGAGAGATGTAAATACATTATTACTTGTATACAATATGATTCCTGATGTTATTGATAAACCTTTAACACCTGAACAAATGAAAAATATGTATTATCATTATATTTTAACAACATATCCCGGTGAAAATTTTGAAGTTGAAATACAAAGATTATTTGACAGATTAAGACAGGACAGAAACAATATTGTAACCTGGGTAGATTTAGCTATAAATTACGGATATAAAAGACAATATGCAAAGTCCAACTACATTTTAAATAAAGTACTGCCATTAACATATAATGATTTACCTAATGAACAAGTTGTATTATATAATTTAGCAGCAAATTATTATAAAATGCGAGATTATAAAACTTCAGAAAAATATCTTCATCTTGCAACTAATATAAAAGATGATATGGATACTCAAATTCTTGAATCTTTCTTGGATTACAGGCTTGGAAGAATAGATATTGCAAGAGAAAAATTAATTCACTTAAATAAAGTTTATCCTGATAATATTGAAGTCGCACTTAAGTTAGTAGAAGTATATTACAAGCAAAAAGATAAAGAAAAAGAAAAACTTGTAATAAACAATCTTATTAAAAATAACCCAAGAGCGGTTAACGATAGAAGAGTTAGAAAATACCGCAAAGTTTTAGGTAATTAATAAACTGCAATTAAATCGTAAGAAACAGCTCCCGTAATTTTAGCGGTGATTATATCACCCGGAATAACGGGAGTTGTTGTATTTATATAAACAAGTCCGTCTACTTCGGGTGCATCTTTATATGTTCTGGCTATAACCGTGTTATTGTCTTCATTTACGGTTTCAACAATACAATCAATTTTTTTACCGATAAGTTTTTCGTTTAGTGATTTTGAAATTCCCTGTTGAAGTTCCATTAGTATTTTTTTTCGTTGTCTTTTAATTTTTGCACTTATTTGAGGTTTCAGAGAATATGCCTTTGTATTTTTTTCACGGGAAAATTCAAAAACTCCGAGCCTGTCTATTTTCATTTCCTTTATAAAGTTATAAAGTTCATTAAAATCTTGTTCGGTTTCATTAGGGTAGCCTGTTATAAATGTAGTTCTTATTGCGCAGTTTGGAATTAACTTTCTTATTTTTCTTATAAGTTTTTTATAGTCCATAACAGGTCTATTCATAAGCTTGAGCATATTTTCGCTTACATGCTGGAGCGGGACATCAATATATTTAACAACTTTATCCAGTTTATTAATTGTCAATAAAAGTTCATCCGTAAGCAAAGACGGATAAGTGTACATAATTCTAATCCAGCTTAACTCTTCAATTTTATTGAGTTCGGTTAAAAGTATATCAAGAGAGGGTTTTCCGTAAATATCTTTTCCGTAGCTTGTTGTATCTTGGGCGATTAAGACAATTTCCGATGTGCCTTTTTTAGCGAGGTCTTTTGCTTCCTTAATAATATTTTCTATTGTTCTTGATTTATAAGGCCCTCTTAATTGCGGGATTATGCAGTATCCGCAGTTAAAGTCGCATCCGTCTGCTATTTTTATATAAGAGCTTGCCCCCATTGTAATTTGCTGCCGCTCTACATCCTCGGGGTAGATATATTCCGGAGTTTCATTGACTTCATAGTCAACTTTATTATCTCTTGTAATTTTTTTTATTACATCAACAATTTTATCAATATCAGAAGTGCCTAAAAATGCTGATGCTTCAGGGATTAATTCTTGGAGTTCTTTTTTATGTTTTTGAGGCAGACAGCCTGTTATTACTATCTTTTTACCTGATTTTATCATGTCAAATATTGATGCAACGGATTCTTTTTCGGCATCATGGATAAACGAGCAGGTGTTAATAATAACAACATCGGCATTTGTTTCATCAAGAGTGATTTTATAGCCTGCCTGAGCGAGTTTACCAAGCATTAATTCTGAATCTACAAGATTTTTAGCGCACCCATGGTTTATTAAAGCAATTGTTTTCATTTATTATCCTTTGCAAATATTTTCATATTATTTTTATCAGAAATCAGGCTGTAATTATTTTTTATCATCTCATAAAAATTTTGTGCATAATCAATCCCGAAGAAACTTTTTCCGTATTCTATATTATCAATCGGAAGGATAATAAAGTAATCGGGTTTATTTTCTTCAAAATGTTTTATAATTTCCGTTTCGCCAAAAATATCTTCATAAAACATAGGGTTAAGATTATAGTATGTATTATCTGAGTTTCTGTCTGTCAGATAGTTTATAATAATTCCTTCAGGCAGGATGACTATTTTATCCGTGTTTTTAGTGTTTTGATTTATGAAATCAACAGCATTTTTAATGGTTTCACCGTCTTTTTTGTAGGTATAAATTATTCCTTTATCTGAAATAAGTTTATAATTTTTAAATTGAAGCGAGTTAAAATCATTGACGGCAAAAAATATTAAAAATACAGCAAGCGCCGTTTTTATAATATTTTTAGGGAAATTTATCTTTTGTAATATGCTAATAGTGCATATAAAGCAGATTGGAAAAATAAAAGCTCCCATATGATTTACATTTAAGTAGAAAAATGATTTAGCACTTGCAAATATTGCACATAAAACAAGAATAAATAAAGGTTTATCTTCATATATTTTCTTAAAAAACAGGATTAATAAAGAAGTATTTATAATGGGTAAAAATGCAAAAATTGAATAAAATCCGTTATGTATTGTTGAAAGTAGTATTGCTTTAAAATCAAAAAACATACCGAATTTTAAAAAGAATACTTTTAAAATCGGAGAATTATAAAAATTACTAAGCAGGTGTAAGTTTCTTTTTATATCTTGTATGTCAAGTCCTTGAAATATAAGAACAAGAAAGCATATTAAAGGAAATAAAGCTAAGAATAAAAAGGCTTTTACAAAATTTTTCCCGCCTATAGGCTTTAAAAATATTAAACCGTACAATAAAATAATTCCATAAAAAATAAATTCATATTTATTTGCAAAGCACAAGCCAGCAGACAGGCATGATATATAGGCAAATTTAGGAGTTTGAGTTTTTATGTATTTAATTAAAAATAAAACCGAAATTAAAAAAGTGCTCAGTGCATAAGAAATAGCATAAGTATAAGAAATATTCGAGTTATAAAGAAAAGTCCCGAAGACAAGCGAAAACATTATTGTTAAAGAGATTAAAAGGGGATAACGGTTAACAAAAAATTCTTTGGAGATAAAATAAACAGCCGAGATAATAAAAAAAGAATTTATAATTCCCGCACAATAAAGAGTATTGATTTTGGAGCCGAAAATCAAAAATAGCAGGGAATTAAACAGGTAAGCAAACGGGCCGTAAAGGTTGTTAAAAATATTTTTATATAAAACAGCCCCGCCTGAGATTTGCTCAGGAATATAAAATTCTCTGCCCGTATCAATCAATAATAATCCCTGATGAAGAAAGAAGAACGGCAAAACTATAATAAAAATAATTGTTAAAATAAAAAAATCATTTTTAAAAAATTTCGTCATAAAGTTTTCCTAATCAAAAGATAAAGTCAGTTGAGGGACATCGGGTGTATTTTGTTTTGATTTTTTAGCCGATAAGTCTTTAGAGTAATCTTTTTGCATTCTTGTCATAAGGCTTTGAGCTTTCGAAATGACACTATCAGGCAGTCCTGCCATTTTAGCGACCTGAATACCATAGCTTTTGCTTGCGCTCCCAGGAATAACTTTTCTTAAAAATCTTATTTCACCGTCTTCTTCCGAGATGGTAATTCTGTAATTTTTAATCTGCTCAATAGATTTAGGCATAACGTTTAACTCGTGGTAATGCGTTGCAAAGATAGTTCTGGCTTTAATTTTAGTGGCAATATACTCTGCAACTGACCAAGCGATAGCAACACCATCGTAAGTAGAAGTTCCTCTTCCTATTTCATCAAGCAGAATAAGACTTTTTTCTGTTGCGCTGTTAAGAATATAAGCAGTTTCGCTCATTTCCACCATAAAAGTAGATTGACCGAGTGATAAATCATCCACGGCGCCTACTCTTGTAAAGATTTTATCGACAATCCCGATTTTTGCGTAAGAAGCGGGAACGAAAGAGCCTATTTGAGCCAAAAGAACAATAAGCGCATTTTGGCGCATATATGTGGATTTTCCTGCCATATTAGGGCCTGTAAGTATCATAAATTGGGTATCTTCAAAATTATGAATATCCGCAATAAGTTTTAAATCGTTAGGTACATATTGTCCCATGGGTAAAATCTTTTCTACAACCGGATGTCTGCCGTCTTTAATGTATAATTCTTCAGTATTTGTAATTTCAGGCTTTGTATAGTCGGATTCTATTGCGTTTACTGCAAAAGAAAGCAGGACATCAAACCTTGAAAGGAAGTGTGCTGCTGATTTTATATCGTCAACATAGGTTTTCGAGTATTCTACTAAATCGTTATATATTTTTTGTTCAAGTTCCGAAGATTTAAACTGTGCCGAAAATACATCATCCTCGTGTTTTTTAAGTTCTTGAGTTGTAAATCTTTCAACATTTGTAAGGGTTTGTTTCCTTACATAATTCATAGGCACCTGATTTAGGTTAGATTTTGTAACTTCAATAAAGAAACCGAAATTGCGGTTATAACTAACCCTTAAATTTTTAATTCCCGTTAATTCTTTTTGTTTTTCTTCAAAATCTTTAAGCCAATTTTCACCGCCCGTTATAAGATTTCTGTAGTAATCAAGTTCGGCATTAACATCATCTTTAATAATTCCGCTGTCTTTGATGTTTATGGGAGGGTCATCTTGAATTGTACGGCTGATAACGGAAGCAAATTCCACAAGTTCATTAACGGAATTTGAAAATTCATTAAGATACGGGCTTTTAAAATTATCGGAAACGGCTTTAAAGTTTGGGAAAAGTGAAAGAGTCTCTTTAAGCGCCAGAAAGTCCCTCGGGTTAATTGTCGAGTTGCTTAATTTTACCGCTAATCTTTCAATATCCGTCATTCTTTCGAGCAGATTGGAAAGTGTAATTCTTGCCTGCGAATTATTGATTAATTCTTCGACTGCGTTTTGCCTCAGGGTAATTTCATTAATATTTTTAACGGGCTGAGTTATCCAAGATTTTAATAATCTTGAGCCCATGGAGGTTTTAACTTTATCTATTGCCCAAAGCAGGCTTCCGAATTTAGTCTTATCTTTTGAAGTTTCGGTTAATTCAAGGTTTTTTCTTGTTGATGCATCTATTGAAACAAATTCGGATATATTATATGGTGTAATTATATCAAATTTAGGGAAAACACCCTTTTGAGTTTCCGAGATGTAATCGATTATTGCACCTGCTGCTCTAAAAGCAAGTTTATTTTCGCTGTAGCCGAAGGAATCTAAAGATATTACATTAAAGATTTTCTTTATATTTTCAACTGCTCTTAAATCGTTAAAAGATGAGTATGACAATTTAGTGCAGGGGTAAACAGAAGTAATTTTATCTGGCAGGTCAATTTTTTCATCGGGGACTATTTGAAAGGGAGTGATTTTTTGTTTTTTTACGGGAGTTAATATCTCAGCGGGTTTAATTCTGGCAAGTTCGGATAAAATATCATCAAGCCTGCCCTGTGTAACTTTAAACTCGCCTGTAGAAATATCAGTATAAGCAAGTCCAAACAAGTTTCCTTCTTGAATAATGGAGGCAAGATAGTTATTTCCCGTAGGTTCAAGCAGGTTAATTTCCGTAATAGTGCCTGCGGTAATTGTTTTAACAATATCCCGTTTAACAAGTCCTTTAACTTCTTTAGGGTTTTCAAGTTGTTCACAGACAGCGACTTTAAAATTTTTTTCCAAAAGCTTGGGGATATATGTGTTTAAAGACTTAACGGGAATCCCTGCCATCGGGACTTTGCCCAAATCCCCGCCTTCTTTGTGGGTCAATGTTAATCCGAGTTCTTTTTGGAACAAAATTGCATCTTCAAAGAACCCCTCATAGAAGTCGCCCATTCTGTAGAGAAGAACTACCCCTTGATATTTTTTCTTAATATTGAGGAACTGCTTAAACATAGGTGTAGCAAGTTCATAATCAACATCCAGACTGTTAGTATTCTTGATTTCTTCATTTATCATAGCTATACTTAATGTATTACAAATTTTAGTTAATTTCAAATAAATTAAGAGATATATAAAGGAGTTGTAATGAAAGGCTGTTTTAGTTTAATAATAAAGACTGTTATTGCAGTTTTAGTATTCTTCGGACTTTTGCATTTAGGTGTTATTGATTTTATAAAAGATAAAATTAATGAATCAAAGTCGCCCTCTCAGGAGCAAATGCTTGAAAAAACAAAAGATATTATTGATTTATCAAATATTGATGATGAGTATACTATTGATAAAAACCTCAAATTTCTTAAAAACAGGATGATTATAGCAGACCATAACGCATCAGGGCAAAAGATGATTATGATAGAGCCTGCTAAAGAAGATATTTTAACTAAAGAAGATATAAAAAGCGATAATCTTCAGGCGAAAATAGAGAATGCAATTAATAAATATAAGTATAAGCCCGTTAAATTTGATAAAATAGAAGTTTCAAAAAAAGGAAGTTTAACAGGGATTAATCAAGATATTCCCTATGCAAAAGTAACTGCAGAGATAGCAAATCTTCCTATTAAAGATATGGAAGGAATTGTAGGGGTTGCCCAGCTTAAAAACGGCAAAAATTTAATAATTATATCAATAAATGAAAAGGGTAAATATTCGCAAATTATTGCTAATACATTCTACGGACAGGTTAAGGAATAATGCAAAAAGAATATAACAGACTGATGAAAAGGTGTATAAATCTTGCTAAAAAAGGATACGGCAGGGTTTCGCCAAATCCTTTGGTCGGTGCTGTTATATTTGATGATGATTTTAGAATAATTTCAGAAGGTTATCATGCAAAATGCGGTCAAAACCATGCCGAGCGAAATGCAATATTAAATGCAAAAGAAGATTTAAAAGGAAAATCCATAATAGTAAATCTTGAGCCATGCTCGCATTTTGGTAAAACTCCGCCCTGTGCCGATTTGATAATTGAAAAGGGTATAAAGCGGGTTATTTCGGGGTTGGTTGACCCTAACCCGAAAGTATCGGGCAGAGGCATAGAAAAACTTAAAAATGCGGGTATTGAAGTTATAGAAGGTATTCTTGAGAATGAATGCCGAGAATTAAACAAGATATTTATAAAAAACCAAACGGAAAAACTTCCTTATATAACGATAAAAACCGCTGTTACTATGGATGGTAAAATAGCTTCAGGCAGTTATCAATCAAAATGGATAACCGATGAAACTTCAAGAAAAGAAGTCCAAAAATTAAGGAATATCTATGACGGAATACTGACAGGCAGTTCAACGATTATAAAAGATAATCCGATGTTATCGTGCCGTATAAAGGGCGGAAGAAACCCTATAAGGATTGTTGCGGATACAAACCTTTTATGCCCGATAGATTCCAAAATTTTTGCTGATGACGGAACAAGGGTAATAATATTAGCTGGCGAAAAAGTTTCTGCGAAAAGGGTTAAAGAGTACCCTTCCAACACAGAGATAATAAAATGTCCTTTGAATGATAATAAAATTGATATGAAATCTGCAGTTGAAATTTTATATGAAAACGGGATAATGAGCATACTTGTTGAGGCGGGAGCGAGAATAAATAAATCAATAATTGAAATGGGACTGGCGGATGAACTTATTGAATTTATTGCGCCTAAAATACTCGGAGATAAAACAGGAATAAGTTTTGTTGAAGGTTTTCAACGAAACGAGATATCAAAATGTAACAATTTAAAATTTCTGTCGACTAAATTACTCAAAAACGATATAATGATTATCAGCAGATTTAAGAAGGGGTGCAAAAATACAGATGATTAAAAAGGTATCATTCGGTGAATCGGCATTTCGCGGAGGTAATTTAATTCACGGCGGGGTGAGTACTTTTAAAGGGAAAAACCCAAATGTTCCCAATGAAAATACTTCTAAAATAAGTCAATTTGGAGATTCTTTTGTAAGAAACGCAATAGACAGAGCGCCTTTTCTGCTTTTGCTGACGGGCGGGTTTACTGCTGTTGATAATCTTATAAGGAAAGTACCTTTAAAAGATGCGGTAAAAAACAATTTTAAGTGGGTATTTGCTCCTGTTTTACTTATCACCTCGGTTGCCTCTGCGATTATAGAAAATAAGAAATAAGTATAGTAAAAAAATAATTTTTATATATAATATTGATATGACAAATGAATTAGCTGAAAAAGTTTATAATTTACAAAAAAATGTGCTTGAACTGCACAATCTTTTTGATTTAAATATGGCTGCAAACCAGTCAAGAACAATTGAAGAGTTATTATCAAAGGTTTCTTTTTTGGTAAAATCTTCGTTACTGCTAAAAAATGTAAGATTTTTTATTAACAACGGCGGTACTTTTCAAACAAAAAATATAGGCAGTGAAAGTGATTTAGAGTTTGAATTTAATGCGGATAGTGCTCCGTTTTTACAAACTCCTACAGATAAGCTTATAAAAGCTGTGAACAATGACGGAAGCTATATTTATAAAGCATTTTGGAATACATATAAATTAAATGAACTTGAAACGGAGTATATAAAAGTATTTTATAACGAAGGTAAAGCATTTTGCCTTTGTTCATTAAGTAAAAAAGAAGATGGTAACAGCCTAAACGAAGAAGATTACAAATATCTTGAACAGGTTTTTAATTGCATTGACCCGATTTTGCTTAAATTTATAAAAGATAAAGAGCAGGAAAGTAAAATACAAGAATTAAATAAAACAATTCATAATCTTTCAATACTTTATAATATTTCGCAGGCGGTCAACTTTATTGATGATTTAAAGCGGTTAATAAGCATAATTCTTGATAAAGCAATAGAAACCGTTAATGCCGAAAAAGGCTCGTTAATGCTTTATGATTCCTCCGATAATACATTGCAGGTAAAAGTAGTATTCGGTTTAAAAGATAAAAAGCATGAGGATGATATTAATAACGGTATAGTAGAATGTGCTAAATTAAAGCCTGATAGCGGGATTGCAGGTAAAGTATTTACCGAAAAGAAGTCTATTATAACCAACTTAGGCGGAAACGATCCCAGATTTAACCAATTATCCGCAGACAGCAATGTATCATCATTAATATGCGTGCCGTTGATTGCAAAAGGCGAATGTATCGGTATTATTAATATTACGAATAAAAAGAACGGGAAACTGTTTAATAAAAAGGACTTAGAGTTTGTTGAGGCTCTGGCAAACCAGGCTGCTATTGCGGTTGATAATGCTCAATTATATGAACTGGCTACAAAAGACGGTTTGACAAAATTATATATCCACAGGCACTTCTATTTCTTGTTGGAATCAGAAATTAAAAGGGTTCAAAGGTATCACCATGTATTGTCATTAATAATGATGGATATTGATAACTTTAAACAGGTAAATGATACTTACGGTCATTTGGTTGGTGATATGGTATTAAAAGAAATAGCGGCAACAATCCAAAAGACAATCAGGCATGTAGATATTCCTGCGAGGTACGGCGGTGAAGAATTTACAATTATTCTTCCCGAAACTGCAGCATTAAATGCCGCAACTATTGCCGAACGTCTGAGACAAAAAATCAGCGAAATTGAAGTTAAAGTTGATGATAATACAATAATAAGACCTACTGTCAGTATGGGTATAGCAGAATTTCCGAATGCCGCTGATAATATAAAGGATTTAATCGACTGGGCTGATAAAGCATTATATGTTTCTAAAGAAAACGGTAAAAATTGCATTCACCTTTATTTTGACGGAAAATTTACAAGACAAAATCCTTAAAAATCATTAAAAGTTTGTAAAAAGTTAGAAACAATTCGGGCATGGAAATAATCTAAAATCCATGCTTGCAATATAATGAAATTATAACAAACATAACAAAAAGGCGAAAAAATTGAAAACGGCTATATATCCGGGGAGTTTTGATCCTGTTACCAAAGGACATTTAGATGTCCTCAAAAGGGCTGCGGATATATTTGATAAAGTTATAGTAGTTGTATGTGTTAATATCAGCAAGAAAAGTTTTATACCTGTAGAAGATAGAATTAACTTAATAAAAAGGTCATGCCAAGATTTAGAAAATGTGGAAGTAGACAGTTTCGACGGTTTGACTATTGAATATGCAAAAAAGAGGAATGCAAATGTGATAATAAGAGGGCTTAGAGCCGTATCGGATTTTGAGTATGAAATGCAGTTATCGCAGGCAAACAGTGCATTATGCTCTGATATACATACCGTATTTTTAATAACCAAGCCCAAATACAATTTTATTTCATCGGGTACCGTAAAGGAAATAGCGCTTATGAAAGGTGATATTTCAAAGTTTGTCCCTGAACCCGTAAAGAATTATTTAGAAGAAAAATATATGAAAGGTTAAAGCCATGACAGAGTTAAGAGTTAGTCATTTAATAGACGAAGCGGATGAAATGCTGGATAACAAATTTCACGTAGGAAGCTATTGTTTATTTATGAATACTGATGATATTCAGGATATATTAAGCAAAATAAGAGCCATATTACCTGAAGAAATTAAGACTGCCGAAATGATATTAAAAAGGCGGGATGACATTTATATGGAGGCTCAAAGCAAGGCAGACAGAATAATTAGCGAGGCGCAGAATACCGCAGCTAATATATTAAGCCAATCCGAATTAATAAGAGCAGTAAGAGAAAAAGCAGCTAAAATTCAAGAACAGGTTAAAGAAAGCTGTGATGAGATGAAAAATAAAGCAATAGAAGAGGCAGATTCTGTCAGAAGGGCAGCATATCAAGATGCAATGCAGACAAGAGAAGGCGCACAAAATTATGCCGAAAAAGTTCTTGAAAGTTTGGAACGTGATATTGACGAAGTACACAGAATTGTTAAAAACGGTCAAGATTATATTGCCCAGCAGAAAGCAAAAGAGAAAAATCCCATAAATAATTATGATAATGAAAAAGTAATTGCGCAATAATATTGATAAAAGGAATGGTTCATAATTAATGGCAGGAAAGCTTGTACAACAAAAAGATGACGGAATGTTAAAACTTCTGCCTCAAAGTATAGAGGCGGAGGAGGCGGTACTCGGGGCTGTATTGGTTAATCCGTCTTCAATAGGTAAAATAATAGATTACATAAAGCCTGAGAGTTTTTATAAACCGGCTCATAAAGTAATTTTTGAGGCGGTATCCGAACTGTTTAAAAAGGGCGAGCCTGTTGATATAGTTACCGTTTCTGAATTTCTTCGTAATGAAGATAAACTGGAAAAAGCAGGCGGAAGGTCTTATATCAATGACCTTGCCTTAAATGTTGTTACAACGGCAAATATAGAGTATTATGCGAAAATAATTCAAGAAAAAGAAATAAAGCGGTCTTTAATAAGTGCAGGTTCCGAGATTGTTTCCATGTCTTATGAGAACGAGGAAACCGATATTGTACTTGATAATGCTCAAAAGCTGATTTTTGATATAGCCTCACAAAAAGATACCAGTGATTTAGTTCCCATTCAAAAACTGGTTGTATCAAGCTATGAAATGATAGAGCAGAGATACAACAATAAAGATGATTTAGTAGGTGTAACAACAGGGTTTTATGAGTTAAATGATATAACCTCAGGGTTTCAAAAGTCTGATTTAATAATCCTTGCGGCGCGTCCATCGATGGGGAAAACCGCATTTGCACTAAATTTAGCGCAAAATGTTGCATTAAAAGGGAAAAAGGCGGTTGCCATATTTTCATTGGAAATGCCAAAACAGCAGTTAGTAAAACGTATGCTGTGTTCCGAGGCAGAAGTTGATACATCACGGGTAACGGCAGGCAATCTGCAGAGTAAAGATTGGGAAAAGCTTGTTGATGCTATGACAAGGTTATCCGATACAAAGATATATATAGATGATGCCTCAGGTGTAACCGTAACGGATATCAAGGCGAAGTGCCGAAGATTAATGATGGAGGAAAAAGACTTAGGGCTTGTTGTAATTGATTATTTACAGTTAATGGAGGGGGGAGGCAATCCTAATGACAGAAACCAGCAGATTTCGCAGATTTCAAGAGGGTTAAAGGGATTAGCCAGAGAACTGAATGTTCCCGTAATTGCGCTTTCTCAGTTATCAAGGGGAGTTGAGCAGAGAAACGATAAACGGCCGATGTTATCGGATTTAAGGGATTCGGGTGCAATAGAGCAGGATGCGGATATAGTAATGTTTATATACAGAGATGAATATTACAATAAGGATAATGTTGAAAATAAAGGCAAGGCGGAGATAATAATAGCCAAGCACAGGAACGGGCCTACAGGTTCTTTTGAGTTGTTATTCCAGTCGAACATAACCAAATTTAAGAATAAAACCAGACCCGCAGCAGAGTTGTATTAATTTTTATTTAAATTTTTAGTGTAAATTACGAAAAAAATAAAATTTGAGGTCGGATATTTGTTTTTGTATTGCTAAACTCCGCCCGAGGCTCCGTAAAGAGAACTCCGCCTTGCTGCTGCGTCGTTAAGCAATAAGACAAAACAGAATATATGCCCTCAAATTTTATTTTTTTCGTATTAATTATTTCAGAAAAATAAAGTTTCGTTCTAATGCTTAGTTAGTTTTTTGTTTTAATATATCAGCGGAAATTAATGAATTTGTAATCTGATGCTCCATATAGATAACTTCTAAGCTCAGCCAATGCCCCGTAACTCGGGCTTTGCTTTAAGTTCAACGGTGGTTCGCTTAGTATCGGGCTTTGCCCTCAAACAGACGGGGCAATGCTGTCTCTTCGCTAAGAAGTTGTACTATATTCCGCAAGGCTTACAAATTTATTAATTTCCGCAATATAAGAAATAGATAATTTTCAGAAACATTCAGAAAAAATATAAAATTAAGCCTCAATAAAAAGTCTTCTGCCTACTATATTTGGTTTTCCGTTATAGTATCCCGCAAAGTATCCGCCTTTTACGGGTTTATTTACGGCATAATTTTTTCTTGCCGTATTATTCGGCTGTAAAAAAGGATTTTCATACGGATTATAATTATTAACCTCTATTGCCGTTGTTCTTGTTGAAACAGGCGCATATAATACTTGTGATACCATACTTTTTAATCGTTCTATCATATTAATCCCTTTTTTACATACACAATATTTTTATAATGAAATTAAATCCTTTGTCATTAATTGTCCGAACAAAATTTTACGATAAGCCGCGAAGTGGTGTGAGTAAAATTTTGAGAGTGGCATATTGAAAAGGTGAGCACTCGTACAGCGACGAGGAGTCGGTGGCAGAGTGCGACACTAGATTATATTATATAATTAATTGTTAAAATTTTTAAATATTTAGTAAAAAATCATATATTTATATGAATAAATTTAAGCAGATTGGGCATTAAAAATATATATTCATAAGACATATCAGTGCATAAGTTCAAAAATATAAAATAAGCGGACATATAGATAAAATCTTATTTTTGCCCTGTCTGATTTTTTCGGGGGATGTAGTAATTAAAAAAGTTTTATTATTTGAATGTGTTTATATTTAGAATAAGTTTGCATTAATATGCTTATGAAAATTTGATATAAATATAATAAAAAAACAGATATATATATCCTAAATACTGTAAATGGTGTATTTTTTCGAAACAAAAAAGTACCTGAAAGTGCTGCATTGCTAAATTAGACAATGTATCACCGTTTCATTATTAACATTTTGTAATCTATTGACGAGATGTTAAAAAAAGTATACAATTTACAGGTATAGGATAAGTTTAAAATCAAACGAAAGGTAAAAAAAGATATGAAAAAATTAGGTTTCACCCTTGCCGAAGTTTTAATTACTTTGGTAATTATAGGTGTTATCGCCGCGATGGCAATTCCTACGGTTATGAATAACACCAATGCTCAAGAGTATAAAACCGCATTTAAAAAAGCTATCGAAACCATGAACTCGGGTCTGCAAATGGAATATGCTGCAGAAGGCATGACAGCTCAAGATTTTA
>CANQNW010000015.1 GCA_947625305.1 Candidatus Gastranaerophilales bacterium | reverse complement strand
TATTTGAATTATTTATACATTGTTCTTCTTCAATATCAATAGGGTGTTTATATTCTTCTTGGAGGGTGTTACCAATAATTTTTTTATCATCAATAGATTTTTTTACAAAAAATCCTAGAGAAAAGGATATTGCTAATAAAAGTAATGCGATTAAAGTAATAAATAACTTTTTCATAATGATAATTATAACAATTTTAAATAAAAAAACAATAAAATTTTAATGGAATTAAAATGTATATAAGTGCAAACTAATGTATTTAATTTATCAAAAACATTACAATAACAAGTTAAAAAATAATTAAACATACAAGAAAATGTAAAAATAGAAAGGATAAAAAATGTTTGACCAATCTGAAGATAAATGGGAAAGAAGAGCAAGAATTTTATACCCGACAATGAAAGACAAAGAGGATCCGAAAGAAATTATAAAAAATAAGCTTGTAGAAGCATTAGCCCCGGGGATAAAGCAATTAAGGGAGGATATCTTATATCCGACAATGAAAAGTAAAAAAGAAGAAGGTATCTTCACCGGAGGAGCCGCGGATATTTGTAAGGAAAATAAAAAATATATAGAAAATCTTAAAGAAATTAGTATTCTTAAAAAATATGAAAGAAATCAATTAGCAAAATTTGGAAAATATTTAGATAATGAATCAAAAGAAACACCTATTTTGTGGGATAGTAGTAATAATGCGAAATTTTCTGATGAAGAATTAAAACGAGCGCGAAAATTTATACATGGTATTGAAAAATTTAGAGAAGATGCATACTATCCGACACCAAATGATAAATTGACAATAGGCTACGGACATACTGGTTTAGTTGATGGTAAACCAATTAAATTAGGGATGAAGATTACAGAAGAAAAAGCAGAAGAATTATACAGAAAAGATTTTGAAACACATACAGCACCTTTAAAACAAGTAGAGGTTCCTTTAACAAATAATCAGAAAATAGCATTAGCAAGTTTTGTATATAATCTTGGTCCGAATATACTTAAAGACTCTGATTTGTTAAAAAAATTAAATAAAGGAGATTATGAAGGTGCTGCAGATGAATTTGACAAATATATACATCAAAAAAATAAAAAAACAGGGAAATATGAAGTTTTAAATGGATTAATTGACAGAAGGGCAAAAGAAAAAAGATTATTTCTTACACCTGACGGAAAGTAAAATCACTTTCCGTCTTTTTCAAATTTGCATAAAGCATTATAATATATTTCTCCATTAATAACCCCTGAATAATCAGGACAAACTCCATAATCATTTATTTCGTCAATCAATAATTTACCATTTTTATCGTATTGTTTTATATGTAAAAGACATAAAGCATTTACATTACAACCCACCTCATATTTTATTAATTCATAATTTAGCGGAACCCCATCTACCGCATAAAGCGGATTTTCGACTGAATTAAATATTTTAAACCAGCCGGAAATTGAGTATTTATTTATAGTTATTGATTTTTTATCCAAATAAATATCTTCCGTTAATTCTAACCAATTTTTATTGAATTCATTTTTCATATGATTAACAGACTTTGAAAGTTTGTAATTATCTTCCGCAAAACGATTAATTTTATTTTTAAGATATTCTTGTTCCAAATTGTAAAAATAAAATTTTTTATCATCAACAGATTTTTTCACAAAAAATCCTAGAGAAAAGGATATTGCTAATAAAAGTAATGCGATTAAAGTAATAAAAATTTTTTTCATAATGATAATTATAACAATTTTAAATAAAAAAACAATAAAATTTTAATGGAATTAAGATGTATACAAGTGCAAATTAATGTATTTAATTTAAAAGTAATATTACAATAACAAGTTAAAAAATGATTAAATATACAAGAAAATGTAAAAAAGAAAGGATAAAAAATGTTTGACAACTCAGAAGATAAATGGGAAAGAAGAGCAAGAATTTTATACCCGACAATGAAAGACAAAGAGGATCCGAAAGAAATTATAAAAAATAAGCTTGTAGAAGCATTAGCCCCGGGGATAAAGCAATTAAGGGAGGATATCTTATATCCGACAATGAAAAGTAAAAAAGAAGAAGGTATCTTCACCGGAGGAGCTGCTGACATCGTAAGAAATAATAATGAAAAAAGTCAACAAATTAAACTTATAGATGATGATGAAGTAATACGCATTAAAAATATACCAAATGAGCAGAACTCGGGAGTAAAAGCTATTAATAAAAAAGTTCATGTGCCGGATACTAAAAAAATGCTTGAAATAGTCGGATTAAATAATAAAGATTATGAAATAAAAGATAATACGATAACAACTAAAACTAAACCAAAAGAACATAAAGAAGAATTTTATAAATTTAGTGTAGTTAAATATCCTAAACATTCAGATAACCCTGAAGTCAGGAAATTAACAAAACAAGCATTAGAAACGTATTTGCAGAATGATGCTAAATTAGAAAAATATGCTGTAGATAATATTAATAATCCCATTACAAAATTTGGAGTTAAAGCTTCTTTATGGTGGGGCAAGGAAGCAGCAGAAAACCTGCATATGTCAAAAACAGATTCATATCTAGATACAGATTATGCAAGAAAACATCAAGTTTTAAATAATTACAAAGAAATGCCAAAAGAACTGCAGGATTATTTTAATAAGAAAATTCCTCAACAGGTTGGTGCTGATAAACTTGATACAATGAAAGGAATTTTTTATGATGAAAAATCAGAACCATCTAAAAATTTAAAACATAATCTTTTAAAAGATAAGAATTTTATTAGAAAGTTGAATAAATATACTAAAGCAATGGACTTAAAAATGTCTGTAAATGACAGTATCGCATTGACAGGTGCAAATTGGAGTCATGCTGTAGGTAATGCAGATATTAGAGATATGCATATAAATAAAAACGGAGATTTAGAATTATATATTGCAGATGTTTATGATTTTAATGAAGGAGAAGAAAGTAAACCTGTTATAGTAGGACGTAACAGACAAGAAAAAGGAGAGATAACTCCGTATTTTTATGCATATCGTGTTATAATACCAAGTGCGGAAATGAAATCCGCAATAAAAAAACATAAAAAGTAATATACGAAAACGAGGTAAAAGTGCGTTCAATAATAGAAAATCCGATAAAATTATTTACTTTATTTGTAATATTACTAAGTATAGTATTATTAATCGGGTGTCAATTTCATTGTCCTGATATATATTTAAATAGGGAAGCAGTACATCAAGTTGTTAATGAAAATATAGAAGGAATAAGACCTTACTTCTTTATTGATATAAAAAATTTTATAAATTATGATTATTATAAGTACAATTTAATCTTTCATCAGTGGGGTTTATGTCTTTCGGTATTACTATTTGCACTAATATTTAAAGTCAATAATTTTGAAAGATTTTTGGAACTAAGAATATTTAATAATAAAAAGCTGATTTATCTATGGATTAATATAATATATATAATTGGGTTTTTTTTATACTTTTTTGTATATAAAAATAATTATTATTATATATATACTTACAGTATAAATAATTATGTAAATTACATTACCCAAGTAATTTTTTTGATAGGAATAATATATTATTCAATTACTAATTATTTAACATATATAACTTTTAATACAAATATAAAAAGTAATTTATATAAATATTCTTGGTATTTTGTCTTGTTAATAATGGTATTTTCATTACTATGGACATTAACAATGAAATTTTTATTCATAAATATTTTACTGGATTTTTGTTATGTAATGTTGTTTATTTATATAATTCGATCATTAATATATATGAGGGATAAAGAACCGCAAGAATCAACGGCGGAAGGACAAGAATTAATATCAAAAAATGATATATTTATGTATTTTCTGATTGCTGTTACATATACATTGATATTTTTGCCGTTATCAGAAATAAGTGATTTTGAGGCATTATATGCAATCCTTATTATTCAAACTATATATTCACTACCTGCAATAATTGCACCTATGATAAATTTTGCAGTAAAGAAATTTAAAATACGAGATGAAAAAAAACTAAAAGTTATAAAAAAAGTATTTAATATTATATCTTTTATTTATATGATACTTATGCTTGGAATTGTTATTATTTTCGTAATTATTAGGATGTTTTTATTTAGTTAAACATATAAAAGAATAATATCTTATTCATAAGTGTTATAATACCAAGGGCGGAAATGAAATCCTCACTAAAAAATCAAAAGGATAAAGAATAATGAATGACGGGAAATATGTGATATCTAAAAAAACAATAATAATATATTTAATAATTTCACTTATTTATCTTGTAATTTCATATATGTGGAAAGCTGAATTTATGGGAGCGATAGTGTTTGAGTTATTTTTTGCATTACCGGCAATAATTGCGTTAATAATAAATTTCACAGTAAAAAAATTTAAAATACAAAATGAAAAGGGAATAAAAATAACAAGAATTATATATAATATTTTTACTGTAATATATTTAATATTAATGGGATTTGTAGCTGTTATAGGTTATTATATAAGAGATGATTTTTAGTTAATTTTTGATCTGGGATAATGGTTAATAGGATATATAATATAAATTTAAAACACTAAAAACGAGGTAAAAGTGCGTTCAATAATAGAAAATCCGATAAAATTATTTACTTTATTTGTAATATTACTAAGTATAGTATTATTAATCGGGTGTCAATTTCATTGTCCTGATATATATACAAATAGAGCAACATTAGAAAAACTATATAATGAATACCATAACAAAATAGCTTATGAATATATGTTTGTAAACTATGATTATTATAAATATAATTTAATCTTTCACCGGTTGGGATTTGGAATTTCTGTATTACTATTTACACTAATGTTTAAAGTCAATAATTTTAAAAGATTTTTGGAACTAAGAATATTTAATAATAAAAAGCTGATTTATCTATGGATTAATATAATATATATAATTGGCGGTTTTTTATACTTTATTGTATATAAAAATAATCAAAATTTTTTGGAACCTTTAAAGATATATGATGATTATATTGCTGAATTAATTTTATTTGGGGGAATAATATATTATTCAATTACTAATTATTTAACATATATAACTTTTAATACAAATAAAAAAAATAATTTATATAAATATTCATGGTTTATTTTATTTATATTGTTGATTGCAACAGTAAGAAAACTATTAACAATGAAATTTATATTCATAAATATTTTACTGGATTTTTGTTATGTAATTTTGTTTGTTTATATAATTCGTTCATTAATATATATGAGGGATAAAGAACCGCAAGAATCAACGGCAGAAGGACAAGAATTAATATCAAAAAATGATATATTTATGTATTTTCTTATTGCTGTTACATATACATTGATATCATTGCCGTTACCTGAAATAAGTGATTTTGAGGCGTTATATACAATCCTAATTATTCAAACTATATATTCACTACCTGCAATAATTGCACCTATGATAAATTTTGCAGTAAAAACATTTAAAATACGAGATGAAAAAAAACTAAAAGTAATAAAAAAAGTATTTAATATATTATCTTTTATTTATATGATACTTATGCTTGGAATTGTTATTATTTTCGTAATTATTAGGATGCTTTTATTTGGTTAAACATATACTGAATATTAATAATTATTTACCTTATAATGATATTTATAGCAATTTAATGTAAGATAAATATTTTAAATTACATAATAAAATACTATATTAATGTAAATGCTAACATTAAAATGTAAAAAATATTGGAACGGGAGATGAAAATAATCTGCTTAAAAAAATTCAATTAAAAATTTTTTTATAGTAAAATCTGAAATATGATAATAAAAAAATGAAATAAGGATAAATGTGAAAATTATAGCAATAATTACCGCAAGAGGCGGAAGTAAAAGAATTCCGAGAAAAAATATAAAAGATTTTAAAGGCAAACCGATGCTGGCATACGCAATTGAAACAGCAATAAAATCGCAGATTTTCGATGAAATAATGGTTTCAACCGATGATATTGAAATTGCAGATATTGCAAAGAACTACGGGGCAACGGTTCCGTTTATGCGCAGTGAAAAAACCGCAAATGATTATGCAGCAACGGATGATGTTTTAAAAGAAGTAATTGAGGAATATAAAAAACAAGGAAAAACTTTTGATGAAATATGCTGTATATATCCTTGTGTTCCTCTTTTAGCTGTTGAAACAATAAGAAAAGCATATGAAACATTTAAAAAAAATGAATGTGATGCATTGGTGCCGGTGGTACGATATTCATTTCCTATTCAAAGGGCATTTATAGCCGATAAAAATAATTTTATTAAATATAGAGAACCTGAAAATTCGGAGAAACGTTCACAAGATTTAGAAACAACATATCACGATACGGGAATGTTTTATTTTATTAAAGAAGAAGTATTTTTAAAGTTTGGAACTCTTCTTCCTAAAAAAACAATTATGTATGAAATGAATGAGCTGCAGATTCAAGATATAGACAATTTAGAAGATTGGGAAATAGCGGAAATTAAATATGATATATTAAATAAAAAGGAGAAATAAATGGCTTTTTCAACTGAGTGGGAACAAGTATATAAAAATCAACAGCATTTAAGCTTATGGCCGTGGACGGATCTTGTATCGTATTTTATGCGGTATGTTAAACCCAATCTTAAAAATGAAAGACCAAAAATATTAGAGCTTGGTTTTGGTGCAGGTGCAAATATTCCTTTTTATAAATCGTTGGAGGCGGATTTTTACGGAATTGATGGTTCTGTTTCAATTGTAGACAAAATTAAAGAAATTTATAAAGAATATAAAGATAATCTTTTTTGCGGGGATTTTACAAAATCTTTTCCTTTTGAAGAAAAATTCGATGTAATAGTAGACAGAGGTTCACTTACTCATAACTATACTAAAGATATCGAAAATACAATTGAAACAATAAAAAAGTCTCTTGTAAAAAACGGGTATTTTATTGGTATTGATTGGTTTTCAAAAAGCCATTCAGAATTTAATTCTAAAGGAATTTTAAAAGACGCAAATACTAAAATACTTACGGAAGGTTATTTTACAGGTTTAGGAACAATCCATTTTTCTGATGAACAACATATAAGAGAATTGTTTAAAGATTTTCAAATAATAAAAATGGAACATAAAGTTCATACGGATTATACTAAAGATGAAGATAAAACTGATAGAGATATATTCGCGGGGGGGGGGAATAAGGTATTCGCTTCTTGGAATTTTATTGCAAAATTAACATAAGGATATAAAATTTAAGCCAAAAATGTTTCATCTGTCTGGAAATGACAAGAAAAATAAAGAATATGATACTCATGAACATTTGGGCAAAGGTTATTTGAAATTTGAAAAGATAAAATCATTTTTGCTAAACGATGCTTTAATAACTTTGTAAACAGATTAAAATAATAAGAAAAACCTTGATAATTTTATTCCGGATTGTAAATTTATGAGGAAGTTTGAAAATGGATTTTAAAATCGGAAATAAATGCTTTAGTAAAAATATGGAGCCGTTTATTATTGCAGAAGCAGGAATTAATCATAACGGAAGTCTTGAAACTGCATGTAAAATGATTGATATTGCAAAAGAGTGCAATGTCGATTGTATTAAATTTCAAACTTTTAAAGCAGAAGAATTTTGCGGTGATAAACAACAAACATACACATATACTTCACAAGGAAAAACTGTAACAGAATCAATGTATGATATGTTTAAACGAGTTGAATTTTCTGTTTCGGATTGGTTTAAAATTAAACAATACTGCGACGAAAAAGATATTCTTTTTATGTCAACTCCTCAAAATAAATCTGATTTAGATATGTTGATAGAAATAGGTATTCCTGCAATAAAAATAGGGTCGGATGATTTTATTAATCTTCCTTTAATAAATTATTATAAGACTAAAAATATACCGATAATTATGTCTTGCGGGATGGCGGATTATGATGAAATAAAACTTGTACTTAAAACAATAGGATATCCTGATTTTCCTGCAGCCTTATTGTTATGTACATCTCAGTATCCCACTCCGTTAAAGGATATAAATTTAAATAAATTAAAAACACTACGAAAGGAATTTCCCGAACTGATTTTAGGGTTTTCTGACCATACTCGGGGAAGTTTATCAGCCGGTGTCGCAGTGGGAATGGAAGCAGTTATATTTGAAAAGCATTTTACAGTGTCTCATGATTTAGAAGGTCCGGATCATTGGTTTTCCTCAAATCCTGAAGAATTAAAAGAATGGGTGAATACAATAAGAAACGCATACGTTATGCTTGGAAATTATCAGCTAAGACCGACAACCGAAGAAATTGAAATGCGAAATATAGCACGAAGGAAAATTGTTGCATTAAGAGATATACAAAAAGGTGAAATATTTACAGAGGATAATTTAATACTCAAACGAGCAAGTCACGGTATTGAAGGAATAAATTATTATAATATAATAGGAAAAAAAGCATTAAATAATATAACGGCAGGATTACCGATAGGCAGTGAGGATTATTGTGAATAAAGAAGAGTTTAAACAAAATTTTATTGAAATGACTAATTTTAAGGATAACCAATTCCATCCTATGGTTATGATAAACGGAAATCCTATAATCGGTAAAAATGTTTATATCGGAAGTTTTAGTGAAGTAAATGCAAAAAATGCAAAAGTGTTTATTGGTGATGATTGTGATATAGCATCTTTTGTAGTAATTAATTGTGCAGACAGTCATAAAAGATGTATTGGCTTATCAGAGGAAATATGCAGAAAAGATATTACATTAGAGAATAATGTATTTGTTGGTACAATGTCTGTTATAAAAGGTGGTGCTTATATCGGACATCATAGTGTAATTGCGTCGGGAACTGTTGTAGACGGGGTAAAAATTCCTCCGTATTCTTTAGTCGCAGGAAATCCAATGATTGTAAAAGAAGGGTATTATGCAAAATATTTCTCACAATAAACCATTTTTAGCCGATATTGATTGTTCTGATATAGTTAATGTTATAAAATCCGGTTTTGTTTCATACGGTGAACAATCAAAATGTTTTGAAAATGAGTTATGTAAGTTTTTAGGACTTCCTGAAGGACATGCTGTAGTAACGACATCGGGAAGCAGTGCGTTATATCTTGCTTTAAATGCATTGAATGCAGAAGGGAAAACGGTTGCTGTTCCATCTTATGTATGTTCATCATTAAGAAATGCCGTTTCTTTTGCAAAAGGAAAAATTAAATATATTGATATTGAACATAATTACCCAAATATAAATATTAATGAATTGAATAAAATAAAACCTGATATTGCTATAATACCTCATATGTTTGGCATTCCTGTTGATTTAGATAAAATTAATAAAGAAATTACAGTCATAGAAGATTGCGCACAATCAATTGGGGGGGGGTATAAAGGTACTATGGTAGGAACTTACGGAACTATAGGTATTTTTTCATTTTATGCTACAAAACTTATGACCACCGGTGAAGGCGGAGCAATAGTTTCAAAATCAAAAGAAATCATTAATAAAGTTCGTGATTTTATTGACTTTGATTGTAGATATGATAATAAAATAAGATTTAATTTCCATATGTCAGATATCAATGCGGCACTTGGCAGATTGCAATTAAAACTTTTGCCCGAATTTATAAAAAGAAGAGAAAAAATATTCAATATTTATAAAACAACAGGATTGACATTTATTGAACCTAATATATCAACTGTAAAACCTGTCAGATACAGGGTAGTTTTAAAAACAAATAAACAAAATGAATTGAAAAAACTCCTTTTACAAAAAGGAATATCATCAATTATTCCCATTGAAGAGGGAGAATTGTTATATCCATCTTCAAATGCAGTAAAGCTTGCAAATAACAGTTTATCAATACCTTGTTATCCCGCTTTAACTGATGAACAAGTAATGTATATTAAGGAAAAATTGGAGGAAATATGTTAGTATCTGCGCACCAACCCGCATATTTACCTTGGTTGGGCTATATTGAAAAAATAGTAAGAAGTGATGTCTTTATTTATTTGGATACTGTACAATTTGAAAAAAACAGTTATACAAACAGAAATAAAGTAAAAACATCCAATGGTATTACAATGCTGACTGTACCCGTAAAAATTAAAAATCATATTTCGTCAATTATGTCTGATATGTTAATTGATTATAGTCAAGATTGGCAGAAAAAACATTTTAATACTATTTGGATGAATTATAAAAAAGCTCCTTATTTTAATGATGTATTGCCTTTAATTGAAAAATTCTATACTGAAAAATATGAGTATTTATCAGATTATTGTTTTGATTATTTACAAGTTTGGCTTAAATTCTTTGATATAAATACTCCGATTGTTAAAAGTTCTACACTTGATTTACATTCTTCCAAATCTGATTTAGTATTAGAAATATGTAAATCACAAGGTGCTGACAGATATTTGTCAGGTATTATGGGTAAAAATTATCTTGATGTAGAAAAATTTAAAAATGAAGGAGTAGAAGTTGAATTTCAAAATTATCAGCCAAAAAAATATCCTCAATTATGGAATGATGAATTTGTGCCTTGTCTTGGCATTATTGATTACGCAATGAATAATAGGAAGTTAATATTATGACAAAAAAAATTTTAATAGTTGCAGCACATCCTGATGATGAAGTTCTTGGGTGTTTTGGTACGGTATCAAAATTAATTAAGTCTGGGGGGGGGAAGCATATACTCTTATTTTAAGCGGTGGTAAAACTTCTCGCGGAGAAGTTGATCCGAATGAAATTGAAGACTTAAGAAAAAACATGTATGAAGCTAATTCTTCAATTGGGATTAAAAAGGTTTTTCAAGCAGATTTTCCCGATAATGCTTTTGATTCTGTTCCTTTGTTAAAAATAGTAAAAGAAATTGAACGCGTTAAAAATATTGTTAATCCGCAAATTATATTTACACATCATATAGGAGATATAAATATAGATCATCAACTAACCCATAAAGCTGTATTAACGGCAACAAGACCAATGGAAAACGAAAGTGTTAAAACTATATATGCAATGGAAGTTCCATCTTCTACAGAGTGGAATTCATACAGTAAAGAAACAGCTTTTATCCCTAATGTTTTTGTAAACATCACTGATTTTATTGATGATAAAGTTAGAGCAATGGCTATTTATAAATCGGAATTAAGAGAATATCCGCATCCTCGTTCATTGCAATTTATCAAAGAAATGGCAAAAACTAACGGGGTTAAATCAGGCTTGAAATATAGTGAAAATTTTATATTAATAAGAAATATTATTGAGTAATATATTAGCTTGGGATTAAAAGATTATTAAAATTTTGATTATGAATTAAACCTTTAAGGATTATATGATTATAATCCTTAAACTCGGTAGAAATTGCTTAATATTTATTGAGAAACAGAAAGGAGTTAACTTTGGAAAACTCTTATATTTGTGATGCCAATTTTAATAAGGCTGTAGGCTTTGTGCTTAAAAGTGAAGGCGGGTATTCTAACCATAAATACGATAAAGGCGGAGCTACAAATTACGGAATAACACAGGCTTCATATAATTCGTTCAGAATACGCAAAAAAATACCCCCGCAGGAAGTGAAAAAGATTACAAAAGACGAGGCTATAAAAATTTACTATGAAGATTATTGGCTCAAAAGCGGTGCCGATAAAGTCAGTGATTTTGCTCTTGCCTTGGTGCTTTTTGATTCAAGTGTTAACCATGGGGTTGGATGTGCAAAAAAGTTATATTCGCAGTCAGGCGGAAATGTTAATAAATTTTTAGAATTAAGAAAAGAAAAATATAAAAAAATCGTACAGGCTAATCCTACTCAAAAAGTATTTTTGAAAGGCTGGATGAACAGAATTAATAATTTAGAAAATTATATTTCATCTCTATAAAAGGTGAAATTTAGCGATGTCAGTTAAAAAAGAAAGGAAAAAACTATGTGTTCCACACCAAAAATGCCGGTATATCAACCGGCGGAAGTTATCAAACAAGCTACACAAGCGGATGCCTCGGTTCAAAAAGCAAACTCTGCTAACAGAACAGGCATAAAAGGCTTAGTGTCCGAAAATATCAGGACTTCCAATAACGGGCTTGATGAGGAGGTTAATTCATCTAAGAAAAAATTACTAGGGGAGTAAAATGGAAGAAAAAACTTATACAAAAAGATATTTTAATGCAAGAAAAGCAGAACTTGAAACGGCTTATAATTCCATAAAACAAGACTGGCAAGACTTGGCAGATTATTTTTTGCCCCGTTCCGTCAGATTTTTGGCAAGAACGGCAAATAAGCCTCCCGTAAAAAATAAAAAAATAAAAGATTCAACTCCTCTCCTTGCGGTTCGTAATTTTTCTTCGGGTATGATGTCAGGTGCTACAAGCCCTGCAACTAACTGGTTTAAGGTAAAAGTAAGAAATTACGGACAGGAGGTGAGTTACGAAGTGAAGAGCTGGTGTAATTCCGTAGAGAATTTGTTCAGGGATATTTTTAATTCCTCAAATCTCTACAGAATTCTTCCTTCGGTATATAAGCAAATCGGAGTATTCGGGATTTCCGTATTGGGCTTATTAAATGATGAAGCTTCTATATTAAGATGTCAGCTTCTGCCTATCGGTTCATACAGAATTGCCAAAAATTATAAAGGTGAAGTTGATACAATCTGCCGAGTGTATATGGAAACGGCTAAAAATCTTTATGATAAATTCGGCGAAGAAAATGTTTCCAAGACTGTTTTAGATGCAATTCATTCAAACAGGTACGAGGAATTATTTGAAATAGCGCATTTTGTAGAACCGAATAAGAACTTTTTGCCTGATTCTGTCTGGGCTGAGGATAAGAAATATGTTTCGGTTTATTATGAAGTCGATTCAAATGAGGAGAAGTTCCTCTCTAAAAGCGGATTTGATAAATTTCCTTATGCGGTATTTGAATCGGAAGTAAACGGAGAAGATGTTTACCCCAGTGAGTGTCCGGGGGTAAATGCGCTGCCTGATGTCAAACAGCTTATGAGTATGGTTGTTGATGAAGGTAAAGCAATAAAAAAAATGATAAGTCCCGCATATAAAGGGCCTGCAAGTCTTAAAAATAAAAAACTTATTGATGCGCCTGCAGCCTTTATTGAAGAGGATGAAAACGGAAGAGGATTAACTCCGATTTATGAAGTAAATCCGAGAATTTTGGAGGTTGATTCAATTATTGAAAAATTAAAGCAGTCGATTAAAGAAATCTTCTATAATGATTTATTTGCAATGATTTTAAATACGGCAGAGCGCTCAAGAACTGCAACGGAAGTAAATGAATTAAAAGAAGAAAAGATGGTGCTATTATCACCTTTGCTTCAGCAAATTCATAACGGTCTTAATCAAATAATAGACTGGGTTTTTGACGAATGTATTCAATTAAATATTCTGCCCGAGCCTCCTGTTGAGATTATGGGCGCTGATATGGATATTGAGTTTGTTTCTACTTTAGCGCAGGCGCAAAAGGCTGTAAAAATATCTGCTATGGAAAGGTTCACTACCTTCACTATAAATCTTGCACAAGCTTTAGACCCGTCCTTAAGAAATAAGCTTAATGCAAATAAAATAGTGGATGATTATGCTGATTATGCAAATATTTCGCCCGAACAAATTGTTCCGACGGAGGACGTGGAAAAGAAAAAGAAGAAAGAAGAAGAAGCTTTAGTTCAAAAACAGTTTGTTGAGCAGTTAAAAGAAGGCTCTGAAATAATTAAAAATATTGCAGGTACTGATTCTTACGGCAGTGACTTAATGGCAAGACTTGGTTTGATGTAAAAAAAAGAAGGAGAAAAACATGATTGATGAAAATTTAAATGAAAAACAAACTTTTGGTTTAGGTGAAAATGCACTTGATAAAAAAGAAGAAGTTCAAAATAATACTTCTTCAAACAAAGTGCCTCAGGAAGAAAGCTGTTACGGCAAACCTGAAAAATATGATTATTCGGGTGTTGAACTTCCCGAAAACTATTGTTATGACGAGAATTTATTAAAAGAGTTCAATGAATTAGCGGGGAAATACAATCTGTCGCAAAAAAGTGCTAATGAACTAATGTCTATGGCAGTGAAGCTGACACAGTATATGGGTGCTAATTACTCTAAAACTATGGCTGAACAACAAAGACAAAAAATTGAAAATTACAAGCAGAACTTAATTTATGACAGAGAAATCGGCGGATGCAATTTTGAAAGAACTCTTAATACTGCTAATATTGCCTATACTCAATTTGCAGACAGTGATGTGCAGGCACTGTTAAGTGAAACAGGTCTGAACTGCCATCCTAAAATAGTAAAAATGTTCTATAACATCGGCAAAAGAATGCAAAATGACTCTATATACGGTGTAGGTATTGCGGCAGCACCAAAAGAAAACAGGGAAGATATTCTCTACCCTAATATGTAGTATTGAAAAAACAAGAAAGGAAATTTAAATGGCAACTTTAGGCTCAAGTTATTTAACACTCGCTGACAGATTTAAAAGAACAGAAAACGGTAAAATTGCCGCAGAAGTTATAGAAATGATGTCAGAAACAAATGAAGTTCTTCAAGATGCAAATGCTCTTCAGTGTAATGACGGATCAAATCACATTACAACAATAAGAACAGGACTTCCTACCGCCGTATTCAGAACTTTATACGGCTATGTGCCTACATCAAAATCAACAACCGAACAGGTTAAAGATGTAACTGGCATGTTAGAAACATATTCAGTTGTTGATGTTGATTTGGTTGATAAATCCGAAAGTCCGAAAAGATTTAGAATGTCGGAAGCTTCGGCTTTTATTGATGCAATGAATCAAAAATTATCAGAAACAATCTTTTACGGAAACATAAAAGAAAATGCGGCAGCTTTTGACGGACTTGCAATAAGATATTCAAAAAAATCAAATGACCCTAAAAAAATCGGTTATAACATAATTGATGCGGGCGGTACAGGCACGGATAACACATCTATATGGCTTGTAACATGGGGTGATTTACATACATCATTAATATATCCTCAAAACTCACAAGCCGGTGTACAGCATAAAGATGACGGTATATTAACCGAAACAAGTTCAACCGGCGGGAAAAGAAAAGTATATCAGGATCACTTTAAAATGGATGTCGGTTTATCATTAAGAGATTGGCGCTCAACCTGCAGAATAGCAAATATAAGCCTCGCTGCGCTCGGCACGGAAGGCGCTCCCGATTTAGAGGCTCTTTTAAATCAGGCATATTACAAAATCAAAAGATATGCTAAAACAGGTAAAACATTTATTTACTGCAACTCTACGGTTCTTATGCATTTTGAAGCTCAATTAAAATCAAAAACCAATGTAAACTTCACTATAAAAGAATATCTGAACGACAATGTTCTTCATTATAAAGATATTCCAATTCGTGAATGTGAACAAATTACTTTCAACGAAGAAAAAGTATCTTAATAAGAAGGGAGAATATTAAAATGATATTAGATGAACAAGGATTATTTTCAAATAAACAGGCTGTAACTGATACTTGTAATTCCGAAAATATTTTGGATATGGGGAAAAGAGAAGTTTCTTTCGGTACCCCGATAGAATTATTTATACAAGTTTCTGAAGATTTTGATAATCTTACAAGTTTAACAATAAAAGTGCAGACTTCACTTAATGAAGAATTTTCAGCTCCGGTTGATTTAATTGAACATACAATGCTTTTAGCTGAATTAAAGAAAGGAGCATTATCAACAATTAAATTTTTACCGAAAGGGAATTTAGGCTATATGCGCTTAAATTATACGGTTAACGGAGAAGAAAAGCCGACAAAAGGTACTATTACCGCAGGTATTGCGGATGGTATCGAAGAAAGTTTTCATAATATATAAGTAACTTTCTTTACATTATTTCTGAAATCCGGGGCAGCTCGGATTTCAGTTTTTTTAAAAAAGGAGAAAAAATGAATTATACAAAGGCAAAAATATTTAATATAGTACTAAAGAATTTAAGAGTAAGTGTAAGTATTCAGAATACCAATCAGAGCGATAAAAATACCGTTATTTTAAATGAATTTTATGAAAGTGCAAAAGAACAGGTATTAAAAGATTTTGATTGGAATTTTGCCTGTGCATACAGAGAATTAACTTTAACGGGGAATATTCCTCAAAATCCAAAGTTTTTATATGAATATGATTATCCGAATGACTGTATGTTTGCCCGAGAAATAATCCCGTTTCGAGATAATGACATAGTGGAATTTGAAATAGCCTCCAATCAATCGGGAAATAAAGTAATAAATACAAATCTTACCCCTGCGGTATTGAGGTATACAAGATTAATCGATAATGAAACCTTTTATTCCCCTGAATTTACAATGGCTTTATGCTGGTATCTGGCATTTTTAAGCGCTCCGTCAATAACAGGGAGCAGGAGTATTCAAAGTGACTGCCTGAATATTTATGCAAGTATGCTTGCTAAGGCAAAAACATTAAATGCCTCCGAAGGTTATATAAAGCATATTGATAACTGCAATTGGTTTGATGAAAGATAAGGAAAATATGAAATGGTAAGATATACTCAAAAATCATTCACAGGCGGGGAGTTAAGTCCTGCACTTTATTCAAGAAATGATTTATCTAAATATACCGTAGGATTAAAAACTTTAAAAAACGGATTTGTCAGAGCGGAAGGCTGTGTAAGTAACAGAGCAGGCTTGGAACTTGTCTGCGAGGTTAAGGATTCATCAAATCCCGTAAGATTAATTCCTTTTTCTTTTAATACGGAACAAACATATATAATTGAATTGGGAAATAATTATGCAAGGTTTATTAAAGACGGCGCTCAAATACTTTCTGATGATGATGTTCCCGTAGAAATTGCTACTCCGTATAAACAAGAGGATTTATTTAATATAAAATATGCGCAAAATGCGGATGTTTTGACACTTTGTAATAATAAATACAACCCTTACGAACTTTCAAGGCTCTCGCATACGGATTGGGCATTAAAAGATATTACATTTAAGCCGATGATAGAACCGCCCGTAAATCTTAATGCGACTTGGAAAGGCGGAGCAGAAAATACAACAACATATAGTTATGTAGTTACGGCAGTTAGAAAAGATACCTATGAAGAAAGCAACCGCTCTGAGGTTGTATCTGTAGTCGGAGAAATTGAAGCAAATTGGGGAGTTGCGGAGTATATTACAATCACTTTTGATGAAGTTGAAAATGCTGCGGAATATAATATTTATAAAAGTGTAAATGGTGTCTTCGGATTTATCGGAACTACCTCCGAAACAACTTTTAAAGATGATAAAATAGAGCCCGATTTAACTTCGACCGCTCCTGTTTTTACAAATCCTTTTGAAAATGATAACAACCCCGCCTGCGTTAACTATTTTCAGCAAAGAAAAGTTTATGCGTGCCTGAAAAACAGTCCTCAGCAGTTAGTGGCATCTCAAACATCTACAAATAATAATTTTAATATATCAAGACCCCTATCAGCATCAGATTCGATAAATATAACACTATCGGAAAGAGAAGTTAACGAAATCAGGCATATTCTTGCCATGAATGACTTAATTATTTTGACTTCGGGCGGTGAATGGAAATTAAACGGCTCAGACGGTGCTTTTACCGCATCCTCCTCGCTTGTTGCCTCACCTCAAAGTTTTTACGGGTGTTCAAATGTTGCCCCCGTTGTATCAGGTAATATGATTTTATTTGTTCAATCCGGAGGCTCCGTTGTTAGAGATTTAGGTTATACTTACATTTCAAACAGCTATGACGGCGAAGAACTCTCTATTTACGCAAGCCACCTTTTTGAAGGTAAACAAATAGTTGATATGGCATACGCAAAAGAACCATATAGAATTTTGTGGTGTGTTATGTCTGACGGAACTTTAAATGCTATAACATACAATAAAAAACAGCAGGTTTCAGGCTGGCACAGGCATGATACGAAAGGTAAATTTGAATCAGTTGCGGTAGTGAGAGAAGGGTTTGAAGATGTCGTTTATTTTACCGTTAAAAGAGAAATAAATGGTCAAACCAAAAGATTTATTGAAAGAATGACATCAAGATTTATTGAAAAAACAGAAGACGGAATATTTTTGGATTGTTCGCTAAAGTATGAAGGTGAGCCTGTTAAACAAGTTTCAGGGCTTGAACATCTGGAAGGTGAAACAATTAATGTTCTTGCAGATGGCGGAGTTGAAACAAATCTAACGGTTAAAAACGGCTCTGTTTCGTTAAATCGCCCTGCATCTAAAATTATTGCGGGATTACCTTATGAATTTGAACTCGAAACTTTAAACTTAGAAGGCGAAAATACAACAGGACTTGTTAAAATTATTAATTCTATTGATATTACGGTCGATAAATCAAGAGAAGATTTTTTTATTGTCGGTAATGACGGAACGGTTAACCAAAATTCAAGAAGTATTAAGAGCATTAATGATTCTAATTATCTGTATTCGGGCAGTATCTCCGTATATTGTTTTTCTGATTTTACGGAGAATGCTACGGTGCATGTAAAACAGCCGTATCCTTTACCGCTTACAATAAATTCTATTTCAATGGATATAACCCTGGGAGATGTAAATGATTAAATTAAATCCTGATAATAGTGATATTAATTATATTTTAAATCATCTGAGAGTTGAAGATATTGAGGAATTAAGAGCTCTTTGGCAGAAGGATTGGTTAAATAAAGTATCAGATAATCTTAAAAATAAAAATATCCTTGTTGTATACGGAAAAGATGAAAATAATAAGTGTGTTCCGATTGCAATGGGCGGTTTTCATGAATTATTTGAAAAACATTCCAATATTGCCTGTGTTTGGCTTTTATCTACAATTCATATAAAAAATAATAAAACTTTATTTATAAAAGAATTGAAAAATCAAATTAATAAAGCCTCAGAAAAATATGAACTGATGTATAACTACATTTATAAATCAAATAAGGGCGCAAAAGGCTGGCTTTACAAATTAGGTTTTAATTTTGGATGTCCTAATCCGCAAAAACTGAATATTGAAAAGGATTTTGAATTTTTTTATAAGTTAAAAAAAGAAAGGAAATAAAATGTGTGTAGTTGAAATTGCAGATGCCGTAGGGGGTATTATAAATTTAAATCAGCAAAAAACTATAGGAAAGTATAGAACATTACAGCTTATAAATCAGGGCAAAGAGGCTGAAAATAATGCTGCAATTGTAAGGCAGGAGGGTATTGAAACAGCAAGAAGACAAAAACTCAATGCTATTTTAAATATGGCCAAAACTAAAACAAATGCTGCGGCAAATAATCTCGCTATGTCATCAGAAACTGTATTAAATCTTGAAAATGATGATATTATGCAGGGAAACCTAAATGCTGACGAAACTTTAAAAAAAACAGAAAGAAGAGCAGAACAGTACATAAAAACCGCTAATAATTATTATCAAAATGCGGCTTTAAATTCATTTCAAACTAAGAGAAATTACAGAACGGGAATTTTTTCCCTTGGTGCAAAGAGCATATTAGAGTCAGCAGTTCCTTATAAGAGTAGTTTCTCTAAAATATCAAAATTTTTAATAAAATAGAAAAGAGGATAATATGACACAAGAATTTTCACTGCGGAAAATTCCTTTTATTGAAGGTGATTTCGCAGAATTTGACAATTCTGAAAGTTTGGACAATGTAAGAATATTAGAACTGTCTAATATTATTGATGAATGGGAAAGAGAAATTCTGTTTTCCGATAACGGATTTTATACCTTAAAAGGTAAAAGTGTTGAGAATAAAACAAAAGAATTTATTAATGATTTAGAAAGATTAATAAATTCAAAAATTTCAAAAATAATATTTAAAGATATTAATTCCCGTCAGCAGGCTGTCTTACTAAAGAATATAAAAATCAATAATATAAAAGAAAAAATGGAATTATATGAACAAACTCAGTTAAAAGAGTGGGAATTTGAAGTATATGAAAATTCAATTAATTCTGCAAAAGAAAGGGCTTTATTATACAAATATAAGCCTGAAATAATTTCTTCCTCATATAAAAAAGCAATTAATATTATAAAAATTATGTCAGATAAAGAAAAATGGGATAATAAAACATTTGAAAGCAGAATAAAAACCTTTGAATCTGATTTTTATTTATCATTAATTAAGTCATTTATGGAGGATAAAAATATAAATGCCTCCATATTTTACGAAAAATATAAAGATAAATTGCCAAAAGATGATAAAGAAAACCTTGAATTCTGTATTAATGAATTAAAAAATAATATTATTGCTTATAATTTTGCAAAAGAACTTTTTTCTTATAATCTGCAGGATAAAGAAAATGAAAAAGAAATAGCTCAGGTAAAAAATAAAATATTAGAGCCTTTAATCAGGCATTTCTTAAATGAATTTAAATCAGAACGAAAAAAAGCTAAAGAAAAGCAACTTGAGGAGCAAAATGAAAATAATTGGAAAGAAATATTGGAAATTCTTAAGACAGAGCCTGATAAAGCAGTATTATATATTGATTTTTCGCTTTCTAAAGAGAGTCAAAACAGTAAAAAAGAATACATAAAACAAATAAAAAATCAAAAATATATAAAAACAGATATAGAAAAGTTTATAAATTTGTTTAAGGAATTATATGAAAATTATGAAAAATTTAAGGCTAAAAATATATCTGATTTAAGGGCTGTATTATCCGAGGAGGATTTTAAAATAATTGAAGAATTGAAAAATTTGACTGAAGAAGAATATATCTATTTTTCTGCGGATTATGATTATATTTCAAAAGTATTATCAGATAATTCCGTAACCAAATCAGAGGAAATTTATAATTTTATAAAGTATACAATATCTGCATTAAAAAATGATAGGAAGAAAAATAATAATGAAATCGACTTAGAATCCGGAAACCGAATTATAAAATCTGCACTTGAAAGATATAACAAGAAAAAGGAAGGAAAATAAAATGACAGTATCATCATTAATCCCCGTAAACACCTATACGGGGAATAATTCGTCTACAAAATTTGATTTTGATTTTTTAATAGAAAGTGAAGAAGAATTAAAAGTTTCACATATTAATCAATATGGGATACAAAGAGAATTAAAAAACGGAAAAGATTACTCAATATCCTCGATAGGTAATAAAAATGGGGGCTATATCTTATTTCCGCTGGAAACTTCAAAATATAAAATCTTAGGTGATAATGAAAAAATTATATTAGAATTGACGTTACCAATAAAACAGGAAAGTAAATTTGAAAATTCAGGGAGTATGTCTTGGGAAGCTGTTGAATGGAGTTTTGATAATATAGTAAGAATTTTACAAATAATGAGCAGAAAAATTGCCAAAGCCGTAAAAATTCCTGAAAGTAATAATGAAACAGGTGATAATATATTGGATGCTCTTGAAAAAGCGCAGGCAAATTCTCAAGATTTTGCGGACCTTGCTGCAAAAAAAGCGGAGGATGCAATTAATGCGGCTAAGGATGCAATAAAACAGGCAGAAGATGCAAAAACGGTTACGGATAAAGTAAAAGATGCGCTTGATATAATAAAACCCGCTCAAGAAAATTCTTTAGGAATGATAAAACCGGATAATAAAACCACACAGGTGGATAAAGAAGGAATAATCTCCTCAAACGAACTTGGGTATAAACCGTTTAGTATTAATTCTGGAACGACAAGGAACGGTTATAATGCAACACTGCATTTATTAGGAAGTAAAATTAGAGAAATAGATTTTATTACACCGAGATTAACTAAAAACGGAGTTACTGGCGGAAATGAATTTGCAGTTGAAACAAATGGAGAAAGAAGCGGAGATGAAGCATGGCATGCACTGGATGGTAGTGAATCCACACTCTGGCATGCAACACAAAAACCTGCTGATTTTATTTTTTATAATCCTGAACCGCTTAAAGTTACTAAATTAGAATGGTTATATATAATAGCTTATCCTTACGGAGGATATAATCCTTCACAATTAATTGTATACGGTTCCGATAATAAAATGACATGGGAATTTTTAACGGACACTTTCACCGATGACGGAAAAATAACAGTTGATTTATCAAATAATGCAAAGTTTTATCATTATTATAAAATACATTTAATTCAAAATACTGCAAGTAATACAGGTGAAAATATCAGAGAATTAACAATTTACGGAAAAATTCAAAAAAATACAAATAAAAATATTATTTGCGAACCTTGTGTAATAACTGATATTTTAGGTAAAAAAAATAAAATTAACGTTCAGGATAGTTATGATGTTTCAAAATTAGATGACGGAAATTACGAAATTTTTAGAAATATCGTTACAAAGAAATTAGAAGTATTTAAAAATTTTGTTGTTTCAAACAAACAGCCGAAAAATTATATTGATGTATATTTAGCTGATAAACAATTGCGAGATACTTGGAATGTTAATTCCGTACAATTTGATAATAATAAACTTCGAGTGTTAATGCAGGGGACTTTAAGTGCAGCCTCGGGCAGTATTAATCTTGATTTTAAAAGACTTACAGCTGAGATTACCGGACTTAATAAGCTAAAATATAATATTTCTGAACAAGATGAAGAAACTATATATATAGATTTATCCGGTGATTTTTCGGAAGAAACCGGTGATATATCCGTAAACAGTACAAAAATAGCTGAAATAATTGATAATGATACTCTTAATAAAGAAACAAGAACCGAATTAAGAGGAACTAATTACAAATGTATACTTGAAAATGCCGTAATATCTGAAGGACAAATTGATTTAAAATTAAAATTTACTGTAACGGGAAATAACAAAGATGAAAGTTTTACATTTACCGCAGGAACAGAAAGCCTTACTATTAAATTAAAAGAAGATAAAGTTGAGATTATCAAAGTTGCAAATGCTAACAGTTTAACAATCAGCAAAAATAATCTAATCAGTGATAAATTGTTAATGACGATAAATAGTGCATTATCCTCAAATTCAAATATTACTCTTACAATGACATTTTCAGCTTTAGATGATAAAACTAACAAGGAAACATATACATTTGATATGCTTGGAACTGAAATACAATTAACTTTTAAAAGCGGATTTCATTCCACTATTTGGGCGGATACATCTAAATATCCTAATTTACTAAAGAAAAAAGAAACAATTGATGGTGATTATTCTATATGTAATGAACTGGTGCATATCGGCAAATGTCAAATATTAAACGGCAGTGTAAATAAGCTTGTTAATAATTTCTTTAATCATAATTTTGTTGAAAGCCCCGTAATAGTTGAAAGTTATCAAAATGGAATTTCAGGCTACAGGATATGGTCAAACGGATATTGTGAGCAGTGGAGTCGATTATTAAGAACGCAGACGGGAATTACTTATATCGGGTTTTTAGTTAATTTAAAACAAAAAAAACATGAAGAAGATTACGATTATGTTGTAGGACTTACTTATGAAGGAGCGGATAGTTATAATTCCTCAGAAAATTTTTATACTCCGTATATAACTCAAAAAAGTTTTTCGGGTATGAATATTGTATCTCCTGCCCCAATAGCCCAGATGAAATATATTGACTGGAAGGTAAGCGGATATATAGATGATTATTATTATCAAATACCCCCTGATGATGAAGATTATATATATGAAGATTTTACAAATCCTATTATTACTGATGCGGGAACAATAGGAGGAGAAAGATTTTCTGTTTATTGGCCTGATAGCGGAGCAAACGGAAATTATGACTGGCACTTATTTGACGGAAATAAAGGAACCTCAGCGCAGTCTACCGGCAGAGAATCAACGGATATTATTGTGTATAATCCAAAAGAATTAAAAATAGAAACAATGATTATTACACATATCAGTGATAAAAGATTCTGTCCTACCCGCTGGGTAATATCCGGCTCAAATGATAATGAACTGTATACAGAGATTAAAGTTATAAATTCACCGGATAGAGTTAGTGCTGATTGGCAAATAGTTTTCGATGAAAATGAAAATTATTACAAATATTATAAATTTCATTGTGAAAATCCGGGGTGGGGATTTTGTTGGAATGAATTTCAAATAAAAGGAAAAGAGAGGTACATAAATGTTTGAGAAAAGAAAACCGTTTTCAAGTAAAGAAAGAAGCGAGTTTGTATTTAAGTATAACCATAAACGCTTGATGAGAATAGAAGAAACCGGCGAAGCTATTTATGCATTAGAAGATAATGAAATAATGCAAAACGGAAAACCTATTGTCGATGTAAATTATACGGAAAGAAAAAAACAAGCTGAAAAAGAGCGAATAGCTTTACTAACATTGACAAAGAGAGAGGTTTTCCTTGCATTATATAAAGCAAAAGGAATAACCCCCGAGCAGATAAAAACGCAAATAACAGAGCCTGAAACCTTAATTGAATTTGAATATGCAAATGAATATTTTAGAGGTAATCCCTTAATTGATTTAATCGGTGCAAAATTAGGCTATACCTCGGACGATTTAGATTATTTGTTTTTAAATAAAGAATTACCCGTTAAAGAAGGAACAGAAAATGCTGACTTGGTATGAAGATAAAAAAATAAAAATAGAATTTGATAAAATTCCAAAAACCACAATGCTCATCCCTTTGCCGACAATGACAAAGGAAGAAAAAATGTTAATAAAAAAAGAGCCGTTTATAAATCTTGAGAATTTATCCGTAATATTAAAAGATAAAAGAAAAAATACGGAGTATAAATTCAATATAGAAGAAGGATACAGATGGGACGGGGCTACAATTCCCCGTCTTTTTTGGAGGTTAATAGGCTCTAAAACAGAACCCGAATTTCAAATTGCCTCTATGCTGCATGATAAATTGTGTGAAAATCATGAATATATAAATAACGACAGATATCTTTCAACCTTGGTGCTTATCGGGTGTATGAAGTGCGCTGATGTTTGCCCGCTAAAAAGATGGCTTGTAAAACATTCTGTCGATAATTATCAAAAAATTATAGGACGGTGGAATTAAATGAATATTTCAACCGAACTTATCTTGTTAATTGTAATAAATGTTATATCTGCAGGGATTTTTATAGGCGGGCTTGCAATGAGCATAAAATTTATAGAACAGCAAATTATAAGATTGGAGGCAAAACAGGATAAACATAATAATTTGATAGAAAGAATGGCAGCGGTTGAACAAAGTACAAAATCCGCACATCATAGAATTACTAATATTGAAGAACAGTATCTTGTTGAAAAAAGAAATTGGTATTAAAAAGGCGGGAAGCGCAATTTGCGCTCCCCGCCTTTTTTTATTTTTTATAAATTTGGTAAATCGCCTTTGACTACTGCTTCTATTTCTGTTTCAAGTCCAAATTCTTTACATAAAGCCTTTATTGCTTTATTTGCATTTTCCTTTTCAACTAAACAGCTGATTTTAATTTCACTGGTTGAAATCATTTTAATATTAATATCATTTTCCGCTAATGCTTTAAACATGTCAGCTGCAATACCCGGTCTATCCACCATGCCTGCACCTACTATAGAAACTTTGGAAATATTTTCATCAACGGATATTTCACCTGCATTAAAGTCTTTTTTAACTTTATTAACAATTTCAATAGCACTTTCAATTTCACCTTCGTCAACGGTAAAGGCAATAGAGTTTGTTCCGTTTGATGCTAAAGATTGAATAATCATATCAACACTTATGTTATTTTTAGCAAGTTCACCGAATACTTTAGCGGCAGTACCGGGGATATCGGGAAGTTCCGATAGTAAAATTCTTACTTGAGAAGAATCAGCTGCCACACCTGCGACCGGTTTATAAATTTCCATATTTTCAACTCCTATAATTAAAGTGCCTAAATTATCTAATTTAAAAGAACTTCGAACTCTTAGAGGGACATTAAATTGTTTAGCGGTTTCAACACTTCTGGGGTGCAATACATTTGCGCCGACTCTTGCCAGTTCAAGCATTTCTTCATAAGAAATAATATCTGATTTTTGAATATTGGGAACAATTCTCGGATCTGTTGCATAAACACCTTCAACATCGGTATAAATATCGCATCTTTCCGCATTAAGAGCGGCTGCAATAGCTACTGCGGAGGTATCACTTCCTCCTCTTCCTAGTGTTGTTATTTCTCCGTCGGGAGTAACTCCTTGGAAACCTGCTACTACAATAATTTTACCTTCTTTAAGATGTTTTTGAAGTTTTTCTGTTTTAATATCTACAATACGAGCCTTTGAATGAATACATTCCGTTATTATACCTACCTGTTGTCCGTTCATACTTACCGCATTATATCCGTGAGCTTGTATTGCCATCGCAAGCAATGCTATGGATACCTGTTCTCCCGTAGATAAAAGCATGTCCATTTCTCTTGAATCGGGATTCTTTGTTACTTCTTTTGCGAGTTTTATTAGATAATCCGTAGTATGTCCCATTGCAGAAACTACTACAACTACATCATTTCCGTTTTCTTTTTCTTTTATAACGGCTTTAGCTACATTATGGATTTTTTCAGGATCCGCAACCGATGTACCTCCGAATTTTTGAACTATAATTCCCACAATTTCACCCTTTACTTATATTTAATGTCTCGCTTATGTATGTATTTATCGGATTTATATTTATATCCTGCTTGGTTACTTCAAACTTTTTTAAATATAAATCCAGCATTTTTTTATTATAATCCGAAGGATTATCATCTACAAGTATTTTATATGCACAGTATGACAAATATGAATAAACAGAACTGTTTTTTACTTCTTCTTTTACGGAATATAATATATTTAAAGCCTCTTGAGGTTTATTAATATTTATAAGCGCTTGAGCTTTTATTAGTTTTGCCTCCTGATTTTCGGGAGAATTTTTTAATAATAAATCAGTCTTTTCTATTGCATCAGAGTATATTCCCGCTTTTAAATCGGTTATTGCATATACAAAAAGCACTTTTTCTGATGTCCTTGCAATTTGAAATGCGGTTCTTATTTTTCTTAATGCTTCCTTTATATTCCCTGTATCAAGTAAGCTTATGGTGTAATTAATATATGCCTCTATATGGTTAGGGTGATACTCAACGGTTTTTTCATAATATTCAATACTCTTTTTTAATTTCTGCATTTTGTAGTATGAGTTTGCAATATAAAAATATAAATATGTGTTTTTAGAGGATATATCTGTTGCATTAAAAAATAATTTAACGGCTTTTTCATATTCGTTTTTGTTGTAGTATAAAATCCCTAAATCTGCAATAGCCATATAATTTTCGGAATTTTTAGAAATAGCTTCTTTAAATAATTTTTCCGCTTCTTCCATATTGTTTTCTTTGAAAAAACATTGACCGAGCCTGTATATGGTTTTATCCTCCTCGGGTTTTAGTTCAAGTGCTTTATATAATTTTTCTTTTGCAAATTCGATTTTATTTATTCGTATTAAAGAAATTCCCCATGCAAGATAAAATTCATAATCATTTATACCTCTTTTTGCACCAAGTTCAAAAACCTTAAGACCTTCTTCAGGTTTATCAATATTAAAATAACTTTGTGCAAGCATAATATATAAAGACGGATTTTCGGGTGATTCTTCCAATGCTTTTCCCGCATAATCCATTACTGCCATATTATTATTTTCTTTTTTATAGCATAATGCCAGATAATAATTTAAATTTTTATAATTCGGATTAATTTCTTCAAGGGCTTTAAATTCACTAAAAGCTTCAGATATTTTATTTGTTTCAAACAGCATAACCCCCAGCAGAAAATAAATATTAGGGTTTGCTGAATTATAAAACTTAGCCTTTTTTAAGATATCAATTGCTTTAAGTTTTTTCTTTTGTTTTATAAGTAAAATACCGTAATTTAAATATATTTCCGAATCATTGGATGCAAGTTTTAATGCTTTTTTAATATTAATTTCAGATTCTTCAAAATTACCAACCGCAGTTTGAACACTGCTTAACAAGGAATAGACATAAGCATTTTGAGAATCTCTTTTTATTGCAAGTTTTAGGGCTGTTTCAGCCTTTTCATATTCTTTTAATTTCGCATAAATAATACCTAAGCTTATGCATGGTTTCGGATTTTGGTTTGACATTAAAACAGCTGTTTCCAATTTATCAATAGCACTTTTAAAATCTTTAGTCTGTGCTAAATGCATACCCCAATCCGTATAAGCAAAAGACGGCATTTCAATATTATTTGAAATTTTTAAATATTGAGTTGTAAAATCATCCAGCTTTTCAATTTTTTTAAATATTTGAAGAAAAAAGTTTTTCATAATAAAGAATCTGCAATCTCTCTTAAAACTCCATGCCCGCCTTTTGCATTAGTAATGTTGATATTTTCAAGATTTTTTACTTTTTCATGAGCATCTGATGCCGTATAAGGGAATCCTGCTATTTTAAGACATTCAATATCATTTATATCATCTCCGATATAAAGGACATTTTCCATATTAATGCCGTATTTTTTTATTAAAGAATTTAATATATTAATTTTATTTCTTTCATTTTGAAATGAATCAATCTGAGGGAATTTTTCTTTTAGAATATCAATTGCACTAGATTTTTCACCTGAAAGAATAGCGAATTTAATCCCTTTTTTAATAATTATTGAAACAGCCATAATATCTCTATAGCTGATTTTTTTAGAAGTTCTTCCGTCAGAAAAGACCTCCAGCATACCATCCGTAAATATCCCGTCAAAATCACTTACAATTAATTTTATATTTTCAGCAGACAAACTCTTAATCATAGTATTTTTATTATATAAAATTTAAAATACTGTAGTAAATTTCTTTAAGTAAAGTTACAAAAATATAAAAAAAAATCTTGATTTATAATTTTGCTTGTGTTTTGATTAAATTGAACTTGATAGAAGCAATCCTCTTTCTACTTACTAAAAGTTCAACGGCTGCAGGGGCGGTAAATCAGAAGGCAGAGGGGCGCAATGGCCAGTTAACCGTAATGATTAAACATTAATACTTAAAAGTTTGCCAAACCAAAAATTAAACAGCAGTATAGATAACGGAGAGTAAAACCACATGGTTAAAATAAGATTAAGAAGATTAGGATATAAAAAGAATCCCGTATACAGAATAGTTGTATTAAACTCAACAACAAAAAGAGAAACAGCACCTATTCAACATTTAGGATTTTATAACCCTAAAACAAAAGAAATGAAATTAGATAAAAAATCAGCATTGGATTGGGTATCAAAAGGTGCTCAACCTACAAGAACTGTTCAGTTCTTAATTGACAGATGCAATGATGACGGTACTTTAAATTACGAAAAGAAAACAACCGAAAAATTATCTAAAAAAGCACAAGCTAAACTTCAAGCAGAAAAAGAAGCAGCAGCAAAAGAAGCTGAAGCACCTGCTGAAGAAAAAGCAGAATAAAAATTTTACAGGGAAAGAGAACACTTATTTACCGCTTTAACAAAAGCGGTTTTTTTTATATTATTTTACCAAAGGGTTAAATATGTCATTTATAGAAATAATAATTTTATCGTTAGCGCTTGCATTAGATGCCATGCTTGTATGTTTTTCATACGGCCTTGTATTAAAAAAATACAGAATATTAAATTCTTTAATTTTATCGGTATCTTTCGGGTTTTTTCAGTTCCTGATGCCTATAATAGGCTGGCATGTTTCCTCGGTATTTTATAAGAGATTGGAATTGTATTCAAATTGGGTAGTTTTTATAATATTTATGCTTTTGGGAATAAAATTCATAATAAATGCATTTGAAAAGAAAAAAGAACAGGATATAAATTGTATTTCCTTGTATTGTGTTCTCGGTTTATCAATAGCAACGAGCATTGATGCTTTAGGGGCGGGGATTTCTTTTAAATTTTTAGGACTGCATTTTTTATATCCTTCCGTAATTATAGGGATAATAACGGCACTCATATCTTTTGCAGGGTATTGGACAGCAGAAATTTTTAAAAAACTTCCTTCAAAGTACATAGAAATTTCAGGCGGAATATTATTAATAATTTTGTCTGTTAAAACATTGTTACAATAAAAAGGCTATTGCGAAATAAATATTTTTACTGTAGTATACATGTGAAACAAACACTTAAGGTCAAGTGCGGAAGTAGCTCAGTTGGTAGAGCATCTGCCTTCCAAGCAGAATGTCGCGGGTCCGAGTCCCGTCTTCCGCTTTCTATTAAAGGTGGCGGCATGGCCAAGTGGTAAGGCAGAAGCCTGCAAAGCTTTTATCCCCAGTTCGAATCTGGGTGCCGCCTTTTAATTTTTTTCTTAAAATTCCTGCATTCGATTGACGAAAACAAATTAAAAATATTATAAAATATTAAAAAATATTTTATATAAAAAAATAGATTTGCCTATTTTTATTAATACGTGTAAAATATAAAAAGAAACTTATCCTTAATAAAGAGTGAGAAATATGGTAGATAACGAAAATCAATGGGAAGAATTAGAATATTCGGAAGATGGTACGGCACAAACAAATAATGATGCCGATAATTATGAAACGGAAGAATATTCTGATGATAACTATGAAGAAGAATATTCAGATGAAGAAACAGATGGGTATAATCCGCCTAAAAAGAAAAATAACGGCGCAGTATTAATTGTATTACTGCTGTTAATCCTGCTTATAGGAGCCGGAGTGTTTTTCTTATTAACCAAAACTAAAGGTGATGGCGGCATGAATGTTGCAAATAATCAGCAGCAGGAAGTAATTCCTCCTAACAATGAAAGTACTTCCGAAAATAATACAAATGATATGGCTGATATGTTTTTTGATCAAGCCAACGGAAATAATTCGGATATGGTAAGTGTTGATTTTAATAATCAGGATGGTTCCGCTAATGTAACAAGTCAAGGAGCAAACGGAGAAGAAATAGTTGCAAATGTATCTGAGGCGCCTGAAGAAAATATAAATATTCCAAATAATGAGAATACAAATAGTGATATATTAAACAGCGATTTGGGTGTATCTGAACCAAATAACACAATCATGGTTTCATATAATCCGACAGCAAGACAAAATCCTTTTAAACCACCGGTATTAAATCCAAAAGACGATGAAAGATATCAGGAAATTAATAATACGGGATTTGAAATAATTGAACCTCCCGTTACTTCCGTAGAAGATGATAATTTAACAAAATTACTCCAAACGCAGATTTCAGGTATTCTATATGATGAAGAAAGTCCTTCTGCTATTGTTAATCTAAATGGAGTTGATCAGTTTGTAAAAATCGGAGATACCGTTTCAGGTTATAAAATACAAAATATAACAAAAGATAAGGTTCAAATCAGTTATAAAAATAACAGTTATGTAGCTTCTGTCGGTGAATTATTTGTTAGAGGTTCATTAGATAAACAAAGAGCTGTAGCAAATCTTGAAAATAAATTTGCAGGAAGATATAAGAGTGATAATAATTAGAGGAGTTTGAGTATATATTATGAAAAGAAGTTTAGGAAATATTTCAAGGCTTTTATTAGTAACCGGATGTGTGTCTGTACTTGCGTTAAATGCGTCAGAGTCGGCTCCTCTAGTTTATGATATGTCACAGCCTTCAGTAAGAACAGATTTATCAACACCAAATAAAATAAGATTAGAAGGTGATATTCATTTTAATGAGGCTGCAGCAGGGCAAAAAATTAACTTGAGCCTTAGAAATACAGATGTTCAACAGGTATTAAGAATGTTTGCAGATAAAGCCGGTTTGAATATTGTATTCCATGAGTCTGCAACAGGTAATGTAACTTTAGACTTAGTGGATGTAAGTTTGGAAGATGCCTTTAAAATGGTTATGAAAATGACCGGACTGACATATGTTATTAAAGATAAAACAATTTTGGTCGTTTCAACGGCAAAGGCAGAAACTCTTAACTTAACAAAAGATAATATTGCGGTATTGCCTGTAAAATATGCTGATGCAGCATATTTGGCTCAGTTTTTAAATACTAATATATTTTCATTAAATGCTCCGGGGCTTTCATATGGTCCGATTGTAACAACTAATTCAGACAGAAACGAACTTTTAATATTCGGAACAGAAAATGATTATCAAATGGCAAAGAAAATTGTAGAGAAATTTGATAAAAGACCTTCTATGACAACATACAGAGTAAATCATACAACTCCGTTTGAAATGGCAAAAATGATATGCGAAACATTATTTGATATACCTGCAGTAAGTGCATCTTCAACAGGCTCAGGTACGGGTACTTATCAATCAAAATTAAATGCCTCAGTAAAAATACAAAGTTCAGGCGGTTATGCCGAAGATGGGAAACTTGGCGGTGGTACGATAGCTTGTACGGTAAAGAGCGGTATTTCAACCGGTAACATTTCTTCATACCAGGGAAAACCTACTTTAACAATATATGTACAACCTGAACTCGGTACATTAACAATGGTAGGCGGTACGGAACAGCAAGTTCAAATGGTTAATGATTTTATATTAGAAAATGACAGAAAACAACCTCAGGCATATTTAGAGGTTTCTATTGTTGAATTAACAGAATCCGGTTCCAGAGATTTTAATAACAGCTGGAAATATACAGGAAAACATTTAAATCTTGATTTTAATGGCGGTACAGGAACTACACAAACCTCAACTCCCGTTGTATGGCATGGGCCAAGCAACGGAAGTGCCGTTCATTCATTACAGCAAACAATATCGTTCTTGATTTCAAATAACAAAGGCAGAATACTTGCAAATCCGAAAATTGTTATAACAAACGGTAAAAAATCCGTTATAGACTTAACTCAGGATTATATTGAATCTACGACGGTACAAATTTTAAACAGCTATGGCAGCGGAGAATACGGTAACAACTCCGTTCAAAAAACATATAATATCGGAAGTGATAACGGTATAAAAGTTGAAATTACTCCTTTTATAAGTCCTGACGGGTATGTATCACTTACAATGAAACCTGATTATTCTTCAGTACTTCGTGATATAACGGATGTATATATGAACGAACCGTATACAGCTGCAACTTTACTTCAAAGACATAATCTTGATTTAAAAAATGTAAGAATTAAAGATGAAGAAACGTTGCTTTTAGGCGGTATGATAACAGAAACAGAAACAAATAATACTACTAAAATTCCTTTACTCGGTGATATTCCCGTTATCGGTGCTTTATTCAGAAGTCAGCATAAATCAATGGAAAAATCAGAATTGTTAATTATGTTAACTCCAAGAATAATTAAGGATACGGAAGACATAGCAGAACTTTAATACACGGTACAATAAAAAATGACAAACCAACTTTCACAAATTGATATAGAAAAATTAAAGGCAAAAATCGATTTATCTCTGGTATCAAAATTTGATATTAAAGATATGGAATCTGATGCTTTTATCCCCGTTTGTATTTTTAAAGATACGGTTTTAATTGCATCTTCTAATACAACTCTAACTGAAAAATTAAACAATATGATTGCATTTATAACTGATAATTCCAATATTAAAGTTATAAATGTAAAAAGTGAAGATATAAGTGTTTTATTAAATTATGTAAAATCTAACTTACATATAGAGTTACCGTCAGATAATCTTGAAGTTGAACCTGAAAATGAGACAGGTGATAATCAAATTCAATTAAAATACGATGATGTTGCAGATGAAGATGAAGTACCAATAGATAATGCATCGGGCGGAAGTACTAATTCCTCCGATAAATATTCTTCAATGAAAATAGGTGAAGTTCTTGTTCAAATGGGTTTTGTTACCAATGAACAAATATTTAATGCATTGGTTGAGTCGAAAAAATCTCATATTCCTTTAGGAACAATACTTGTTCAACAAGGTATAATTACACTTGACGAATTAAAAAAAGCATTAGTCGCACAGCAGGGTTATGAAACAGTTTCGGAAGATCAGTTAAAAATTTCCGATAATGTTTTATCCATGCTGCCTGAAGATTTTATTAAATTAAATAAAGTTATTCCTATCAGCTATGATGATAAAGTTCTTGTTGTCGGTATGGTAAATCCGAATGATAAGAAAGTAATAAATGATATTATATTTTTAACAGGATTAAAGCCGAGTATATTAATAATTACACATTATGAATTTTCAATGTGTATTCAAAATTTATTTAATGAACAAAGAAAAGCGACAAAAAAGATAATAAAGAAAATAGAAAAGCAGTCGCTTGCCTTTGATCAGGAAGAAACATTATTTGAACAGGCGCAAAGAGAATTAAAAGATGATTCAAATATAGTTGTAAAATTCGTAAATAAAATGATATCTGACGGTATAGATATGAAAGCAAGTGATATTCATATTGAACCAAGATTAGACGGTTACGTAGTCAGATACAGAAAAGACGGTATTTTAAGACAATTTTTAAAATTGCCTGAAAAATCAGAATCGGCAATTTTAACCCGTTTAAAAGTTATATCAAAAATGAATATAGCTGAACACAGACGTCCTCAAGACGGTTCATTTTCAATAACATATAAAGAACAGGATTATGACTTCAGAATTAATACGCTTCCTGTCGGTGATGCAGAAAAGATGGTAATAAGAATCTTAGCACCTGCTGTTTCCTTATCTCAATCAAAAGATGAACTCCAATTAAACGGTGCATCACCTGAAGAAATGGAAATAATAAAAAAAATGGAAAGTGTTCCAAACGGTATAATTTTAACAACAGGTCCGACAGGTTCAGGTAAAACAACAACATTATATACATTATTAAAAGCAATTAATGATGAAAAAATAAATATAACAACGATTGAGGATCCTATAGAAATTAAAATTGACGGAATTAACCAATCACAGGTTAATCCAAAAGCAGGCATAACATTTGCATCTTGTATGCGTGCAATATTAAGACAGGACCCGGATGTTATACTGGTAGGTGAAATTCGTGATATTGAAACTTTAGAAACAGCAATATCTGCTGCTTTAACTGGTCACCTTGTATTATCAACACTGCACACAAACTCTGCAGCTTCAACTATTACAAGGTTGATAGATATGGGGGCAAAGGATTATTTGGTATCTTCAACATTAGTTGGTATAGTTGCGCAGCGTCTTGTAAGAAGGTTATGCCCGCATTGCCATTCTCAATATTTTGCAACAAGAGAAGAAGCAGAGTTGGTTGTACACGGCGGTGAAAAAGAAATACAACAATTTATGAAAACACCTATATACAGACCAAACGGCTGTGATAAGTGTAATTTTGAAGGTTATTCAGGTCGTATCGGGGTATATGAAATCATGCCCGTAAATAAAGAAATAAAAAGATTAATAGCGCAAGGTGCACATGATATTGAAATAGAAGAAGCCGCTATAGGTGCCGGAATGAAAACATTACATCAAGTATGCTTGAATCATATTATTGAGGGCAGAACAACAATAGAAGAATTTTTACGTGTACTTGGACCGGTTAAGGAATGAGGTTAGTGTAAATGACCAGATATGAATATGAAGCAGAAAAATGGAACGGTGAAAAAGTAAGAGGTCATATCGATGCGAAGACGACTGTTGAGGCCAGAGTTCGTGTCAGAAATATGGGCTATAAAGTTTTAGAAGTTAATGAAATAAGATCGGTTCAAACAATAAGAGCGGCACATCTTCAGTCTTTAACATTAAAAGAAAAAATTGACTTTACACAAACTTTTTTGACCTTAAATAAAGCAGGTTTACCTATTATTGAAAGTTTAATATTTATAGAAAAAGATGCAGCCTCAAGACAAGTAAGATTACTTGCTCAGGAAATAAAGAGGCAAATTATTTCAGGTTACACTTTATCGGATACAATTTCTAAATATCCTAATATCTTTGGTCAGGTATATATAGGGCTTGCAAAAGCAGGTGAAGATTCGGGGGAAATAGATAAAACCTTTGAAAGGTTAGTTCAGCTTTTAAATAAACAGGGGCTAATTAAAGGAAAAGTAATAGGTGCTCTAACATATCCTATTTTCGTTGTACTTCTTGCAATTGCGGTTGTATTGATTATGTTAATGTTTGTATTCCCTGCATTTAAAGATATGTTTGAACAGCAGGGTAAAACTTTACCGTTTATAACTCAATGCTGTATAAATATGGGTGAATTTTTAAAAGACAAATGGATGATTATTCCTATTGGTATAGGGGTAATAGTCGGCTCTTTTATGTATTTATTAAGATGGGAACCGTCAAGAAGAAGAATAGATGAATTAGTTTTAAATATTCCTTTAATATCCGATTTAGTGAAATCGGCAGCATTTTCTAACTTTTTAACGGTATTACAAATCGCTTATGATGCAGGTATTCCTATTATAGAGTGTTTATATTTATCAAGAACGACATTCTCAAATTATGTAATGCAGGATGCCATAAAAGTATCGATAAAAAAGATGCAGGCGGGTGCACATTTATCAGAGTCCTTAAAAGCAGCAAATCTTTTTCCTAAGATGATTTTATTTATGGTCGCTACAGGTGAGCAATCAGGCAGGCTTGGGGAATTGATGATTCAAAGTGTACAACATATTGATCAGCAATTGGATGTAATTATAGATATGATGGGTAAATTAATAGAGCCTATTTTACTTATTTTTATAGGTTTTCTTGTTTGTTTCCTTGCATTATCTTTGTATTTACCTCTATTCCAATCATATACTGTTTAAGAAAGGTGTAAAATTATGAAAAAAGAAAATATTACAGATGAAAATAACAGTTTCGTAACCGGTGTATGGTCTGAAAAGGTTTTGGTAATAACAAAAGATTATGAAATAAAAGGAAATGTTTTTATGCCGAAAACAGGCAGAAAAGATAGAGTACTTTCCGATATTTTAAACGGTGCGAAAAGATTTGTTGCAATAAAAAATTGTGAAGTTACTCATAGAGAGTTCCCGAATAGAAAAGCAGAGTCTCATGAATTTCTTCAATTGAATTTAAATTCTATAATAATTCTAAGGCCCGTAAAAGAAGACTAATAATACTTGATTTTAAAATATGTTTGTGCAAATATAAAACATAGAGAGAGATTGCGGGCTATTAGCTCAGGTGGTTAGAGCGTACGCCTGATAAGCGTAAGGTCCCTGGTTCGAGTCCAGGATGGCCCACCATTTAATAAAGAAGTCATTATGACTTCTTTTTTTATTGGACGAGAACCACACAAGGCAAAGTGTATATTTAAAGTATTATTTTTCTGGTAGTTTCGGAATTGCAGACAGTTTTGAAATTATCGTCAAAAGTCAGTTATATCAAGCATTTTAACTTGGAAAAATTCACAAGAATTAAAATTCCGGAACTTGTGCAAAATACCACTTTTGCAGACAGTTTTGGAATTTTTTGTATTTTCAAACTGTATAAGGGTTTCAGGCATATTTAAAATTTTGCAGACAGTTCAAGAATTTCGGGCAATATTGATTTATTCTGAAAAGTTGGTAGTTTGAAATTTTTATTAAATTTTTTCAAAAAGTTTTTTGAAATTTTACTAATTTTTGCTAAATTTAAACTTGGTAAAATTTTATAAAAAGTTGGTAATTAATTTTAAGAACTTGATAAAAAATATTGATATTATATTTCATTTTTAGTAATATTAATGTGGGGAATGGAGTAGCCCGACAAACTCGGACAACTACAAAGTTTTCAAAAGGTTATATTAGGCCTAAGAAATTAGTGATAATAGACTAATTTCTTGTGAATTTCTTTAACACCCTATGTGAAAAAGAACACAGTTAATAAATATATTACGGTGTTAAATGAATGAAGCGTACGAATAAATTGCGCATAATATTTGTACAAGTGGTATAAACGCCACTCTAAATAAGAGCTATCGTAAAGTATATAAACTTTGCGCCGGCGTGAAGTTTATCAAAGATAGGAGAAATATCAATGATAAATTTCATAAATATTTCTGTTAATCCATGGCTATTAATTATTATAATTATAGGGATATGGATTTGTAAGAAATAAGCAAAAGTGGGTGTCAGGAATGACACCCACTTTTGCTGTTATAATTATAAATATTTTAGGCAATTAACCAATTTTCAACACAAATATTTATACGACTATACCAGTCGTTTTCATCATTAGATAATTCTTCTTGCTCTAAAACATTATCTAAAAATTCACGAATGTTATTAGGATTTGGTGTATCTTTGTAGTTATAAGCATTTTCAACCAAATGCATAAATAAATCTAATTCCAATGGGATAATTTTTGTTTTTCCGCCATAATAAGATATGCCTATTTTATTTAAACCATAAAAATGTGCTAATGAAGCATTATTTATAGTTGGAGCAATAAATAAACAATATGTATCTTTTCCAGATTTTTTCTTCATTTGTCCAAAATGTCTTGCGACAGGTTCTCCTTCCATTTCATATTGTCTTTGTCCTTGTTGCATTGTAACTTCTACAGTTAAATTAAAATCATCATAGTAACATTCTATATCTGCCATATTCCCAGCAGCTGTTGATAAAGGCTGTCCAAAATCATCAAAATTAAAATTTCCCTTTATTGTGCCACCATTTAACATTGTCATCGCACGCCAAGTATTGTATTCTAACATTAAAGGATTATCATAATAACCATTGACAATTATTTCATTATAGGTATCTATAATTTCGGAATATAATGAATATGACTTTATTTCAGTAATTTGATTTTTTATTACGTTATCTTTCCTTTGTTTGACAATCTCATCTTTTATATCTTTCAATTCATCGATATCTTTGTTACTTAATTGGAGTTTTGTATAATTACTAATTTTTAATATATAATCAATAATATTAGGCTTATTATCAGTATATAGGCTTGGAATTTTGGAATCAAAAAGGTATTCTTTGTATCTGATTTCATCTTCAATAAAAACAGGTTCTCTATTAATTGTACTCAAAATAAAATCAACATCATTTAGCTTATCTTCATATATTGATATTGACCTATTTGTATTTGAAATAGAAACTAATCCTGTATATCTAAGATATCTAAAGCAAGCATCGGCATAATCTCTATCATTTGATTTTTTTGTTGTAATAAATTTCTTTATACTGTTATCTTTAGTTTCTCTTGTTTTTGTATCTCCAGAATAAATATTATTGTTATATGTTTCATAAATAATATTAGTCCAAATATCATCTAAAAATTTTTTATAATTAATATTATTATTTTTTTTATCATTTCTAAATTTAATAATATTATTTTTTATAGTTTCATAATTTCTAAAATCAGTTAATCTCAATCCAAAAACTTTTAATTCATCAAAGGTAAGATATTGTAAATCCCTTACAAGCCTTAATATTTCAAGATACGGCTTTATATAAAAAGTTCCCTCTATTTGAATGTTTTCTTTATGATATGGTGATGGAAGTTGAAATTTTAATAATTGTCTTAAAAATATTTCTTGAGGTCTTTTTCCATAAACAAATTCTTTTCCCGCAGGAGTTAAATTGATTTTTGGTGATAAATCAACAAAACCCAATGATTTAGGAGCTCTATTTATTCTATCTCGAGCACTAAAATCTTTATATTTATCAGAACCACAACCTTCAAAAAAACCTGATTCTTTTAGGACATCAATAAATGAAACTTGCGTACCTTTATCCCATTTTGTGTTTGAAAAATTTTCACAAAGTAATTTTATCTCTGGAATCATTTTTATTGGTGTTCTTGGAGATGTGGTAAAAAACAAAGCTTTATTTTCTAATCTTGCCATACAAAATACCTATTAGTAATTTTTCACAACAATATGCATTTTATCATTATTAAATCTGTTTTTAATATTTACAGAATAATTTTTATAATATTCATCAAAAACATAATCACCATATAATTCCATTGTTAAGGGAGTTTTTCCAATAATCATAAGTGCTTTACATTTTAGTTCTTTAAAGTCTTTTGCCAATCTTCTATGTTCATTTTCATCAAATCCATTCATCATATCTATATTGCCGTAGTCATTAAAAACACAATCATACGGTGGGTCTAAAAACATAAAATCATCTTCTTTTGCCATATCAAATATTTTTTTATAATCTAGATTATATATTTCAGCATTCTGCAACAAATTACTATGTTGCAAGGTAACAAGTTTTGTATTTAAATTAGGGTATCGACCAAATGGAACATTATATTCTCCATTATTATTATATCTTATCATTCCTGAGTAAGCTGTTTTATTTATAAAAAAATAAATTACTCCATCTAAAAAATTTCCATTAGAATTATTAAATAAATTTCTCATTTTATAATATAATTCTTCATTATAATTCTTTACATGTTCATTAGGATTTATTTGTTTAGTCTGTTTATATAGATTTTGGTTTTTCTCATAAACAACTTGAATTTTATCAAGTTGTTTACGCATTTCAGGATAATTATCACGTAACTGAGTGTAAAAATTGATTAGACGTTGATTCTTATCATTTATTATTGCTTTTTGCGGTTCTAAATAGAAATATACTGCCCCCCCACCTAAGAAAGGCTCAATATATCTATCAAAATTTTTAGGAATATATTGCAGAAACCGAGGTATCTCTCTATATTTACCTCCTCTGTATTTTAGAACTGGATTCACAAAACACTCCTTGAATAATATTACATTACAAGTTTATCATAAATTTTTGCGAAATAAAATTACATTAATTTTTATTAGAAATAATATATTTTATTGTAGATATTCTTGCATAAATATTACAATATGATTATGTAAAATTTATCTATAAAATTGTTGTAAATTAAAATAAAATTTTCAAATTATTTTTTACTTTGTCTCATTCAGGACAGAAAACATTGAGTTTCAGCGATTGGTAAAATCGAGATTTTTCATGCAGGGGTTACGATAGAACCCGTTTGAAAATTGTCCTGTTTTTATCGCTAAAAACAGGTTTACAAAAGGGTTTTAGCACGTTATAATAAAAATATGACATAGGTAAATTATTTTATAATTTACTGCTAAATATAAGGACTTTCGGTTATTTTATCAAATATCTGAAAGGGCGAGGGTTCGTTTGGATTACATATTATTGTCTGGCTAAAATATAGTTATATTAAGAAAAAATATGTTTTTCCGGTTCAAATCCTTCCTGCGGAGATTGATAAAAAATCCTAAATTGACTGACAAAATATTTAAAGTCCGTTTTGGTCGGAAGTTTTGTAATATTAACTTGGCATATTTGCCTAATAACACTAACACATATCAAGTCGGAAGGCATTTGATTAGCTTTATTCCAAAACGGTCGAATTGGACTTTTATGGGACTTATAAGTAACAAAATTTTATCAAAAGTTTTTTAAATTTACTAATAAACCTTATAAAAGCCGAGTCCTATTTCGTCGTTAAAGCTGTCATCTTCAAAAGATACTATTTGAAAATTGTTAAAATATTTTTGTAACACCTGTATAATTTCAGCAACATCAACTGAGCCGAATTTATCCCCATGGCTTATTATAAAACAGGTAAATTCCGCTTTATTCCACAGAGAATAGATTTTTAATGCTTTCACGATTTCAAAAGCATCATTTTTAACCTTTGTATAATCAAATTCAACAAATTTCGATTTTTTGAAATAATTTTTAAACTTTTTTTCATCAATTGAAATAAGGCTTGGTTTTTTGACCGCTTTAGCTATGTTTAGAATAGGTGTATCAAGTTCGTTTGAATTATCTTTCTCATTCATAAATTCATCATACCTGTTTAAAAAATCCTTTGTTGTCATTTTCATATTTACCTCCTTTTAACTGACAAAAAAATTATATGATTATAATACGACAAATTTTGTCGCTATTATGTTATAAAATAAAATATAGATTAAAGGAAAAATTATGAGCGCAAATAAAAAAATTGATGAAATAATAGAGTTGATTATTATGCTTCAAAACAGCTATAGGGGGCTTACAACATACGATATTGCAGAGCATTTTGAATGTTCCAAAAGAACGGCAGAGCGCATGATGAGTGCAATTGTTGAAAAATATGGCGCCTATATTGAAACGGTACAAAATAAAACCGATAACAAAAAACGAAGAAGATTAAAAAAAGGGAGTTTAAATTCTTTAATTAAGTTTAGTTCAGATGATTTTGCGGTTTTGGAGTACTGTAAAAATCTTGAAAAGTCGCCTGTAAAGAAAAAGGAAATAAAGGCAATTATAGAGAAAATAAAAGCAATAAATCCTGATAAATATTCAAAAAATGATGTTGATGAATTGCTTTTAAACCAAGCCTACTGCGCTCATATCGGGTTTAGAGAAGATATATCAATTGATATTTTAACTACAATTAATGAAGCGATTTTATCACAAAAACAAATTAAGCTTGATAATAAATATCTTATAAACCCTTACGGGCTGATTTATGGCGAGAGGATTTATCTTGTGGCATACAATCCTTTTTTTAATGATATTTGGATATATCGAATTTCAAAATTGAAGAAAATTGAGTTAACCAATAACTATTTTGAAAAAGATGAGAATTTTAATATCCAAGAGTTTAGCGATAAATCTTTCGGGATATATCAAGGTGAAGCTATGGATGTAGTTTTAGAGTTTGATAAAAGCGCCAGGGATGATGTATTGGAGTATCATTTTCACAAAAGCCAAAAAATAACACCTCTTGAAAATGGGAATATTCAAGTAAAACTAAGGGCAAGCGGAAGTTATGAAATTATAACGGAGCTTTTAAAATGGCGGGAAACCGTAAAGGTTATAAGCCCAAAAATCTTAAGAGATGAATATATAAAAACGGTTGAAAATATGTATAATAGTACAAAAAAGGAGAATTAAGATGACACTAAAAGAAAAAAGAAAAAAAATTAAAGAACTTTTAATAGCTAAAGAGAAAGGTAAGTTGATTGGTATATTAGTGGAATGCTTTGATAACGAAGAACTTGGAAAAGAATTTGAGGACAAAGTTCCAGAAAACTGTGATAATAATACATTGCAAGGAGAAGAATTTGAAGTACTTAAAGACAATAACAAATATCTTGCAAGCAATTTAGGAAGGATTAGATTAAACAAGGGAAATAAGCCCGTTATTCCTCAACGTTCGATTAAAGATAACTGGTATTTGAATGCAGATGAATTTAGAAAAAAGTACACCGACTTTGAAGGTATATGTATAGCCGGCGAAGCGCTTGTGTATGATTATTTTATGAAAGAGACTTCATGGTTGAAAGATGAATATAATGAAATAAAGAAAATATATAAAGATTGTTTTTGCGGTGATGAATGTAATTTGGAATTACACCATATCAACAGATGGGGTGATAATAGAATAGATAATATGATTTATATACCTGCGTGCATTCATAGGGAAGTTCATTCAAAGAAAAGTTCATAAATTTAATAATTAAAAAATAATTATATCTACGCATTGTTCTTTATCGTATTCACTATCATATAAAAAATCGCAAAAATTTTTTATTCTTCTATATTTCTCATAGTTTTTCGTATTTTGTATTAAATAATCTTCCATGCAACCATCAAATTCCCCTCTTGCCGAGGGGTTTTGTTGTGTGCAAAAGTTAAGCGCTTTTTTATAATCTTTCTTTAGCGAATAGGGATAGAATAAAATAATTAAAACTATTAATATCGGCAATGCAAAAATTATTTTTTTCATCTTATAATTTCTCTTTTGAGCTTTTTGCTTATTCTGTCACCGTTTTTATTAATAAAATATTCTTCACTGTTTAACAGCACCCGTGCTTTGCCGTTAATAAAATTTTGCGCATAGTCATATATAAAAGGAATAATTGTATTATCATTTTCATCAATAAAGCCGTATTTAACTCCATACGCTCGAGATTCGTCAATTATGCAAACGGCGGCAAGCCCCTCTCTAAAATAAATATAATCCGAATACTTAGGCTCAATTATAAAGTTCCCGTCTAAATCCATAATCCCTCGCTTTTCGCTCAAACAATTACGGCAAGTTTCGCCCTCGCTATATCCGTATTCATCAACAATCACATTAATACACTTCTGTTCACCTTCAAGAAATTCTTCAATGCTTGTATTCATATCATCATATTTACAAGGGACAACAAACTCCCCTTTTTCATTCAAAAGACCGTATTTCATACTTTCTATATTTCGCACAATCCAGCGATTTGAGCCGATGTAATGAGTTTCGTGGTAACCGTAAATTGAATGGACTAAAGAATTTTCTTCTCTTATCTTTAAACAATCTTTTAGGGCTTGTTCTTTTATCAATTCGCTTTCTTTTCGAACTTTATTTACAAGCGATCTTTCATTCAGTATAAATCTTGCTTTTTTTAGGGCAAGATTTATAATATTTTGAGCTTCATTTTGAGCATTTTGGATAATATCTTTTGCTTCGCTGTGCACCTTGTTTTGAGTTTTATTCATAATTTTCTCCTTTAATCTATATAAAAAATTATAAATAACCCATGCGACAAATTTTGACGAATTGAAATATTTTTATATCTGCATCTAAAACTTAATACTCGCTCCTAAGTTATTCAAATAATCAAACTAAGTGTCCTTTTGCAAGAACCACACAAAGCAAAGCTTTCTAATAGGTTCGAGCGCAAGTGTAGTAGGAAAGAGTAATTTGATATTTACGGTTAGTTTGATTATTACGGAAAGTTGAATTAAAACTATTCCCCTGCCTGCATTTCGGATGTGTGTTTGAAGTGTACCCCCCCCCCCTTAGTTTTACAAAGCGAATTATTGAACCGAAGGCGAAATCAATGAGCCTGTATGCGATAGCTGATTATTTTTTTTGGGGGGGGGTAAAAAAAAGACCGTTTTAATAATTAGCAAAAAATTTTTTTTCAATTTTTTAATGAGTTAGAGGATAAAAATGAGAATACAAAGTCTTACTTCATATAATTACAAACCAAATAGTATTTTATTTCGCGGTATAAATACCAAACCTGCCGCAAAATTAACGGAAAAATACAACATTAATCCAAGTGAAGTTAATGTTGTTTCAGATAAAAATATTAAAATATCAGACGCAGAAAAAGCTTTATTAATAGAAAAAGTAATTGAAGCTCATGAGTTGGCATTAAAAAATTATAATTACGGAAATATATCGAAGCCGGTTATGCATCTAACATTGGCTTAACTAATGGAATGTGGCATCTTGCGACTAATTTTAACAATACAAGAAATGAAATTTCGGCTATTTGCGGTGAAAGAGCTGCTATAGTCGGGGCTTATAATGATTTATTAAAAACATCTTCATTACAAGATTCTGTTTCAAACCCAATTAATTTTAAAGTTAAATATATAGCTATGAGCAGTTATAAAAATTTAGGAGAAGACAAAAATTCAGCTTCTCCGTGCGCTGACTGCTTAAGCTGGCTTAATACATCAAGGTACTTTGATAATAATACTACTATTGTTTCTTTGGAAAAAAATGAAAATTCGGGAAAATATACGTTAAATTTAAATTCTATCGAACAATATCTGCCTTACAGAAATGATGTAGTTAATGTTATTGACAAACCATACGATAAACTTGATATTAAATTTTCTCAATCAGGACTTATATCGGCACAACAAAAGGGATTTAATAAACAAGACATTATTAAAATTGCAGAAGAAACGCAACAAATTTACAACTTGAATAATTTGTCGGAGGTTTCAAATCATAATATTGCTGCAAGCATAATTGCAAACGGAAAAACTTTTACGGCAGGTAAAATAGACTTTTCAAAGCGCTGGTATGTAGAGCCTGCTTTATTTGCCGCTTCTAAAGCAATTGAAGAATTCGGAAATGATACAAAAATTGATTGTATTTGTTATGCAGGGAACAGCTTATTTTCTGACAATTACGGAGTTATTCATAATGACGGTGTTGTAAATATTAAAACACTGGGGATGTTAAATACAAAATATGCAACACCTGAAACTTTAGTTATAACATGTGATAGAGATAAAATAAATGTCAGGACAATTAAAGATTACATGCCGGAGCAATTTAAATTTAAGCAAAAATATAAAATCTAACGGCATTTGAATAATTCGCTTTGTAAAACTAAGTGTTTATTTATGGTTGTTTTATTAATCTATAAATTTAAAATTAAATACTATAAATCATTTTTTTACCTGCTTCAAATGCATTTTGAAGGTCTTTTGGGAATTGTTCTTCTTTGTGTTTTAATTTTTTATTTTTGTCAAAAGTTTCTACAACGTATTTATCATAGTCACTGAATTGATAAGTATCATAGGCAAAAATGCGAACGGGTTTTTCAAATACGGTTGTTATCATGAATTCTGTTTTATCAAACATATCAGGGTACATTTGATTAGAAAGTTCTTCTGTCACATTCATTGTATAAATCATAGCCGTTTTAAGTTTTTTAGGAGCAATGGATGGATATCCTTCTTTATATTCAAAAAAGGGAAATGTAAGACGTTCAATAAAACATCTTGTAACCCCTGTTACATCTGAACAATATATGGGGCTTGCCACAACAAGACCATCTGCTTTTGAGATTTTATCCAATATAGGGGTTAATCCGTCAGGGTATGCACATCTGCCAAAGTTTTTGCCGTCTTTTAATTTGCATGCAAAACAACTTCTGCAGCCTTTGAAATCTACATCATAAAGATTAATGATTTCAGCTTCGCCGCCTGATGCTTTTACTCCATCAGCAAAGCTTTCGCACATTTTTGCCGTATTCCAATTTTTCCTCGGTGAACCGTTAACTATAATAATATTTTTCATTTATTGCTCCTTAAATATTTACCGGTTTATTCAAATTATAGATATTGAACCGTTTTAGATAATTCATTTCTGGTATTGTGCAAATGAGAAGGTTCTTTATCGGGGTAGCCTGCGGGTAGTATTGCAACTGGAATAATATTATCAGCTAAATTAAAAGTTTTTTGAGCGGCTTTTGAATCAAAATACCCGACCCAAGTTGAACCTAAGCCTAAATCAGTAATTTCTAACATCATATGAGTTGCAACAATACTTGCATCTACTACTCCTTCATCAAAATTAGTAAAAGGGTTTTTCCAGCTTACGGTGTTATCGTAGCAAATTAAAAAGGCAAGCGGAGCATTAAAATGATATTGAGTAACCGTTTTTAATTTTTCAAGGTTCTCTTTGCTTTGTAAAACGAAAATTCTTTGAGGTTGATAGTTAACAGCAGTCGGAGCAACTCTGCCCGCTTCAAGAATTTTATCGATTTTATCCTGTTCTATTTCTTTATTGCTGAATTTTCTGCAGGAATATCTTTCACGTGCTAACTCTAAAAATGACATAATTAAACTCCTTTTAATTTATTTTTTAATCCTTTATTTTATGCTAAATTAAAAAAGTAGGGTTTGCAAGTTTGAGGCTAAATTTATGAAAAAAGTTAAAATTACGGTTTTAAAAACAACATTTCAGGAAGATTTGGCTCGTGAATACGGGGTTGAAGGCTTATCAACTTGCCCTTTTCATAAAGAAGGACAAACTTATTTAGCGGATTACGCAAAGCCTGAAGGTTTTTGTGATGAAGCTTGGAAAGCAATTTATCAATATGTTTTTGCACTGGCGCACGGGACAGATAAAACAACATTTTATTTTAATGATTGGATAAAAACCCCGGGTATTGCAATATGCTCTTGTAATGACGGACTTCGCCCCGTTATATTTAAACTCGAAGCAACGGATATAGAAAGTAAAAATTAATAATAAGGTGATGTAAAATGAGCTGGCTTTATTTATTTTTAGCAATAGTATTTGAAACAGTAAGTACAACATTATTAAAATTATCAA
>CANQNW010000014.1 GCA_947625305.1 Candidatus Gastranaerophilales bacterium | reverse complement strand
AAGAACAGGGAATACAAGCAGAACAAATAAAAGTAATAAATCATAGAATACAAGATTTAGAAAAAGGAAAATAAAAAGTGATTGATATGTATATTTCGCAAAAGGGAATCGACTTAATAAAAAAATATGAAGGGTGTAGTTTATCAGCTTATAAATGTCCTTCAAATGTTTTGACAATAGGTTATGGTCATACTGGTTCTGATGTTAGAATTGGTATGAGAATTTCTGATTCGGAAGCAGAACGTCTTTTGAAAAATGATTTAATGATTCATTGTAATAATGTTTCTCGGCTTGTTAATGTTCCATTAACACAGAATCAATTTGACGCACTTGTCAGCCTTGAATTTAATATCGGATATGGTAATTTTTCAAAATCAACTTTATTAAAGTTATTAAATTCAAAAGATTACAAAGGTGCTGCAAAAAGATTTTTATTTGAAAATGCTAATGCTAAAACTCCTGAAGAAAAATATAAAGGTAGTTTTGTTTTCGGTGCTAATAAAAAAGTTCTTGCAGGCTTGGTAAAGAGGAGAGGGGAAGAACAGCATTTATTTCAAGAATAAGTGCTGACTGTTTTCATGTTGTTCGGTTTGCTCGTTAATTCGGGCAAGCCGTTTTTCTATGCAACAAATTTTAATAAAGAATCTTCTATGTATTGATATTCGTTTGATGTTGCAATATGATAAAGTATATTAAGGGGTTCTAATAATAACACATTACCAGCCCCATTTTTAACTATTTTAAGGGTTTCGCCATTATAAGACAGGGTTCGGATGCAAGTTTGAATAATCTCTCTTTTCACTTGCTGCTCTGCTAATCTTAACAGTTCGTGTAATTGATTACAAAATGTCATTATTAGACTTAATTTGTTATATAAAATTTTGCAAAACTTTATAAATTGCTTTAAAAAAAACTTTTATAATATAATTAAATGGATTATTATATATTTATAAGAGATGTTGTGGAAGTCTTAGATACAAAAAACAAAAAGCAGGAATTCAAACAATATTTTAATCAAGATTTGAATTCTGCTATGTATTCTATTTATCAAGAAGATATTCAAAATAATGAATATATCAACTTCAAGATACAATTTTTACGTAAAAATATAAAAAAAACTTATCATGATGTATTGTCTTTATTACAAAATAAATATGATAATACCATTTTATATGATTATTATAAAAATTTGATTCATGTTTTAGCTGCACATAATTTGGATGAAAAAACTTTCCAAAATGAACTTGAAAAATTAAATGAAAAAAGTATGGTTCAAAAAAACAATGGGGTTTATTATACTCCTGAAGATGTTTCTGAATACATAATTTATAATTGCATATATCAACTAATATGCAATAAAATAGATAAAAAATATTATCCTCAAAATGTCAAAAATATTCGCAAAGATATAAAATCAATATTAAAAAAAGATTCTCAAATATATGATTTTATTGTTAATATTAAGGTTTTAGACCCTACATGTGGAACCGGAGCATTTCTTGTAAAGACATTTGAATGTAAGGTAGATTTATTATCTTTATACAAAAAAATAACAAATAAAGATATTTGCAAAATTATAAACTCTATTCATGGAAATGATATAGACAGATATTCTACATATATTTCCAAAACAAGATTATTATTTAAAACTCTGCATATAAGTAATTCAATAGATATTAATGCAATATATGATTATTTAGAATTAAATTTCTATAATATGAACTTTATTACATCTTCTACCGAATTTATTGACGATTATCAATTAATTATTGGGAATCCGCCTTATGTTGAAAAAAGTACCGTTGATTATTCTAACTGTGTAAAATACGGTAATTTATATGCTGATGTTATACACAACAGTATTGATTTGTTAGAAGATAACGGAGTAATCGGTTATATTATTCCAATATCTTATATTTCAACATCCAGAATGGCAAATATCAGAAATTATGTTGAGAATAATTCTAAGAACCAATATATATTAAGTTTTGCTGATAGACCGGATTGTTTATTTGTAGGTGTTCATCAAAAATTAAACATTATAATTGCTAAGAAATATACTAAACCAAATAAACATGAAATCTATACTTCTGACTATAATTATTGGTATAAATCTGAAAGAAAACATCTTTTTGAAAATAATGAATTTATTTTAAATAAGTATAGACAAGATAATTATTATCCTAAATTATCTAATACAATTGAAGAATCAATTTATAACAAAATTCATAATAAAGGCAATTCAATTATTTCAAGACAAATTGAGAAGAATGGATGCCCCTTGTACTTAAATAAAAGAGCTGCATTTTGGATAAAATCTTTTATTGAGCAACCTTATAAAAGTAACGAATACTCTGTTATGTATTATGATAAAAACTATGTTCATTTAATAAATTGTGTACTAAATTCAAGTTTGTATTGGTGGTATTGGATTAAGGTTTCTGATTGCTGGCATATTACAAATAAAGAGTTAGAACAGTTTTATATTCCGGATGTTGCAATGCCGGCAGCTAAAGAATATCAAAAATTGTCCAAAGATTTAAATAGTCTGTTAGAACAAACCAAAGTTAAAATAGATTCCAAACAAGCAATGTATGAATATAAACACAGACTTTGCAAAATACAAATAGACTTAATTGATAATGAATTAGCAAAATTGTATAATTTAACAAATAAAGAATTAGATTATATCAAGAATTATCAATTATACTATCGTTCGGCAGGTGAAATAAATGAGAAAGAGAAATAAAGTAATTGATTTATTTGCCGGAGCCGGAGGATTTTCGGTAGGGTTTGAAAAAGCAGGATATGATATTGCGGCAGCAGTCGAATATGATAAGCAAATTGCTGATACATATTCATATAATCATCCTTTAACCGATATGTATGCAAAAGATATAAAGCAGGTTGTAGAAGAAGTTGATTTTTCAAAATATAACGCGGATGTCATTATAGGAGGGCCGCCTTGTCAGGGATTTTCTATGGCGGGTGCAAGAATACGAAAAAATAGTTTTATTGATGATCCAAGAAATTATTTGTTTAAATACTATTTTAAAATAGTTCAACAAGTTCACCCTAAAATATTTATTCTGGAAAATGTAAAAGGTATCCTTACAATGGAAAAAGGCGAAATATTCAATCAAATTATCAGCCTTTTTTCTGATGAAAAGAATTTTGACGGTGATAAATATTTTCTTAAACATACTGTGGTAAAAGCACTTGATTATGGTATCCCTCAACAAAGGGAAAGAGTTTTTATAATTGGTTCTTTAAATAAAGAATTAGATATTGATAATTTGATAGAATTAACAAGGAAAAAAGTTTTACAAAAGTACCCGCACTTTTTTGATAAAGTAACAGTTTGGGATGCAATTTCCAATTTACAAAAGGAAGATAAAAATGGGAATATTGCCGAATTACATCCTCTAAATCAATACCAAGAATTTTTAGCCGGAATAAATAAAAAAGCATACAACCATGTAAAACCTCATCATAACGAAATTGCAATAAAAAGGATTAAGCAAATATCTGCCGGAGAAAATTGGACAAAATTAAAAGATGTTATAAAATCGGTTCATAGCGGTGCATACGGCAGATTAGATAAAAATGGAGTTGCTCCAACTATAACAACAAGATTTGACACTCCTTCAGGCGGTAGATTCATTCATCCTGTTGAAGATAGAACTTTATCACCAAGAGAAGGGGCAAGAATACAAAGTTTTCCTGATGAATTTATGTTTTTAGGAAATAAAACTTCAATATATAAACAAATAGGCAATGCTGTTCCACCCAAATTGGCTTATTTTTGGGGGCTATTAATTCAGGAGATATTAAACAATGATTAGTGCAGAAGAATATTTAAGTACACTTAATGAAAAATCAGTTTGGGTATTTACAAAGCAGCAAGTTAGCAAATTTGATGAAATTATCAGAGTTACAAATTTCTTTGAAAATATACCTAACCGAGAAAAAACTAATATAGAACAATATTTTACTGAACATCACAAAGAATATGGTATAGAAACTGACAGACATAGAACACTTGTAATTCCTCAGTTCTTTGGATTAATTACAAAAACACCGTTTTATCAAAGAGGGAGTCAGTATAATAAAGAAAAACCAACTGCAGTATATGACAGATTAAAAGAAATTAACCCGAATCTTAATTTGTATGAATATAACAAAATCATCACAGAACAAGTATTAAAGTTTAAAATTCACGCAATTATTGATACTGCAAATAATAATGAAGATTATAATATTTTACCGATTATCTTTATTTATAAAGTTTTGAAAGAATTGCAAACACAATATGGTATAAATGAAGTTTCATTAGACCATTTATACACCTATATTATGACTTGCAAAGATTATTCCCAATGGGAACAGGCAGTTGAATATATAAGAACAAATTCTCCTGTATCTGAACATGTCGAATATTATAAAGGATATAGCAGGATTGTAACCCTTATTAGAAATAATACTAATTTATTTAATATTGATTCTGCTAAAATTTCTATCAACCCAACTTTTGATGACTATTTCAATTACAACTTTATGCAAAAATACGATATAGAAGAATTAAATAAAATTCTTTTGCGTGATGTGGATTATTCTTATTTTCTATACAATATTCAGGGCTTTGATATAAATCTTAAAGATGAACCTCAACAAGAAACTATAATTAAAGAAACCCAAATTGCTGACGAGAAAGAAATTATTGAATCAGAAGAATCTGATGAAGAAAAAGATGATAACTATATAGATAAAATTGATAATATTAATGAATATAATATCAACCCTGATGTTGCAGAAGGAGCAGCAAAAATTGCTCCGGCTCAATATGATGAAACTTCTATAAGTAAGAAATATAGAAGAAATCCGTTGTTAGGAAGAATTGCAATTCAAAATGCTTATTATTGTTGTGAAAATAATCCAAATCATGAAACATTTAAATCAGCTAAAACACATAAAAATTTTATGGAGGCTCATCATTTAGTCCCTGTAAAATATCAACAACAAATATGGCAGAAATATAATATAAATGTGGATTGTACGGAAAATATCGTTTCATTATGCCCGACATGCCACAGAGCTTTCCACAATGGTACAAAAGAAGTTAAAGCGCAATTAATTGAGAATATTTACAATCGTCTATTGCCAAAATACAAGTATATAGGCTTTGATATTTCAGTTGATGAAATAAAGAAACTGTATAAATTATAATTATAGTTAAAGTTTCTTTTAGTGTTTTACAAGAACTATTTACTTTCTAAAACAAGTCTCGGATATTTTAGCAAAAAGAAGATTGATGGTAAAATAGAAACCTAAAATCTGAAATAAATAAACGGATTATAAGTTGTTGCCGCAATTGAAATTGTTGACAAAATGAACAAGATTAATATCCATAAATTTGCAAATATTCTTAAGACTTTATTTTTAACATTGGTAATATTTTTAAATAATGGAGTAGAACAAATTAAAGCAATTATTAATATAATAATTTCTTTAATGCCCAAATAATAATAAATTGAATATTTGATTTCATTCGTGTCTAAAATTAATAATCCGAACATGTTTTTTATAAAATCAATTATATATTTAAATTCATAATGATTATATGAGCGGAAAATTACTGTTGCAATAATTATAACTATTAAGAAATAACAATGCTGAACAGCTTTAACCCACCATTGAGTATATTTTTTTTCAATTTCTTTAATATTAATAAGTTTTTCAATAATAACAAAAAGCCCGTTCCATAATCCCCAAGTAATATAAGCCCAATTCGGACCATGCCATAACCCTGTTAGGAAAAATACAATAATTAAATTTCTTATGGTTTTGTATTTTCCTAATTTGCTTCCGCCTAAAGGAATATAGACATATAGTTTAAACCATGTTGATAAAGATATATTCCATCTGCGCCAGAAGTCTGTCATTGACCTTGCAATATACGGATAATTGAAGTTTTCCATAAAACGAAATCCAAATATTAATCCTAATCCTATTGCCATATCAGAATAACCTGAAAAATCAAAGTATATTTGAAAAGCATAACTTATTCCGCCCAGCCAGGCTATTGATGGAGTGAAATAATTTGGTAATTGATCAAATATTTTAACAGCAACGGCTCCTAATGTATTAGCAATAAGCATTTTTTTAGATAAACCGATTATAAATCGTTTAACTCCTAATACAATATTATCGGGATTTATTTCTCTTGATTTTAATTGGTCTGAAATATCATGGTATTTAATAATAGGACCTGCAACTAATTGAGGAAATAAACATATATATAAAGCAATATTATATAAATTCTTTTGAGCTTTAACTTCTCCTCTATAGACATCCATTATGTATGATATTGCTTGGAATGTATAAAAAGAAATACCGATAGGCAATAATATCTGCGGAATACTTATTTCAAAATCAAATAAATTATTAATGTTATCAATTATAAAATTAAAATATTTAAAATATATTAAAGAACTAAGGTTTAATGCTAATGTAATAATTAATATCAGTTTTTTATATTTTTCAGCATTTTGTATTGCCAAAGCTCCTATATAATTTATAATGATAATCCCAAATAATAGAGGAATATATTTTAATCCGCCCATTGCATAAAATATTATGCTTGAAATTAGTAATATCATATTATGATATTTTTTATTTGCAGAAAAATATAAAATAAGTACAATCGGAAGAAATATATAAATAAAACTCATTGAAGAAAACAGCATATTTACTCCATTTCCATATACTCGGCAAAAGTATATATTGACTGATATGGAATACAAAAGATTATTATATCCGGTTTGTAATTAAGTATTATATCTTTATAATATTTCATTATTTTAAAGTCATTTATACCTTTTATTGCATTGGTACGAATTTTTAATACATTTTTAAAAGTAAAAGGAATAGTATGGCTAAGGGCTTCAATTGTGCTTGGCCCTAATAAAATTACCCTTAAATCTGCACCTTCTGGATAATAGAAATAATTAAATCTTTTATACTTTTCATCAATATAAATATCTTGCAGTTTATCTATATTTTTATGTCTGTAATATCTATATTTAGTATTTATAAATTTTTCTAAATCTTTTCTTTTTACACCGACAGGATTAAAAACTGTTCCATATTCTTTTAATTCATTATAATTAATTCTTAACTTCGTATCATAAAAGTAATTGAAATCATTTTTACTTAACACTTTTATATTTGGATAATCTTTTTTAATTAATTGCATAACTTTTTGATAACCGATAAAAGCTGCATCATCTGTCCAATGATAATCTACTTTATAATACATTAAGTCCTTTTTTGTTTCTTCTTTTATTTCATTATATGGAAAAACTATTTTTAATTTATTTTCGTTGTTGAGAGAATTAATATATTTTATAAATTTATCATTTTTATATCCTTTATTTATCGGGTTATAATGAAGCGGATATATATCACTTCTTTGCGGAGTTATTATAATATAAAATTTAATATTTCTATCTTGAAAAAATTTATCTAATTTAAATAAATATTCAAACTGATATTTAACATAGTAATTATCATAATGATTAGATTCAAATTCAAACATAAATATGCCGTTTTCTTTTTCAAACCAGCCTTGTTCGTTTTTTTTGAAAAATACATAGTGAATGTAGTTATACACATCTATCATTTTTTTTCGCAAATAAAATCTGTCGCTAAACCAAGAATTAAAATCTAATCCAAAATTATAATTTATTGTTTTATCTTTTCTAATTAAAGGCTTGAATTCCGCAAGTGTTTTATTTTCTTCAACTGCATTTATAGTCTTATAATCTATTTTAAGTACTGGAACAAATAACAGTATAAAAAATATTGAAATAAGTATAATATCTGATATTGGAGTATCTTTATTTAATTTCATTTTTTATTTCCGTTATTTTATTTATAATAGTTTCTGTATTTATTTCTTCCATGCAAGGTGCAAAAAGATTTTTGGACTTTTTTAAATATTTGCATTTTCTTCTGTTGCAGGGCACACATTCTTTTTCTGAAATAACATTTATTCCGTTAGAGTAACAGCCCGTTCTATTTGCGGGCATGGAGCCGTATAATCCCACAGATTTTACCCCAAGTGCGGTTGCAATATGCAAAGGGCCCGAGTCACCCGATATCATTAAATCTGCCTGCTCTATAACTGCGCAAGACTCAACAAGCGATAATTCTCCTATAAAATTAACACAATTAGGAATTTTATTTAAATCTGATAAGATTTCCCTATCTTCTTTAGCACCGTTTAGAATTATTGTCCCGCCTGTTTTTTCAATTATTTTTTCACCGAGTTCAATCCATTTATTTATAGGATAAGTTCTGCCCTGTCTTTTTGAAAGAACTCCGCCTGCATTGATAACTGTTATTGGGCGCTTTAAGTCTTTTACAAGTTCTTTTGCTCTATTTATAGCATCCGATGGCAGATATAATTTAAGTTCTTTTTCTTCTTTTAATTCAGGAAATGCCTTAAGCCCCGTCTGCCAGAAATTTGTTACGGCATGAAGTCTAAATGTTTTTCTGTATATAAGCTGTTTTTTTATGCCTGCCAAAAACAATAAATATTTAATTTTAAATGAAGGCTGAAGATTTATTGCTAAATCATACTTTTCATTTTTCAAAATCTGGGCAAGTTCTTTTGTATAATCCGAAAACAAGCTTATTTTTTCTTTTACGGGGATTACTTTATTTAAATCGGGGTCGGCGATTAATAAAGGTTCGATTAATTTACTTGTAAGATAATGAATTTCTATATTCGGGTTATATTTTTTTATTGCGCGAAAAAGGCTTGTAGTATGAACTACATCGCCGATTGCGCCAAGTCTTATAATAAGAATTTTATTTATGTTATTACCCATAAGAGTATAATAACATAATTAAAGAAATAGGGTTTAAACCGTAACTTGAGTTAACGTTTCAATATATTTAACGGCACATGTTGCTGCAACAGCTCCATCAGAGGCAGCTGTTACAACCTGCCGTAGGGGAGTATTTCTTACGTCGCCTGCCGCATATACACCTTCAAGTGAAGTCTGCATATGAATATCTGTTTCAATAAATCCTTCAGAGTTTTGTTCAACCTGTCCTATAAAGTTATCAATATTCGGAGTATAACCGATATAGGGGAAAACACCATCAAGACAGAGTTCTATATTTTTATTGTTTTTTAAATCCTTTAAGATTAGCTTTTCAACACATTGATTTCCGATAATTTCACAAGGCTGAGCACACATTATAAATTCTATTTTTTCATTTCTGCAGGCTCTTTGACAAACCAGTTTATCGGCTCTAAAGGTTTCTCTTCTGTGAATTACATAAACTTTTTTAGCAAATTTAGTCAAATACATTGCTTCTTCTAAAGCGGAGTTGCCCCCTCCTACAACAGCGATTATTTTATCTTTATAAAAAGCTCCGTCACATACTGCGCAGTAGCTTACACCTCTGCCTATAAATTCAGTTTCTCCTTTTATATTCAGCTTTTTAGCCTGTGCGCCCGTTGCTATTATTACCGCTTTCGCTTTAAAAATTGTATCTGGTGTTTCAATTTCTTTTATTTGAGATTTTAAATTAATTCTTTCTATTTCCGTCATAGGATATTTATCTATGCCGAATTTATCCGCATGTTCTTCAAATTTCTGCATAAGTTCAAACCCGCCTATAACGGGAAATCCCGGGTAATTTTCTATTTCAAGATAATTAGATGGCTGTCCGCCAAACATATTTTTATCTATAATTGCAGTCTTTAGATTTCCCCTTGCTGAATATATTGCGGATGAAAACCCCGCAGGCCCTGAGCCTAGGATTATTACATCATAATTTAACACTTTTTTATCTGTCATCTTCCCTCACCCTTACTGATTATATTCCTAAAATCCCCGAAATCGGAGAACCGGACATTTTTGTGCCTCTTACTTGGTATTCGACGTAATCTTCTTTAATAAGTTTCCCGTCTTTAAATGTTTTTATACTTATTTTATCCACCCCCGTAAAATTATCTCCGTTTATTGTTAAAATAGGGGTTTCAAGAGATTCCTCATCAGGATAATTTGTTCTTTTTTCAAATTTAACGGTTTTACCTTTTACATCATTGACCGTTATTTCAGCCTTTGCACCCGATAAGGGATTCATTAAGGTTATTACGTCACCCTGCCTTGACAGTGTCCATATATCCATGCTTGTTGCATCAAAATAGTGTGTGTTGGTTGATTTTGTACAAACGGATTCCACCCGCCAATCACCGAAAAATTCTGCCGGAACTTTGTCCGACATACTTATATTTCCTTCTATTACCTGCGCAAAACAAGGTAATATACTTATACATATTAAACTCAGTAAACTAAATAATATCTTTCTCATATTATTTATTTAAGGATATTTTTATAAAAATCAAATCCGCTTTTTTTATAATCTGTTTACTATTTCTATTGAGGTTACTTTTTTATTAATGATTTTAATATATCGATTTCAACCGCTTTTTCAACATTATAGAAAAGTTTTGATGCACTTATAAATTGTTTGGGATTAGAACTTACATAAAATATCGGTTCATAATCTTTTTTACCTGAAATCAGATTATTATTTTTTAAATCTGAAATTATATTTCTTGCAAATGCCTTGGCAGGATTAATAAATAATTCTTCGGAGGCAAATTGTTTTAAAACATTTATTAAATAAGGATAATGAGTACATCCTAAAATTATTTTTTCGACTTCGTTTTTAAGTATTAAATCCAGTTGAATTTTAATGTTATTTATACTTTCGGGTTCATTTTGTAGTTCATTTTCAACAATGTTAACCCATTTTGGGCATGCAAGTTCAAATACTTCGCAAAGCGGATTATATTTTTGAATTTCTTTTTTATATGCGTGCGAACTTATTGTTGCCTGAGTTGCAAAAACTCCTATTTTTTTATAATTTTTAACGGCGATTTCTTTTGAAATTGTTTGAACAACAGGGTAAATTTTAAAATCATATTTGTCTTTTAATGCCTCATAAGCTGCTGCAGATGTGGTATTACAAGCCATTACAACTGCTTTTACATTTTTATTTTTAAAAAAATCAAAGATATTATCAGTTATTTTTATAAGTTCATCTTTTGATTTGTTTCCATAGGGCAGATTAACAGTATCACCAAAATAGATATAATTTTCATCGGGCAGAAGTTTATAGAGTTCAGAGAATACACTAAGTCCTCCTACTCCCGAATCAAATACACCAATTGGTTTATCAGTCATTTTTATGCTCCAGTAAATAATTAATAATTCCTTCAGCAATCGCCTGCGCGGATTCTTGTTGTCTTTTTTCGGATATTAATGAATTTCTTTCCTGTTCGTTTGAAATAAATCCTAATTCCAACAATACGGCAGGTGCTTCTGTGTGGTTTATAACATAAAATTTAGACTTAAACAAGCCTCTATCTTCAGCATCAATATTTTCCATTAACTTTTTATGAATAACTTTTGCGACACTTAATCCTTTTTCAGTGTAATAGTGAGTTTCTACCCCTTTTATTTCGCTTTTAACACTTGCATTTATGTGGATACTTACATAGATATCTGCCTTGTGTGAATTTGCCGTTTCAACTCTGTCAGCAAGTGATATGGTTGTATCACCCGACCTTGTCATAATAACTTTATTAAATCCATACTCTTGTAAGATTTTCCTAACTTTAAGTGCAATATCAAGAGTAATATTTTTTTCTAATATTTTCCCTCGCATTGCTCCTGTATCATTACCGCCATGCCCGGGGTCTATAATAATTACCTTGTTTTTTATTTTTGCAACAGAGGGTAGTTTTTTCTTAGGATTTTTCTTTTTTACAGGCTGTCTTACTTGTTTATTTTTAGACCGTTCCATTAAATCAGCAAAAGGACTGTCTTTATCGATATGTGATTTTGGCTGTGGCTCATAATTGATTTGCGGTTTAGAAGGTTCTGTACTTTGACTTATTATTGCAGTTGTTCTGATATGAGAGAATACCAGTCTTAGCTGTGTTGCATTTAAACTTTCATAACAATCAACAAGTGTATTTGAATTTGCGGGAAAGGATATTTTATATGTATTAGAATTTAATTTTTTTGCCTCAAATCCTGTAGAATTTGCAATTGCTAAGGAATTAAATGCTTCAAAATCAAAATTTGTCAGGTTATATATTATTATATTTAATTTATTTTGTGCTCTTTGAATAGAATATGTTATAGGATTAGTAAACATTATATTTATAACATCCGTTGAGGGATTAACATTTTGTTCTTTAAAGTATGAAAGTTCTGCAAGAGAATCCAAGATTTGCAGATATGAGGAATTGCCTGCAATAATTAAAGTCTGAAGGTTGGAAGAATATATCGGAATATACTTTTGAATATTATTCGTATATATAACAATCCTTGCTTTTGAAGGCTCAAACTGCCCTATTTTTGCAATGTCTGTATCGTTTAATTTAAATTCTTTATCTCGAAGTTCTTGTTTAACAATAGTATTTGGCAGGTCAAAAACAATTCTGACGGGATCTGTCAATATTAAGGGTTTTTCTGTATTTACAACTCCGATACCTGATATAAAAAGATTTCCGCCTTTAACTTCCGCTTGCTCAAGGAAAAATCTTGATTTTAATTTTGCTTGTTTTTGTTCAATATTAGGTCTTACCAATTGAGTATCATCAGCTTTAAAAGCCTCCTGTACTCTGTTAAAGATCTCATCCGATTCTATTGTACGTTTTTCTTCAGGTATCACAATTGTTTTATCATTATATTCAACCGCACTTCCTTTTGTTTCTTTGTATATTTGGCTTAAATAAGGTTGAATAGGAATTTCATTACTGAGTTTTATTATTATATTATTTTTTATTTTTAATACTTTAATTTTTGATGCATCATAATTTTGAGAGTTTTGAATAACTATTCTTACAATATTCGGATTTGTTGAATTTTGGGCTATTTTTAGTTGAGTTAATCTGCTGTTTTTTAATTCAAAAGAAGAATTCGGAAATGTGATAATTGCATTTTCAATATCAAATATAATTCTGTTCGGTTCAGATAGAACACTTTTATTTATTTTAATTGTATCTTCCTGATTATTAACTCCTGAAGTACCAAGAAATATTATTGAATCAGAATTATCAAAATTTATACTGTTTATTTTAAGCGGGTTTATTGCCTGTTGAGGTTCCAGTACAGGTAACGGTATTAAATCATCGGCATTGGCTTTAATGCTGTCACTTTGAATATTAACAACACATAAAATACTTATTAAAATAAATACAATAAACCTTTTTATCATATATATAATAATAATCTTAAATATTTGATAATAAAAGAATTTAACAAAAATAAAAAGATGGGTTATGCTTGCTAACCCATCAATACTTTTTTATATGAAATTTTTAAGAGTTTGTTTTATTTGAAAAACTTGGTCTTAGACTATCTAAAACACTTGAGGTATCATCTTCAACCCCGTCACTATAATACAAACTTGCAGAAGATGCTTTAAAAGATTTATACTTTGCTTCTACATCATATCTTTGGCAGTCATAGCTGAATTTTGTTATTTCTTCACTTGTAACTCTGCCGTCACCATTAGCATCTATTTTGTTGAAATATGTTAAAACCGTTGATAACAAAGAAGTATCACCGTTACCTGTTGAACATAAAGATTGAATTTCATTATAAGTTAAACCTTTTGACTGCATTGTAGTCATAACATTATTTAGGTCATTGCTTGTTATTTCGCCATCTCCGTCTTTATCTAAAGATGCAAAATTATTAGTCAAATATTGTAAAAATGAATAATTTGAACCTAAATTCATTAGTGTTGTTGAAGAAACATTAGATAAATCCTCTAATGTCAAACCTTTTCCCGATGAACTGTGTGCGCTCATTAATGTTGAATATGTATTGGTTAATCCTGCCATTGCGCTTGCCAATAAAGATTGTCCGTTTAATATTGTCATGATTACAACTCCTCATTTTATAATTCGCCGTATTAACATATTAATTATTTTTTCCCGAAAGTAAACCCTTTATTTAGATTATTTTTAACAAAACGGCGCACATATAAAATATGTGCGCCGTAATTCGATTATCAATTATTTTATTTTTTTGCTTTTCTGTAAGATTTTCTTTGCATGCTTGAAAGCGTTGCTTCAAATTGTTTTTCATAGCACTTGCAAATTTCTTTTCTCTTCTTTTCTAATTTTTTAATTAATCTTTTTTGTTTTCGCAGTTCGCTGTTTTTAGAACAATTATTTTTTAACTCATAATATCTTTCGTTTTCACATTTAATTCTTTCGTTTAAGCTTAAAACTTCCTGTTCATATTTATTTTGGATTTTTTGTGCGTTGCATATTTGAGTTTCGCTTAAATTCATACATCTGAATAATGATTTCATATCTCTTTTAGTGCATAAAAAGCTTGAAGAACAAGAATCAAAGCAAGGGGTAGGGGGCGGATTATACATTTTTTCACAAGGTTTTTGGCAAGATTGTGTCTTAACAGGAGCATAAGTATAATATTTATGCTGTTTTTGACATTTTGAACAGGTTGATTTTGTTCTTTGAGGCATTTCACTATCGCAAGGACTGTCTGCATATACTGATAAACAGCTAAAGCAAACAAAAGATAAAAATAAAAAATAGATTTTTTTCATGTTTCTTCTCCGTTATAACTTAGTACCGAATTAAGTATTAAATAACAGAACGGATTTGAATATTACTTAAAAGAATAATTAAAAAAATTATAAAGAACTAAGTCTAAACGGTAATAAAAGAAGAGATTGCAAATGCAATCTCTTCTTTCAAACAATAACTCCGCTCTGCGGATCTTGGTTTTTTGCGCTCGGTCGGGTTGCTGCTCCCTCGGGCTCGGCTGCAGTGGCAGCTTTAAAGTTACTCTAACTTATTATATTTGAGCCCAACTTGAAACCCGCTCTGCGGGCGCTGTCTTGAAATTTCTTTCGCTCTAGCCTGTCGTTCGTTCGCCTTCGGCTGTCCTCACTGCGGCTTTCGCAAATCGAACTTCGTTCGCACGAAATTTCGCTATTTCAATTCAACTGTAGCGCCTGCTGCTTCAAGTTGTTTTTTCATAGCTTCAGCATCTTCTTTTTTAACACCTTCTTTTAAAGGTTTTGGAGCGCCGTCTACTAAATCTTTAGCTTCTTTTAAGCCTAAGCCTGTAATAGCTCTAACTTCTTTAAGAACAGCGATTTTGTTTGCGCCTGCTGATGCTAATACAACGGTAACTTCAGAAGCTTCTTCAGCTGCGGGAGCTGCACCTGCTGCTGCGGGAGCTGCTGCAACTGCTACAGGAGCTGCTGCTGATACACCGAATTTTTCTTCCATAGCTTTAACTAATTCAGCTGCTTCGATTAATGTTAATTTTTCAATTGATTCTAAAATTGATTCTACACTCATTTTATTTCTCCTTTTATTTATTTTTTTGTAATACTTATCGGACTATCGTCCCCTGCGAAATTTTTATGCAGTTTTTTGTTTAGCAACTTGATCCATTGCTCTGACTAAACTGCTCATAACTGCGTTAACAGCACCAACGATACCTGAAGCAGGTGAATTTATGCTGCCAAGCATTTTTGCATAAAGTTCTTCTTTTGAAGGAAGATTAGCAAGAACTTCTGTTTCTTTTGCACTTAATAATTTACCGTCTAATGCAGCACCGATTATTTCACCTTTTTTAACTTCTTTTATAAACTTAGTTAAAATTTTTGCGGGTGCTACTTCATCCTGAAAACCAAACGCAATAGCAACAGGTCCTTTTAATGTGTCTGCAAGAACTTCAAATTGAGTTCCTTTAAATGCAACTTTTGCTAAAGTATTTTTTGTTACCATGTAATCGCTGTTTTCTTTTTGAAGATTACGGCGGAGTTTTGTTATTTCTTCAACCGTTAATCCTCTGTATTCGGTAACAACCGCAACTTTAGCCTTAGAAAAATTTTCTTTCATTGCTTCAATTTTTTCTTGCTTAAAGGCTTTTGTTGACATTTTGTGCTCCTTATTTTTTGTTATCGACCTTAATAACGTAAAAAATTTACGTTTAACCGTAAATTTGCAAGAATAAATATAAATAACCAATCCATAAATTGACTTATAATATATGTTAATCCTCGGTCGGGTGGTTTTTTAAAAGCTTTTTTTAATTTTGGCTTATTTTTATTATATCAAGGGTTTCTGCTTACTTGCTTTTGCTTTATTGCTTTATGGCTAATTGCTTTCACCTCGTTTGCTTTCGGTTTACTCACTTTTGCCTCAGCCGCATTTGGCTTATTCGATTTAACCTTATCGTTTCCGCCTTATTAGCACTTGGCTATTTTGCTTTCGCCTCATCACCTTCGGCTTGTCCGATTTCGGTTTATTCACTTTTGCCTCAGTCGCATTTGACTTGTTTGCTTTCGTCCCTCGTTTTGGCTTGTTTTAGCCCCTTAGTTTTTGGCCCTAAAGCTTCCCGGCTTTCTACGGTTTCGATTTTATTTTATATAAAACATAATTTAAAATCAAGACTTTTTTATTTGCAAAGTTAACTTATATTTGATACAATGTTCCTGACAGAAAACAGGAGGATAAAACAATTAGTAGAGATAACCAGCCCAATTCACTTTTAAACGGTAATATCAGAGCAAAAGAAGTTAGATTAATAGATGATGAAGGAAATAATTACGGGGTAGTTGCAACATCAAAAGCCCTGTTAATGGCAGAAGATAAGGGGTTGGATTTAGTTATTGTTTCACCAAACCAAGAACCTCCGGTTGCTAAAATTTTAGATTACGGTAAATATAAGTACGAAATCGAAAAAAGAGCAAAAGAATCAAGAAAAAAGCAACACGTTGTTGATGTAAAAGAAGTAAAAGTCAGATACAAAATAGATGTTCATGACTATAATGTTAAAATTAACAGTATAAAAAAATTCCTTGCAAACGGAAATAAGGTAAAAATTGTTGTTATGTTAAGAGGCCGAGAGATGCAGCATAATCATTTAGCATATGATTTAGCAAACAGATTTCTAACCGACCTTGAAGGCGAAAAAATGACAATAGAACGCAAGCCCGCAATGGACGGCAGAAATATTGTAACAATTCTTGCTCCTTAGGTAATGTTTAAATTAAATCCATTCTTCAATATTTTTATTTGAGGTTTTCCATTTTAAACCATATAAATGTTTATATACATTGCAATATTTACATAATGGTATCGGATGTGCTATAAACTCTAAAATTTCTTGTATATTATTTACCTTGTATATATTAATTCCGTTATATTCATCATCGCACAGATTTGTTTTAAAATATTTATTAAAATGATTTATATATGCTGCGGTACAGCAAGTATATATTTTTCCTTTTTTTAATTGTATACATGAATTTGCGTGCGAACATTTAATAAAACTTATTTTTTCATTTTGTGTACCTTTAGTATCTAAAGTAAGTTTATACGAGGTTTTTATAACTTTACTGTCATTAAAAAATTCTAAATTAACAGAAAATTGTTTACATTTTTTTTGAACTTTATCCCAATTTATTTTTATAGGATATTTAGTCGGTGCAAGTATTATATTAAATTTTGCTAAAGACTCATAGAAAAAGTCGGTCATAGATGGAAGCAAAATTCCGTTTGTAACTAATTTTATATTAGATTTAGGGAAATATTCTCTTGCTATTTCTAAATACTTAATACAATCAGGATTTAAAAGTGGTTCACCGCCCAGAATATGAATATCATCAATTCTGTCAGTTAATTCCGACATTCTTTTTATATCTTTTTCAAATTCATCAACGGGTAAAAATTCAGGTTCAGCAATAGGTGAAAAATGAGTACAGCTCTGACAATTTAAATTACAATGTTCGGCAATATGTATTTCAAGCCTTGGTAAAAAACTATAAGGCACTATTTTTGCAACATATCCTGCAATATTGCGTGAGGGGGGGGGTAAACGTTTTTATTTTAATTCCAAAAATCTTTGTTATTTTATGTTCCCCTTCAATATATTGACTAAATATAAAATTGTCCATATTAATACTCCTAAATAATTTATAGACTTTAATTATAGTTGAACATAAAGTCATATAATACTCAGTTTAAATTATATTATATAAAGTTTTTATTGCAAAGAAAAATGTTTGAATTAAAATTATATTATAAAGTCAGAGAATGCGGAGGCATGTCGCATAATCGGCTAATTTTAAAAGTCAATAAAAAGGAGAAAAAACTATGCCTAAAATGAAAACACACCGCAGCGGTGCAAAAAGGTATAAAATTACCGCAGGCGGAAAAATCTTAAGAAGAAAAGCAGGCAAAGGACACTTGCTTCAACACAAAAGTGCGTCAAGAAAAAGAAAACTTTCTTCTATGATTGAAGTTTCTGCTACACATAAGAAACTTGTTTTAAAAGAACTTCCTTATGCGAAGTGTAATTAATGTTATTTTAAGAAGAAGAAAGGAAATTAAAAATGAGAATAAAACGTGGAAATGTCCTTAGAAAAAGACATAAGAAAATATTAAAATTAGCTAAAAGTTTTAAAGGCGCAAGAAGCAGAATATTTAAAGTTGCGAATACTGCAGTAATGAAAAAACTTAAATATCAATACAGAGACAGACGTCATTTAAAGAGAAATATGCGCCGTCTATGGATTGTAAGAATTAATGCAGCTGTAAGACAACATGGTTTAAGCTATTCAAGATTTATTAATGCGCTAAAAACTTCTAATGTTGCAATCAACAGAAAAATGCTTGCAGATTTAGCGGTTAATGAACCTGATGCATTTTCTATTATTGTTGATACTGCAAAATCTTCAAAATAGTATAAGAAAATATAAAAAAGAACTGCCTTCGGGCAGTTTTTTTGTGTGTAAAGATATATTAATATATAAAAAGTATATATGTTATATATACTAAATTATGGGAATTTAAATAGTATAGTCAATTTCTTTATTACTTATTTTCCTTCACTCCTTTTCTCCATAACAAGACTGTGGTCGCTGATGCGACCTTTTTTTTGCGGTTTTTGCGTAGAGTGCAGCGAAGCGAAACTTGAATAAGTGAATGCCCGAAGCGAGCAGGCACGAAGTGTGGCGAGCGACAGGGCAGAGAGAAAGCAAAAACCAAGACCCGCCGGCATAGCCGGTTTCAAGTTGGGCTCAAATATAATAAGTTAGACCAACTATAAAGGTGCGCTGCACCCTATGCCTCAAGTTGGGCTTAAATATAATAAGTTAGTCCAATTTCAAAGGTGCCGCTGCACCCCGGCATAGCCGGTTTCAAGTTGGGCTCGAATATAATAACTTAGTCCAAACTTTGAAGGTGCTATGCACCCTGTGCCTCAAGTTGGGCTTAAATATAATAAGTTAGACCAATTTTAAAGGTGCTATGCACCCTGTGCCTATGTTTATTAGTTTTTTTTACATATTAGTAATAAATGTCGATCTTGGTTGATCTTCATTCATTAAAACATTAAGTGAATATATCTGTGAACGGTATTTATCTATTTCATCTTCAATTTCGCCTGAAAACACTTTATCATTTTCCTCTAAATAATTAATAAAAGGATTAATGGTAATTTCTTCAAGTTCTTCTTTTGCGATTTTTTGAATTTCTTGAATAGTAGTCTGCGGAAGTGCTATATTTAACCCAAAGGGTTGTTTAATAATATTTTCTGACATGAATATACACCTTATATGTATTGTATATATCGGCACATTTTATAAAAACTTTAATTTTTTTTATTAATTTGTAAAGAAAAATTTGTATTTTGTTACAAATCAAATTTATTTTGATAAAATAATTTACGGTTAAATTTTGTAATAAATCATAGGGATATCTAGCAAAAAAAATTTTGGTATGTCTTAATATTTAAGGAAAAGACAAAACATATGATAGATAGAATAGCACAGCCGAACAACACTTTAACAGAAAAAAACAAAAAACAATCATTTAAAGGTCCCTTAAGCAGCGGACTTTGGCTGTTGCGCGGAATAAATCAAAAGCCTGCACTTGGTGCATGCGGGGTTGATTTATGTTCAATGGTTATACCAAGAACCGCTATTGAAATGAAAAACAGAGGCAAGCAGGCGGGAATTGAGGCTATGTTCCGTGAAGGAATAAGTTGTTTTATACATGCCTGTGTCGGGTTAATCGGTTTAGGGGCAAGTACTTTAATATCAAAGAATTTTAATAAGGTAAACGGTATAAAGGCGCAAAGGATATATGCAAATAATAATACGATAATGAATCTGTCAAACATATGGCAGAACACTCAAGGGCAAGCAGATAGATTTTTTGCGGAATTTTTAAAGAATATAAAGGGACTAAACGGTACAGAATTTAAAGGGATTTCTGAAAATGTAAGTACCGAATTGACGGAAAAGCTTGTTGAACTGGCGAATAAATCTTCTGTACTATCCAAACTAAAAGGCAGAGATAAAAAGTATATGACCAAAGAGGTCAATAGGCTTAAAACTGTTATTATAAATAATATTATTAAAGATACGGGTGCACAAACTGCTTTTAATTTAAATGCCATAACTGATGCATCGGGTAAAGTTATCCAAAAAGGTGTATCTTCAAATTTAACAGAATTAATTGATAATGCAGTTGTTTTATCTAATGCATTTAAAACTAAAACTCTTGATAAAATACCTGAATTTGCAAGGAAATTGTCCAAAAATAAAAATCTTAGTACAGCTTTAGGGCTTGGGATTTGCGCTGCTTTATGTATGTCTGTTCAGCCCGTTAACAGATATTTGACCAAAAAACGTACGGGACAAGACGGATTTGTAGGGGTTAAAGATAAACAGGCAAGTAAATCCAAATCATTTAAAACATTAAAGACAATATTGGGTATAGGCTTTCCTATAGCAGCTATATCAAGTATAGGAAAATTATCCGAACTTCCCGCTAATGTTCAATTTAACAGCATGATTCCCACGTTAAATCAATTTAAATTTTTATACGGACTCACAATCGGTTCAAGATTTTTAGCATCAAGAGACGGAAACGAACTTAGAGAATCATTTATTAAAGATACATTGGGCTTTGCTAACTGGCTTATTTTAGGCGGAGTTGTCTCTAAACTTGTTGCAAGAGGCTTAGGCGGTAAAGAAATAATGAATAACCCTGTTGTTCAAGACGGTGCTAAAAAAGGTGTAAAATATGCTTGGAATTGGCTTACTAAATCAAGTGTTAAATCTTTTGATGAAATATTGCTCCCGAAAGCAAAGGAAATAATTAAAGACGGCAAGGCTGTTCCGTTTAAAGAATTATATAAAAAGGCGGAACCTGAAGTTAAATCTTTAGTAAGGAAAGCAGGTTTCGCACAAATTGCAGGTTATTTATATTCAGGGCTTGTTTTAGGTATCGGTATTGCTAAACTAAATATATTTATTACAAAATCACTTGAAAAAAGAAAACACGCAAAACAAAATATGAATAAACAAATTAATACTTCCGTAAACTCTGCAGGTGATTATAATTATAAACAAGAAAGTTCCGTATTTTCAGAATTCCTTAAATAATTTTACAAATAAAACTCAAAATGTTAAAATATAACTTGGCTTTTGAGGTAGTATGGCAGTTCTTTTAGATAAAGAGTTTAACTCAGCTATAGGAGATATTTATAAATCTGCAGTAGAGACAGCAATAAATTGTGCTGAAAAATTCGGATTTAAAATTTTTCTTATAGGCGGAGTGACAAGAGATTTAATTTTAGGCAATCCGATTAAAGATATTGATATTGCAGTAGAAGGCGATGCGGTTGATTTTGCAAATGTTCTTGAACAAGAATATAATTGTAAAATCTTGAATATTCAAGAGAAATTAAGAACCGCAAAAGTTCAGTTCTCTGATGGCGGAATTATTGATTTTGCCTCAACAAGGGAAGAAAAATATACAGACTCGGGAGTTCTTCCTCAAGCATATAATTTTGGCTGTTTACTTGAAAATGATGTAAAAAGGCGGGATTTTACAATTAATACTCTTGCTTTAAAATTAACGGGGGAGGAAAAATATTCTCTCATTGATTATTGCGGAGGATATCAGGATATATTAAACAAAAAAATAAGAATTCTTCATGATAAAAGTTTCATTGATGACCCTTCAAGAATAATCAGGGCTTTAAAATTTAAGGTCAGATTTAATTTTGAACTTGAAGAAAATACACAAAATCTTATGAATGATTATCTTAATAATATAAATGATAAAATGCCTTTAGAACGGATTAAGAATGAATTTCATCAGTATTTTAATATTAAGAAAGATAATTTATATGATTTAATTATAAGTACAAAAGCTTACAAATTAATTTCAGATAATCCGATATTACATCTTGATAATGAACGATTTAAATCTTTAAAAGAGTTTGATTTATTTAATGAAAATGAAATTTGGTTTATTTATATTGCCGCACTTGTTGTAAATTCCGATTACGCAATAAAAAGATTAAATATTACATCATCTGAAAGAAAAGTAATAACGGAAGTTAGAGAACTTTTAAAAAAAGATGCGAAAGTAAAAGATAATTTTCAAATTTACAAAATGTTTAATAAATTAAATAATCTTTCTATTGCTTCATATTATATTATTTCGGGAAATCCTGCAGTTACTAAATTTCTTAATGCTTTAAAGGATATTCAAGTACTGATAACTGGTGATGATTTAAAAGAAATAGGCTTTATTCCTTCACCGTATTTTAATAAATTGTTTGAAAGTATCTTGAAAGAAAAGCTAAACGGAAGATTAATTTCAAAGGAAGAAGAAATTAATTTTGTAAAAAAATTCCTAAAAAAAGACTAACAGATTTGTCTGTTAGTCTTTCATTATTAAAATTTAATTTAAACACCTACCGTTAAAGAAGAAACTTGTTCTTTAAGCAGTTGAGCTTTATCTGTATGTTCCCAAGGAACATCAAAATCAGTTCTTCCCAAGTGTCCGTATGCAGCGAGTTTTTGATAGAATTTACCGCCGTTTTTCTTAGGCAGATTTCTCAAATCAAATTGATTAATGATAGCAATAGGTCTTAAATCAAAGTTCTTTTGAATAAGCATCATAATATCATCATCTGAGATTTTACCTGTTCCAAAGGTTTCAACGTATATAGAAACAGGTTGAGCAACACCGATTGCGTAAGCAAGTTCGATTTCACATTTATCTGCTAAGCCTGCAGCAACAATATTTTTAGCAACATATCTTGCGGCATAAGCAGCACTTCTGTCTACTTTGGTTGGATCTTTACCCGAGAAAGCTCCGCCGCCGTGTCTTGAGTAACCGCCATAAGTATCTACTATTATTTTTCTTCCGGTTAAACCTGCATCACCCTGCGGGCCGCCTATTACAAATCTTCCCGAAGGATTTATTAAATATTTTGTTGAATTATCAGGTTTTAATTCTTCATGTGAAAATACATAATTAATAACATGTTCAATTACATCTTTTCTTATAATTTCCTGAATTTGAGTATTATCGGTAATTCCGTTTATTGTTTCATCATGCTGGGTTGAAATAACAACGGTATCAATTCTTACGGGTTTATCATTTTCGTATTCAACGGTAACTTGAGATTTACCGTCAGGTCTTAAATAAGATAAAATTCCTTGTTTTCTTACCTGAGCAAGTCTATATGAAAGCTTATGTGCAAGGCTTATAGGCAGAGGCATAAGTTCAGGTGTTTCGTTGCAGGCAAACCCGAACATAATACCCTGATCGCCCGCACCTATATTGTTTGTTTCATCAGATGAAACTGCAGCATTATTATCTCTTGTTTCAAATGCTTTATTAACACCGCCTGCTATATCTGTAGATTGTTCATCAATACTAGTTATAACAGCGCAGGTTTTACTGTCAAATCCGCCTGAAGATTTGCCTGTATATCCTATATTTTCTATTGTTGTTCTTACAACATGCGGAATATCAACATAGCATGAGGAAGTTATTTCGCCAGATACAAGCACCATCCCTGTTGTAACGGAGGTTTCTGCCGCTACTCTTGATTTTGAATCTTTAGTAAGGAATTCATCCAAAATTGCATCCGAAATTTGGTCGCATACTTTATCGGGATGTCCTTCCGTTACCGATTCAGAAGTAAATAAATATTTTTTTGAACTCATTTTAACTCTCTTTCATGATTTCTTCTAACCGTTTTATGTAATTGTACCTTCAAAAAAAATCATGGTCAAATAAAAAGACCGCAAATATTGCGGTCTTTAACATTTGTTTAAATTTAACTATTTTGTTTCTCTTATGTTTAATTTTTTAATAATCTTTCTGTAATCATCAAGATTTCTGTCTTTTAAGTATGATAAAAGTCTTTTTCTTTTACCAACCATCATTAAAAGCCCTCTGCGACCTTGGAAATCTTTTTGATTATTTTTAAGATGTTCTGTTAATTCTGTTATTTTTTCTGTTAACAGTGCAATTTGGGTTTCTACATTGCCTGTATCTTGTTCATTTTTACCGAATTTTTTAACTATTTCGGCTTTGTTTTTTAAGTTTATAGCCATTCTTTTTTCCTTTTTGATGTTGTGACTTTGGTGGTGGGTAAGTCTTGCTTATTATAATAGTAAGAAGAAAATAATATTTCAAGTACTTGCTTTAAATATTATTAAAATATTTAAACAAATACTTTTTTCGTATTAATCAGGTATTGGCATATAAAGTCTCTGGTTTTTTAATTTTAACAAGAAGAACCAGTACGATCACCCTGAATATATTTGTCCATCCAAGATTGATTCACCGATATAGCGGAGATTTTCCATTCCTCAGGTACTTCTATAACAGAGTTAAAAAGTTCATTAACTTCATCAATACTTAAATCATCTAAATTTTTATCATCTGGCATAAAATGCTCCTTTCATATTTATTTTTTTTTAAATATTTGCAAGCAAAATACCTCCGTTTTTTATAACGGATTTGTTTTCAGTTTTAAGGGAATGAGTATTAATTAAAAAGTAAAATGATTTTAAATTTCTTTTAGATAGGGGCTTTTGAGAAAATTTACAGCCTAAAATCCCCCCCCCCAACTTTGGGGGATTTTTTAAATCTTGAAAACATGCTTAAAAACTTGCTCATAGCTTTAGTATAAATCAAGTTTCAGCTTTTTTCAACTGTTCATATTTTAAGAATGCTTTTTGCATAGCTCTGGCATTTGTGCATAAAATCTCTGATTTTTTCATAAAGCCTTCATTAAATGCAGCTAAAGTAGAACAATATGAACAATATTTACAATAGTCATATTTAAAGCATTCGGTTAAATTATTTGATGTAAAAATTTTACGATATTCAGGCAGTATTTTTTCTTTCAACTCTTTTATGCTTGTAGTATTGTAATTTCCTAATATATGTCTATTGTATAAACAAGGAATTATATCAAGGTTAGGAGCTATTGCTATTCTTGTAATACCTGCCGTGCAAAGAGATTCATCATTTTTTTCGAATTTTTTATAAGTTGATGAATATTGAGCAAGATTATAGTAAAAATTTTCAATATCTTTTTCGCAAAGTTCCGCCTCAAAATTATTATTCTCCGGATTATTAATAAATAAACAAGTATCTGTATAACTGACATTTAATTCTTTAGCCAGTTTTTTCAAATCGTTAGCACTGGTTTTATTGTATTTTGAAACAAAGTTTGAAATACCTGCTGAAATATTATTTTTTTTTATTTTTTTTATTACCGATAGAGTTTTGTTATATGACCCTTTTACTCCTGTCATATTATCGTGTATGTCAGGGTTCGTACTGTATAAACTTAATTGAATAGAATAAGGATAAATTTTTATAAGTTCATTAAACAAATTTTCATCGTCATATAGTTTTTGTCCGTTAGTAGAAATAAAAAGATTTAAATGTTTACTTCTTACATATTTTGCAATTTTTAAAAAATCTTTATTTAAAGTGCATTCTCCACCTGTCATAAAAACTTGATTTATTCCAAACCCGCAAAAGTCATCTATAATTTTTTTTGCCTGCTCATATGTTATTTCACAATCATCTTTTGCTTGTGGTGAACAGCAGTGTTTGCAAGTTAAATTACATTTATAGGTTAAATCTAATGTTAGTATTTCTATAAATTTATGATTTTCGCAAAATTTTCTTTTAGATTTTAAAAAATAGTTATAATCTTTATTATTAAAATTCATATGTTGATTGAAATAATTAATTTTATATGAAGGAAATTCTAAATCTGTTTCAATTAAATTTATTTCCTTTAATTGTGATAAAAAATCATCAAGAATATTTTCAAGCTGATTTTTAACGGCAAATTCCCTGATTAAATCATAATCAAGAGTTTGAACAATAAATTCCCATAAAATTGCAATTTTACCTTTTAAAACATATTCGATGCGATTTTTTAAATCAGTTATAAAACTTAATGCAAAAGGGGTTGAATCTATGTGGTATGTTGTAGTTGATATGTGTTTTGAGATTGTAATATTTTTAATTACTTTAAACATATGTTAATTATAAAAATACCTGTTTTAAATTGCAATATTAAACAAATTAATTATTATTAAATTGTTTAAAGAATTCTTTAAGAAATTCATAACCTTTAAGGTAAGAGGTATAATCCATCTGTTCATCTGCTGAGTGCATATTATAAACATCTGCAGTACCTATTAAAACGGGTTTAAGAGTTTTGCCGTATTTATTTTTATTATTTGCATAAATGTGAGTTTCAGCGCCTGCGTGGAAGGAGGAAATATCCAAATCAAGATTTAAATTTTTCCCTGCAATTTTCGCAATATTTATTAAAGTTTCATCATCGCTTTTTTCAAACGGAGGAAGATGTTGAGCGGTTTGAACTTCAGCTTTGGCAAGTCCTTCATATTTTTTATTAAAGTTATTAACAATTTCTTTTATTTCTGAAATTAAATTATTTTCAAATTCTCTGCTTGAACTTCTGATTGAATAAGCAGCACCCGCTTTGGTGTTAATAATATTTGTAACAGCTTTATCTATAATGCAGTCGAGGTATTTACCACTAGGCAAATCTGAATTTTTAATATCGTTTACGGCTGTTTCAATACCTCCTCCGATAATTACACCGAGATTAATTGAAGTTACAACTCCAAAATCATCTTTTTTATAAACACCTTGAGGAATTTCATTAACGAGCTCCGCTATTAATTTTGCGGCATTAAGTCTTGTTTTATCATCAATATCAATACCGGAGTGTCCGCCCTTTAGTGCATTTACCGTAACCGTTAATTTTGTATAGCTTGCTCCTGCAATTTGAACCTGCCCTACTTTATCAGCATCCAATACAAGAATATGTTCGGCTTCAATTTCATCGGTTTTAACATTATGAATGCCCGTCATATTTTGTTCTTCATCACGGGTAAAAATAATTTCCAAACCGCCATGTTTAAGTTCTTTATTTTGAGATAATTCTATTGCAAGCATAATGGCGGCAGCAACACCCGCTTTATCATCTGCACCTAAAGTTCTTGTTTTATCTGTTTCTATAATATTGCCGTTAAGTCTTATATTAACGGGAGAATCATCCCCTACAACATCCATATGCGCACTTAAAAGCAAAGGTTTTTTTGTTATATCCGTTGCTTCAATTTTTGCTTTTATATTCCCGTAGCCGTCTTTTTCGGCATGAATATTATTTTCTTTAAAAATTTCCAATATTTTATTAATTACTTTATCTTCTTTTAAAGAGGGCGAAGGTATTTCAGCCAATTGGCAAAATATATCAACTAATTTATATTTATTTCTTAAATTCTGCATAATATACTCCTGTTTTTTTATTATAGACTATATATTAATAATAGTATATAATATATATATGAAATAAGTAATAAGGAAATGTTATGGCAAAAGTGTTATTATCCATCCCTGAAAAATTTTTAAATCAAATAGACGAAATGGCTCAAAATGAACAGAGAACAAGAAGCGAGTTAATTCGTGAAGCTTTAAGAACTTATATGAAAAGAAATATTGTATTCGATACCAAAAAAACAGCATCGGATGCAAAATTGCTTGATGAACTTTTGGACTAGTTCCAGTTTTTATTTAAATTATAAGCATTAGAGGATATGTATACCTTAACGGTTGAATTTTTATTTTTACGGAATAAAATAGAAATAACAACTTCAAAACCGTGGTAAATAAACATTGAGGGTTTACATGGCTAGAAAAGTAATAATAACAACAATTTTAACTCTTTTTACGATGATGAGTTTCCCTATAAATGCAATGGCGGATGGTGCTGTTAATACAACAACAGTAAAGGGATTAATCGTGAAACATGCAAATGAAATGGGAGTTGATCCTGCCATAGCTTTAAGTATAGCAAAAGCTGAATCGGGTTATTGCCATGAAAAAAGGAGCAGATACGGAGCTGTAGGGGTATTTCAATTAATGCCTTCAACAGCAAAAAAATTAGGGTATAATCCGTATCACATACAAGAAAATATCAAAGCAGGCATTTCATACTATAAAATGATGTATAAAATGTTTGGTTCAATGGAACTTGCGCTTGCAGCATATAATGCAGGCCCCGGAAACGTAAAAAAATATAACGGAGTTCCGCCTTTTGTAGAAACGAAAAAATTTGTTTCTTCGATAATAAAAAATTATCATCATTTAAAAGCATCTCCTGACCCTGTAATTGCTGATTATAAAAATGCTTTAAAGGATATAAATTTTGTCAGCAATGAAGATTTTAGATATCAACATGAAACAATATTAAAGGAATATTTATCAACCCAGGGAATATAGGAATATGAGCACTTTTCAAGAAATTAAAACACACGAAATAACAACCGACGTAGTAATATTTACAATTAAGAATAACAAACTCCAAGTATTATTGGTAAAACGTGCAAATGAACCATTTAAAGGCAGGTGGGCAATCCCGGGAGGATTTATAAGACTATCCGAAAACCTTGATGCTGCTGCTTTAAGGATATTAAAAGAAAAAACAAACGTAGATAACATTTATCTTGAACAATTATATACCTTCGGCGACCCCTTAAGATACCCCGGTTCAAGGGTTATTACATGTGCATATTTCGCTTTGATAAGAAGTGATGATATTAAATTATCGGTTGATAATTCTCAAGGGATTACGGAAGTACAATGGCATGAAGTATATAACCTGCCGACTTTAGCATACGACCACAAGGAAATTATAGAATACTCAATAAAAAGAATGAGAGAACGGTTGGAATTTTGCCCGATAGCATTCCAGCTTCTGCCTGAAAAGTTTACTTTAACCGAACTTCAAAAATCTTATGAACTTATTTTGGATATGAAACTTGATAAAAGGAACTTCCGTAAAAAAGTTTTAACGGGCGCTATATTAAAAGAATTAAACGAATATACAAAAGTCGGTTCTAAACGTCCTGCCAGGTTATATTCCTTTGATAATATAACTTTGAACTCTAAAAGAGGACATTTCTTCTCATAATAAAGTGTACAAATCGGATTTGTAAATCTTTATTTAAATTACTTTATATTTTAAGATTTTACTTGAAATTTGTGATAAATTTGTAATGTAGAAAACAGATTAATAAATACATTGACATATAGATTACAAAATAATTTAAAACGTCTTTGAAATGATTAATCCGAAAACAGTTTATGAATCAGAGTCAAGGAGATTAATGGTATGCCCGAATATTTGAGCAAAGAAGAAATCCGTAAATGGAGAAGCTCATTAGAACGTATTACATTAGAAGAATACGCAGCAAGGTTAGGTAAAGTAATTCAAGAAGAAAAACACGATGACAGTTTGGTAGACAGTGTAATGTTAAGATCATTAAATTCAATGTCTACAGATAAATACATACCAAGAACAGAAAAAATACAAACTATAGCACTAAAATCTTTTAATAAAGAAAAAGAAATAACTGCTAAAAAAGAAATAAAACCATCCGTTAAAAAAGAAGAAAAGAAAAATACGGAAATCGTTTCAGCAAAGAAAAAAGAAGAGAAACCGATAAAGAAAGAAAAAGAACAAAGTATCAATTATTCATTTAAAAAATCTTTAACTGAACGTGAACAAATGGTATTTGACCATTTTCTTGAAAACAGAAATACAATAGTATATGCAAAAGATTTGGCAAAAATCCTTGAATTGCCGAGAGATTACGTATACAAATATATTAAAAATTTAAGAAGCAAATTAAATGAAGATATCCTCCATAATGCAGAAAATGGCGGATACATGCTAAAAGTATAAAATGAAAGAAAAAAAACGGTTAAAAGTTGCATTTCCTCATATGGGTAATGTATATATAGCTTGGGCATCTGCGCTTAAGAAATTGGGAGTGGAACCTTTTATACCGCCATATTCAAGTAAAAGAACATTAGAACTCGGTACAAAATACAGTCCTGATTCAATTTGCCTGCCGTATAAACTCATCTTGGGGAATTTTATGCAGGCGCTTGAAAAGGATGTAGATTATGTAGCAATGATATCATCACCCGGGATATGCAGACTTGGCGAGTACGGACAAAGCATAAGAAATGTATTAAAAGACTTGGGTTATGAATCTAAATATATTGAACTTCAGCTATATGACGGGTTTAAAGGCATGTACAGGTTTTTAACCGAATTAACGGGAGAAAGAAATCCGATAATACTTATAAAGTCTATAAATATAGCGGTAAGAAAAATGTTTGTATTAGACAGGATTGAAAATCTTTTTTCATACTATCGTGCAAGGGAATTAACATTGGGGACTGCCGAAAAAAACTATAACAGGGCATTATCGCTTATTTTGGAGGCAAACAATGTAAAAGAGTTAAAACAGGCAGAAAAAGAGGCAGCCGCAGAAATAAGAAAAACACCCATAGATGAAAAAAGAGAGGTTGTAAATGTTGATATAACAGGCGAAATATTTATGGTTCAAGACCCGTTTTCTAACAGAAATATAGAAAAAGAACTTGGAAGAATGGGAGTTCAAACAAGGAGAAGTCTTACCGTATCAGGATTTTTAAAAGATGCAATAATCCCGAAATGGTTTAAAAAAGGTGAAACTCATTTAGAGCGGTCATTTAGAATGGCAAAACCGTATTTAATGCGTGATATAGGCGGTGATGCGCTTGAATCGGTCAGTGATGTTGCTTATGCAAATGAGCATGGAACTGACGGCATAATTCATATCAGCCCGTTTACCTGCATGCCCGAGATTATGTCGCAGAATATATTTCCTGCAATGAGAGAGGATTGTGAAATCCCGATTTTAACATTAATAATGGATGAACAATCAGGCAGAGCAGGGTATATAACGAGATTAGAAGCTTTTGTTGATTTAATGCGCAGAAGAAAATTTTATAAAAACAAGCAGAACAAAGTAAAATCTGCCGTTTAATTTAAATATATTAAGTTTTATTAAGTACTAAAACCCTTATAAATCAAGGGTTTTTAATTTTTTTTAAAAAAAGATGAACAAAAAAGGCAATTATTGAAAAAGTATATACTTTATATATATGTAGATACTAAACACAAGATATTAAGAGAACCTAATTTAAAACCAATAAAAAATTTAATATTCATACTTACCTTACTTACTACCTTTACTAACACACGAGGAAATTGAAAAAGATTTCAGAGGAACCCTAAAAAGTTCCTTTTTTTTTGCGGTTTTTCCGCAGGGTGGAGCGAAGCGAACCCGAGGGAGCAACAACCCGACCGAGCGGAAAAACCGAAGGGTTTTAAAGCGAGGTTGCAGGGGTTGTGCGAACAGGAAAAACCAAGACAATTGCGAAGGCGGGAATGAGGACAGCCGAAGGCGAACGAATGACAAGCCTGAGCACAAAGAAATTTCAAGAGGCGCCCGCAGAGCGGGTTTAAAGTTGGGCTTGAATATAATAAGTTAGACCAAGCTATGAAGGGGCTATGCCCCACCGACCGAGCGGAAAAACCTTCGTTTCTAAAGCGAGGTTGCAGGGGTTGTGCGCCGGCAGAGCCGGTTTAAAATTGGCTTAAATATAATAAATTAATCCAACTATAAAGGGGCTATGCCCCAAGTTGGGCTCGAATATAATAAATTAGTCCAAACTTTGAAGGTGCTATGCACCCCGGCAGAGCCGGTTTAAAGTTGGGTTCAAATATAATACTTAGTCCAACTTTAGAAAAATTATGCCTCAATTTGGGCTTAGTATAAATAAGTTAGTCCAAACTTTAAAGGTGCCGCTGCACCCCCGCAGAGCGGGTTTAAAGTTGGGTTCAAATATAATACTTAGCCCAACTTTAGAAAAATTATGCCCCAAGTTGGGCTTAAATATAATAAGTTGGTCCAAACTTTGAAGGGGTTATACCCCAAACTGGTTCAAATATAAAGAAATATCGATATTTAAACTTTTGAATTTTTCTATGTTTGATTTGTTTAACTTTAATTTACCATCCGATGAAAAGATTATTACATTTGTTATATCGATAACTCTTTCATCTATATTAAAAAATGCTTTATAGTAAACCTCATCTGAATAATTGCCTTTAAAAACCATATTATTATTGAAAAATCTTTTATATATCGGGAAATATTTTTTGAAAAATAAGTTTTTAGGATTTTCAAAATCGGGACTTGCACACATATTAGAAACAAATATTCCGTTTTTTTTCAAACATTTTTTTACTGCTAAGAAATAATCTTCACTTAAAAATCTTAAATCTATGCCGTCATTATTTGCGACATCAACTATAATTAAATCGTACTTTTTACGGCAGTTAAGCAGATAGGTTATTCCGTCCTGCAATATAAAATTAAATTTATCAGACGGCTTAAAATCAAAATAATTTACGGCGATATCGGCAATATTTTCTTCTAAATCAACAACATCAACTGTTTTTAAATTGTCAAAAAGAAACTCAATATCATTAATCAGCTTGCCAGAGCCCATTCCTATTACAAGAATTTTTTCGGCTTTCGGTTTTAAAAGGTATGAGATTAAAAAGTAATTAATATAAGGCAGATTACCTTTGTAAAAGTCCGTATCAATAAACCCTGCCTGATAAGTGTCTTTGTAGTGCAAAAACCGCCCGATTTCATTTTCGACGACTTTAATTTTATGAAAATCGGAATTTACTTCAAAAAGCACAGTGTCATTAAACTTTTTATTGTTTATGATTTTTAAAAGTTCACTTTTAGGCTTTTTTATTGCTAATTCTTCGGGGATTAAAATATTCATAAACTAATTATTGCATGAAAATTTAATAATAGTTTTCGGCTGAAAATTTAAAAAGGAAACATCAGGCTTTTCCGTTTTGCTTTTACCCCTACAATTTTCTAATGACATAAAAAAATGTTAATGTTAAAATTTAACCAAAAGAATAATTTGGAGAGTAATATGCAGGATACTAATGTTAAAGAAACAACATCATCAATAGATACAATCAGACAAGGCAGATTGCATAAGGTAGAAGAATTAAGAGAACGAGGAATAAATCCTTATCCGTATAAATTTGTTAAAACGGCAAGCGCAAAAGAATTACAGGAAAAATACAAAGATTTACCTGCTGGAGAAGAAACCCAAGACCGCTACAGTGTTGCAGGCAGAGTTATGGCAGTCAGAAATACGGGCATGTTTATTGATTTAATGGATGATACAGGCAAAATCCAAATTTTTTCACACAAACAAAATATATCCGAAGAAAAGATGAAACTTATAAAAATAATAGATATCGGTGACATAGTAGGTTTTACGGGCGATATAAGAAGAACCCCCAGAGGCGAATTAAGTTTAAAAACGGTCGATTTAGAGATATTAACGAAATCCTTAAAACCGCTGCCCGAAAAATTTCATGGTTTAACGGATGTTGAAACCCGTTATCGCCAAAGATATGTTGATATGATTATGAACCCTGAAGTTAAAGAAACATTCAGAAAAAGAGGGTTAATAATTCAAAAAATAAGAGAATATTTAACATCAAGAGGATTTTTGGAAGTTGAAACACCTATGTTACACTCACAAGCAGGCGGTGCAAATGCAAAACCGTTTGAAACGCACCATAATGCGCTTGATATTCCTATGTATATGAGAATAGCGCCCGAACTTCATTTAAAAAGACTTATGGTGGGCGGATTAAGCGAAAAAATCTTTGAAATAAACCGTTGTTTTAGAAATGAAGGTATAGATTCTCTTCATAACCCCGAGTTTACTACAATAGAGCTTTATGAGGCATATTCCGATTATAATGACATGATGACCCTAACGGAAAACATGGTTGCATTTGTTGCAAAAGAAGTTTTAGGAACAACAAAAATTAAGTACGGCGAAAATGAAATAGATTTAACTCCGCCATGGGACAGAAAAACCATGATTGGCAGTATAAAAGAAGCAACAGGAGTTGATTTTGCACAATTTACGACTGCCCAGGAGGCTGAAAAAGCAGCAAAAGAACTCGGTATTGAACTTGAAGAAAATATGAACTGGGGTAAAATTGTTGAAGCGGTATTTGAAGATAAGGTTGAACCATATATAATTCAGCCTGTACATATAACGGATTATCCGAGAGAAATCTCTCCGTTAGCAAAAGTTCACAGAAATAATCCTCGTTTAACGGAACGTTTTGAATCAAAAGTTAACGGCTGGGAATTAGCCAATGCTTTTTCGGAATTAACCGACCCCGTTGACCAGAGAGAAAGGTTTGAGGCGCAAGCATTAGCGAAGGCTCAAGGTGATGAAGAGGCTTGTGATATTGATGAAGATTTTATTAATGCCTTAGAATATGGTATGCCACCAACCGGAGGTATGGGAATGGGCATAGACAGGCTTGTTATGCTGTTAACGAACTCTACAACCATTAGAGATGTCATTGCCTTTCCAACGATGAAAAATAAATAACCCCACCGCCCAAAAATATGACTGTATTGAAACATAACTATTGACAGTTTGAAAAAAATAGATATAATAAGGATGTTATATTTAATGGAAAGGGGTTTATACCATGAATAAAGAAGAACTCGTACAAGAAGTATCAAAAAAAGCAAAAGTTACTCAAAAAGATGCAGCAGAAATTTTAAATAGTTTAATGTCAACTATCGAAAAAACAGTAGCTAAAGGTAAAAAAGTAACTTTAGTAGGTTTCGGTACTTGGGAAGCTAGAAAAAGAGCAGCTAGAACAGGCCGTAACCCTCAAACAGGTGCTAAAATTAAAATCGCTGCTAAAACAGCTCCCGTATTTACTGCTGGTAAAAAATTCAAAGAAATTGTTGACGGTAAAGTTTTAGCTAAAAAATAGTCAATTAATTTATATTAAAAAGAAGGGTAGGATTTTTTCTTATCCTTCTTTTTTTGTTTATAATTACTTTATGAGTAAATCAACCGAACAAATTTTAGAATTTGATAAAGTGTTAGGCTATTTAAGCGGATATGCCGTAAGTAATCTCGGTGCGCAAAGATGTCTTAATGCTCAAATTTATGATGATGTTAATACAATTATTAATCAGTTATTATTGACCACTCAGGCAAAGAATATCCTTTCTAAAGGGTTAAATATTCCTTTAGAAAATATTTTTGATATTGATAAAACTTTAAATGACGCAAAAAAGAAGCTCAGATTAAGTGAAGAAGAAATAATTAATATTGCCCGCACTTTAAGAACGGCAAGATTAATGCGCAATTTTCTTGATGATTGTTCAAAAGATTATTTGGAACTTTCGCAGTTAAAAAATTCTTTATTTGCCAATAAAGAATTTGAAGATAAAATATTTAATACTTTTACTCCTTCCTATACCGTAAAAGAAGATGCTACAAGTGAGTTAAAAAGATTATATCAGACTTTAAGAGATACAACTCAAAATGTTCGTGCCTGTGTATCAACATTAATGCAAAACAGTGATTTTACCTCTAATCTTCAAGATACGGTTTATACCCAAAGAGACGGCAGAACGGTATTTCAGGTTAAAGCGGAGTGTAAAAATAAAATTTCGGGGATTGTTCATGATGTATCTCAAAGTAATCAGACCTATTTTATCGAGCCTGAAATTTTGGTCGGATTAAATAATAAAATCAGAGAAATTGAAGCACAAATCCGAATTGAAACGGAAAAAATATTAAAAATTCTCTCTGAGGAAATCGGGCAGTATGCCGATGAAATTTATAATTCAAATCTGCAGTTAATTGAACTTGATTTTATTTTTGCCAAGGCTAAATATTCAATATCTTTTGACGGGACAAGCGCAAAAATATCGGATAAAAAAGTTATTAATTTAAAAATGATGAAAAATCCCGTTTTAATAAAATCCAAAGATAACATTGTCGAAAATGATTTTTATATTGATGAAAATAAAAACTGCATGATAATAACAGGCTCTAATACGGGCGGGAAAACGGTTGTTTTAAAGACTGTGGGTTTATGTGTATTAATGACAAAAGCAGGAATGCACATTCCCTGCTATGAGGCTGAAATATATCCGTTTAAAAAGGTTTATGCCGATATCGGCGATGAGCAGAGCATAGTACAAAACCTTTCAACATTTTCGGCTCATATGACAAATATTGTAAATATAATCAATCATGCAGACAGCGAAAGTCTTATTCTGCCAGACGAAATATCGGCAGGTACAGACCCTAAAGAGGGCGCTTCGCTTGCTCAGGCAATATTAGAGTATCTGCAAAAGAAAGGTGCATTTATTGTTGCAACAACTCACTACGGAGAACTTAAATCGCTTGCATATTTGAAATCAGGTTTCATTAATGCTTCGGTTGAATTTAATATTAATACACTTGAACCCACATATAAGCTTTTAATCGGAATTCCGGGGGCAAGCAATGCAATATCAATCGGGCAGAACCTCGGTTTAAAAGAAGAAATAATATCAAATGCAAGAGAAACATATTTTAACGAGAAAGATAATACGGCAAAGGTTTTAGAGGAACTCCAAAAAACTCAGCATGAATTATCCGATTCAAAACGCATTATTGAAGAAAAAGAAGAAAACGTAAAACGGCTTGAACAGAGTTTAAACGATAAATTAAACGAAATTAAAAAAGAAAAAAAGAAAAATATTCATATTTATAAAAAGAAATATGAAACCTCGCTTGATGAGGCAAGAGAAGAAATTAAAGATATCTTAAAACAAATGCGTGAAGAAAAATCCGAAAAAATAGCTCGCAGAAGTTTTCATCGTCTGGCAGGAATAGAAACGGCCATGCGTACGGGCTTCCGCTCGGATGAAGATGAAATTGCCGAAAAATACACTCCTATTGATTGGCAAACCGCTAAAATCGGCGATAAAGTTATGATTACGGATTTAAATCAAGAGGTTACAATTCTTGCTCTGCCCGATAAAAATAAAAATGTCCAAATTCAAATGGGACAACTAAAAACAAAGGTTAAACAAAATAAACTTGCCGTTTTAAATAAAAATTTGATTAAACATGAGGCAAAAGCAAAAGGGATTTTCAAAAAGGATTTTTCTATAGAAAGAAGGTCAATTTCACAGACTTTGGATTTAAGAGGATATCGCTGTGAGGAAGCACTTGATGAGATTGAAGCTTACCTTGATAAGGCAAGTTTGGTTAATTTATCGCCTGTATATATTATTCACGGGCATGGAACGGGTGCATTAAAGCAGGTAATACGGGACTACCTGATGAATTCACCGTATGTTGCAAAATTCCGCCCGGGAGAAAATGCCGAAGGCGGTGACGGTGTAAGTGTTGTGGATATTAATTAATATATATTCAATTATTCAAAAAACTTGTTAACAGGAACTTTCAACACATCGGCAATTTTAATTAATCTTTTTAAACTTGGAGTTTTTTTCCCTCGTTCTATTTCAGAAATATAATCAGCTGAAATATCTGATTCAAGGCTTAATTTCTCTTGAGTATAGCCTTTTTCATTTCTGTATTTAATCTAGTGTCGCAACATTACGCTTGCTCCTCGCAACCGTAAAGTTGCTCACCTTTTCAATATGCCACTCGCAAATTTTTACTCAGCTGACGCATACAAGCTCTGTCACACTCCGTTTCGCTTTGTAACATCTTTGGCTTATCGTAAAAATTTACTCGGACAATCTTTTTAAATTTTTTCTTAAAACTTCAAAATAATCAATTTGCATTTCATAATTTTAAATTTTAAAACCATGAAAAGTAACAGACTAATAGCACGGAAAGTTGTTTAAAATCTTTATATTATAAATCTGGTAGCAAATAAAATCATATTAGAATCACTACCGTTTGATTCCTCTCTTTTAACATAATTGAGTAAGAATTTTATATTTTTAAAAGGTCTATAAGTAATACCGGCAGTATATTCTTGAGAATTGGAATTATTGTGTAATTTATTGGGTACAAAATAATCATATCTGCCGATGAGTTGTAATTTAGGTGTTATATCATAAGCTAAAGTTGTATAAAAACCATCTGCATCATTTTTGGAATATTTTACGGCATTATATCCGTCAGCATCAGCATATTCAGCTCTAAAATGAAATTTTTTATAGTCATAATTTGTAAAAACGGAATACAAATGATAAGAATTATAATAATCACCGATATTATATCCTGTACCTATTTTCCATATACCTGCTTTATCTTCTTCAATATTTGCAAGAGGTTTGAAAATAATACGGCCGTTAAAATCAAGTCCGTTGCCGAAATCTTTCATAAAACGAGTGCTGTCATATAGTCCGATATCATATTCAAGATATTTATAATCAGCAACATTTCTCAGCCCCATTGAACTTGAATCGCCCATCGTACGGCCTATTTGAGATTTAGAAACCATTTCCTGCATAAAGGTCGGTAAACTTCCGTTCATAATAGCAGGAACTCTGTCGCCCTGCCCGATTACTATTTTCTGATTTTCATTTAACTTATGTGTTATTGCCAATCTTGATATTTTATGTGAAAATTCGTTATCGTATCCTTCAAAATTTCTTGTTAAATTGTAATCAAACATAAATTCGGTTTTATTTTCATTGAAATTAACTCTTATCATCGGTTCTACAATAGGAAAATTCTTAACTAAACTCGGTGAATGATTATGAGTATTCGTATATGTTAAATTCCCTCCGTACAAAAGTATTAATTTAACAGAGTTAATATATGAATTTTCAAATTTAAGCCCGTCTTTTGAAAATAGCCTTAGTACGGGCGAAACATCCCGTTCATTTTCAATTTTGCCATAATATATATCAGATAAATAATCTAAACCGTTTTTTTCTTTTTCAAGAGTTACTTCTTCAATAGCTTTACAGTTTATATTTGTCAATAATATAAGTGATATTGTAATAATTATCTTTTTCAAAAATTATATTCTTTCGTCAAATGTTAATCCAAAAATAAAAATGTACTTTATTAATAGGATTAGAATATATCAATTCTTTAAATATAAATTTAGAATTTGATTTAGTCAAGTATATAACCGTTAATTATATTATCTGCCGGGGTTATACCTTTATTTAAGTATTCAAATACACATTCAAGGTATTTTTCTTCATTATGATTATTTTCTTTGAGACTTAAAGCTGAAATTTTGAAAAACTCTTTTGCCAAATCGGCAATTACATATTTGTTTAATTTTGCATTTATTCCGATTTTCGGGGCGTCCTGTCTTAATTGCATAAAGTCTTCATAAGTAAAGTCTGATAAGATTTTTTCAATTTCACTCATTGCATTAGAATTATATATAATCCCTTTCCAAAAAGCGGGAACGGAAAATGTCATTTCCTCATTTTGTGCATCATGGTTGCGGATTTCAACATAGCTTTTCAGCCTTACATCAGGAAAATATAAGCTGATATGTGTTAACCAGTCGCTTATTTGCGCTGTTAATCCTTCAAATCCGTTTTTCATAAATTCTCTAAAATTAATATCCGCCCCATAGTAATTCCCGTTTCGTTCAATAAAAATCATTGGTACATCAAGAAGGGTTTCAACGTAATCATTAAATGTAAAATTAAATTCTTTCTCGAAAAGTTTTTTACTTATCAGTCCGCACCTGTCCTCATCAACATTCAGCCAGGCATTTGCTCTAAAAGACTTATAATTGGTTAATTTCCCGCCTCTTACGGGGGAATTTGAATAAACTGCACTTATTATGGGGCTCATTTTTAAAGCCAAAGAAAGTTTTCTGATTGCATCTTCTTCGTTTTTGTAATCAAAATTTGCCTGAATACCTGCAGTTTCTCTCATCATAATAAAAGGACTTAATCCCTTTGAGGGCAGATATTTTGTCATATACTCATATCGTTTTTTGGGAATTATTTTTATATTATCAAAAGTTGATACGGGCTGAATACCGATATCTAATACTTCCGCCCCGATATTTTGGGCATAATTTTTAAGTTCCGTATAGAATTCATTAAGTTTAGCCGCTATTTCATCAAGAGTTTTATATGGTTTCAGGCTTATTTCTATCTGGCTCCCGGGTTCAAGTGTTATCATCCCGATATCACCCTTCAAGGCTGTTAAATGACCTTCCTCATATATTTTCTGCCATTTATTTTCATCAAAAGAATTTAATATTTTTACTACATCTTCATATTTTACGGCTTTTTTTGAATTCGTATAAACAAGAAGTTTTTCGGATTCTACCCCTATTGATGTTTCATTTTTACATCCCGAGAAAAATATTTCACTCAGTTCTTTTATAGTCAACGGGATATCGGTTTTATTATCGGTTAACAGCATATAACCTTTCTTGTGCATAACGATTAGAAATTAATTTTTCTAAATGCGCCATTATTTTTTCTTCAAAATGTATGCCGTAATGCTGATTAATCTCTCTTATAAAATAGCATGGGCTTGTTACATTTATTTCTATTACTTTTTCATTTATAACATCAAGTCCGATTAAATATAATCCTCTTTCAGACAATTGACTTGCTATTTTTTCAGCCATTAATTTTTCCTTTTGGGTTAAATATGAATCTTGGAAGTATTTGTCATTGTGGATGGAAAACTTAAAATTATGGTCGCCCGGCAATTTTTGTATACATTCCTCCATTACTGTTCTGCCGATAATTAAAACTCTTTTATCTCCGTATTTTGCTTCGGGGATATATTTTTGAACCATTACGGGAGTTTTGCCTTCTTGTGTCATTGAGTTTATTATTGTTAAAAGATTTTTATCTTCGCTGTTTAAATAATAAACTCCGCTTCCAAAACATCTGTTTAAGGGTTTCAGGATTGTTTCATGATTTTTTTCCGCAAATTTTAAAATTAACTCGGGTGAAGCTGTTACTATATTTTCGGGCGCAAATTCGGGGAAATAATTTACGTGCAGTTTTTCGTTAAAATTTTTTATTTCCGCAGGGTCATTTATTAGTAAGGTTTTTCTTCTATCTACATAGTCAAACACATAGCAGGCATTAATATATTCAATATCAACGGGCGGGTCGGGACGGAAAAATACTACATCAAAATCATTGACCATATTTTTAACCCGCTCTTTATCGTAAAAAATGTTTTCATCTTTTAAAAATGAATTATAAGATAAAACCCAAGCTTGAGCATTTTCAATAAATAAATTGCCTTTTACCGCAACGGATACTTTATAATCCCTCTTTAAAAATTCTTTTATAAACCAAAAATTAGTAACTAAATCATTAAATTCAAAATACTTTAGTTCAAGTTCATCAATAATAAACAAAATACTTTTCGGCATAAATTATCCCTTTTTTTTAAATTTAGCACTTCAATTATTTTTTTCAAACACTCTTCTGATTATTCCGTTTTCGGCATTTAAAATTTTTTGTGTTTCCTCAAACGGTATATTATACTTAAGTTGTAAAATGGTTTCTTTAATTTTATAGTTGTTTTTTTCAAGCAGATTTTTAGCTGTTTCGTAATCAACTTCAGCGATTTGAGAAGTTATTCTTACCGCTCTATCCTTTAACTTTGTGTTTGTCGGTTTAACATCTATCATAAGATTTTTATATGTTTTTCCGATTTTAACCATAGCGCCTGTTGTGAGCATATTTAGTACCATTTTTTGCGCAGTTCCCGCTTTCATCCTTGTTGAACCTGTTATTGTTTCAGCACCTGTTTCTATACATATTACTATATCAGCATATTTATTCATTTCTGCTTTCGGGTTGCAGGTAATTGCAATGGTTTTAGTGTTATTTTCTTTAGCAAGCCTTAAAATTTCCATTACATAATTTGCGTTCCCGCTTGCGGAAATTGAACAAACGGTATCGTTTTTTGTAACCGAGCATTTTTTAAAATCTTCTTTTGCAAGTTCTGTTGAATCTTCAGCCCCCTCAATGGCATACCTTAAGGCCTTGTCGCCTCCCGCTATTATTCCTTGCACCATATCATATGGGCTGTTAAAGGTTGGAGGACACTCTGAAGCATCTAAAACACCTAATCTTCCGCTTGTACCTGCTCCAAAATACAACAATCTTCCGCTTTTTAAAAAGTTTTCGCTAATTAAATCTATCGCCTGCGCTATAGGGGTTAAATTTTCTTTTATTTTCTGCGCAACTTTTAAATCCTCGTTATTTATCATCTGCGCTATTTCAAGCGACGATGATATATCTATATTTACGGTATCGGGATTGCTTTTTTCGGTTATTATTATATTTTCCATTATACTTGCCCAACTCCTTGCGGTATTGTTTTTAAACCTTCAATTATTGTGTATTCATTTGTGTCAAAATCCCCTTCAAGTTTATTATTTAATACAAAAAACGTTGATCCGCTCCCTGACATTAGAGAATTTTTAACATTTGTTTTTATTTCGTTCAATTCTTTATAATCGTTTAACAGCGCTTTTTCCAAGCTGTTATATATAAGTGATTTATCAAATTTTCCCTCTTCTAAAAGTTTTTTTAATTTATCCGTATTATTTGGATTTGTTTTATCCTTGAGCATTGCAAATTTTGTATAAGCTTCTTTTGCGCTTATTCCGAGATTTTTAGGTTTAATCAAAGATACATTTTGTTCATAAAAAGGTAAATTTTCCGTTATTTCGCCTCTTGATGTGCATAATTTGCAGCCGCCCGTCAGGCAGAAATTTAAATCCGAACCCATTTGAGCGCATAATTCTTCTAATTCTTTTTGATTGAGCAAATTATTATACAATTTATTTAAAGCATAGAAAGTGCCTGCACCGTTTGTACTTCCGCCCGCTAAGCCTGCTGATACGGGAATATTTTTTTCAATAAAAACATTTAAATGTACATTTTTAATTTGCAGTTTTTCAAAAAATTTTAATGCACATTTATAAACTAAATTTTTTTCATTATAAGGAATTTCATCCGTATTCCCGCTTAAATTTATTGTAATTCCTTCTTTTTCTTCAAGTTCAAAAGTTAAATAATCATATAAATTAATAGTCTGCATAATTGATTGAATATTATGAAATCCGTCAGGACGCTTATTTAGGACTTCTAGAGTTAAATTAATTTTGGCCGGAGTTTTTATTTTTATAGTTTTCATAAATTTTCTTTCAATTTTTCGCTTAAATCGCCCATTTGTTTAATAGAAAGCACTTCACCACGAAGGTTTTCATTAATATTAAGGTCTTTAAGAGTTTTTTCAACTGCAATTTTACTAAACCCCGCATTAACAAGCGAGTTTTTTATATTTTTCCTTCTTGTCGCAAAGCAGGCTTTTATTACTTTTCTAAAAAAATTATAATTGGTTAATTTTAATAACGGTTGACTTTTAACATTGATTTTTACAATAGCCGAATCGACTTTCGGCGCAGGGAAAAATGCCCTTGAACTGACTTTTCTTATAAATTCAATATCCGCCCAAAATTGCGCCAGAATTGATAATAATCCGAATTCTTTTGAAGGTGATTTTTCGTTTGCACTGAGTCTTTTTGCTACTTCATATTGAACCATTAAAACAATTTGCGAAATTGATTTTCTGTTTTTATTATCCAAATCATCAACCTCGCCCAATAAATGCGCTAAAATCGGCGAAGTTATATAATAAGGAATATTAGCAACAACTTTTAAATTTTCGCCGAACTCGGATAAATCAGTTTTTAAAATATCGTTATGAATAATTTCCAGATTATCCGCATTGATTTTGGATATTTCATTAATCATATCTTCATCAAGTTCAACAGCATAAACCTTTTTTGCATATTTAACAAGTTGTTCGGTAACAAAACCAAGCCCGGGGCCTATTTCAACAACAGTATCTTCTTTTGAAATATCAGAAACATCCAGTATTGCTTGAATGCACTCTTCATCAATAAGAAAATTCTGCCCGAGCCTTTTTTTTGCTCTGAATTTTTTTGCCCGCTCAAAATAGTTCATTTTTATTCTTCTTCAATATATGAAACTATTTTATTAATATTTTCATCAAAACTTGTAAGTTTTTCTGCAACTGTATCTATAACTGCATTTGCATTCTGTTGATTTTGCATAGCTTCATTTAATGATGAAGTCTGTGATGCTATATAATTTAATATATCTTTTATTTCATAATTCTTATTATCTTCGGCAAATACTTCTATTAACTTATTAAATTTAGAAGTCATATCATCTATTTTAGCCTCTAAAGAATTAATTTGTTTTGCCTGCTGTGCTACTTGATTTTGAATTATATCTTCAAGTTCTTTAAAACGATTATTATTTTCTTCCTCCAGTTTATCAATTCTTTCATTTAATGAATCAATATCAGGAGTTAAGGCAGTATTTAATTGAACAATTATACCTGTTAAGAGGCTTTTAATTTCCGAAATGTCATCATTAATTTTAATATTATTTTTTTCAATTTCATTTAATAAATTTAATGTTTGATTTTTAATATCAGCAATTAAACCATTTGTTTCCTGCTCATTATTACTTATAATTTGTGCTATTTCTTCGGTTGATGTACTTTCATTTCTTTTTTCCGATAAGGATTTAATTTGCTCTATATCATTTGAAATACCGTTTAATGTTCTGCCTGTAGCATCAATCCATTCTGCAAGATAAATAAATGCAGTATTAATATTTTTATTGGATTCAAGATTATTTTTCATTAATTTTACAAGTTCTGTTAATCTTGTACCTAATAAATTAAATTTTAATTCGGGATTAAAACTTTCTCTTTGTTTATTTAATAAACTTATAATATCCTTAAATGATTCTAAATGAGTTTTAAATTCTTTATTTGCATCATCTGCTGAAAGTATCAATTTATTTGTTCTTACACTGATACTTGAAATATCATCATTAAGTTCTTCAAATCTATCTTTTAAAGCATTTATATCCTGCGAAGTATTTTTTGTATTATCATCTAGAAATTTATGCAATTTCAGGAAATCCGATTCAATATCCAAAAGTGAATAAATATAAGAATCATTTCCATTTGCAGATGAATGAGTAATAGAATTTAATGCTGTTGATACTTTTTCAAGTTTTTCTTTAATATCAGGAACACTTACAAGTATGTCTGAGGTATCTGAAAGTGTTTTTGTTATTTGATCTATTTTTTCATTTAAATTTGAATTAGCCTCATTGAACTTATTATCAAGTTCTTCGCTTTGTTTGGAAATGTCATCAATTTTATTAATCCATTTATTCAAAAGAGTAATATTTTCATAAATAATATCAATTTTAGAAGAAATCATGTCTTCATCTAAAACATTATTTATATTTGAAACATTTTCTTTAATTTCCTCGACGGAGGTGTTTAAATTTTCCAATGAATTGATTTTGTTATCAATAGAATCAACTTTATTTGCCCAAGTATTTATTGAAGATAAGTTTTCATAAACTATATCTATTTTATTAGTCAAATCTTCAAAATCAATATTTTCATTAAATGCGGACTCAAATTTTTCTTTTAATCCTGAAATTATTTCCGAAATATTTCCGGAATTTTGCATAAAATCGCTTAATGCGCTGATTTTGGATTGAATTTCAATAATCGATTCATCAACCGTATCAATTTTCATTGTCCAGTTATTTAAAGCGGAAATATTTTCATAAATAATATCAACCTTATCCGATACTTCATCAAAATCAATATTTGCACCTAATCTTGAATAAACATTTTCAATGGATTTATTAAGAAAGCCGACTTTTTCTATCCAAGCATTAATCATTGTTATGCTGTCGTATATTTCAGAAATTTTTGCAAATTGATTTTGAAATTCGGTATTTTGAAAACTTTCAAATTTTAATTGTAATTTTTTTAATAAAGAATTTGTTTCTTTTATATTTTTTTGACTAATTCCGTTAAAATCCGATATGATGGCGCTTATATTTTCTATATTAGGGGCATTATCCAGTCTGGAGGTAATTTCTTCAATATATCCCGTAAGATTTTTATGCAGATTTACAAGACTTGTTTCAATCTGCTGTATATTTTCCTCCGTATGTGATTTGGAAGAATTTTCTTTTATTGCCGAAAGTTCATTAAAAATGTTTTCGTTTGTTTTTAGGGCTAAATCTAACTGCTGTTTTTGATACTCTTCAAATTCTGCGCTTGTAAGTGCTAAATTTTGTATATTCTGCAGATTTTCAATATATTGATTTACTGAAGTTGCAGAGTCTTTTAATTTATTTATATCGGTATAAATATCTTTTAAAAGAGATTCATTGCAATTATCCATTTGCAGTGAAAGAGATTCAAGTTTTTCTTTAATTTCCTGAAAATTCAATTTAACTTGAGAATCAGTCATTAAATTACCGAGTTCTTCAACTGCTTCTTTTATATTAAGGACATCAACTTCCTTAACCGTATCAATACTATCCAGTTTATTAACAACTTCTTCCAAAATTTCTTTATAATTATTATCTGCAGCCATGATATACTTTCTCTTTTAACCCTTATAAATTTTATTTTATCAAACATAAACAATAACTGTACAATTTCGTTAATTAAAATTGATAATTAAAGAAACGGAATGTCAAAAAGCTTGTTTTTATTGAGTTTTAAAAATAATAAATATTACAAATGTTAAGTTTATTTTAAGATAAATTCTTTAATCTTTAATAAATCTTGTTTAGTAAGCCCCCTTGGCGAGCCTTCAGTTTCCGAATGATTTCTTAACAGATAAGAAGGATGAAAAATAACCGTTGCATCGTATTTATCAAAGATTTTAAACCACTGTCCCCGAATTTGAGAGATTTTAAGCTTATCTCCGAGAAAAGATTTAGCGGAGGTTGCCCCGCATAACACAATTACTTTAGGATTAACAATTTTAATCTGCGATAAAAGATAATTTTCGCATAGTTTTTTTTCTTGGTCTGTCGGAACTCTGTTTTCAGGCGGTCTGCATTTTACGGTATTGCAGATATAAAAATCATCTTTTCTTGAAAGACCGCAATCATCAATTAATTTGGAAAGAAGTTTTCCCGCCCTGCCGACAAAAGGAGTTCCCGTTGCATCTTCATCAGCCCCCGGGGCTTCACCTATAAGCAGAATTTTTGCATTGGCATTTCCGTCTGAAAATACTATGTTATTTCTTGTTTTACCAAGTTCGCACTTTTTGCATTCAAAACATTCTTGTTTTATAGCTTTTAATTCTTCTTCTTTATTCATAATTCCAATCCTTGTTTAATATTTTCAATTTTATCTTATTTACGGTAACAATACAAATAAGGTTTAAGTTTATTTATACAAAAGTATAACTATTAAATATAGTCATTAAGTGTAATGAAGACATATGGAAAATAATTTATTATAAGAGAGTAAATCCTCAACTCTTCTGATTGCTTATTCTTAGTGCTCATCCCCTTCTTATTTTAAGAAGGGTTTTTTTTGCCGTCTCTTAAAACAGCCAGAGCCTCACAGTAAATTTCCATATCAAGATTTAATTCTTTTGCTTTTTGCTCCATATACGAAATCTTTTCATATATGTCATCAGGAAAATTCGGCTGATTGGTGTTAAACCAGTCCTGCTCAACACTCAAACTTACGGCTTTAATTCCGTTTTTAACAACTTCATCAAACCATTTGTTTATTTCTTCGTAACTGTCATTAACTTTTGGGATTAAAATAAATTTGACTTTTACAAGATTAGGTTCTTTCTGACATTTTATATATTTTCTTATATTATCCCAGACTTTATCATAGCACTTTACCTGTTTTATTTTTTCGTAAGTCTCACTGCAGCCTGCATCTAGCGATATTACAATACTCATAGCCCCAAGTTTAAGTGCTTTTTCAATGCTTTTTGAATATTTTATTCCTGAAGTATTAATTCTGATATTTTTGCTTCCATGCTTTAAAAAGATATCAATAAGTTTATCAAAATCATCTAAAATAGTAGGCTCTCCGCCCCCAAAGCATAAACAGGAACTCTCTAATTTCTTTATTAATCCCTTCTTAAACATATCTTTTATTATCGGATAAATTTTATATTCTTTATATTGATTGTAAGCTTTTTTGTCATTATTCGTGTAACAGTATGTGCAAGCGCAATTACACTTTGTCCAATGGTTGAATGTAAAATGATTTATGTAATCATCATCATCCCAATCGCTTTCATGCAAATAAATACAGTCTTTGCAGGCATCCAAGTATTTGCCTTCTTTATGCATTTGCTTTAATTGATGTTTTATTTCAAAGAATTTATCCCAATCGATTTTTCCGCCATGATAATCAGAAAATAAAGTTGTTTGATATTCGGTTTCTCTGCCCTGCAAATATCCGTAACAGCAAAGGCGGATTTCATCCGTTCTGAATTCTATTCCTCTGTTTATCCATTGACAGCTTTTATAGTGCATATTTTTAACCTTTAAAAATATTTTAAATAATATTTTTTTTATTATCAAGAATATATCATAAAATCGGTATATTTATTTTAATAAAAAAATGTAGTATAATCGGATATTCAAGAAAGGAGACATAATATGTGGAGAAGTGATGTTGATATCAATTCCGTTGTTGAACTGCGTGTAAAACCTAATGTATACTTTGGTTTTGGTGCTATTAATAAAATGGAAGATATAGCAAAAGATATGAAATCAAAAGGACTTGATAAAGTGCTTGTTGTTTCGGGGCGAAATGCTTATAAGTCTTCGGGGGCTTGGGATGTAATAGAAAAAGCATTCAAGAATAACGCAATAACTTATATAAATTATGCACAAGTAACTCCGAACCCGACAGCGGATGCAGTAGATGAAGCGGCAAAACTCGGCAGAGATTTTGGAGCAAAAGCTGTTATGGGTATAGGCGGAGGTTCTCCGATAGATGCTGCTAAAACTGCTGCTATTATGCTTGCTAATGACGGTGTCAGTGCAAGGGATATTATGGAATTTAAGTTTATTCCAGAAAAAGCAGTTCCGATTGTGGCAATAAACCTGACCCATGGAACAGGCACGGAAACGAACAGATTTGCGGTTGTTACTATTCCTGAAACGCAATATAAACCTGCTATTGCTTATGATTGCATATATCCATCCTATTCAATAGATGACCCTGCTTTAATGATGAATTTATCACCCGAGCAAACAATATATGTATCAATAGATGCGGTTAATCACTCGGTTGAAGCGGCAACATCAAAGGTAGCTTCACCTTTATCGGTATCAACTGCAAAAGAATGTATTGAACTTGTAGGAAAATATCTGCCGAGGATTAACACTAATCCTAATGACAAAGAGGCAAGATATTTCTTGCTTTATGCATCAATACTGGGCGGTGTAAGTTTTGATAACGGTTTGTTACACTTTACACACGCACTTGAACACCCCTTGAGCGGTGTTAAACCGAAATTATCTCACGGATTAGGGCTTGCAATGATATTACCTGCGGTAATTAAGTATATCTACCCTGCAAAAGCAAAAACAATAGCGACTTTGTTCCATACAATAATACCAGAATTAAAAGGGACACCCGATGAAGCGGAATTTGCCTCCAAAAAAGTTGAAGAATGGCTGTATTCTGTAGGTATTAAGAAAAAACTTTCAGATGAAGGATTTTCTGAAACCGATATAGATAAACTTGTTAATTTAACTTTTGAAACTCCGTCATTATCGGGTTTGCTTGCAATTGCCCCCGTTGACGGTAATAAAGAAACAGTAAAAGCAATATTTACTGAATCTTTAAAACCGTATAATAAATAAATTATTATAATAAAAATATTGCGGTGAGCGGTTTATATTACCGCTCACCGCTTTTTATAACCAAATAAACAATATAAAACAATTTTTCCACCTTATACTGCGTATCTATTTCACTAACTTCAACCAAAAACTTCGTAACTCGCCGATATTATCGGCTCAAACAGACGAAGTTTCGATGTTGTCTTAGTAAGTGAAATTACGACACTCCGTATATGGTTTTCAAACTTTGTTTTTATATTGCTAAGGGGGGGGGTAGAAGTGGTATAATGATTAAGCACTCAAGATTAGGAGTTTTTAATGAAAAAGATTTTTTTTGTTTTTGTAATTATATGTTTAATAGGGTTTACGGCAGGATGCAGTACTCATAAAACAGCGGCGCAAGATGTTACATCAGATATTTCGCCTGCAATTGAGGCACCTGAGCCGAGCGAATGCAATCTGCCAAAGGATGAAAACGGTTTTGCGGTTGAAACGGATGATGTTTGGGTTCCTACTTTTCAATTATGCTGGAATGAATTTATTAATCTGATTGGTACTCCTAAGGTTGAATATGTTGAGGGAAATCCTAAACTTGCGGAGGAACTTAATAAGCAAAAGTTTATTAAAGATGATTTAAACCCTGATGATTACTATATTGGGGTGGGCAAACAAACGCTAAAACTCAAAAGAAGTATTGAAAAAGGCATTTGGGATAAATTCAAAGAAAAAAGCGATATTTTAGGACAGTTTAAGTTCCCTGATATTTCTGATGATAAAACAAATAAATGGTTTATTTATTCAATGCTTTTAAAGAAATTCCCATTTATTGCCCAGTTTGATAACTTGCCAAATGACTATTTCAATAAAATTGAAACTCAAAAGTATAAATATTTTGGATTTATGAAAGATGTCAAATTTCAAGACAGGGACTCCGATGAAAATAAAGATAAACTTGAAGGCACGATTGAATCATTATTTTACGCAAATGATAATGATTTCGCCTTAAAAATAACGGATAAAACCGATAAAGAAGAAATGATTTTGTATTTAACGGATTCTAATGCCTCATTTGAACAGATTTATTCCGAAATTAAGGAAAAATCATTAAAAAAGAAAGAATATACTCAAAATAGGACAAAAGATGATTTACAAAAACATCCTAATGCAATTATAAGCTTTGTTAATTACTATAAAATTCCTTATCTGCATATAGATAGAACAATGGACTTCGATGAACTTGCAATGAAAGAAATAAAGGGAAAAGATTATAAAAATAATCCCAAAGATATTTGGGTTATTTTAAAAACACTTCAAACAGTAAAATTTGATATGAATAATAAAGGTGCAAGGTTAAAAAGTGAAGCTGCTTTGAGGGTGGCAGACAAAATTGCAATGTATGTAGAAAAGATATATCTTGAAAATTTTTACTATTTTGACCGCCCGTTTGTGTTATTTTTAAAGGAAAAAGGCAAGGATAAGCCATATTTTGCGGTTCGCATTAAAGACGGAAAATATTTGGTTAAAGGGTAGAAATACAAACTATATTCCTTAACAGCCAAATAAAACTGTGTTATAATTATCTTATGAAATATATTGAAGAAGAAAATAAGAATTTAATTGCATTAAGAAATAACTATTTTGCAATGATAATGATAATCTCAAGCGGATTAGCAGGTTTATTTTTTGTTAATATAAATATAATGAAAATATCATTTCTATTTATCATAGGAATATATTTTGACATTTTATTTTTGTTGAAATTTTTATACTTAAATAAAAAAATTGATAATAATATTGAAAGGCTTAAATAAATGGATGTACAATTTATTATAGGAGCATCTTGCTTTATCATATTAGCTTGTGTTATGACTATTGTATTAAATAAAACAGAGAATTTATTTAAACAAAATAAGTAGAAACTATGTCGAAGCGGCACTCTGCCGAGTAAAAAGGTACGGTGTACCTTTTTAGGAGAGGGTTTGAACAAAGTAAAAACCATGAGCCACAGACGGCTGAGTTTATCTGACAACTGAATACAAAAGAATTATGTCGAAGTGGCACTCTGCCGACGAGAACGATTAAGTATCGTTCGAGGAGAGGGGTTTGAACGAAGTGAAAACTATGAGCCACAGACGGCTAAGTTAATCTGACAACTGAATACTTAGAAACTATGTCGAAGTGGC
>CANQNW010000013.1 GCA_947625305.1 Candidatus Gastranaerophilales bacterium | reverse complement strand
TCCCCAGCTATTTTTAATGCTTTAATTTTAGTTTTAAGAACGAGATTACATCTCAGCTGGTCTTTTTAAATTCTACGCACTATCGTGCTTAAATTTTTCAAAAGCCTGCGCATACTTCTCTCGTATGCCTTCGCAAAGCTCATTCTTCGCTTGCTCAGATGTTCGCTTTGTAACACCTTCTGCTTATAAAAATTTACTCGGACATCAATATTATGTCAAACGCAAGTTAGAAAAGTATTTATATGGCAAGCCTATCTATTACAATTGCAGAATATTTATAATTCTATCTTTTATTGCAACTACTACAGCCTCTGTTCTGTCACTGACTGATAGCTTTGAAAATATATTTCTTATATGCGCTTTTGTTGTATGCAGACTTATATTTAATTCATTAGAGATTTGATTATTATTTAATCCCTTTGCAAGTTGTTTTAATACTTCAACTTCTCTTTTAGTTATTGAATTATCATTAAAATTATTATTAAAACTAATACCCGTAGATGTAATATTATTCAATAACGATTTACATATTTTTATTTCTATAAAACCATCATCAAATTCACAATCATCAACTACAATAATTCGCACATTTCCACTCGTAAGATTTTTAGAATTCATAATTCCTCCTAAAAATTATTATATCAAGTTGTGAAAAAATAAGACTAACATATTTTCCGTATTCAAAAATTTACAAAAGTTAATATTTGTAATTTAGTTTAAAAAATTAACTATTAATGTTTGCTTTTTAAGTCAATATGCTGCTTCTTTATAAGTTATATTAAAACCTTTTTTAATAGGTCGTTATATACATCTACTGTTTGAAAGCATATTGGAAGTTTGCGTTTTAAAAGGCTTTTTATTGTAATTTTAAAGCTTTTTAAAAGTGCAGAATCAAGGCTGTTTGTTTTATTTAGAGTTTTTTCTATTTTTTGGCGGAATTTCGGCTCTCGTGTCCGAGTTTCAATTTTATCGGCAAGAAAAATTATTTTTTCAAAATCGCTCATATCTTTTTTACCGACGGTGTGCCATCTTATTGAAGATAAAATTTCTTCATCCTCGACACCGAAATCTCTTTTTGCAATCACGGCACCAACAGGTGCATGCCAGGTTTTAGAACTTAATTTTTCGCATTCTTCAAACGAGTTATAATATTCTTTTAATTCTTCATTAGTCAGACATTTTGCGCAGTCGTGCAATAACCCTGCAACAAGTGCTTTTTCTTCATCAAGATGAAATCTTTTGGCAAGTTCAACCGCCATTTCCATTGTTCCGATTGAATGAAGATATCTTTCTTCACTCAAACAAGCTTTTAATTTATCTTTTATTTCTTCAATACTAATTTTTGTATACATTGTTATTTTTTATATATTCAGCAACCTTTAAGGGTACTATATCACAAATATCTTTATTTTGTTTAATTCGATTTCTTACTTCGCATGCTGAAATGTCGTTAAAGGGCAGCTGCATTAAATCGTAGCTGTATCCTTTTTCTTTAAGCTTTATATAAGGAGCCTCATCAAAATTATTTTCTCTTATAAACAAAATAAAATTAACAAGTTCTTTCAGTTTTTGGGGTTCATACCAAGACTCAATCTGTCTGAAGGCATCCGTACCGATAATAAAGTTGATTTTTCCCTCGGGCTTTACGATATCATTAATCTGAACAACGGTATCATAAGAATATGAAGGTTTATTTCTTGTGTATTCGATAGCCGACACATCAAAAAACGGATAATCTTTGACCGCAAGTTCAACCATATTAAGTCTGTGAAAAGCATTTTCCGCATCAAACCCCGCTAAATCCTTATGAGGAGGTCTGAATACGGGAATAAAAACAATTTTTTCAAACTGAAATTTTTCATGAACATATTTTGCAACTTCAATATGAGCATTATGAATGGGATTAAAACTCCCGGGGTATATGCAAACTTGCATAATTAAATAACCGCCTGCTTTGAAAAGTGCAGATGTTCAACTATTGATAAAATTTTATTTAAAAAGATTTTATAATCAGCTCTATCCGCTTCACCCGATAAAACAATATCCGCAATATTTCTGCAAGGTCTTATATAGATTTCTGCTTTATTTGAAGCATTTTCATATAAAGCTCCTGCGCCATCGCCGAGCCCTCGTTCGTTTGCTCTTATAAAAAATCTTTCCTTTTGTACATCGGAATTTATATCAACATAAATTTTAAAATCAAAGGCTTCTTTTACATCATCCGTTAATGTAAATAAACCTTCCGAGATAATTACCTTTGAAGGCATTGCAAGTGTATGATTATCCCATCTTATTGTTGTTCCCGACATATCATACTTAGGGAGCATAACAGACTTGCCTGACAGCAGTTCTTTAATATGTTTATGCATTAAGTTAAGTTCAAGCGCATCAGGCACATCAAAATCGTAATGTTTAGCAAATTCAGCCATGCCTCCCGCTTTTTTGACTTCTTCAGATCTGTCATAGTAATAATCATCAGAATTAACCCTTGTTATAACTCTGCCTAAATTAAAAACATCGGCAAAAAGTTCAATGGTTTCTATAATATCGAAAGTAATTGTGGATTTCCCGCTTGCTGTTTCGCCCGCAATTCCAATCGAGGCAGGCCTTGTTACCTCGCCTGATATAAATTTGGCAAGCCTTTTTATAACATCAGGACTATAACTTAATAAAACCGAGTTTTCCGAATTTAATTCTTCTTCAAATATTTGAAATAATTGAAATTCAATGTTATTTAAGTTGCTGATGGGAGAAGAAACGTACTTATTATTAAAATTTGTTTTTAAACTTGTGTTCGCACTAAGTGTATCTGTCACGATTTTTTCCTTTATGATTTACTTAGACTATACCAGAACAAAATCCAAAACAAAATATTTTTAGACAGATTGTAAAGATTATCAATGTAAAATTTACATTACCATATAATCTAGTGTCGCACTCTGCCACCGACTGTCTTGAAATTTCTTTTCGCTCGGGATAGTCGCTCGCTCGACTTCGTCTTGCACTCGCTTTACCCTCGCTTACCGGACTTGCGTCCGTCCGAAATTCTGCTCCTCGTCGCTGTACGAGTGCTCACCTTTTCAATATGCCATTCTCAAAATTTTACTCTTACCACTTCGTGGATTTTCGTAAAATTTTGTTCAGACAATTTGACTTAACCAAATAAAATAATTATCATATTATAAGGATATGCGGAGAACATTAATATGCGGTTGGTAGATAAACTCAAATTATTTGAAAAACAGCTTGTATTTTTAAAATGGGGAAATTCTGAAGGCTACGGCAGAATTAATTATGTCGGCTATGATTTTATAGAATTTGAAATTTTTGATACTGATGAGCTTGAATATACCGATAAGTTATTAATTAATGCTCAATTAATATTAGAGGTGGTAATAAAAGGCTCTGATATAGCAAGAATACTGGCAGAATATTCCGCTTCACTCCCTGAGCATGATAAAGGTTCTATGTTTAATTAAGCAATACCTAATTGCTCAAATTTAGCCCATTCGCCTTCAGGTGAAAAACTTTTGCAAAATATTTTGGCCGGAATACTTTCTAAAAAATTTTGAAATTGGAAAGTATAATTTGTTTTATTAAATTTAACATGCTTATTTTGCATAGCTTGAATAAATTTATTTATTATTTCAACAGTAAGTTCTGATGCTTTAACAGTTTCTTCTTTCGGGTTGAAAGTCATATTATAAACGGAATTAAAATAAACTATATTGGTTAAAGCATATAAAACATTGCCCCAATCGGGTTTTCCGAGGCGATTATCCATATCAATAACATTTATTGATTGATTTTTTTTATCAAGCAAAATATTATTTGAATTATAATAATCAAGCAATAAACCTCTTTCACCTGCCTTTTGAATTGTATCAATTAATTTTTCATATGCTTCAAGAGGCATTTTAGAAAGTAGTTCAAGAGATTTAAAATATTGCTCTTTCTTTGAAATATCATCATATGCTAATTCGCCCGTTTTTAAATTACCGTAATCATCATTGAATACCTCAGGAGGAGGCACACCTAAAGACTTGCCCGTTTGTTTTTTTAATACTTCTATGCGCATTGCAGGCAAATTTTTATCCCCCGATTTCAGAGTAATCTCCGCAACCTGCTGACCGATATTTACTTTAAGTTCTTTATCTTCCGTATCTTTTATTTCTATACTAGTAAAATCCAAATTTTGTTTTGAAAAATTACTTACTCGAAATATAAAATTGTCGTTACCTTCAATTTTATATGCACAGTTATAAAATCCTTTTCCTATTTTATTTTCCGGATTTTGAAGTGATTTTTTAATCACCTCCGCTATATTTTTTTTATTTGCCCAGACTATAAACTCATTTTCTTCTTTTGCTTTTGGCGCTTTAACAAAAGAATCGGCCTCACCTTTGAATGTTAAAGGAGTTCTTGCCGTTAACTTAGTTTTTGCAATATTATTAAATTTAATATTTGATAAAGCAGGTACTAACATTTTTTCTCCGATTACAACGGATTTAAAAATTGTAAATATAAAAAATTGATAAAAAAATAATATTTGTTAAAAAAATTAATATTAAGGCTGTTCTTTAAAATTAGGGAACATATTTAAAGTTCCATCCTCATTTCTCCAGTTGAACCATCCGACTTTGGCGGTTTTTGTTCTGTCATTAACAGATACCAGCATCCAGTTGCCCCTAATTACCGTAAAGGTAACATATTTCGGATAACTTAAATTTTCAATAACCTGAGAGGATTTATCTTCTTTTGAATAAAGTACTTTTTCATCTTCCGATAAATCATTAAAAAATCTTATACCGTATTTTTTCCCGTATTTATAAAACAATTGTCTGTATGTAAAAAAAGCATTTTTATCGGGATTATAAATCCAGCCTGTTTCACCCGTTTCCTGATTTAAAAATACGCAGTACCAATCATCACCGGAGTTTATGTCAACTGTTAATAGTGCAACATTACTAGAAGGCACATAAGCGACATAAGATACCTTTCTCATATCAACTGAATTAACTATTGCTGATTTTTTTATATTTTCATAGTTTACTTCTCTGATTATTTTTGAATCACTTCTCGGGTACTGGTAAACCGTGTAGTTTTGAGGCATATTAATAACCCCAATACCGTAATATTTAATACTTTTTGAGCCAAAAGGAATAATATCAGCCCGAACAGGCATAAAAAACATGCTTAAAATAAAAAATAATATAGTAATAATAAATTTTTTCATACTCATATTATAGCAAAGTCCTGCTATTTAACAAGTTTATCCAAAATCCCTTTTAATGCAATTTTAACGTGTGCATAATTTAAGCCGCCCTGCATATAAGCAGCATAAGGCGGACGAACAGGCCCGTCTGCCGAAAGTTCTATAGTAGAGCCTTCTATAAATGAACCTCCTGCCATAATGAGTTTGCTGTCATACCCCGGAACTGTGTCAGGAATAGGAGTAAGGTATGATTCAACGGGCGAATACATTTGAAGAGTTTTACAAAACTCAAGCAATGGCTCAGGCGCACCAAACTCTATTGTTTGAATTAAATCAGTCCTGATTTCGTTAGGTTTTGGAGTAGATTTAAAACCGATATCCTCAAATACCTGAGAGGCGAGGATTGCACCTTTAACCGCTTCAGATACTATAGAGGGCGCCATAAATAAACCTTGAAATATTAATCTTAACTGATTAAGCATAGCACCGCCTTCTGAGCCTATTCCGGGGGCTGTTAACCTGTATGCGGCTTGGTTTACATATTCTTCCTTACCTGCTATATACCCGCCAGCCTCTACAATCCCGCCGCCGGGGTTTTTGATTAACGAACCCGCAATTAAATCCGCCCCGATTTCTAACGGTTCAAGCTTTTCAACAAATTCTCCGTAACAGTTATCAACAAAGCATATACAATCGGGATTTCTTGATTTTACTATGTCTATCATTTTTTTTATGGTTTCAATATTTAAAGATTTTCTTAACGAATACCCTCTTGAACGTTGAATTAATACCATATTTGTTGATTTATCAACGGTTTTTGCAATACCTTCAAAATTAACCTCCATATTGTTAATTAAAGGAACTTCCTCATATTTAACTCCATGTCCTATTAAAGAAGCCCTTTTATCTCCTCGTTTGCCGATAACTTCTTCCATCGTATCATAAGGCGCACCTGCAAGCGATATAAGTTTTTCGCCGTATCTTAAATTCCCAAATAAACAGCACGCAAGAGTATGAGTTCCCGATACGAAATGATTTCTTACAACGGCTTTTTCAGCCCTGAAGACATCCCTAAATACATTATCAAGAGCCTCTCTGCCCATATCATCATGCCCGTATCCGGATACGGATGCAAAATGCTCAAGACCTATTTTATTATCATAAAATGCCTTTAATACTTTTTCCTGATTGTATTCTTTTATTTCATCAACCGGTTCAAAGTATTGTTTTACCTTTGTCTCAGCATTTTTTATTATATCAGTTTTATTCATAGTTCAATGAAAACATAAATAAATATTATATTCAACAGATTGATATTAAATTCCACAGTATGCTGTATATTTTTTTTATATTTTTTAAAGTAAAATATTAATACAAGTCTAATAGGATATCGGATAATGACAGAGTTGAAGGATAAAGACGAGCAATATAGTGTCTTTTTAAAATATAAGGAACAAGACGAAAAAGAATACAGTAAATTTGTAGTAACCATCAGGTTTATATTTTTTGCGTTTATGATTGTTTTAATTTGTATACTTGCAAAATCGCTGTTGAGTAATATGGATGATTTTGCAAACTTTTTTGAAAGCATAACCGACAAAAGTATAAAAGGAATAAATGTATCGGATAAGCCGGATTTAACTCCTTCAAAATTTAATTTTAAAATGCTTAACAGATATCAAAATGTATTATTATTGGGAGTTGACTCAAACGGCCCCGATACTCTGCCGTTTTCAGGAGTCCGCTCTGACACAATGATAATTTTAAATATTGATATGCACGGTAAAAATGTAAATGCCATATCAATCCCAAGAGACAGTAAAGTATATATAGCAGATGAACACGGTGTTCAAAAAATCAATGCGGCATATGCAATAGGAGGAATTGATTTAACTAAAAAGACTATAGAAGAAACTCTCGGAATAAAAATTCATAACTATGTGATAGTCAATGCAGAGGGTGTAAGAAAATTAATTGACGCAATAGGCGGAATACCTATTCACATTGACCAGAATATGCATTATCATGATTACACGGCAAAGCTCAATATCAATTTTGATAAGGGGTATCACGTATTAAACGGTGCTGAGGCGGAAGAATATTTAAGATTTAGAAAAGATTACCTCGGTGATATAGGCAGAATTCACCGCCAGCAAAAGTTTATTAATGCTTTATTAGAAAAAATCAAATCGCCCGAAACATTAAAGACAATCCCCGAGGCATTAAAAATTGCAAGCCTGTATACAAGAACCGATTTAAATTTATATCAAATGTCACAATATGCGGCAATAGCAAGAGAAATTGATTTAAACAAAGTAGAATTTGTTATGCTTCCCGGGGCTCCGAATAAAAAAGGCATAATCAGTTATTGGATTTTAGACCCCGAAGAAACTCAAAAAGTTATTAACAGATTAATATACAGAAAAAAACCTGAAATAACGGAAAATGAAGTATCTGTCGGAATAATGTTTGATAAAAGCAAGGAACTCGAGGCTCTTTCAATAAGAGAACAGCTAAAAACCGCAGGTTATGAAGTAAATTGTACAGGCAGGTCAACTCAAATATATCATGATGAAATAATAGGGTATAATACGCAAATTCCTCACGACATAATAAGAGCAATGCAAAGAAAAATTCCTGAAATATCAAGATTAAAATATGTTCATCAGCCTGTCAGAAATTTTTGCAATACAAGTGATATTGTAATAACATTAAAAAATGATGAAACAGCATTTACGGATTAGTATGAATTATCCTAATTTAGAAAAATTAATAGAAATAATAAGCATTTTAAGAAGTGAGAACGGATGCAGGTGGGATAGAGAACAAACTCATGCCACTCTTAAAAGAAATATGCTGGAAGAAGCATATGAAGCAGTAGAAGCCATAGATGAGAATAATATAAACCACCTTAAAGAAGAATTAGGGGACGTGCTGTTGCAAGTTGTGCTTCATTCACAAATAGCAAAAGAATATAATGAATTTACAATAGAAGATGTCGCAAAACAAATATCCGATAAATTAATACACCGCCATCCTCATGTCTTTGGGGAGGTAAAAGTAAAATCAACGGATGAAATATTGGATAATTGGGATAAATTAAAAAAAGAAGAAAAACCCGAAAGAACCTCTATAATGGACGGAATTACAAAAGGTCAGTCTGCACTTATGAGCGCTCAAAAAATCAGTAAAAAAGCGGTGAAAGCCGGTTTTGAATGGCCCGATGAAAATTCTTTATATGAGTGCGTATTATCTGAAATAAAAGAGTTTAAAGAAGCTAAAACACAAGAAAATAAAGAGGAAGAACTCGGCGATATATTATTTGCAATAGTAAATCTTGCAAGGTGGAATAAAATTGAGGCGGAATCCGCCTTACTAAAATCAAATAAAAAATTTATAACCCGATTTAAAGCAATGGAGCAAAATGCAAACAAAGAACTTGAAAATTTGACCATAGAAGAATGGGACAATCTTTGGAAACAAGCTAAAAAACAAACCTCTGATATCTCTCATGCATAATTATAAAGACATATGGTGTAAAAACAAATTGTGTGCAACAATTAAAAGATGGTATAATCAATGCTATCAGTCGAATGGAAATTTGTATGACAGAAGAAGAAAATATAAAAAATCGAAAACTAAAACATAATCTGCTGTTAATCTTTACAATAATACCGATTATTTTTATATTATTATGTTTTCTATTTTTATCTGGAAAATTTGATAGAACTCAGTCGGTTGAAAATGAAAGTATAAAAGAAGAAATAATAAAAATAGTATATATAACAGACAATAATTATATAAATCATACTCTCACTTCAATAAATTCAATAAAAGCGAATAAGAATCCGAACACTAATATAATTATAAATATACTCGGAAATAACTTATCACCCGAAGAAATTAATAAAATAAAAAACGAGCAGACAGATACGGTAAAAATAAATCTTATTCCTATAGAAATACAACATAAAACCGACAATTTTAAAATTTCAAATGTAACAAGATATATTACCAAAATAGTTTATACAAAATTTATATTAGCCTCATTATTTCCAAACGAAAATAAAATATTATATCTTGATAGCGACACATTAATACTAAAGGATTTATCAAGTTTATATAATATAGATTTACAAGATAGTTATGCGGGTGTTGCTGACGATTGGGAGATGGGATGGTATGACCATAGAATAGCTCGTTATTTTAATGACGGGATAATGCTTTTAAATTTAAAAAAAATGAGAGAAGACAACATAGAATATAAATTATATAAATATAAGCAAACTAAAGATAAAAATCGTTTCACCACTCAAGATTGTTTTAATACGGTTATGCAAAACAAAGTTAAATACATATCACTTATATATAATACAGTTAACCATGCATATGTTGATAAAAATGTAATAAAGAAAATTAAAAAACTTCTTAAATGGCATTATAATAAAAAGATTTATCCGTACAAAAACAGTAAAGAATATCATGATAATGTTGTTATAATTCATTATGCAGGGCTAAATAAACCGTGGCTGAATACTTCTGATATAGATACTGTCACCCGACAATTGTGGTATAAGTACGTTCCTAAAGATTGAATAACAACTAACTTTTATTATTCCAGAAAAAATCACCCAAATTTTCAAAATGATTAGGAAAGCACTTCCAATCCCCATAAATGCCACTAAGATGTTTTTCATATTTATTTGGGACATTAAAAGTTAATCCTTCAAATTCTAATGTTTTTAAAGGGAAAATAGTATCATAATCAAAGCATTTATATTTATGCAGATGCGGATAATCTATTGCAAAGAATAAAACAGGTTTTTCTATTGTATTATTTTTAGATATTAATCCTTCTCTTTCTTCAAAATATTTTATATCATTTTGGGCTGTTTTAAATTCTTCTTCCGAATATTGATGTTTTATATGAAGATGTTTTTTATCAAAATTTTTTCTTGCTTTATTGTACTTTTCATAAATTAAAGCATTTAAAGTTTCAGTTCTTTTTTCTGCAGGATATTTATCTACAGGGAAAATATCCAAATGCAAACCTGAATTTTTAAGCACTACTTTTATATTAAAAGAACTTGTGCCTACTCCGTGTTCACATATATAATAGTTTGATTCTTTTAACTCTTTTTTCAATATGGGTAATATTTTTTCATAATCATCTCTCACCATACATACATCAACATCTTCATCCCAGGGAATGTAGCCTTTATGTCTTGCCGCACCTAATAATGTTCCGAAATCAAGCCAATAGTTAATTTGATATGATTGACAAATTTCACCGAAAATTTTTAAAATCTCAATTGTTTTAATTTGCGCATCTCTTATTTCACCTTTTGCTTTCGGCAAATTTTCAATGTCTGATATATAATTTAACATCCGATTCATACCGGCTACACTTCGATATAATTTTGCATGAAAATTTTTAATATTTATTTTTATACCAAAAATTTTATAAACTACATGTTTAAAATCTTCCGTTATGTACTTTTCAAATAATTTCATTATTTTTTCCTTTTAAATAAGCAAATATTGCCTCTAAACTAATTTCATACTTCAATAAAAATTTATTATACCCCCCCCCGGCGGAAAAAATCAAGACAGTCTTCATTATTACGGTTTATCCCCGGTTTGCATATAAATTCTGAGGCTTTTCCTCTTGTTAAATAAATTGCAAAAATGCTATAATAATCATATTTATAAGTTTGGAATTAAATAATGAAACAAAAAGAACAGAAAAAAGGAAAATTTCTGACAGGTAAAGCAGTAGTAAAACAAAGTGAAAAAGACGGACTTTTTTATACCTGTCATAACCAGCTTTATGAGGATTATAACGGTGAATTAATTTTTGTTCCGAGACTTTTTGAAACGGACGGATATACTATTAATAATAATTTGGCATTCATCGGCGGCGGAAAAATGCAATGGGATATACGTCCCGCAATAGGGCATGACTTTGAATGCAAATACCATAAATATATAAAAGTTTGCTGTTCCATTTCCGAATTAAAAAATATGAATATTTTAAGAACAATTGAAAAGAACGGTGAAACTTTAAATATTTGTGAAAATATTCCGACAGAATATTTAAAATTGGAGAAAACTTCTTTTAATGAATCAAATTCAAGATTTAAAAGGATGATGAAAGCTGTTGATTGTATAAAAGATTGGCGTATAAATATGATGCGGATTGCCGTTAATTTTAATTTAAGCTGGTTTTTTACCCATAATTGTCTATATTTAGATAAACTTTATAAAGAGACGATTTAATATTAATTTTTTTGTATAATAAACATAAAGTAATATGAGGGAATAAATGCTTTTTAGTTCGATAACATTTATATATATGTTTTTGCCTATAGTATGCACTATATATTTTTTTGCAAAAAAAGAATATCGAAATTTTATTCTGCTTATAGCAAGTATGATATTTTATGCTTGGGGTGAGCCAAGATATTTTGCAATAATGCTTTTAACAATAATTATTAATTATTTTGGGGCATTATTAATTGATAAAAAGAGAAACAAATTTAATTTAATCCTTGTATTATTGTTGAATCTTTCATTTTTAATTTATTTTAAATATTTTAATTTTTTAATAGAAAATATTAATCTTTTATTTAAGGCAAATATAGACTTTATAAAAGTCATAATGCCGATTGGAATTTCTTTTTATACATTTCAGGCAATGTCTTATATTTTGGACGTATACAGAAATGAAGTAAAACCTCAAAAAGATATATATAAACTTGCATTATTTATTTGTTTTTTCCCTCAGCTGATTGCAGGGCCTATAATAAAATATCACGATATAGAAGAGCAATTGGATAACCGAGATGAAAATTTTGACAAGGTAAGTCTTGGTATAAAACGTTTTATAACAGGACTATCTAAAAAAGTTCTGATTGCAAATATTTTGGGAGAAATTACGGACAAAATATTTTCTCAAAATCCCGATTTACTAACATTGCCTATAAGCTGGCTGGGCGCAATAAGCTACAGTTTTCAAATTTATTTTGATTTTTCGGGGTATTCTGATATGGCAATAGGTCTTGGACTCATATTCGGTTTTAAGTTCATGGAAAACTTTAATTATCCTTATTTATCGAAATCCGTTACTGATTTTTGGCACAGATGGCACATTTCACTATCAACGTGGTTTAAAAATTATGTCTATATTCCCTTGGGAGGCAATAAAAACGGAATTAAAAAAACCTGTTTAAATTTGTTTTTAGTGTTTTTACTAACAGGTATCTGGCATGGAGCAAACTGGAATTTTATTGTATGGGGCATTTGGTATGCTTTATTTCTTGTTATTGAAAAAATTACAGGATTTCATAAAACCTCGAAAAATCCTGTTCTTAAACATATTTATGCACTTTTAGTTATTGTTGTCGGATGGGTCATTTTTAGAGCAGATAATTTAAGTTATGCCGTTAACTATATTTTTAATATGTTTAATATCTTTAAAATTAATTTTAATGAAACAATTCAGGCAATACCTTATTATATAAGCACTTACGAAGGTATTATTATACTGTGTGCCGTTATATGTTCAACTTCTTTATTTAAAAATATGTTTCAAATTCAAAATAAAACAGCTAAATTTTTTATAAATATTTATCTGTTATTTTTATTTATATTATCTACAGGATTGATATCGTATTCAACTTATAATCCTTTTATTTATTTCAGATTTTAATATTATAAAATATTAGAATACAAATATTGTAATTTAGGAATAAACCCTGCTGATAAAACAATCAATAAAATATCAGGTTTTTCTTCTTCAATAAAAGGTTCATAACCTTTCATATCCATTTCTTCCCTTCTTGGAGGTTTTTCAAGACTTGAATTAAACCTGTATTTAACGATTTCGTAAAAATTAGTATCCAGAAAATAAGTTAATGTTTCTATCATTGAATTACCGATTATAAACATTTTATATTTTCCGTTTGGATTTATATGTTCACCATAAGGGAAATTACTTATTACGTTAATTGAATCAAGATTTTTATAATCATAATACTCGTAATTATACTTAAGCAATGTTTTATCATCATCAATTTGAACTCTTTCAATATTTCCACCCTTTTCAAAAGTTCTGTATTCAACAGGTCTTACTAAATTATTATAAAACTTATTAAACTCGCTTAAAGGAGTAATATTAATATCTTTGAAATCTTTATTAATTCTATTTATTATACATTTGTAAAACTCATAAGAACCTATGTTTGATAAATGATGGTCTGTTTTATAAAATAAGACTTCATCTTGTTTTAACTTTCTGAACTCTTCAGCAGGATAAATTATATCGTATCCAAGTTCTTCTTTAACTTTTTCTACAAGTGTATAAACGTTTTCACGCTTATAATTCGGATGATAAATATCTTCTTCCTGATATATATATTCTTTTGAAGGGACAACCGCAATATAAACTTTAAAATTATTCTTACTTGCATATTCTTTCAGAATTTTGATATTATTAATAATTTGAGACATTAATCTATCACTCAACGGGGTTAAAATATCATTAGAAAATTCTTCTTTTTGGTTCATGAACATCCAGCCGGAATCTTTATAAACATATCCGGCATCTAACTCACAATATGTTTTGTGTAATCTGTACTTCAAGTTTGAAAAAAAGATGATTGCAGATCTTTTTTTAAAAAATCTGTCTTCAAAAGCAGTATTAAATTGTTTACCAAAATTATAATTAAAATTATATTTTGAACTGAATAAAAGAGGAAATTTTTTCGTATTTTCTGTAATTGATTTATTAATATTTAGCATCGGAACATAAAGTAATACAAAAAATATCAAAATGAAAAATATATCCGTTCTTGATTTCTCTTGAATTGTTTTAAAGTCCGCTATATAATCAAAAAATTTATATATTATTAAAAAACTAAGTGTAAATACCATGATAAGTGCAAGAAAATCAATGTGTGACAAACTATTAATATTTAAACTGTCATTATAAATCAGTTCTACCCTATTATAATTTTGCTTATGGGGGGGGGTAGAAAGAATTATTGCATTATTCACAATTTTTAAATCCGCATTTTCGGAACTAAACTTATTTATATCATTCAGATTAATTTCACTATTTTTTAATTTAATATTTTGTATATAAATATCTGATACATAATTATCTAAAGATTTAAAAATAAATTTTATTCTTTTCGGATGTTTTATTGTCGGCTTTAATAAGACTTTTGATCTGCCTCTTAAATAAACTGTTTTAGAATCTTTTCTTACATTTTTAAAAGTGTCCTCATCTTTTTTATTAAGTTCAACCGATATTTTATATTTTCCGTTAGCGGAAACATCGATAATAACAGGCAAATAATCGGTTTTATACCAAACTTTTACTATAATAAGACAATAGATTATTACAGCTATAAGAGAAAATATAATCCTTTTTTTTATAATTATCTTCATACCTAAAATTATTACATAAAAAAACTATCATCCATAATTTTAAATGATACTTAGTTTGATAATTTTTCTTTATTATTATCAGCTATCTCTATAGACGGAAAAAACAACAATAAACTTATTTTTTTAGATTAAATTACAAATTACAAATATTAATTTTTGTAAATTTTTAAATACGGAAAATATGTTAGTCTTATTTTTTCACAACTTGATATAATTATTTTTAGGAGGAATTATGAATTCTAAAAATCTTACGAGTGGAAATGTGCGAATTATTGTAGTTGATGATAGTGAATTTGATGATGGATTTATAGAGATAAAAATATGTAAATCAATATTGAATAATATAACATCAACGGGAATTAGTTTTAATAATAATTATAATGATACTTCAATAACAAAAAGAGAAGTTGAAGTATTAAAACAACTTGCAAAGGGTTTAAATAATAATGAGATTTCAAATGAATTAAATATAAGTCTGCATACAACAAAAGCGCATATAAGAAATATATTTTCAAAGCTATCAGTCAGTGACAGAACAGAGGCTGTAGTAGTTGCAATAAAAGATAGAATTATAAATATTCTGCAATTGTAATTTTCTGTACATGCTGTTTGATTATTTTGAGCAGTTGGTTTGATATTGCAACGACAAGATTTGCACGACAAACAAGGCGAATGATTGAGCCGTAGTTTGACGGGTCGGATGAGTAGATTTTCAAGGCAAAAGCCGTAGAAAATCACGAAATGCGAAAGAGGTTTGACATCAAAAAATCGGAACGACAAGATTTTGATGAGGGTGTAGGCGAAAGCCGTACAGCCTCACATCAGGCGAGCAACAACTCTTTCGACAATTTTGTTTAGAGTTGTGCGATGCGTGAGAACTTGCGAGCAATTTAAATATACAAGAACTTGCAGTTTGATTATTTTTAACACTTAGTTTGATGTTGCAATGACAAGATATGAACCTAATAAGGCTATAATTACTATTAAATCTTATTTATAGTAATTAGTACATAATCAACATTTATGATAAAATTCAACTATGGAAAATCAGAAATTATTATACATAATAGCAGGTGCAAACGGCTCAGGTAAAAGTACTTTAGCTGAGGTTTTACTTAAAGAAAAAAATCTTGATTTTTTAAACGCTGATGAAATTGCAAAAGAAATTTCGCCTAATGCTATTGATAAAGTTCCAATATCGGCAGGAAAAGTTTATTTTAAAAGATTACAACTATATTTAAATAACAATAAGTCTTTTGCCGTTGAATCAACATTATCGGGCAATAATATTATCAGAATAATAGAAAAAGCAAAAAAACAAAATTATAAAATCATTTTGGTATATTCTTTCTTGCAAAATTGTACTTCTTGTATTGAAAGAGTCAAACAAAGAGTAAAAAATGGCGGACACAATGTTGCTGAAGCCGATATTATCCGCAGATATTATAAAAGTATAATAAATTTTTGGACAAAATATAAAAATATAACCGATGAATGGACATTATTCTATAACGGATATGATTATGCTCCTTCAATAGTTTCTTTTGGACAAAAAGATAAATATGATATAATAAATAAAGAATTACAAAATAAATTTGAAAGTATATTCCAATTTGCAAAGGATAAAATAGGAAATAATGACAGATAAAGATGCTTTAGAATTATTGAATATGTTTACAACGGCTTGCAAAATTGCGAAATCAAGAAATAAATTTGAGTTTAGATTAAATATGCAAGAAGCTACCTTGTCTGAATTATTAAAACAAGCTTTCCCCTACCTAAAAGACGACATAAACAGAAATAATATAGCTAAAAGTATTTTGAATAATTAATTTACTCAACATATTTTTTCATCAACAGTTTATAAACAAGCTTAATATCATCATCGCTTAATAAGTCAATGTTGTCAGTTATTGAGGTTTTCATTTCATCTACAGAAATATGATGGCTAAAATCAAAAAGAGTTATTAATGCTACATTTAATATTTTTGCAATTTTTTCTAATGTAACTAAAGATGGGAAGTGCCTTCCGCTTTCAATTCCGCTTAATGTAGTAATATCAATACCAATTGCCTCTGCCAATTGCTCTTGGGTATAATTAGATTTTTTTCTTATTTCTTTAATTCTTTTACCTAACAACTTTTTATTATTCATCTAATTACCTCTTATAAAAAATGATAAGGCATTAGGCAAAATAAAATAATAGTAAATAGTTCATTATTTTAGCTTAATATATGTAAATAATTCATATAAATATGTAATAAATTTATGATTTTAATGTAAACTATAAATTAAATACTAATTAGAAAAAGGAATATATGAATGTTTTGTCAAAAATGTGGTAAAGCAATAAATAATAATGCAAGTTTTTGCCAATATTGTGGGACGAAAGTAGAATATCAATTTAATTATATAGATAATCAAAATGCAGAAATTGAAAATAACGAATCTTCTAAAGTAAATCGTTTTTCTATTGGAGTTTTTTTCTCCTTTATATTTATTTTATTTACAATAATGCTATTTTCTGAAAAACATTTTTTGTCTGGTTTTCTTGCATTTTTAATATCAATATTATTATTTCCGAAAACAAATAATTTGTTAAAAAACAAATATTCAGAATTTGGACTGGAAAATTATGATACGTTTAAAAATATTATTGTATTTGTTTTATTTATATTTTTCTTTGGAACATTCAGCGATAATTCAAATACTAATAATTCTTCATCAAATTCTCAAGAATTAAAAAGTACAAAGAAAGTTGAAACATATCAAACACAATCAGTACAAACTCAACAAAATACATTAAACAATCAAGAAGAAATTAAAAAAATAGAAACATGTATAAAAGAATTTCAAAAAGCAGGTATATTTATAAAAATTAAGGATATGGGTAATGAAGGAGGTTATAAATTACTTGAAATTCAAATAGATGAATATGCTTGGAATAATTTAGATTATGATACAAAAAAAGCAGTTGATAATATGTTTTTAGAATATTGGCAAATTGCAAATGTAACGGTTCTTTTTAGAGGTTATAGAACAGGACAGAAGTTATATTCAAAAGATAAAAATTTTAAAATATAAGTTAAAAAAGATAAGTCATTTTAATAAGGAGTTAATTATGAAATATATTTGGCTATTTATGTTTTTATTTATCAATACTCAATTATGTTATGCATTTGATTATAAAAATGCTTGCCACTATCTAGATAATATAAGTGGATTAAAAACAAGTGAATATAAATTTGATGGTTATCAAGATTACTATTGTTGTTCTCCATATAAAATGCTGGATAATAAAAGTAATATTGCATATTATACCGAAGGAAATAAAAATATTGTTAAAAAGGTTTATTTGGTTTTAAATGTCTATAATGGCTCAAATAAGGAAAAATTACACAATCAGTTAATACAAGCATCACAAATGCTATCTAAAAAATCTATAAATTATACCTTGCCACAGAGTATAATAAATAATTTAAAAATTGGTAAAAATGGTATTTGGAAACACGGGGAATATACTATAAGTGTTATAAAGGAAGATTTTCCTAATGGTAACGGTTATGAAATACATTTTAAAATTGAGGAATAACAAATGAAAAAGATTTTAACAGTAATATTTTCAGTATTAATATTATGTTTAAGTTCATCAAGTGTACTGGCAGAAACTGTTGTTTTTAATTGGAAAACATTAAAATATCATAAACCAAGCTGTCAATGGGCTCAAAAATGTACCGTAAATTGTACAAAAGTTGATAAAAAAGAAGCTATAAAACATGGTGGAAAACCCTGTAAAGTTTGTGGCGGATAAATTTGAAAAAGAAAAAATTAGTAAGTATATTAATAATAATTATATTTTTTATCATTGCAATCCCTGTATTGTGTCAGATTTTTATACTTAATCAAAATGGGAATAGTTTGTTGCCAGACAAAGAAAAGTTGAGAGAATCTGATTATGTTCACGCATACTGTAATGGAAAAGAAGAATTTATATTGCCGGACAAAACGAGAGTGGATTGTTTAACTGAAACTCATGCCTGTGAATTTGATTGGGCAAAAAAATGGTATGAAGGCTTTGGACAAGCACTATGGTATGCTTATAATACAAATAAAAAGCCGTGTTTAGTTCTTATTCTTAAATCAAATAAAGATTATATATATTATAATCGTGCTAAAATTTTATGTGATAAATATGGAATTAATCTTGTTGAAATTAAAGCAAAAGATTATAAAGAATAGTAAAGGAGCCTATTATGGAAAATGAAAGTATTAAAGATGTAAATGATGTAACAGGAAATTCTGAAAATAAAACTGATAAAATTAAAAGAAAGTTTAATTTGAAAATTATTTTTATTAGTCTTTGTTTATTTATAGGGTTTGTGTATTTAATATATGTTTATGTTATTTCAATACCTCTTAAAGCTGAAAATTTGTATTGTAATTATAGCGGTAAATTTAATAAAATAACCTGCACGCAAACAGGTGATGTTGTTCCGGAATGGTTACAAGTTGATGATAATCAATTTCTTAAATATTTGGGAATTGGTAGTGAATATACTATGAAATTAATAATATCTCATGATAAAAAAGATTATAAAGTTATGAATATGACTGATAAAGAATTTATATCCGGTATGAATAGGAAGTTTATATATGAATTAAAAGAACAAACCTTTAATGATTGGATTGATTTTAAAAAGTATGCATTAAAAGCAAGTACAAGTAATTGGGGGTCTATAGTATTATATTGTTCTGAAGATAATTTAAAAGAAGATATTTGTAAACAAATGAAAAAACAGTATAAAAAATAATTTTCCAAACAGAAACTAACAAAACATTATATTATTTGTGAGTTTCTGTCATAATTCACTATATTGTTTAAATTTTTTGAGTCCGTTTTGGGGTAATAAAAGTCCGTTTTTGTCCGATTTCAAAATGAGCAAATCATCTTGCTTCCGAGCACAGAATTTGCATTGTGTTTGTAACAGAGGCGAATAAGGAACAAAAAACTTCCGACTCAAAACGGACTTTAAAAGACATTGCGAGCAATTTAAAAAATAAAAAGACTTGTAGATATAACTAAAAGTCTTTTTATAAATGGTCGGAACGACAAGATTTGAACTTGCGACCCCTACCACCCCAAGGTAGTGCGCTACCAGGCTGCGCCACGTCCCGATTTTGTATTTAATTTTCAGATTATCGAGCCTGAAGCGCACTACGTGCTACCTCTCGTCGAACAATACTTAATTGTTCTCCTCGGCAGAGTCAGGCTGCGCCACGTCCCGATTTTTGTAGCAGCTACAAATTATTGCTTAACACCTTCAAGTCGCTCACTATTTGCTTTGCAAAAGTCGTTCGCTATTTCGGTGTTACTTCGGCATTTCGCTTCGCTTCAGCCTACGCAAAATTTGTCTGCGCCACGTCCCGATACTATAATTTTAACATTCTCAAATTTTTTTTTCAATAAATCTTATAATTTATAACAAAGTTTTAATTATTTTATTCTTACATCTAAGTCTGCCGTTAAATTCCCGTCTGAGTTTTCAAAATGTTTCTTAAATAGTTCCTGTACCGTTACATTAATTGAGTCTGCATTATCTTTCATTGCTTTTATTCTTTGATTTTTTGTTTTATTAAAATACTTTATAACGTTTGCGATTTTATATTTTTTATTCAATATTATTGGTTCGTTAGTTGAGGCATCAAATATATTATTAATTAATTCTTCTTTGGGCGCTCTTTGAACAAAAGCCTTAAGAAGATTTGTTCTGTTAATTTTCAGCCCTGAATATTGGATTAAAGAATTTTTCTGAGGGGCAATATTATTATTTAATACGTTATCCAAAATCATCTCAAGAATTTGTTTTCCTGTTACTTCAGAAATAACTATATCTCCTTCATCGTCATTAATTCCCGATAAAACATTGATAATATCGAAATTACTAATTGCCGGTTCTTTGGAAATCTTTAAGGGATGTCTTATTGATGATGAGTTAAGAGCAAAAAAATCAACATTAGGTTGGATTTTCTTTATTTCCTCCAAGACTGAATCTGTGACAAAATTTGAAAGATAATTATTTTTATTTCTTATAAATTTGATGTCAAGCTGGGTTAATTTCGGATTTTTAGTTTTAATACAATATTTAGGTTTTAAGTCTTCACCCAAAAGTTTATTATATAATTCAGTAATCGGGCCGTTTGTTTTATCTTCCGCAGGATGATATGTTTTTAATTTTATATTTGAAAGTTTTCCGTCGTCATCAATTTTTAATTTAGCATTAACCAGCTTATTAAAATCTTGTGACATTTCAACAATTAAAGTATTATTTACATTTCGGATATTATTTTTATGTTCGTGTCCGTTAAGAACCAAATCAACATTTGATTCATTGGCAAGGTTATCAGCAAACCCTACGCCCGTATGATTTAGCAGAACAACAATCCCGTTAGGATTTTTCCGTTTAAATCTTGCTATTTGTCGTTTGCAATTTTCAAGGGTTTTAAGGTAATCATTTTTTGTAATATTTGCTTGATATGAGGGCGAATTATTTAAAAATTCAACACCTTTTAAATCCTTTTTATAAGCAGACATATTAACGGGGCATATTCCAAGAAACAGCACTTTATACTTTAAATCAGGATTTTTATCATCCTCAATTTCGATAATTTTTTGTTTTAATATTTTATCACCGCTTTCAATTAAGGCTGGCGATTTATATTTTTTAAGATTTGTCATTATAATTTCCGCATTTAATTTAGAGCAGATTTTATCAAATAAAGAAACTCCTCCGTCAAATTCGTGATTACCTGCCGTAAAGAGTACGGTATTATTTTGGATTGAATTAATTTGATTTATAAATTCATTTAAAATATCAAGTTGAAAGAAGGCTAAAGGTTTATCAGGGTCTTGAGAAAATCCTTTTTTTGCACCCGACATAAACCAATCTCCACAGATTGCAAATATATTTTTTCTTCCTTTACCTTCTTTAACAAAAATATCCTGATTTAATTCTTTCATGGTTTCAAGTGCATTATTTGCACGGGCAAGTTCACCGTGAGTATCAGAAACCGCATTAATATTAATCACAGCGGATTTAAAACTTAACCTGTTAAAATCAGAGCATATTTTCATATTTTTAAAATATACCTATTTTGGCATGCCGAATATAGTTTTAATCATCCTTTTTACAAACTTTAATATTTTATGATAGAATAAAACCAATTTGGAGACAGTTATGAAAATTTGTGTTATAGGAACAGGATATGTTGGATTAGTTGCAGGCGCTTGTTTTGCGGATATGGGAAATGAAGTTATCTGTGTTGATAATAATTCCGATAAAATTTCAAAACTAAAACAAGGACTAATTCCAATATATGAGCCGGGGTTGGAAGAACTTATAAAAAATAACACAAAAGAGAATCGTTTAATTTTTACTACCGATATTTCATCTGCTGTAAAACAATCAAAAGCTTGTTTTATAGCTGTATCTACACCTCAGAAAGAAGACGGTTCTTGTAATTTGGACTATGTATTAAATGTCGCAAAGGAAATAGCTGAAAATCTGAATGAATATAAAGTAATTGTAAATAAATCAACCGTTCCCGTAGGGACTGCCGAAAAACTTACTAAAATAATTAAAGAGATAACAAAAGTACCCTTTGATGTGGTTTCAAATCCTGAGTTTTTAAAGCAGGGTGCTGCCGTAAATGATTTTTTGTACCCTGATAGAGTTATAATCGGTTCAGATTCTGATAGAGCCTCCGATATAATGAAAGAAATTTATCATCCGTATTTCAGGACGGGAAACAGAATGATATTTATGGACGTCAAGTCTGCGGAAATGACTAAATATGCAGCAAATGCCATTTTGGCATCCAGAATATCATTTATAAATGAAATAGCTAATATATGTGCTAAAGTAGGTGCTGATATAGAAAATGTCCGAACAGGTATTTCAACGGATTCAAGAATAGGCAATAAGTTTTTGTTTCCGGGTATCGGTTTTGGAGGAAGCTGTTTTCCTAAAGATGTAAGTGCTTTAATCACAATTGCTAAAGAAAACGGATGTTCCAGCCAAATTTTAGAAGCTGTTAAAAATACAAATAATCTTCAGAAAAAAATTTTTGTTGATAAAATTTTAGATTTTTATAATGGAGATATTAAAGGTAAAACTATTGCCGTTTGGGGGTTAGCTTTTAAACCTAAAACCAACGACATGCGAGAAGCTCCTTCTATATATGTAGTAAACATGCTTCTGGAGCATGGTGCTAAAATTCAGGCTTATGACCCACAGGCAATGGAAACGGCTCAGTCTATTTTTGATAATGCAATAGAGTACAGTAATTCATCATATGATGCAGTTAATAATGCTGACGCATTGGTAATTTTAACAGAATGGAACGAATTTCGAAAACCTGATTTTGATAAAATAAAATCTAATTTAAAAGATTTTGTAATTTTTGACGGAAGAAATATATTTAATCGCAAATCTGTAGAGGATTTCGGTATTAAATATATTAATATTTAAAAAAATAATATTAAGTTTTATAAATTTATAAAAAATTGGAAAAAGTGTTAAAAACACTATTATTTTTATAAAAATTTTTCAATTTAAAAAAAGGATTTTATTTTTTTGTTATAATTTTTTCATAAAGGTAGCAAAAAATTTTTTTTTGAAACTTAGAACGAATGTAGAGTGTATGGAAAGAGATTATGAAAATTAATTCTATTACAATGAATACAGGGTATCTAAAAGGAAAGGCGCCGGAGCAGTCTAAATATCGAAACTCCGAATGCTTATATAAACACGAAAATAATAATGACAAAATAAACACGACCATCAGGAATAATTCTGATGGTCGTGCGAGTTTTAAAGGCGGAAAAGTTCCTTTCCTTCACACGGCGGCAAATTTTGCTTCCGCTAATCCCCTGGTAGCAGAAGCGGTATTTGCACTGTTTATTACTTGCGGATTACGGCCCTTAGCGATTATGGCTACCGCAAAAACTGATGAAGATAAAGAAAAATGTTCTTATCAGGCGGCTAAATCAATTTCGTCAGGTGTTGTAGGTCTGGCTTTAACTGCTGTAATCGGTTCTGCAATAGCAGCTGCAGCGGGTAAATCATATAAAGCTGATTCGTTTAAAATACCTGAAGAAATTAAACAACAATCAAAGGAAACCGTACAAAAAGGTATTGATGCTTTAAAACAAACAACCGAAAAACTGGTTCAAGAAGGTAAAGAAACTGAATTTACATCTTTTGTTTCTAAATTAATTGAAGATAATAAAATTAATTTAAATGTGCTAAAAGATGCGGGCAAAGCTGCAGAGGCAAAATTTAAAGAGACTGTTGCAAAACTTGCTCCGGATAATTTTGAGCAGATTATGTCAGCATTAAAAGAACAAAAGGTTCTTAATAATTATGAAAAAACTGCTAAAAACGTTATTGATAAGTTATTCCAGCCGATATTCATGCCTATAAGAGCAAATATAACGGTTGCGCTTGTTCCTGTTATTCTCGGAATTTTAGGATTAAATAAAAAGAAGGCTCCGGCTAAACCTAAAATAGAAGAAAATCCTTATAAAGTTTTATCAGATAATGTTTTTAAAGGAAACTGCGGAAAAAATGATATATTTAAAGTCTTTACGGAGGGTAATTAATTATGAGAGTTAATAACATTTCAAACAAATATTATAATAATTACACTTCAAGGGTAGCTGGGAAACAAAATAATCCTTCATTTAACGGTTTTATTCCTGAGCCCGTTGTAAATCATTTATCGGGTTTTTACAATAAAGTTGCGCAAACTCACCCGTTTCAAAATTTTATAAAAAAATTCAGCACTTCTGATAACTCATTTAAACATTTAATGTTTGCAGAAAGCTGTTTCTTATCAGGGTTTTATATGCTTAATACTTTAAAAAACAAAAAAATTAAAAAAGAGCAAAAACCTCAAATGATAATAAATGATACTTTAACTTTAGGTGTATCATCTGCAGGTGCTTATTTACTTGACGGAAAAGTTACAAATATAGTTAATAAATATGCTGAAAAATACTTTACTAAGCATAAAGATTTTTATACTCAGCTTGGAGCAAAAACAAAAGAAAATCTTCAAAAAGAATTACTTAATAAAGCTTCAGAAATAACGGCAATTAATGACCCGTCTAAAGTTCAACAGGCACTTGAAGGAGCCGGAAAATTAATTGAAGAGCATACGAAGCTGTTAATCGGCGAAGAAGGAAAACTTAAGGCTTTTCAAATAACTAAAAAGTCTTTAGGTGAAATTCAGACAAAAGTTAAAGATGCAATCAGTAATAATATTAAAAATGCTGATGGTGCTAAAAAAGCCGTGGCTGATTTAACTGATGATGTTTATAAAAATTTATCGGCAAGATTGGAGGCTGATAAAGTCATACCCGGTATTAATAAGTTAAAGGTACTTGTTATCTTAGGTTTAATATACAGATTTATGGGACCTGTTGTTATTACTCCTATTGCTAATAAGTTAAGTTCTAAATTATTTAAAAATACAAAAGATAATAAACAAGCAAAATAAATGCCCAAGTAGATTCTACGGGTTTACCTAAGATGTTAAAAAGCTAAGTGTGCGATACTATATTATATTATTATAATAATAATTATAAGAACTGATTTTAAAATCAGTTCTTTTTTGTTGACTTTAAAAAATAAATCATTAAAAAGCAATCAAGGTAAGCATTAAATCATTTTCCTTAATAAAACTTAATAAAATTAAATAAAAAATTAAAGTTTTAAAAAAATATGCCGATACATGCACTATAGTAACATAAACGGAGAATTAAAAATGGGTTTAGCAGCATCACAGGCAAGATTTTTAGGTATAACAGCAAGAAAATCAAATATAGAATATGAAGGTCAACAGGTAAACCAACAACGTACAGTATTATCTCAAGAAGTAAGCGGGCTTTATAATAAATTAATGGAATTGGATAAACCAATTCAGCCTGTTAAAAGTGATTTCTATGAAACGAACTATACTTTTGAACTTCCTGAAGTGGCAGGCAAAGAAGACTATGCCGGTAATTATAAAATTAAAAACTTCAAAAAAGAAGGCAGTTCTTATGTGTTAAGTGTAACACGTACATATAAAAAAGATGAAATTAAAGCAGGTTTGTTAAGTAATTCTTTAAATAACATAACAAAAGAAGGAGATGGCGATAATAAATATAAATTTGTTGATCAAAGCGGTGAATCATTTGATTTAACAAAAGCTGATGAAACAAAGGCTAAAACAATAAAAGATATGATTAAATCTGATTGTACCGATGCGCAGCAGCCAAAAGGAGAGAATTTTTACTTCTATACTTCTTATGATGGAATTACACATTATTTAGATTCAAGTGCAGTAGAAAACTTTAGCCAGGGTTCAACAACTTTATATACTTATGACTATTTACCCGACCAAGAAGCAACTGATGAAAAAACTTTATATGCCAATAATGCTGAATTTGACGGCTATGGCAATTTAAAAAGTTTCACTGATATCTATGCAAAAGATGAAGAAGGTAACCATATTGAATTAGAAACAAAGGCTGAAGTAAATGTAACTAAAGACCTGAATGAAGAAAAAATGGAAGAAGCAATGAGAAATTACACATTGCAGGTTGATGAATACAATCAGGAATATGCAAAAATAAACAATGAAACTGAAGACTTACAACAACAGGATAAAGTTCTTGAGTTAAGATTAAACCAAATCAGTACTGAAGAACAAGAGCTTTCAACAGAATTAGAAGCTGTTAAGAAAGTAATTGAAGAAAATATTGAAAATACATTCAAGACATTTGCATAAAACCGAATGACTTCCGTCAGGAGTGAATAGCGGAGAACTGCAAACACAAATAAACACGGTAAGGAAAGTAAAAGAATGAGTTACAAAAATGACAGTTATTTGGTCATATCAAATAAATACGGCGGATTGAGCAGTGATGCTACCGCCCAGTTATTTGAGACATATGACTTATTAAGAGATATAACAGTAAGCGGAAGCGCAACGGATGGTGCAGGCTTTGGTACAGCCGGCAGTTTCTTATGGAAACTGGCAAGTATGATTTCCCCCGGGTCATTTATGTCAACAATGGGCGGTGGAACTGCACTTAATATTCCGGGTACTTCATATTGGGCTCCTTCTAATGCTACAAGTGCAAGAAATTCCGCATTCGGTATCGGTTCATTATCTCAATATCAAGGTTTTACGGGCGGAGCAAGCCCTGTTGTACAAGGGTTCGGTACTTCAACGGAATCAGGATATATGACAGGCGGTGCATCTTCCTTAACCACTATAAATGATATTGCAGGTTCTACAGCTTTAGATGCCTTGGGTTACACGGCAGGTATTGCTTCAGGATTTGGATTTGGCGACAGCTTTTTACTTCCTGCAGCAGGTGTTGTATCAGGATTTGGCGGTATTTTACAGGCAATGTCCCCTTATCTCGGTTCCTTTGGACTGGGTACTACATTGATTGGTAACTTATTGCAAGGTGTCGGCAGTGCTCCTTTAGCAGCTTATCAAAAAGTAACAAGCAGTATTTTAAATAATGCCGATGTTATTTTGGAAAATAAAGTTAAAAATATTGAAACGGTTGTTAAAATGCTTGATGCACAAAATGATGTCGTTAAGAAAATGTTAAAAGATGATATTGACGGCATGAAAGATAAAATTCAAAATTTGGCTTAAAACTCTTTTTCTCCTTTTTTAGTTATATATTAAACCCTCGTAAGAGGGTTTTTTATCGTATAATTTTTTTATGGCAAAAGTTGTGGAAAAAAGTTTTTATTTATCTGATACTGTTGAGATTGCTAAAAATCTTCCGGGCATGGTGCTGAATCGAAGATTTGAAAATGGGGAAATCTTTAGGGGGATAATTGTTGAAACGGAAGCTTATACACAAGATGAGCCTTCTTGTCATGCTTATATCGGCAAGACAAAAAGGAATGCTCCGATGTTTGAAAAAGGCGGTATTTCTTATGTTTATTTTACATACGGCATGCATTACTGTTTAAATATTGTTACGGAAAAAGCAGATAGAGGCTGTGCCGTTTTAATAAGGGCGGTTGAACCCTTAAATAATAAGTATTTAAATACAAACGGGCCTGCTAAACTGTGTAAAACTCTTAATATTACAAAAGAACTTAACGGAATTGATGTTTGCAAAAAAACTTCTCCGCTTTGGATTGAGTACGGCAATAAAATTGATGATAAGTCAATTATTCAAACAACGAGGATAGGTATTAAAAAAGCAGCGGAACTGCCTTGGCGGTTTTATATTAAAGATAATAAATTTGTGTCAAAACCTTAGCTTATTGCAAGTTTATAAATATGATTTTTATTTTCCCCAAGTATTTTTGAAAGTATTTTAGAAATATCCTTAGGGCTAAAGCCTTCTTCTTTCAATAGTTTTATTTTTTCAATTAATTCATCATCAGATGATTCATTTTTTTCTGATGCATATACCATAACGGCTATTTCTCCTTTTAGCGGATTTTCATTATAGTAATTAATGATATTTTCCACCGTATCAATTTTTATTTCTTCAAAAACTTTGGTTAATTCTCTCGCTACGGCGATTTTAGTATCTCCGCCGAAATTTTTTGAGATATTTTTTAAAGTATCAATAAGCCTGTTTGGTGAGTCATAGAATACGCAGTTTGTATATTTATATTTATTTAAAATTTCAATTTGCCGTTTTTCTTCTCTTGGGATAAAACCAATAAAAGCAAATTCTTCGTTATCTCGGGGGATACGGCTTAAAAATGTTGTAACGGCGCAAGCTCCGGGCAGAGATATAATATTTATGTTTTCTTTTATAAGTTCAGAAATTAATATGCTCCCCGGGTCAGATATCAAAGGAGTTCCCGCATCTGATACCAATGCTCCTTTATTTTCCCCTGTTTTTAGCATGTTTATTATTTTTTCACACCGCTCTTTTTCATTAAATTTGTGGCAGTCAATTAATTTTGCAGTTATTTGATATTTATCCAAAAGTTTTTTTGTTACTCTGGTATCTTCACAGGCAATAAAATCAACACTTTTAAGCACTTCAACAGCCCTATATGTTATATCTTTAAGATTACCTATAGGTGTCGGAACTATATAAAATTCTATGCTCACGTATTTAAACCCTTCTTGTTATAGGATTAGTTGCAACATTAGCAAATGTTTTATTCAGCCCCGTTACCTCCAAGAGTTTACTAACTTCTGGCTTTACATTCCGCATTGTCAGGGATTTATTGTTTAATAGTGCTATTTTTTGCAGATTTAATAATGTTTTTATTGCTTTTAAATCAATATTTTCAATATTTGAAAAATCAAGTTCAATGTTTTTTGAATTTTCAAATTCCAAATTATCGATATTTTCAATATTATTAAATAATTCTGATGCTCTTAAAACCTGCATAAATTTACTCATTTATTTGTTGCATATTAATATATTAATATTTATTTTAAATTTGTGCAAGAGGGATAGAGAAAAAGGCAGGTATTATTAACCTGCTTTTCTGATTTTTTCCTGAACTTCGTGTGTATATTTATTAATTACAAAGTCTTTTGGAACTGACATATTTGCTGTTTTATATGTTTTATTAACTCTGTAGTTAATTGAAGGAATTGTTCTTGTATGAATTTGGGTTTTATTTGAAGCAGTTTGTATTTTTCTGTTTGTATTAATTTGTGAATTTTTCTTTCTTAATGAAAGCATAAGAGCCAATATAAATAATATTGCTCCAAATAGTGAGGCTGTTAATTTTTTATCGGCAATATAGAATAAGCCCTGCCCCGCATTTATTTCTTTTACAGTACCGGTTGAAAGTTCATTTGTTATTATTTCCGAATTTTCTATATTTTTTCCCTCAAGAAGGATAATTGTATTATTTTTATTCTTTTTTTGAACAATTATATTATCGAGGTTATTTGCGTTATCATATACAATTTCAACGTAATCAGAGGGAATTGTTGAATTAATTAAAAGAGTTAAGTTATCTTTTTCCGTATTAATTTTTTGGATTTTAGCAAACTTATCGAGTTTAAAGGTAATATCATAAGAGCCTGATTCATTAGGTCTTACATCAATACCCGATAATGAGTTAACGGAGGCAAAAGAGCATGCTGTGAATACACAAAAAGCACATGCAAAAATTATAAACTTACAAAAAGCTTTATTTATCCTTGTACCCATTAAATCTCCAACGATTATACTACCCTTGTAAAACTATTCTATATATTTTTTTAAAATGTTGCATCAATCTTACGATTTATAAACATATCTAAATCTTTAGATTAATATAAGTTTTATACATTGCCTTATAAGTCAGTTTCAAGAATAATTTTATTCTTGCGTTTAGCCGAAAATAATATTAAGATATATATTATATCTGCATGAGGTGAATTATATGTTAGAGTTTCTTTTCAATAAAAAACCGAAAATCGGTAAATGTGAATTTATAAAAAATAATTATTTAAAAATTAAAGAATTATTTAACAAAGAAGAAATTTCGTTTGAAAGAAAAAAGGAACTTGGCGATTTAATAGAGAAATTCGGGTATCTTCCTTATTCGCAGGCAAAAGCGCTTGAAGAATTATCACCCGCTGAAACTTTATTCTGTCTTGAAAAGAAACTTGAAATAAACGAAACCTATAAGGATAACAAATTTAAAATAGAAGAAGATAATATCAGTGCAGTTAAAAGATTAGGGTTTAATGATTCCGATTGGATAAAGCAGGAACAGCATGATATTAAACTTATTAATTTGGCGGGATTAGGCAGCGGCACTATAGATTCAACACCTGCTAAATTTATTGACTGGATTAAACAAATTGTTATTTTGCCCTCGGGCAATATTGATAAACATGTTATATCAACAACGATTTATCTTGTACCATTTCACCCCAGAGATTTCGGCAATGCCTATTTAACCGCAAGTACCGAGGAAGTCAGTGCAAAACTTAATGATAAACTGCTTGAAGAACTCGGCATAAGTGTAAAAGAACAGGTGAAACTCTTTATTTTTCTGGCTCAATTAGCAGGACATCCCGTTATATATGATGTTTTCCCTCAAAACGGCAGATATTCCAAAACAGTTATGGTTCATCCTGAGCTTGTCAGATGGGTAGATGTCAATTTCCTGACAAAAGAAATCGCAGATTCCGTAAACTATGCTGCAATAAAACTCTCTAAAGAGTTTGACGAGGATGATGTAACTATAGTCAGAAATATTTATAAAACCACATTAAAAAGCGGGTCTGTTGATTTAACTCCCGAGTTTAAACCTATATATGACAGGTTTACGGAGGAACTGGAGCAGAAGAAAAAAGAGCTGTCAAATTATATGACTAAAAAAGAACAGCAGAAGAAACTTCAAAAGCGGGTTAAAGATATCGTTGCCAAAATTCAGGGAGTTAAACCCAATAAACTTAACAAAGATACCGATATCACTAAACGAGGTGAAATAATTAATGCTTTAATAGAAGAAGGGCTTTGGACACTGCCTGACGGAGCTTGGTGTTCAAGCGGAATTCCCGTATTTGACAAAATGTCTGAAGGCGGGGCTTATCCTATATTCAGACACTATGATACAAAAGGGCATGATGTATCTAAATTTGCAGATTCCGATTGCCAAACTCCTTTTTACTTTGTATATTTGGAAAACGGCGAATATAACCTGCCCGTAATTAATTTCTATTTAAATTATTTGCAAAATCTGCAGGATGATTATAATTTTGACGGTTTCAGAATGACGCATTCAGATTTTGTTGTAGATGAAATGAGCGAAAAAGATTTAATTCCGATAAGCTACCGTGCGCCAAGACATGTTCTTAAAAAAGCAAATGAAATATTAAAAAGCCGTATCCCTTATTTTGCCTGCATGGCAGAGTATAGGCTTTGGGGTTCTTATTTTAAAGAATATCATCAGGATATGAAATTTGATATTTTATGGGGCAATGATGCAAAAACGGATTATGAAAAAATCCCCTCTGAGGTTATCGCTAATAACCGTGAATTACAAGAATACAACGGGTCAATTTATAAAAATTCACTACTGTCAATTTTAAAAACATATAATAACCAAGATGGTGATTTTAGAACGGTAAACCGTTACATCGGCTTAATGGACAGGGATGAAGCTTTATTTAAGTGGTTTAAATTTAAATTCCTTCCGGGCGGTAAACTTGCTCATCGCCCTTGTATTTATGTTGACGGCGATGAATCCTTCTCTAAAGACGGGATTGAAGCTACAATACAGGAAGAAGTTTCTTTAATCAGAGAAAATGATGAAGATTTTTATAATAAATTTGATGCGATAAGGCGGTTTGCTATTAATAATGAACTTACATTGGAGGGCGAAGCGCAGATTATAAATCAAAATAAAAACGGATTTGTAAGCTGGATGATTTCAAAAGAAACGGTAAAAGAATGTTTAATTATCGCAGCAAATTATCTTCCGCTGGAAGAAAAAATCCTTCAGCAGAACTCTGACGGCACAATGGAATATACCATAAAGATGAATACTGCCGTTGAAAACAAAAAAATAGAGATTCCCGGGGATTTTGTTCTTGCCTCGGAATATGTCTATGAGCCTGATAAAAAAGATTTTATTGAACATTATGCTCCGCAAAATGTTAAAACTATTGATATAGAAATACTTGAACCGTCTGAGTTCAAGATATTTAAAATAAAAAGATAATATGGAAATAAAAGATTTAACACTAAAACAAAAAATAAATCAGATGTTTATCTGCGGATATGAAGGATTAAATTATACCGCCAATAAATATTTTAAACTTATGCTCTCAAATGGGCTTGGCGGTGTTATATTTTTCAGTCAAAATATAGATAATGAAAATCAATTTAAAGAAACAATAAATAATTTAAAAAATAATTCTTCCGTGCCGTTATTTTTAAGTATTGACCAGGAAGGCGGACGGGTTGAAAGAACGGAAAAAATCCACAAAGGCAAAAAGTATTTAAGCGCAAAATTTGCTTATGATATGGGGTTATCCTATCTTCAGGATCAGACTAAACAAATTGCGCTTGAACTTAAAAATTACGGGATTAATATGAATTTTGCTCCCGTTTTAGACGTTAATACCAATATAAATAATCCGATAATAGGCGAAAGAGCATTCTCCTCTAATACTGATGAGGTTATTAATGCTTCAAAAGTTGTATTGAAAGAATATGAAAAATATTCAATTATAACAGTCGGAAAACATTTCCCCGGGCATGGTGCATCAGATAAAGATTCTCATAAAACACTTCCCGTAATAGATTTACCGTTGAAAGAATTGGAACAAATCCATATAAAACCGTTTATAGAGGCAATAAGTTCTGAAATTCCCGCAATTATGGCGGCTCATGTTATATATCCCGCTCTTGATAAAGATAATCCCGCTTCCGTTTCGGAAAAAATTATTAAAGAACTTCTTATAAAAACATTGAATTTTAAAGGGATTATAATAACTGATGATATGGAAATGAACGGAATTAAAGGCTTTACTCCATTTGAAGCTTGCACTAAAGCTATTAATGCGGGAGTTAATATGTTTATTTTCAGGAATGCGGATAAACACGTGTTTGACCTTGTTAACTCTATTGAACAAGCGGTTAATGATAAAATTATTGATGAAGAATTAATTAATATTTCAGTTGATAAAATATTAAAAATAAAATACCGATATGGAATTATCCTTTAAGCTGTTTTAAAAAGGTATTTTAATTTGATAATAAAATTAATGTGCGCAAGCCTTTGGCTTGCGCACGATGTCAAATTCTTGGAGGAACCATGGGGAAAATAATTTTATCGTTTGTTCTATTTATAACACTTATAAATACGGCATTTGCTCAAGGCTTGGAATTATCCGATGTAATTAAAAATGCCAGAGAAAATGTTAAATCGGAACAAATCGCTGCGCAAAATCAAAATTCAATAAAACCTGTTAAAAATACTCAAACGAGTGCATCTGAGCAGGAAATCAGCGAAAAAATTAATCCTGATGAAATTTTAAATAATTCAAATGTAAAAAAATAAAAAGTATATTTTATTTTAAATATTGATTAAAAGCTCCAAAATGGTTATTATTGAGATATATCATATTGGAGATAAACATTGAATAAGTTAAAATTTTACCCTAAAAAAGATAAAAAAATAACAAAATTATATAATTTGGCAGAAATTGTAACTCTAATTCTTATTATATTTGCGATATGTTTTGTTAGATATATTTTATCCAATGAATTTATTGCTGCTGAAAAATTTATGGAACAAAGTGTAATGCAGACAGCTTCAAATTTAAGGGGCAGAATAACTAACTCAATTAATGAAATGAGAATACTTTCAGCTAAGTTGTCCGACAGTTCAAATAAGTATACGGAAGATGAAATAACTAAGTTTTTTAAAGAACATATATCGGATTATGATTATGAAAAGCTGGGGTTTGCCTACCCGAACGGAAGAACAATAAGATATGATAAAACAAAGGGCAGAATCCCTGACACTTATAAAGTTGATGATGCAAGGTTTGTCGGGGCAATAAACGGAACTTCATTTTTTGCCTCCACCGTTTTTGAACCCTCTTTGCCTTCAGGGTATGTTAATGAATTTGGTGTTCCCGTTTATGATAAAAGAACAAATAAAGTAGTGGGAGTTTTAGGCTCTCAGGTTAATGCAGAAACTTATATTAAAATCCTTGGTTTTAATAACTATAATAAACAGGGATTTTCTTATGTTGTTGATGTTGACGGAAACTTTATTATTAAGCCTCTTAGGGATGAAAGTTTAAATTCTAACTTTTTTGAAAGAGATATTGAATTTGTTAATACCACACGGGAAAATATCCTTAATCAATTTAAAAATGACGGTCAGGGCAGTTTTGTATTTAAGATTAAAAATAAAAAGTATATTGCTGCTTTTTCTGCTATTGCAAAATCGGATAATTATGTATTGACCGTTCTGCCTTTGGATGTACTTATGCTCCATGTTAATAAACTGCTCATAGGCATTGCTTTAATAGTTATTTTATTCGGGATATTGCTTTTAACAATTATTTTCTACAGTAATAAATTATTTAAAAATAATGAAAAAGTAATGTATAAAATAGCTTTTACCGATGAAGTTACGGGTGAAGGCAATAAAAATAAATTCATTATTGATGCTGATGACTTGCTTGAAAACTATAAAGATGATAATTATGCACTAATAACAATGGATATTGCAAGATTTAAAGCCATAAATGAACTATACGGCTATGAAAGAGCAGATAAAATTTTAAAAGATATATATGAAATTATCAAAAGAAATCTTACTGAAAATAGTACACTCACAAGGGATTACGGGGCTTCATATATTATTTTGTATAAATATGAAAAACCGGATTTTATAGTTAAATATTTTATTCAAAAAATAATAGATGAAATTTCCATATACAATGAAAATGAAATGAAACAAAATATTTCCGATACGGAAACAGTTATCAGTTCTAAATTAACTCCCTCTTTCGGGATATATTTAATTGAAGATAAGACAAATTCCATAGCTGAAATGTGCGAAAAAGCTTATATTGCAAGCCGTAAAATAAAAGGTGATGTTATAAATTTATATCAGTTCTATGATGATAACATCAGAGTTGAACTTCTGCAGGATAAAATCATTGAAGATGAAATGTATAAAGCTTTAAATAATAAAGAATATAAAATGTATCTTCAGCCTAAATTTTACCTTGACGGCAAGGGCTTGTACGGAGCAGAAGCGCTTGTAAGGTGGATTCACCACGAAAAAGGAATTATTCCGCCTAATAGTTTTATTCCGCTCTTTGAAAAAAACGGGTTTGTTATTGAACTGGACAGAACCATCTGGGAGCAGGCATGTATCTACCTTCAGGAGCGAAAAAATAAGGGGCTGAATTTGTTTCCGATATCAGTAAATGTTTCAAGACTTCATCTGAATAACGATTCATTTATAAGCGAGTTATTACTTTTAACTCAAAAATATCAGGTTGAGCCAAAATATTTGGAACTTGAATTAACAGAAAGCGCCTGCTATAACAATGAAGAACGATTTAAGGAAGTTATCGGGCGGTTAAAAGATTTAGGTTTTACAATCTCAATGGATGATTTCGGAACGGGTTATTCATCTTTAACAATGCTGAGAGAACTTGATGTTGATATATTAAAGCTGGATAGAGGTTTTATTAAAGATACCGTTGATGATTCAAAAGGAAAAATTGTACTTCAAAATATTATAAATATGGCAAATCAATTAAATATGCTGACGGTAGCTGAAGGTGTAGAATTTGAAGAGCAGGCGCAATTTTTAAGAAATATCGGATGTCAAATCGTTCAGGGATTTTTATACGGGAAACCCGTTAAAGCTGATGAATTTGCTAAAGATTTCCTATCAGAACCCGTTAATCAGAATTAATAATATCCTCTTTTAACGATGCCGTTAAAACAGCTGTCATTGTCCAAAATACGTACTGGATTTGAGGTCTAAAGTATACGGTATCAAAAATTCCGTGTATCATAACGGCTATAATTGATATTGCTGATATAAACAGCAATATATCAGAAGTTTTAATGTATTTCTTTACTGCATTAATTAAAATTGAGCCTATAAATAAAATATAAGCCAAAAGTGCAAAAATTCCGCTTTCTACGGCTATTTCAAGAAAAACGGAATAACAGCTTAATGCATCAAACCCTGAGAGCATATAAAGCCCGTATATTTCTCTAAAGACTTTATTCCCGACACCTATTCCGCAAATGGGGTTATCATGAAACATTTGAATTGCGGAGTTATAAACATTCATTCTGAAAGAGGTAGATGAATCTCCACGCAAAATAAATATAGACATTAATCTTTTAAAAATTCCGTGGTTTAGTGCAATAAATAAAACAATAAGCCCCGCTAAAATCCCTGTATATGCTTTAATTTTTTTATATATACAAATTAAAACACCTAAAAATATTGTAAATAAAGCAAGATATGCGCCTCTGCAGCCCGTTAAAAATATGGTATAAGCGCAAATTAAAGAGCATATTCCCCATATACAAGCCGATATTGTTTTTTTATTGCTGATTGCTTTTCCGCAAAGATAGATTAGAGCAGGGAAACCTGCAATAAGCCAGCCTCCGAATAGATTGGGGTTATATGGTTGTAAAGTTCCGTACACCCTTGCCAGAATATCTTCTGCGTTTACATAGCTGGTATCCTGCCAAGTGGATATATTTTCTACTCCAATATAATTTTGAAAAAGTCCTATAAAACTTTCAACACTAATTAAAATTGAAATTGCACACAAAACAACGGGGATAAATTTTTTATTATTCTTTAAAAATTGGCACATCCCGAAATAAAAAGCAAAATATATTACAGTTTTCATAAAGCCGTAAAAACTCTGCGCAGGCATTGATGAGGTGAAATTAGAAATCAAACATATTAATAAGTATATTAATAAATAAAAATTCCACCGTTCAAGTTCGATTTTTTCGCCTTTTGTTATTAACATTTTAACGATAACCAATATAGGAACAAAAGCAGAGATAATCCCTATAAAGTTTGTCTGCGCAGCGGTTGAAACGACTAAAGTTAAAATAACAAAAAATAAAATAAAATAATCTATATTTGATAATATAAGGCTGTTTTGTCTTATATTATCAAGTTTATCCTGAATAAATTTTAATCCCGAATTTAATAAATCAAATATTGTTGAGTTTAAAAGTTTCATTGTTGATTTTCAGTTTCTTCAACCTCATAAATGTTAGAAATAGTGCCTGAATATTTATATGTTTCGCCTTCAATAACAACAGGAATTCCCATTTTAAGCTTGTTTCCGCCTGCTACATATCCGTCAGGAGTTTTCTTTGCTTTATCTTCAAGTCTTACAACAAAGTCATATAAATCAGGAGTAGTAATATCAGGAATAACGGTAAATCCTTCTTTATTGTTAGCAGGGACAACCGCCATTCTTGGCCTGCCGTCTAAAGCTTTAATTTTTAATTTTGTATAAGGTACATTTCTTATTGTAATAAAAGCATCTTCGCCTTGAGCGAACGGGGCTTTGTCGCCTGAGATGGTTACACCTCTAAAGAAAACTTCAAAATTAACCGTAACTTCCTTTTCTATAGGCAGATTTGAAAAGTTTTTCTTTTTAAATACGGCTAAAGAACCTACGGCAACAAGGACAATAATTCCAAGTATTATTATATAATCGGTTAGTTTTAATTTCTTCATAATATCTCCTAAACTTTAATGTTAAATGAGTTCATATCCATTTTATCCAAAACGGATTTTAATGTTTCAATAGTGGTTGTTGCACATCCAAAATATCTTATAACAATGCTTGCGGCAAGATTACCGAGGATTGCTGCATTTTTTTTGCTAAAACCTGCAGCCATAGCAAGAGTATATGTGGCAACAACGGTATCACCTGCACCCGTAACATCAAATACATCCGTTTTATTGAAAACGGGGATTTTTTCATAGCTTCCGTCTTGTTCAAATAAAGCCATTCCGTCACCGCCAAGAGTAATAAGTACGGATTCCGCTTTGGTCTTATTAAGCATTTCTTTTCCTGCTTTTTCAAGCGATTCTTTATCTTTAATAAAAAATCCGACAAATTTTTCTGTGTCAGGCTGGTTAGGAGTCATTGAAGTTACTCCTTCAAACCTGTTTAAATCCTTTTGAGAATCAACAACAATGATTTTATTGTATTTTTTGCATAGTTCAATTGCTTTAGCAATAACCTTATCAGTTAATATTCCGATATTATAATCCGATAAAATAACGGCATCATGTTTTGGTATTGCTTTTTCAATTTGTTCTAAAACTTTATTTTCGGTTTCCGCCGTTAATGGGTCAATTGTTTCACGGTCAATTCTTACAATCTGCTGGGTAACGGATTGCGAGCATGAACCTGATATTCTTGATTTAACTGTTGTGGCACGTTCAGGTGCTTTTACCATATATTCCGTATTTATTCCCGCATCTTTAAAGGTATTTAAAAGTATCGGAGCATAATAATCATCACCGTAAAGCCCAATAACACTGACTTTCCCGCCGTTTAAGGCTGCTAAGTTATGTGCGGCATTTGAAGCTGCGCCTAAAATAATTTTTGTATTATAGTGGCGCAAAATAAGTACGGGGGCTTCACGGCTCATACGGTCAGTTGTGCCGTATACCATTTCATCTATTGCCATATCCCCAATTACCAATACAGACGGTTTTGATAAATTATCAAGTCCTTTTAGAATTTCTTCTTTATCTACCGTAAACATATTTTACTCTCCGATATAATTCCTTTATAATAGTAGCATAAAAGATTTTATTTATGGACATTATAAAAGATAAAAATTCAAAAGTTTCATTTATAGGTATATCGCTTGGCGGGCTTAGTACTATTGAATCTGCCGTGGCTGTTATAGATGCTGATATGCATGTAATTATGCTTGATAAACTCTTTTCAATGAGCGATGTTAATTATTTTCTGGATAACTTTGCAGGAAAGCAAAATGCCGTTATTATGGTTTCAATCCCTGAAAATGAAGTTATGCTCAGCCACAAATGGAAATACAACTCCAGAACTTATGATTTGGTAAACTTTGATAAAAAAATGATTAATCGTGAAGACTGGACAAACAGGTTTTCTTCCCGTGGAAGCGAGTATTTTAAAGAACTGAGTGATAAAGGTATTGATATATTCCGATTTGATACCGACAATATGAAAAAAGTAATGGGAAATTGCTATGCTTATAGAGACAGAACCCCTATAGACTGTAAAGCCTTGCAGGACACTTTAAGGATTAAATATAATATGAGAGAACTTCCCGTTAATATGCTCCCTGTTGCGCAATTAGAGGCAATATTAGGCGCTGTACTTGCTCAAATGACGGCTATGGGAAGTAAAGATTTTGAATGCAAAGTTATCGGCGAGTTTGAAGGACTAAAAACTATTGGAATTTAGTTTATTATATAATTATGCTTATATTGTTAATTTATTATTAATGAATATTTTTTAACAAAGTTTTTATGCTCGCAATATCATTTTCTTGCCCTTTTATTTTTCGCCAGTAATGAATTTTTCGTTTTTTAGACATTAATAACTTTAGTTTTGAAGAACATATTTTAAATTGTAAATGAATTATTTCTCCGATAAGTTTTAATCTTGAACATTTAGCTGTAAGTGTTTTATTAGGGAAATGTTTGATTATTTCCTGAGCCAGTTTAAAATATACATGCCTTGTAAAATGATTAGGACAATCAGTAAAATCACTTTGACATGTTATTAAATCCGTAATATTCACAAATTCAATATTAGGAATATCGGACATATTTTCTTTAAGCAGTTTATTAATTATTTTATTTAATTCAGCGCATTTTGAATATCCGGGGCCTTTTGTGTTCTCATAATCTATTTCAGAGCCTAAAATAACAATTAATTTTGTTTTAGGATTCATATGTTTTCTTATATAAAGCAAATTATCTAAAACATTTTGAGGAGTCGGAAGTCCTATACAGGTAAATTCTTCGCAGATTCTGTCAAGTTCTTCTTTTGTCGGGAAAAATCCATAGTGAAAATTAAAATTTTTACTTAAATATATTGAATTTTTTGTTTTATCAGTTAGCGGAAACTCTGTAAAGCAAAAGGGAACGATAAATTCCCCCCCCCCCAGAGATATTCGGTTTATGTTTATATAAACATTTTGTTGTTTCCATAATTAATGATAAAACAACAACATCATATTTATCCGAATAAATATTTGTTGCAAAATCTTCTCTATGCATAAAGGGTGTTAATTTTAAGACATTTTCTTTTTCTTCGTCTGTAAATTTATGCGCCTGAACGGTTTGTATTAAAGATTCCCTTCCGATAGTATGAACACCGTCATTATTTGCATGCGGAAATTCCGTATCAATTTCTGCACCCTGAAAATATTGTATTGTACTTCCTAAATCACAAGCACCTTTTAATAATATTTTTAATTTTTTATTCGATTTTTTATTTTTTATTGTATCTTTTTCGCTACTTTTACGGATAGTCACATATAATTTTTTATTTTCAATATCTAAATCTTCCGTAACTTCACCTTTTATATTAATTTTAGGACAATTTAAATATTTATAAATGCTTTGAGCAACTCCCATGCCAAGTATTCGACAAGAAAATAAGAAATGTTCAAGTTCATTTGTTGTTTTATTCAAAGCATAAAAACCTGCTATTCCGTAATCACCAAAATTATCATAAACTTTTACATAACCGCAGTTGTAGTCTTTATTTGTCAGTGTTTTATGTAATTCATCTTGAGACACTCTGTTTTTGGTAAAATTCATTTGATTTGTTCTTATACATATTTCATAAAGCCGTTCTTCTTCATCTAAACAATTATTATTTATTATTGCAATTATGTTTGAAGATTTTAAAAATTCCTCGTTGCTTGATGCAGACTTTTTTGAAATAAACTTTTGTTCCAATATTTTATATTGTTTCAGCCTTGTTAGAGTAGTGTCATCTTTACCTATATTTTCAATATTATTTACAAGTTCAATAAGTTTATCCGGGGTTATGATTTGAATATTTTTACAGTAATATTTTGCTTCATTAAGATTGCTTAAATTATCATCAACAAATAAAGCATTCTCATCTCTTAATTGCATATCGGCAATCATTTTAGAAATTCTTTGACCTTTTGCAGACCAATCAATTGAATTAAAAACAAAGTATTCGTAACAATTATTGTATTTATCTTTTTTAAACTCTTTTTTTATTTCTTCTAAATTATTTTTAGAACAAATGGAATTTACAATCCCTCTTTTTGCAAGGTTTTCAACAAGTTTAATATTTTGCGGAATTTCGACTACTTCACCTTCAGAAATTGTTCCTTTCCAAAAAGTTTCATCTAAATCCCATATTACTAATTTTATTTTTTTATAATCAATATCCATTTTTTTTCCTTGAAAAATTATATCATAATAATTTTTTAAATTACATAACTACGTTATATATAGAATCTAATCTTTATCTTGAATAAATAAAATCAGCGAGGTAAGATAATTATAATTTATGAGTGAAAGGAGTTAATATGAACTATAGTCTTGAGGTAAATGAAAATTCTTGCCCGGGGGGGGGGTAAAAACAAAGGTTAAAAAATTGTTAAAAAAATTGTTCTCTTTCAATAATACTTATGATTATGATAATAACGGCAACATACAGTTAATACATAAAGAATTTAATATATTAGGTTTGAAAATAAGTAAAAAAATTAAATGTTCCACTATTGAACGTTGTTTATTGAGGAGAATAGAGGCATTAAACAATTCAGGATGTGTTCTTTCTTCGCCTGAAATACACAAAATATATGAAAGTGATAATCCTAAAGATAAATTATTGGTAAGAAATCTATACAATAATCTTGATGAAACCGCAAAAAATAATCTGGATAAAATCTTAAAACGAAATGCAAGAGTTCTTAAGTATGAAAAAGACTTGGGTAAAAGACCCAAACCTTATGAAATTTATACAAAAGAAGAACTTGAGGAACTTGACAAAACTCTTCAATTTGAAAAAGAAATAGAAGTTTGCGAGGATTATTTTAAATGGCAAGATTATATTTTACCCGTTAATTATTTTGAATCTTCTGTCTTTTTGTACAAACACGGAATTAATACATTACAAAATAAAAATGCAATTAACGGTGCTATTATTGATGCCGGTGCAAATATTGGCGATTCTGCCATTGTTTTCAGTAAAAATTTTCCAACAAATAAAATAATAAGTTTTGAACCTGTCAAAAATAATTTTGAAATATGTAAAAAGACAATTTTATTAAATAATGCAGATAATGTATTAATAGAAAATATTGGGCTTGGTGATAAGGAAGAAACTTCATATATTAACTACAGCTGTATTTTAGGAATAGCCTCAAGAGTTTCCTCCGATAAGGGAAATGAAAAAGTTCAAATTACAACATTAGATAACTATGTGAAAAAACATAATTTAAAAATAGGTTTGATAAAAACAGATGTGGAAGGATTTGAACCAAACTTATTAAGGGGCGCACAAGAAACAATAAGAAAACAAGCACCTGTATTATTATTGAGTATATATCATAATTGTAATGATTTTTACCAATTAAAACCCATGGTAGAAAAAATTATGGAGACTTCAGAATATAAATACAGATATAATTTTTTTCAACCTGTATATGAACAAGGTATTAGAGAATGTTTATTGATTTGTGAAAAAATTTAAAAAAATCCGAACAAAATTTTACGAAAAGCCATGAAGTGATGTTATAAAACGAATTATCACAATGAAGTAAATTTTTAAGAATTGTAAATCTAAAAAAATAATATATTATTGAATTATAGCTGAAACTCTTTCGGGGGGGGGTTGAGGCAATTTTTTCTGCTGAGAATTTTTTATTTATACATAACAAAAACAAGAAAAAGGGTGATTTATGAGTGTAAACTTTAATACAACAAATTTACCTGAACAATTTAAAAATATTGCAAACCAACCGGTTGTAAACAGAGGTAATACTCTTCCTTCAGGTAATTATAAATTAAAAACTCAATTAACCGAAGATAAATTCGATTATTCAAAAGATGACGGGAAAATTTCTTTTAAAGATAAAATGATTAATTTCGGCAAAGGGCTGATTGCCCCTATAACAAATATGTTTAAATCGCCAAAAAATTTAGTAATAGGAATTGCTTCAATAGTAGGAATTAGTGCTTTAACTGTCGCAACAGGCGGAGCAATAGCACCATTATTAATTACGGCAGGTGTTTTAGGCGGGGCTGTTCAGCTTGGTGTAAGTGCATATAAGGCGCATACAGCCACAACAGATGATGAGGCGAAACAGGCATGGCAGGGTATAGGAACGGGAACAAGTGTTCTTGTCGGCTCTGTTGCAGGAGCTAAAGCAGCCGCAAAGGGCGCCGGTATAGAAGGTGCTGAAAGTATGAACTCGTTAGAAGCAACGAGTGCATGTATCAAAAATGCCCCAAAAGCAGCAGGTCAATCATTTAAAGCTTTTACAAACGGCGAGTTCTTAGTAAATTTAGGGATAAAAAAACCTGTGGTAAACCAAGAAGAAGTGCAGATGGAAAAACTGTCTGAACCCAAGGCAGAAGTAAAAGCCGAACCTAAAGCAGAAGTAAAAGCAGAGCCCAAGGCAGAAGTAAAAGCTGAACCCAAGGCAGAGCCAAAAGCAGAGCCTAAAGCAGAAGTAAAAGCTGAACCCAAGGCAGAGCCAAAAGCAGAGCCCAAGGCAGAAGTAAAAGCAGAGCCAAAAATCGACCAAAAGGCAGAAATAAAACCCGAAATAATAAAAAATGAAAACGGAAAACCTATATCAATTACAAAAAAAGACGGTACAGAAATTCAAATTAAATATGATGAAAACGGCTTAATCAAAGAAAGTATAATAAAAAATCCCGATAAAACAACTACATATAAAAACTATGAAAATGGAAAACTAGTTGGTTCATCTAGTTGTAAAAAGATGATACTTATCGATAATAATGAATATATTTATAATTCTGACGGCAAAATAAGCAGGATTTTAAATAACAATGGGAAGAAAATATTTAATTACGATAATAATGGCAAATTTCAAGGGTATACCCATATAGATTATAAAAATGATATTATTAATAATTATGATCAACAAGGAAAACTTTATCAAACGATATCAGATTTTGATTTAACTACAGAAAAAGCAATATCTGAATTGAATAAAAGATATGCATTTGATGAAAATATGGAAATAAACGAGCAACGTGTTATTAGAAAAACAAAGGTTTTAGATAGACAAACAGGAAATGAAACTGATGCATTTATAACAAAAAGTAACTATATAAATAATGGTTCTATTAATGAAAAATTTAGCATATATGTTAAGAATGGAAATGACTTTGAAAGAATTGGAAGTGTAACGGCTGGTAGATATGAGTTAGACAAATCTGAAATAGTTTATGATATTAAGAATCTATACGGCAGTAAGTCGCAAAACACTCCCAGATATAGAGGTGCAGGATTAGAATTATGTAAACAATGTTCAATTGAAAGCTACAATAAAGGTTTGAAAGGCACATTAAACATAGTGAGCGGCAACTTTGAATCTGACAACTTCTATAGACATATTGGATTAGCTGGAAGCACGGGTCATTTTACACTTCCAAAATGTAATGTAACAGATTTCCTTTTAAAGTATTAAAAAATCGGGGCAGGTATTTTCTGCCCCGATTTTTATATGTTTGATTTACACAGCCGTTAATTTAGCGGAGTTTTCAAGTTTTAATGTTTCCGTTGTTATATCGCAAACATCAGAGGGCCCAAAATATTGAATAGAACCGGGGAATATGTATTTATCTTCATAAGCCCAAGAGGTTCTGTTTTTTTCAAGTTCTTTAAATACGGGGCCATTCAGTTCAACAAGTGCTTTTTTAATAACGGGTTTAAATTCGCCGTGACGTTTTTCCATATTCATCATCATTGTTAAAGGAACACCGCCTGCAACCCATTTACTTGCGCTGGCGGAAAGGTTTTTAACTGATGATAAGTAGCCTGTTAACCCGAATTTTAATAAAGCAAATGCATTATAACCTAATGAGTAGCAATAGTCGGCATCAAAGTTTGACGGGAACGCACATCTGCCTTCATATCCGAAGAAATGGCATTGAGCCGAGAATTTACCATTATATGTGCCTTGCTTTTTCATTTCGTTTAATCTTGCGCTTACCATTTCAATTAAAAGCTTTTCTGTTTCAATCTTAGAAACCTGAACGTTTCCGTGGGGGTCTCTATCCATTAATAACTGCTGTTTAATCATAGTGGGAAGCGAAGAAAATACTGCGCTGTCGTCTGAATTTAATTTACCTTTTATAATTTCAAACTTAGCATTTTCTTCTGCATTTTTATAGTTATTATCATTTTCAAGAGCAGCTAAGGTATCGTTTAAGTTTGAAATCATTGATTTAATTTCGGGTATAAATTCAATTAAGCCTTCAGGGATTAAAGCAATACCGAAGTTTTTGCCCATTTGCGCTCTTTTTGCAACAATTTCAGTCATATTATCAACGATTTGTTTTAAAGACATTTTCTTTTGTTCAACTTCTTCCGAAATTAAAGTAATATTCGGCTGAGTTTGAAGTGCAACTTCAAGCCCTACGTGAGTTGCGCTTCTGCCCATTAATTTAATGAAGTGCCAATATTTTTTAGCACTGTTAGCATCTCTTAAGATGTTGCCTACAAGTTCTGCGTATGTTTTTGTAGCGGTATCAAATCCGAAGGAGATTTCTATTTGGTCGTTTTTGAGGTCGCCGTCTATGGTTTTGGGACATCCTATAACTTGAATGCCTGCATTGTGGTTTACAAACCATTCAGCCAGCATTGCTGCGTTTGTATTAGAGTCATCTCCGCCAATTATTACAACACCTGTAATATTTAAGTTTTTACAAACCTGCCAAGCTTTTTGGAACTGTTCTTCCGTTTCAAGCTTTGTTCTGCCCGAACCTATAATATCAAAACCGCCCGTATTACGGTATGCGTTAATTTTTTCATCGGTAAATTCAATGTATTTGCCGTCAATAATACCCGACGGCCCGCCTAAAAATCCGTATAATTTATTTTCGCTGTTTGCTTGTTTTAAGGCATCATATAACCCTGCAATGACATTGTGTCCGCCGGGTGCCTGTCCGCCTGATAATATTACACCGATATTTCTTTTTTCGCTTACTTCTTTATTATTTGAAGTGTTGAAAGTTACAACGGGTTTGCCGTATGTATTTTTAAATAATTCTTTAATCTGTTCTTGGTCTTTAACGGATTCTGTTTTATTTCCTTCCGTCATTGTAAGATTATTTATACCGCCTGCTAATGAGCTTGGGAGTTTCGGCTGATATTTTAATCTTTCGATTTGAAGTGATGAAAGTTCTTTCATTTTTATCTCCATTCTTTTTGTACAGCTACAAAAAAATTTTATCATAAAAACTCTTTTTTATCGCCATGACTTACTCATAAGGGGAATAAAAAATTTTTTAATGCGGGTAATAATATCTTCAAAAGGACAGTTTATGAGAAGTTTTATTTTTTTTATTATATTTCTTTTAACGGCAAACTCCGTATTTGCTTATAATTACACCGAAAACGATAAAAATATGTTTTATGATGCGTTTTTAGACGGATATTTTACCGAAATGCAGAAAGTTATTAATAATCTTGAAATCGACCAAACAAAAAAAGATAAATTTATGGCTGAATTAAAAAAGAACGTTAATAAACAGGAACTTATAGAATCCTCTTGGGATTGCATTAAAAAGTACCCGATAAAGCAAATTATATCTGCCTCCGTAATATGCACGGTGGATTGGAACAAAAGTCAGGAAAATAAAAATAAAGAACTGTTTGAACTGCTGAAATAACTACCATTTTAAAACAAATTCTTCAGGCTCATATGTTTTTAAATATTCAAACATTTCATCAAGATTATCGGAAATATGGTATAAAGTTTTTGTTTCTTCTTTAGCAAACTTGTTTTGATAAATAGTATCAAACATTTTAAAAAGATTAGAGTAATAATTATCAAAATTCATAAAGATAACGGGTTTATCATGATAGCCTAATTGTTTAGCAACAAGGATTTCAAATACTTCTTCAAAAGTGCCGAACCCGCCAGGCATGGCAATAAAAGCATCAGCGAGCTTTTCCATTGTCGCTTTTCGCTCTCTCATATCTTTTGTAACTACTACTTTAGCAAGAGAAGGATGTTTTAAACCGAAAGATTCAATCCTTTCAGGAATAACTCCCGTTACTTCGGCACCGAATTTAGAAGCAGTATCGGCTATAACACCCATCATTCCGACAACCGTTCCGCCATAAACCATATTGTAGTTATTTCTGCCTATTTTTTCTCCTAATTGACGGGAAATTTCATAAAATTTCTCCGGCAGATGATTGCTAGATGAACAATATATGCAAATTGTTTTTTTCTTTTCCATAATTTACCTATTTTATTGCCAATTCTATTGCTCTTATCATACTGTCGGGGTTGGCTGTCATTTTTCCCGCAATATCAAACGCAGTGCCATGGGCAGGAGATGTTCTTAATATATTCAGCCCTATTGTTGTATTTACACAGTTACCCCGCTCCAATAACTTAACGGGGATTAACCCTTGATCATGATATAGCGCTATAAAACAATCATAATCGCATTTTTCCTCCAAACATTTTGTGAATAAAGTATCGGACGGGAACGGACCTTCTATATTTATACCTGTTGACTGCAATGATTTAACCGCAGGGATAATAATATTTATTTCCTCCTCCCCGATTACTCCCTTTTCGCCTGCGTGCGGATTTAATGCACATATGGCAAATTTCGGATTTGAAATGCCCAGTTGAAGATTAAATGCCGTATTTAATACTTTTACTTTATTAAAAATCATTTCTTTTGAAAGAACAAAAGGAACATCCTTTAACGGAATGTGCCTTGTTAAAAGCATAACTGAAAAATCAGACCCTATAAAAAGCATTTCTGCCTGCTGGTTTGAATTTGCAAGGTATTGTTCCAGAATTTCCGTCTGCCCGCTGTAGTGATGACCTGCCATATTTAATGCATTTTTTGAAACAGGGCCTGTAACAATTGCATTTATTTTATTTTCAACCGCTAAATCACAGGCGGTTTTTAAAGCGCAGAACGAAAACTCGCCCGCTTCTTCCGTTTCTTCGCCTATTTTTATATCCTCTTTTTTATATGGAATTTCAATAATTTCATAATCTTTTTCCAAAGAAAGATTAAATTTTTCGCTGTAATAGTTAAGTACATTGTAATTTGCGATTAAAATAATATTTTCTTTCGGCAAATCAAGAAAATTTAATGATTTAATTATGATTTCAGGTGAAATACTGTTAGGATCGCCAAGGGTTATTGCTGTTTTTTTCATTATTTATCCTGTTCAAAATATTTTACTATATCAATTAAGGTATTAGAAGTTCCGAGATTACCTGATTTCGTTACGATTAACCTTCCTTTATGGTCAACACCTAGAGGGATTGCAGGCGCAACAGTATCTAAAATCTGCAGGTTTCTGCTCCCTATTGCTCTTAAGCATTTATAAGAGGTTTCTCCTCCGACGGTTATAAGTATAGCTTGTTTTTCAGCCAGAACTGTCCTTGTAATTCCAGCTAAATAATCGCAAATTTTGGATATAAATATTTCCTTCGTTAATTCATGCTCTATCAGCAGTGAGTTTAACTCCTCTGTATTTTCAATTAATGAAGATGAGTGAACTACAACAATATTATCTTTTACAAGATTATCAATAATTCTTTGGGCAATTTGCTCAAAATCATCAGAGAAAATATTTTCAGGCTTAATTGCAATGAAATAAGTATTGTCAAAATCGTCAAAATCTTGAAGTTTTTTAATTTGTGATGCGGTTAAATCCGTTGCACTGCCTGAAATAATTAATTTCGGCACAGAGGGTATTTCAGGGTGGCAGTATGAATTTTCATCGCTGTCGGGGTGCCAAATTTTACTTAAAGCCTGCGCTCCGCCCGCTGAACCGCAAGGAAGTATTTTATAACTGCATTTTGAAATCGCTAACGCAATCTGCTCCATATCCGTTGTTGAAACGGCATCTGCAACAATGAGTTTTTTCCCTTTTGATATTAATTCATTTAATTTAGTCAGGATAGGCCCTGCCCCTTTCATAATCGTATCAAGAGTTATTAAATCAACTAAGTTAGCCCGCTCTTCAGGTAATTGATTTTTTAATATGTTTACAATGTTTGATTCTGTTATAGGAAAAGCAGGGTCACGGGAAACTTCCGTCCTTTGAAGCGGAATTCCTTTAATCAAATGAAAACCGCCTATTGTTGTTCTGCCTTCATTGGGAAATGCGGGAAATATAACGGCGCAATCATATTCAAGAGTGTTTATAAGTGTCGTAATTTCATCCGCAATGTTGCCTCTTAAAACAGAATCCATTTTTTTATAAACATATTCAAATCCGTATTTTTTTATAATATTTTCGGCTGTATTTTTTACTTTTTCACAGGCGGATTCTTTAGAAATATTTCTTGATTCCGTAGAAACGGCAAAGACTTCGGTATTTAAAGATTCATCCAGAGTAATATCTTCTCCGAAAGAAACCTGCGTGGATGCACCCTGCAAAAAAAACTGTAATGCCGTATCATTAGCTCCCGTTAAATCATCTGCGATAACAGCAATATAATTAGATGTATTCATAAATTAGTTCTCGTTTTTACTTCCGAGCAATCTCATAGAATTTGCACGGATTACAAATCTTTCTTTCTGTTCGCCGTCAGCACCGGTCCATTTATTTGAAACCAAACGACCGTCTATACAAACCTGACGGCCTTTTTTTACATATTCACCTGCTATTTCAGCAGATTTATCCCATAATTCTATATTAAACCAATCCGTTGTTTCGGCTTTGCTTTTGTAATCCCATCTTGAAACGGCAACCGAAAATGTTGTCTTTACTTTCCCCGATTCAAAGTATTTAACTTCAGGGTCTTGTCCCGCTCTTCCTACTATTACAACTGAATTCATATTTTTACCTCTTTTATATAAAATTATATTTAAAACCTGTTTTTTTTGCAAAAATCCTGTTACTTCTTATTAAGATTTGATACTAAAATTTTTAATAACAAAATCAATCGCTTCCTCTTTAGTATTAACTTCTGATGAAATTTGAGCCTCATTTAAAGCTTTTATGATTTCGCCCAATTTCGGTCCTTGTTCAATGTGGAGTATTTCCATAATATCCGTTCCGTCAAGAAGTTTTTCTATGGGTTTTATTTTTTTTCTTTGCTCTAAGTAGTCATTTAAAAGCTTTGTAAGGTTATTTATATTATTTTCAACCATTTTTTCGGTTACTTTTTCGCCTCTGGCGGATAACCTGTCCGCCATTGCAAGGATTATAACATCAATTACGACCCCCTCCATTTTGCGATAGAACTTTAAATATGCCTTATCATTAGCATCCGGCGCACTTACAAGCATAGATGGATATATATGATATTTTATAAGTGTTTTTATATAATCCGTTTGTTTTTTGGAAAATTTTAAATCCTTTAAAATAGGAACAACAAGCTTAGAGCCGATTTCATCATGCTTTATAAACCGATGTCTGCCTGTATCTTCTTCGATTGTCCAGCAGGAGGGCTTGCCTATATCATGCAGAAAACCTGCAAATTTAAGAAATGCAATTCTTTTTTCTCCGCCTAAAAACAGTTCATCTAAGTAATCTTTTACTTCTCCTGTGGAAATTTCATATATTATTTGAATTTGTCTTACAGTTTCAATAAGGTGATGAATTAAATCCAAGTGGTGGTGCGAGTTTGGCGGAATTTTTTTTACCTCTGTATAAATCGGTAAAAGTTCTTCCAAAAGACCTGTCTGCTCAAGTTTTAAAAGTGCTTCATCGCAGTATTTACCTTCAAACATCTTAAGCAGTTCGGTTATAATCCGCTCTTTTGCAGGCTCATGGATTTTTTTATGCAGTTCTTTTACTAAATTTATAAGGCTTTTATCAATTTCAAACCCTGTTTTTGAGTAAAAACGAAATATCCTTAATAGTCTTAAAGGGTCATCAATAAAATTTTCTTTGGAAATTCCTTTAATTTTTTTGTTGTTAATATCTTTAATTCCGTTTAAAGGGTCATAAAAACTTTTATGGTTGATATCATAAGCGATTGCGTTAATTGTTAAATCCCGCCTGTTGATATCTTTATTAATATCGCCTTCTATGGGTTCAGTTATATCAATATAATTAATTTTATCGGGCATCATTATCCTGTATATTTTATTTTCTTCATCAAGAACAATAAAATAAGCATTTAACTTATCGGCAAGATTTTTAGAAAATAGTTCAATATCTTCTGTTAATATAATTAAATCCCTGTCTACGGAATGTTTTCCCATTATAACGTCTCTTATAAATCCGCCTATAATGTATGCTTGAACCTCCTTAAGATAAGGTTTTATTTTATTTAATATTTCATCATTTTCTATTATTTTTATAAATTTATTCATAATTAACACCGATTATAACAGAAATAAGCCCTGCCGTTAATGCCGTATCCGCTCTATATATTAAATTTCCCAATGTAATTAAAGGCAGGTTTTTATCCTGAAACATTTTAAATTCTCTATCCGAAAATCCGCCCTCTGGGCCTATTATAACCAGAATATCTTTGGTTTTATCAATTTTATGTTCTTTAACATAACTCATAAAATCCGATTGTGCCGAATGCTCTGCAAAGATAATTATTTGTTCAAAGTTTTTAACAACATTTTCAAGGGTTGTACACTCATATACCTTTGGAATATCTGCTCTTTCGCACTGTTTGACCGATTCATATGCAATCTTTTGCCACTTTTCGATTTTATTTTTAATAACCGATTCTTTAACCGCACAATTATCGGTATATAACGGAATAATTCCTTTTACACCCAATTCTGTTGCCTTTTGGATTGCACTTATTTGGGCATCTGAGTTTAAAACCGCCTGCGCTATATATAGTTTTAAATTAAGCTTTCTTTGTGATTTATACTGCTTATTTATTTTGCATAATAAAGAGTTTTGCGAAATTTCATAAGCTGTTGTCTCATATTGAATTTCGTTCTCATCAAGAAATAAAACCTTTTCGCCTTTTCTAATCCTTAAAACCTTTACAAGGTGCTTATAAAGGTCAGCATCTGAAACATTTACGAAATTATTTTGAATATTTTCGGAATTTATTAAAAAATGGGGCATAAACCAATATCCATTTATACTTTACATTCTTTATACAAAATTATATTATTAAATTATGATTGAAATTTCAACAGGTTTAATAGAACAAGCGGTTTATAAATTGTGCTTTGATGCCAATATCTGCCTTAATAATAATGTGTATGACAAAATTTACGGTGCATATCAAACGGCTCAAAACCCTTGTAAAGATATTTTAAGAAACATTCTTTTAAATGCCAAAACTGCATATGAGAAAAAACTCCCGCTGTGTCAGGATACGGGACAGGTCATTATTTTTGTCAAAATTGGGCATGAAACAGTAATAAAAGGCGGGATTTTAGAAGATTGCATTAATAAAGCAGTTGAAAAATGTTATAAGGATAACTTCTTTAGAAAATCTGTTGTTAAAAATGCCGTATTTGACAGAACAAATACAAAAACTAATACTCCCGTAATTATTTATACAAAACATATTGAAGGTGATGAGATTAAAATAAGTGTTTTGATTAAAGGAGCAGGGAGTGAGAATAAATCTAAATTATCAATGGTATTGCCGTCAATAGGGGAAGATGAACTTATAAAAGAGTGTGCCAAATTGATTTTCGAGGCAGAGGAAAACTCATGCCCGCCGATGTTTATAGGTATCGGGATAGGGGGAACGGCAGATAAAGCATTGCTCTTATCTAAAGAGGCATTTATTTGTGATGATTTTACTACCAGTGAAAATCAATTGGGCGAAAAAATAAAGGATTGCGTAAACTCAAAATATAAAAGCAAATACGGGGAAAATTATGTATTAGATGTAAGAGTAAAAACCTTTTCTACGCATATTGCCTGTATGCCCGTTGGTATAACAGTAAACTGCCACTCAGATAGGACTGCAAAATGTATAATAAAGGGCGGGATAATAAATTATGTATCTCAAAAACCCGAATTTAAAGAAATAGAAACCTCTTCAGAAGTATTAAAAGAAATTAAAACAGATGATATAGAAAGCCTAAAAAAATTACAACAGGGCGAGAAATTCTTATTAACGGGCGAAATATATGTTGCAAGAGATATGGCGCATAAAAGAATGTTTGAAATGCTCTCAAGAGGCGAGGAACTTCCCATCCCGATAAAAGACGGCATAATATTTTATGCGGGGCCCTGCCCTAATAAACAAGGTGAAATCATAGGTTCGATAGGGCCTACGACGGCAGGCAGAATGGATAAATACGCAATAGAATTTTATAAACAGGGTCTATTGGCGACCATCGGTAAGGGCGGAAGATGTAAGGATGTTGAAAGAATAATAAAAGAAAAAAAAGCAAAATATTTTACCGCCTATGGCGGAATAGCGGCATTACTCTCTGAAAAAGTTAAGAAATGCGAAATTATTGCTTTTGAAGATTTAGGTACAGAAGCAATATATAAACTTGAAGTAGAAAAATTCCCGTTAATCGTTGAAATATAATAATAGTTTAAGGTTAATGAATTTATTGACTATAAAAAATATTGTTGTTATATTAGCTTTGTTAGCGAAATATTAATAAAATAACATTTATAAATTAATTATAAGGAGATAGTATGATTAGTAAATTTAAAATGCCTTTTATAATTATTTTTTTGAGTTCTTTATTTATTATTTTTATGTCTGCATTTTGGGGAATGAACGCAAGTTTTGTTGATTATGATATATCTTGGGATATGTATTCCATAGAAAACGAAACTGTTTTTGATTGTTTAAAATTTAATTTTATAATTGCAGGCGGATATTTCGGATTATTTGTTTCTAAATTATTATCTTGGGGAATACCTCATGCAATGGGATTACATCCGGCAGATTTTATTGGGATACCTGAAGGTATTATTAAAGGTATTTTTACTGTTATTACATTATTAATATTAACAAAATTTTCTTCAATATATTTTAAAAACAAATTAAATTTTGCTTTGATTTATGCTGTTATTGCAATATATTATGTTTTAGATATATATATTCAAAATGCACAAATAAATTTATTTAATTTTGTTTATTACAAATACTCTTTTTCACTTATTTTTTACGGTATTTTTTTATATTATATATACTTAGCAACAAATTTAAAAATAAAGAAAACAAATTGGTTTCAACTTTTAGCTGTAAGTTTGTGCGGATTTATTGCAGGAACTTCAATTGAACTTATTTATACATCTTTGGTAGTTTTAACTATTCTTCTTATAATCTATAATGTTATAGCTTTACTTATTAGTAAAATTGTTAAAAACAAGAATTTTAAAAAATCTTTAGTATTTAATTTGGATAAAAAATTCTTTATTCCCGTAATTTGTTTATTTATAGGAATAATATTATTTGTTACTTCGGATAAATATAATCCTCTTATGTGTTTTAATAATTTTTCCGGAGAATCAATTCGTTCTATATTAAAAGATTTTTCAATATCATTTTTAAATATATATGTGGTTAAATATTGGATATATTGGGCTACATCAATTATTTTAACTGTTCTGACAAGCATTATTGCAATTAAAAGGAACGAATTTAAAAAGATATTGTTTCCTTTATTTATGCAAATTTCATTAATTGCGGCAATTTATTCGTTAATTACCGGTAATGATTATTATGTTTCTAATTTATTTTGGTTATCAAATGAAAATGTAAAATTTTTAATTACAATATTAATTTTATATCCGTATTTAATTATGGTAAGTTACCTTTTAAAGAATTTAACACGGAAAGCTAATAATTATACAAAACATATTGTTTTGTGTTTTAATAATTTAATTTTAGTACTGTTGGTTGTAGAATTAATGATTTGTAAAGTAAATTCTCACAACATTTTCCATACAAATTCATTCTTTTATGATATAAAGAAATCTTATTATATATGTGAAAAAATGATAAGATTTTATTCACTTCAAGATAAAATACCGGTACTACCTGCCGAATATATAAAAGATATATTGGGTGTGGATAGGGAAGGTAATGTATCACTTTTCCAAGCAGAACTTACCGATAAAAAAACAAATTTATATAAAGAAAATATGTATTTTAACGTATATTATTCTAAAATATATAAAAATCAGCAAAATATACCTCAAAGTTATTATGTAACTGATTCGGCAATGGATAAATTTGAATCAGATGGAGGTAGTTTTACGGAAGAAGAATTAAATAAACTGAAATTTTCAAATTTATTTAATGAAAACTTTGTATTGAATAAGGATAATATATAAATATTATTGACTATAAAGTATAATATAGTAAAATTAAAAATATCGGGATGTAGCGCAGACAAATTTTGCGTAGGCTGAAGCGAAGCGAAATGCCGAAGTAACACCGAAATAGCGAACGACTTTTGCGAAGCAAATAGTGAGCGACTTGAAGGTGTGAAGCAATAATTTGTAACCGCTACAAACAATCGGGATGTAGCGCAGCTTGACCCTGCCGACGAAAAAGATACGGTGTATCTTTTGAGGAGAGGTAGCACGTAGTGCGCTCCAAGCCTGAAATTGAAAACTTAATATTATATCGGGATGTAGCGCAGCTTGGTAGCGCACTTCGCTTGGGACGAAGGGGTCGCAGGTTCGAATCCTGTCATCCCGATATTATATTGGCTCGCAGGTTTCGCGTTTTGTGATTTTCTACGGCCCATGCCTTGAAAATCTACAAACCCGACCCGTCAAACTACGGCTCAAGTATTCGCCTTGTTTGTCGTGCGAATCCTGTCATCCCGATATTATATTTAAAAAATTATTCCGAAAACATAAATAAAATATTTATGAGGATTGATGACTAAAAAAATTTTAAAAAATAAAAAAATAATGATAAAAACAAATTTAATACTCTATAAACTTAAGTTTAATAGGGGTATTCAGTCATTAATATTTGCAATTACCCCCCCCCTTAGAACAAATTAGAAAAATAATAATAAGCTTTAATATTATTAATAAAGTATTGGGTCATAAACAAATTCCCCAATACTCTTTTTGCTGTGTGAAAGGAGAAATAAAATGAAAAAATCCGATTTTTTGGTTGAACTTGAAGATATATTACAACGAGAAGACGATTGTAAAGAAACTGATAATTTAATTGATTATGATGAATGGGATTCACTATCCAAAATGTCAATTATGGCATATTACGATAAAACTTTTGGAATTAAATTGTCTTTAAATGATTTAAAAACTGTGTCTACAGTTTCTGAATTGATTAAATTGGCAGGAGAAAATATAAAATAAAATGATAAGCTTTAATAAAGAGCGAAAATATATTGTAACGGGAGCATCGTCCGGTATAGGAGAAACTGCGGCTATATTATTGAATAAACTTGGAGCAACAGTAATTGCAATAGCAAGGAATAAAGAAAGATTAGGGGCTTTAAAAGAAAAGTGCAAAAATCCTGAGAATATGCATATTGAAGTAAAAAGTTTGACTGATGATATTGAAGGTTTGTCGTCTTTTGTAAAAGATTTAAAAGAGAAATACGGCAAATTTTCCGGTTTGGCATATTGCGCAGGGGTTACAGGATTATGCCCCGCAAGGACATTAACTTATGAATATTCAAGAAATATATTTGATATAAATTATTTTGCTCCAATAATGTTGACAAAAGGCTTGGTAGATAAAAGAAATAATATAGGCAAAAATGTTTCTTTAGTATATGTATCATCAATCGATGCTAAAGTATGTTCTAAAGGACAATCAGTGTATAGCGGAACAAAAGCAGCTTTATGTGCTTCAATTTTGTCAATTTCAAAGGAATATGCTGTGGGGGGGGGTATTAGGATGAATTGTATTCTTCCTTCTGCAATAGATACACCAATGACAAAAAAAATAATAGAAGATGGATATAATCTTCAAGGTGAAGAAGGAGCTTATCCGTTTGGATTCGGGAAACCTATTGATGCGGCAAATTTAATAGTGTATCTGCTTTCGGATAAATCAAAGACAATTAGCGGACAAAATTTTATTCTTGATAGCGGTGGAGTTATGTAATTAGAAAGGTTAAAGAATGCCCTACTCACAATTTAAACATGTTAAAATTTCGGCAATAACAGGTGTAGTACCTGAAGATTTTATAAATATAGATGCTGAAATTAAATTTTACAAAAATGATGTTTCTCTTTTGGAAAGAAATAAAAAAATATTAGGATTGGGGAAACGGCATGTTATAAAAGAGGGAACAACTACATCTGACCTTGTAGAAGATGCCGCTCTTCGATTAATAAATAAGTTTGGAATAGATAAAGACAAAATAGAATCATTGATTGTTGTTTCAACCAGCCATGATTATCTTGCTCCGGCAACGGCTTGTATATTACAAGGTCGTTTAGGTTTAAATGAAGAATGCAGTTGTTATGATATTTCAGGATTAGGGTGTACAGGCTATGTATACTCACTTTTAAATGTTTTTTCTTTAATTGAGTCAAAAGCGGTAAAAAATTGTCTGTTGTTATGCGGTGATATTCCAAGTATTCATTCGGATTGCAGAAATAGAAGAGTAAATATGCTATTTGGGGATGCGGGTACGGCAACTTTTATTGAATATTCCGAACAAGAAAATCCGTCTTGGTTTTATACCGGGACTAAAGGAATTTTGTGGGATAGAATAATTGCTCCGGCAAGCGGTTGGGCATTTCCCGTCAGAAAAGATATCGCAGAAGTTGAGGTCGTTAATAATGATAATGATGTATGGCATTTATGGGAGGATATAATCCAAGGAATGGAGGTTTTTCAATTTTCAATGGACATAGGTCCCAGGTCTATTAAAGGATTACTTAAATATGCCTCTAAAACCATTGATGATATAGATTTTTTTGCTATTCATCAAGCAAACGGACAAATTGTTAAAACAATCGGAACTCATGCCCATCTTCCGAAAGAAAAATACAGTGCTGATACTTTTAAGAATTATGCCAACTGCTCAACAGCATCTGTAGCTACAGTTATACTTGATAAATGCAAGGATAAAAATCTTATATTTTTATGTACGTTTGGTGGTGGTTTATCTTTTGCAAGTGCTATAATAGATTTTTCTGAAACGAAAAATTATGGAATTGAAATATTTAAGCCTTTAAGAAAAAATTTAACCCGTCAAGAACAAATTGACCATTGGATTAAATTGTATAAGGGAAAATAGTGTTTAGGTACTGCCGACGTCTACTCTTAAAACTTGACCGTTAATAAAAGAAACCTCATCATTTGCCAGGAAAGCAACGGCATGTGGAATTTTCGAAAGTTTAGCTTTTCTTTTCATTGCGTAATTTTAAGGAGTATGGCATAAAAACAAGATTTCAGGTCAGTTTTTTTATTGTCCTCCTTCAACTTCTATAATAGTACCTGTTATATAACTTGAGAGGTTAGAACACAAAAATGCCGCAACATTTGCGACTTCTTCAGGAGTACCAAGTCTTTTTAAAAATATAGAATCAGTATTATTTTTAATTACCTCCTCACTTAACATTTTTGTCATATCAGTATCAATAATTCCGGGGGCAATTGCATTAACCCTGATTCCATACTGTCCGAATTCTTTTGCCATTGTTCTAGTAAGCGAAGAAATGCAGGCTTTTGAAGCTCCGTATGCAGCCTCGCCTATATCTCCTTTAGCTGCGCGCGATGATAAATTCACAATTGAACCAAAGCCTTGTTTTATCATTATTCTTGAAATAAACTGCGATAATACAAAAACTGATTTAAAATTTATGTCAAACTGTCTTTGTATGTCTTCAACGGTGGACATCAAAAACAATTTATGAAGAATAACACCTGCATTATTGACAAGGGCATCAATTGGAGTTTTAAAAGATTTAATATATTTTACACCATCTTTTATTTCGTCAATATTTTCCAAATCAAAATAAACTGGAATAATCTTAACTTTATATTGTTTTTTTAAATTTTCAATAAGATTCAGAAACTGGGGTGTTTGTTTTCTTGCGCATGCAAAAATATTTGCTCCAAATTGTGCAAAAGTTTCCAAAGTTGCTTTCCCGATGCCTCTATTTGCACCCGTAATAATTATTGTTTTATTTGAAAGTATCATAAAGTTTTCCCTTGCAACATTTTATAAAAATGTTGTATT
>CANQNW010000012.1 GCA_947625305.1 Candidatus Gastranaerophilales bacterium | reverse complement strand
TAACGGTATCGGCTAATTAATTAAATCCTAATCCTATGTTTTATACAAAAAGAGAGGTCTTTTAACCTCTCTTTTTTATATGGTGGGTGGTACCGGACTCGAACCGGTGACCTCCACAATGTCAATGTGATGCGCTACCAACTGCGCCAACCGCCCTTATATTTAATTATCAATGTGATGCTGCCTCTCGCAAAACGATACTTAATCGTTTTCCTCGGCAGAGCCAACTGCACCAACCGCCCCTGTATGCTGTTATTTTACTATGCTTAAATTTTTAATTCAAGTTCTATTAAAGGAATAAATTATAAATAAAGAAAAAGAGCCATATAAGGCTCTTTTTTCAAAATAAATAACAATTACTACTTAATATCTTTATATGAACCCGTAAATCTGTCCATATATGTTGTATGTAATAAGTGATGTGCAATCTCGCTTCCCGGTTTTCCGCCGAGGCATTCAGCATACAACTTTTTAATGTCAGGGTTTGTATGCGATTTTCTGTATTCAAGATTTTTATCTTCTTCATACAAGCCTTGAGCACGTTTTTCTTTGATTGTTGCATCTAAACAGCTTGTCGGTTGTCCGCCGCCGTTTACACATCCGCCCGGGCATGCCATAACTTCCATTATATGAAAGTCCGCTTTACCTGCTTTTAGTTCTTTTAATGATTTTTCAGCTTCTTTTAATGTTGATACTACTCTTACTTTTACCTGTTTACCTTTAATATCAATAATAGTATCTTTTGTTCTGGAGTTTGCATCAACACCTCTTAACGGTGTAACATCAATATTAGAAAGTTCTTCGCCTGTTACATAGTAGTATGCTGTTCTGACAGCCGCCTCTGCTACTCCGCCCGAAGCACCGAAGATTGTGCCTGCACCTGAATATTGACCGAACGGAGAATTTGCCTGTTCTTCTTTTAAAGCTTTAAAGTTAATACCTGCAGCCTTAATCATTTTTGCAAATTCTTGAGTGGTTAATACATAGTCTGTTTCGCCGTGAAGCTGCTCACGAATTGCCTCATATTTTTTCGCAGTACAAGGCATAACGGAAACTACTACTATATTTTCTTTTGAATAACCTTCATAGTATTTCGGCAAAAATTCCTTCATAACAGGCGACATCATACCTTGAGGTGATTTACAGCTTGATAAATGCTTAATTAATTCTGGGTGCTGAGTTTCGATGTATCTGACCCACGCAGGACAGCAGGATGTAAACATCGGCAGAACTCCGCCCTTTGTTAATCTTTCAACGAACTCATTTGCTTCTTCCGTTATGGTTAAATCAGCAGAAAAGTTTGTATCAAATATCAAGTCAAAACCTAATCTTCTTGCTGCTGCGTAGATTTTACCTATTGTATTTTCACCGGGCTCCAGGTTAAATTCTTCACCTAATGCAACTCTTACTGAAGGTGCAAATTGAACAACAACCTTTTTATCGGGATCATTAATTTTTTTCCACACTTCATCTATTGAAGATTTTATTGAAATAGCACCTGTAGGACAAACTGCCTGACACTGTCCGCAAAATACACAGTCAACTTGAGATAAGCATCTTCCGTTCATAGGTTCAACTCTTGTATTTGAGCCTCTGTTTACAAAACCTAGTACACTGTGACCTTGAAATTCACTGCAGGCTCTCACACAAGCACCGCAAAGTATACACTTTGAGGGGTCACGAACTAAAGATGGGTTCATATTGTCCACGGGAAGATAATCTTTTTCTTCAAGTTTAGGAAATCTTATTTCTTCTATTCCGTATTCAGCAGCATATTTCTGAAGTTCGCAATTTCCTGATTTATTACAGGTTAAACATTCTCTTTTATGGTTCGCAAGTAATAATTCAAGAATAGTTTTTCTGATTTTACGAACTTTTTCTGAATTTGTTTCAATTCTTATGCCTTCTTTTGGAGGCATTGTGCAGGAGGCTTGTATCCATTTTCCGTCCTGTTCTATTATACACATTCTGCAAGCACCGAATTGCGTTAAATCGGGGCGATGGCAGAAGGTCGGAACATCAAATCCGTTATTGCGGATGACCTCCAATACTGTTTTCTCGTTTGTATATTCAACTTCAACGTTGTTTATAAATAATGTCTTTTTATCGCTCATTTTCTTATCCTTACCTATTTTGTTACTATTGCTTTAAACGGACAATTGTCTTTACATGCACCGCACTTAATACATTTTTCCTGATTAATTTTGTGCGGTTCTTTTATTGTGCCTTCAATAGCTCCGACAGGGCAGTTTCTTGCACATTTTGTACAGCCCTTGCACTTATCTGCCTCAATCTCATAATGTTTTAAAGCAGTGCAAACACCTGCAGGACATTTTTTGTCTTTTATATGAGCAATATATTCATCTCTAAAATACTTTAAGGTTGAAAGAACAGGATTTGGAGCGGATTTACCCAAACCGCACAAGGAACCGACCTTTATTACATGCCCGAGTTCTTCAAGCATATCAAGGTCCTCCATTTTTCCCTGACCTTTAACTATTCTTTCCAAAATAGCTAACATTTGTTTTGTACCTTCACGGCAAGGAGTACATTTACCGCAGCTTTCGTGCTGAGTAAAGTTCATGAAGAACCTTGCAACTTCAACAATGCAGGTATCTTCATTCATTACTACCAGACCGCCTGAGCCTACCATTGCACCTACTTTTGTTAATTGGTCGTAATCCATAGGCATATCAAGATGTTCTTCCGTTAAACATCCGCCCGAGGGCCCGCCTATTTGAACTGCCTTAAATTTCTTACCGTTTCTTATTCCGCCTCCTAAGTCAAATACAATTTGTCTTAAGGTAGTATTCATAGGAACTTCAATTAAGCCTGTGTTATTTACTTCGCCTGTCAGTGCAAAGGTTTTTGTACCTTTTGAGGTTTCCGTTCCCATAGATGCAAACCATTTAGCACCGTTTAAAATAATTAAAGGAACATTAGCAAAGGTTTCAACGTTGTTTAAAAGTGTCGGACGTTTAAATAAACCGCATTCAGCCATGTGAATGTTCTTGGGTCTGGGCATACCTCTTTCGCCTTCAATTGAAGCGATTAATGCGGAGGATTCACCGCAGACAAAAGCACCTGCACCTTCTTTAATATGAATATGGAAACTGAAATTACTTCCCATAATATTTTTACCTAAGAGATTTCTTTCTTCAGCAGATTTTATGGCAAGTTTTAATCTTTTAATAGCTAAAGGATATTCTGCTCTTACGTAGATGTAACCTTCATCAGCGCCGACTGCAAATGCAGCTATTGCCATACCCTCCAGTAGTTTATTCGGGTCATCCTCCATAACACTTCTATCCATAAATGCACCCGGGTCGCCTTCATCACCGTTACAGATGACATAAGATTTACCGCCTTGGTGTCTATATACACTGCGCCATTTTTTGCCCGTAGCAAATCCGCCGCCGCCTCTGCCTCTTAAGCCCGAATCTTCTATTTCTTTTATTACATATTCTTGATCGTTTATTTCAAGAACTTTTGCTAATGCGCTGTATGCACCGACTGCAATTGCCTCATCCAAACTTTCGGGGTTTATAATACCGCAGTTTTTCATTGCTGTTCTTGTCTGCTTTGCATAGAAGTTCATTTCTTCATTGTTTACGATTTTTTTATTTAATGCAGGGTCAACATATAAAAGACGTTCAACAATAGTATCATTTTTTAATGAGTCATATATTTCCGCTACATCTTCTTTTTTTACATGAACATATGTAAGTTTTTTGTCGGGAACAACGACTAAACAGCCCTGTTCACAGAAACCTATACATCCTGTCGGGATAACACTCATCTTAACATCGTTTGTTAAAACACCCGCATCTGCACCAAGTCTTTTAAATTCATCTATAAGTTCAAGCGCTCCGTTTGCTATACAGCCGGTTGAAGCACATACAAGTATTCTTCTTCCCTGTTTTTTTATTAATTCCTGAGCTTTTGCCTGCTCTTGTTTTATATCAACAGTTAATTTTACTTTTTCCATATTACACGTTCTCTTTCAATATTGTATCAATAACAATTTCAACCGCATCGGGTGTCATTTTCGGATATATTTTACCGTTTATAACCATTGCCGGTGCTAAACTGCAAGCCCCTAAACAGCTGACCGTTTCAAGTGAAAACATACCGTTTTCGGTTGTCATTTTACCGTCTTTTAATTGAATTTTCTTTTTTACGGCTTCCAATACCGGCATGGAGCCTCTTACGTGGCAGGCTGTTCCGTCACATACTTTTATTTCATATTTACCTTTCGGTTCCAATGAAAATTGTGCATAAAAAGTAGCTACGCCAAACACAGTAGCAGGTGATAAACCTTCTACTTTTGAACCTATGTATGTCATTGCTTCTTCAGGCAGGTATTTATATATTTCCTGAACTTTTTGAAGCATTGCTATTAAATATGACTTTTCTCCGTCATAACTTTGGATTATTTCATCCAGTTTCCCTTTATCTACCTTGGGAGTTAATGTTGTCATTCTCTCTCTCCTGTTATCTCTTCGCCTCTTTATAAAATTATACCATTCACAAATTTTTTCTTATATTTTTTATATTAAAAAAATGTAAATTTTTCTTAAGAAAATGTTTTTGCTTTTTTTATAACCTTTTCCGCTTCTTTATCCATTTTTAAGATTTTATATATTTCTGAAGCCGTATTATAAACCTCCCGTGAATAAGGAGCCTTTTCAAGTGCTGTTTTTATATATCTTTGAGCCTCTATTTTATATATATACATTTCTTTTGAATAGTTGTCCGCATATGATTTTGCTATTTTTAAATATAAATCCGCATTATTAGGATTTAACCTTATAGCATTGTCAAAGTATGTTTGAGGATTTCCTTCCCTATTTTTCAGCATAATTTCTGCTAATTCAATATTTAAACCCGCATCATACGGATATTCCTTTAACAAAGCTTGAATTTCTTTTTCCTTTTTACCTGAAAATTCAACTCGTGGATATGTCTTATATATCTCATATGCTTTTTGATAATATTCTTTAACCTCTTGTTTATTTTTCCCCGTTATTTCCGTAACCTTTGCTATATTTTCATTAAGATTTGCCTCAAGTATAATATTTTTATATCCGCCTGCAAAATTTAATTCATTCAAAGCCAATAAATAATACTCTTTTGCCTTATTATAATTATTCTCATCAAAATACATTTTTGCTTTTTTAGAATAAACATCGGCTTTTACAAAATTAAATTTTTTATTTTCATCATTGCATAGCTTTAATGCCTTATCATAATATAAATCCGCTAAATCTTTTTTGCCTGTTTTATAATACATATTCCCCATAGATGAATATAACGCAGCAAGCGAAAACTTATCCGTATCAGGGTTTGTTTCTTTATATTCTTTTGCCTGTTTATAATAGTCAAATGTTACATCGGTATTTTTATAATAATCAGAATAAATATTACCTATTTGCATAAGAACATCAGATTTTAATTCTTTATCAGGGAGCTTTTCAGTATCTAAGATACTTAAAGCACTGTTACAATATGCTTTTGCCTGCTTTAAATCGTGTAAATAAAAAACAGATACACACATATTATAGTAGTTTTCGGCACTCTTTTCACTCTTCAGCATTTCTTCTGAAACTTTATATGCCTTCTCATAATCAGACTTTAAAATATAATCAATTGTTCCTTCTGCCATTACCTTTGAAGAAAAAATAATTAAAAATCCGACCAACAATATTTTTTTCATGAATTTCTCCGAATTAATATCACAAGACTTATTTAAACATAAAAATATTCACTTTTACTATATTATTATTTTCTTTATTGATATAAAATAAAAATTAACAAGGAGTTTCATTAATTATGAAAAAATTATATGTTTTATTGGCGGTAATATTATTCACTTATTCATACGGATATGCGGAAACCGTATATGATGATAATTATGTTGAAAATCCAAACTATGTTCAAGGCAGAACATACCTTGAAAATTCACAATATTCAAGTGCTATTACGGAATTTAAAAAAGCAATAAGAGCAAATGCAGAAGATAAATCAGCCCTGATAGGACTTTCTAATGCTTATAACATGCGGGCTCAATATTATAACAACACTGCAAAATCTCCTCAAAATGCAATATCTGATTTAAAATCAGCTATATTCTTCTTGAAATATTTTTATAATTCCTCAAATGATACTTCCTTGACACAATCAATAGCCGCAATGGAAAAGAATTTATCTATTCTTGAAAGTTCTACAAAATCAGGACAAACAGCTTCAGACAGATTATCACAAGCAAAAGTGTTAAGAACAAAAGGTGAATTTGGAGCCGCAGGATATGACTACCATAAATTACTATCAAATCCAACTTATAAAGCGCAGGCCGCATCAGCATTAGGAGATATTTATACAATTTTCAACCGTCCCGAAATTGCACTTAAGATGTATAAAACAGCGGTGGAATTAGTTCCTAATGATACCGATCTTCACTTAAAACTTGCAAGAACTTATGAACAAATGAATGACTTTAATACGGCGCTAAAAGAATACAGCAGTACACTTGACAATTCTTCGGAAAGAAATGACATTTTAACCTCTCTTGAAAGAATATGGCAGAAGAAAGTCGATGAAAGCCCTAATGATGCGGAAACTCACGCAAATTTAGGGGTTGTATACCAAAAGGAAAAAAGATACACAGAAGCTTTAGATGAATACCGTAAAGCGGAGGCATTAAACCCTTCTAATATAAATACAAAAGTAAACATTGGTACTCTATATCAGGAACAAAAAAACTTTAATGCGGCAATCGGGGTATATGATAATATTTTATCCGCTAACCCGCATAATGTTAACGTCCTCATTTATAAAGCAGAATGCCTGAAAGAACTTGGGAAAAATGAAGATGCAGTTGATATATACAAAACAGCTTTAAGTCTTGACCCTAAAAATACATCAATAAAGACTAAACTGTTTGAGCTTATGAAAAATACAATGCCGACTGAAGATGTTCTTGCTTTTTTATATAAAAATGTTCAAAACAGCCCCATGAATGCGGATTCTTATTATGAATTTGCATATGAACTTCATAAGGCAAACAAAATAGATGATGCAATAACCTATTACAATGAAACAATTAAATTGGATAGTAAAAAAACGGATGCCTATATCAATTTAGCCCAAGCATACAGGCAGAAACAAGACTATGCTAAGGCTTATGAAATAATAAACAAAGCCAAAGTAATTGCATCCGATAATGAACTTGTTAAAAAGCAATATGACCTTATAGCTAAAGACTATACGGCAAACACCTATAATATAGCCTCTGACGCACTTGAAAGCGGAGATTATAATAAAGCCGTTGAAGAATACAAAAAAATAAATCCGCCTACAGCTGACAGCTATATCGGGCTTGCTGCAGCATACCAGGCATTAAACAATAACAATGAGGCAATAAATTACTACAAAAAAGCTATGGAATTAACTCCCAATAATGCGGATTTACCATACTATATTGCCTCAATATACATCAACCAAAACGATATTGAAAAGGCAAAACCATATATAGATATGGCTATAAGCAGAAATCCAAATAATAAACAGGCTAAAGAATTAAAAACCTATGTTATTCAAAAAGAATCGGAAACTAAATTAACGAATGCTATCAATCTTTATGACAACAAAAAATATAATGAAGCAGTTACTAAGCTTACGGAAATTATTAATTCCGATTCTCAAAATTCAACAGCATACTATTATAGAGCAATGGCTTATGATGCACTTAATGAATACCCAAAAGCAATAAATGATTATAAAATGACACTTAAATATTCGCCTGATATGGCAATTGCATACTACTCTCTCGGTATTGATTATGATGCAATAAACGACTTTAAATGTGCAAAAGAAAATTATGTAAAATATGTTCAAAAAACTCAAGAAGATAATGATTATAAAAAATATGCACAGTCCAGAATTGATGAGATAAAGTAAATGCAGGAAATAAAAACTCATCAGATAAAAATCGGAAATATAACCGTAAACAGTCTGACAGCACTTGCTCCATTAGCGGGAATAACAGATTATGTATTAAGAAAACTTATAAGAGAACAATCAAAAACAACTCTTTTAATGACTGAAATGATATCCTCGGAGGCTCTTAATCAAAAGGCTGATTGCAATATCATTAAAACAGATGAAGATGAAAATCCGATTTCTTTTCAAATAGAGGGTCATAAACCCGAATTAATGGCAAAAGCCGCAAAAATACTTGAAGATAGAGCCTCTATAATTGATATTAACATGGGATGTCCGATAAATAAAATAGTAAAAGGTCAAGACGGCTGTTCTTTAATGAAAAATCCGAAACTCGCTTTTGATATAGTAACAGCAGTTAAAGAAACAGTTAAAATTCCCGTCACTTGTAAATTCAGGCTCGGCTGGAGCCAAGACTCAAAAAATTTTATAGAATTTGCACAATTAATGCAAAAAGCAGGCGTTTCTGCCGTTATGGTACATGCCAGAACCCGCTCGCAATTATACTCAGGCACGGCTGATTGGAGAGAACTATCCAAATTAAAAGGCGAAATTGATATTCCATATTATGCTAACGGGGATATTACAAGTCCTGAAACTGCTTTAAAATGTCTTGAAATATCCAAGGCTGACGGAATATCAATAGGAAGAGCATCAATGGGCGATTTATCCTTAATTTCCAGAATTGAAAAATACTTAAATGAAGGAATATTGCTCCCGGAACCAAATTTAAGCGAAAAAATTACAATGTTAAAAAAGCACCTCGATATGGAAATTGCCTTTAGGGGAGAAGAAACGGGGATTAAATTTTTCCGTAAATTTTATCCTTGTTATATTAAAAATATCAGAGGCGGAGCCGAATACAGACATAAACTTGTTACTGAATTAAATTACAATAATATTATAAATACTTTGAAAGAAATTCTACATAATGGACAAGAATAAAAAATATTATGTTTATATAATCCTAACCGTAAATAATAAACTGTACTGCGGTTACACTGATGACGTGGAAAAAAGATACCGTCTTCATAAAGAAGGTAAAGGTGCTAAATTTACAAAAGCAAATAAGCCCTTTAAACTGGTTTATACAAAAGAATATAATACGAAACAAGAAGCGCAGAAAGAAGAATACAGAATTAAACACCTTACACGAAAACAAAAAGAAGAACTGATTAATTTGCCTTGTGATGATTTATACCCCTGCTGATATCCTTCGGATTTTATTTTTTATTTAATACAAAATTATCATCTAATAATCTTGAAAATTTCATATTTTCAAATTCACTATCAGAAAATACTCCGCCGTTTTTATAAAATATATCAAGCGCATTATCATCATATATATAATTCAACTTTTGAGATATATCACTTTTATAAACAATAGGATAATACTGAGTTGTAATAAACGGGTCATATTCCCTTTTGCCATAATAGTTATATGTCCAATCCAAGCATTGATAATAGGGAATTACGGGTATTTTATCCTGTAAGTAATAAAATCTCAGAATTTTTTCTACCGTATATGCAGATTTAGTATAAGTATTTATAACATTTTTTTTAACAGAGGCTATGTTTTTCCCCGTCGAAATGAATATATTAAATATAAAAAATGAAAATATACTAATCAAAAACAAAACAAATAAATATACAAATTTTTTATTCTTAATATTTTTATACACATATGACATAAAGATTAATAATGGAAGTACAAGTAACTGCATATATAAAAATAAAACGTTATTGTGTTCAATAAAGGTTCTGCCATAATTAGATTTACCGCAAACAATTAAAGAATACATTGAAAATAATATTGCACTCTGAAGTAGTAAAGGAAGAACTACAGATTTAATATCTTTATTTTTAAATGCAGAAATAAAAGATAAAATCATAAAAGTCAAATCAATAATCCAAAATACATAAATATCTTTAAAACAGTACTTAAAAAAGATAAATGAAAACTCTTTAAAAAATTCAAAAGTAACAGCAATTGAATATATCTGCCTTTCATCAGCTACATGTTTAAATCCGCTTGATAATGAAACAAAAATTACAGACAATATAAGAAATAATACAGGGATATAAAAAGTCCTGCTAAGGTTTAATTTATATTTTTCAAATATATTATTATTAAAAAATTTATTTATAATAAAAATAAAAATATTATATAAGAATATTAAACAAACTAAGATTAGGGAAGAACAAGCTTCAATTTCACTGGAACAGCCTATTGTATAAGCTAAAAAGCAGGCAAGTATTATTAATTTATAATCAGTTTTACAAACACCTAATAAATTTTTAAAAATTATATACCAAAATCCCGCATAAAAAATTATGGATAATAAATACCTATAGAAATTATAATTACAAATAAAGATAAAAGAATCAGTTTTTAATACAGAATATACAATATAAAAAATTAAAGCAAAAGCTGTTAATGACCATAAATATTTTGATTTAATATAAATATTAAAAAACTTACTAACAACAATTATCAGTAAAAATAAAAAAATACTTTTAATAATTTGATGATAAATAACAAAATCCTGAGGATGCATTCCCAATATTAGAGGAATTTTAAAAGATAAGAATTTTGTAAGAAACAGACCAATATATCCTGCCCCATGAATAAAGTCAAATTTTAGCCCTCCCAAAAAAGATAAACAGTCAAAAAGTTTTTCCCCGGGAACATACGTTGAAAATACTTTATCATCATCAAAAATTACAAAGTTATGACAAAAATCAAGAACTGTAAAAAGCACTGCAATGTATAACAGAAAATATATAAATATATTTATATATTTATGCAATTTTTCATTATAAACCTTCATATGTTTATTTTATCACGAAGTATATTTTTCTAAAATTAAAGAAAGAAATATACAACTACACAAGTATTATGATAATATTTAACGTGGAGTTAAATATGAAAAAGTATGTAAAATATGACAATGTAGAGTATTTCATGCCATTTTTCTACTGCAATGATTTATTTATACCCATTTTGGATGAATTACTAAAAGATGAAATAAATCCTGTCAAATATGTATACGGATGTCCTGATTGTGCGTGGCAGGGAGGTAGAAGAACATATGACAAAGTCAATAATCTTGCTCGGGTTGATCTTTATTTAAAATCATTAAAATGTCGTAATATTATTCCGACATTTACCTTTAACAACATAAATAATATAGAAGATAAATTAAACGATGAAAATACTAATAATTTGTTAGATATAGCACAGGAAAACCATGCTCATTTCATTGTAGCAACTGATGCTCTTTATAATCATATAAAATCAAGATATCCTAATGCCAAAATGCATTGCAGCGTTATAAATCCTATTTGTAAAAAAATCGATGATAAAGATTTTGATGAAACAAAATTCTATAATGAAATGCTTGATAAATATGACGTTGTTGTTATAAGACCTGAATATACAATAGAAAACATTGATAAACTTGATAAATTAATAAGTGATATATCAAGAATTGAGGTTTTAATTAATCAACATTGCTTATATGACTGCAAATATCATAAATTTGATTACATATTGATTAATAAAATAAATAACACCTATTTTTCACAAAATATTATAAGTAAAGAAGAAATTGAAAAAATAGAGGCAATGGATAAAGAAGTAAAGAGACATTGCCCCAAAAAACAAAATATAGAATATAAAAGTGTCTGCATGACAGATGAACAAGTTGCTCAATTAATAGATATAGGAGTAAGAAAAATAAAACTGCAAGGCAGACATAAAAAATTTGATGAATTATTTGATGAATTATACGACCACTTTTTTAATAAAAACATATCAAAAGAAGAAATAAGAAATAAAATAGACCTAATATCAGCAAGAATGATTCAATATAATAAAAAAGCTGCTTTAATATTCGCATTAGATAAAAAAATAACTAACTAAACATACTAAATTCACACCCGCAGTAGTTTTGCCTGTAAAAACCTTCTTCTTTAGCTATTTTCATAGTTTTTAAGAAACCGTCATTTTTCTTAAAATCATAATCCAAAAATGTAAGTTCATACTTATTAGCAAGTTCTTGAGCTATTTTAAATATATCTTTTGAGTTTTTATGCGGGCTTACCGTTAGGGTTGTTGTAAAATATTGATACTCCAGCTGAAAAGCTTTTAAAACCGTGAATAACAATCTGTATTCAAAACACCTTAAACACCTTTTGCCCCTTTCAGGCTCATTTTCAAGCCCGATAATACAATTATACCAGCCCTCTGAATCCTGTCTGTCTATTATTAATTCAACATCCTTTTTTTTTGAATATTTTATTAATTCATCAAGCCTTCTATTATACTCTTCGGGCGGGAATATATTCGGATTAAAAAAATATAAAACAGGATTGTATCCGTCTTCTTTTAGTTTTTCTATTGGATATGCACTGCATACAGCGCAGCAGACATGAACCAGTACATTTTTATTATTATTCATTAACTTGGGTTTTTAACCTTCCGCCTAATTCTTGTACCAATTTTCTAAAATCAGGATATGAACCAACACCTAATAATTTTTTCATACCTATATATATGGTTGGAGTTCCGACTACATCTTTTTCACCTGCGTACTCAAGCGATTTCTTTATTTCTTCATTTACTTCTTCACTGTTTGCATCAGTTTTTAATTTTTTAACATCAAAATCAAAAAGTCGAGCTTGTTCAATAATTTCTTTTTCATTTTCAGGATTTTGAGTAAATAATATATCAGACATTTGCCAATATTTATTCTGTTTACCTGCAGCAATAACATATCTTGCCTTTAAACAAGAATTCTTATGACCTTCATGCATCATTTTAGGATTACATGTTATATCTAAAGGCACATTATGCTGTACTACTTTTACATTTTCAAATTCATTCACAATTCTATGGAGATATAAATTAGCTAAAAAACATCCGCCGCAGTTAAAATCTATAAATTCATCTATAACAATTTCCGCATTTTCAGGCCCCATTGTATTGTCTTTAACAATATTTTTATATGTACTAAATTCTTGTATCATTTGATTTCTTTTTACTATTTGAGGTGATAAAACATTTGTTGAAGCAGTATAAAATAAAACTGACGCAACTAAAAGCATTATCATTATAAACCAGAAGGCATATCTTCTTACTTTAATTGCTTCTATAAAATCATTAACCGAGTTCTTTATCTCGTAAAATATTCCGTTATGCCAATCTTTAGCACATAGAGCTATCAATAAATCTATAAAATAGGTCATAAAACAAAATATACAAACGGAATTAATTTTAAATATTGATATACAACCTAACACCATAGAAATACAAAAAGATAACAATGAAACACAAAATATATATGATGCGGGATTTTTAAATACACCTAAAAACCCTAAGAATTTAATATTTTTTATTTTATCAACAAAAAGCATAAATAATACAAACAAATACAATATGACACCCCAAAGAGCAAGAGGAATGCCTAAAAACTGAGAATATGAGGTTTTTGCAACGGCATCACAGTCAAACATATCATTAATAGCGCATATACTTTTTACGGAAGTTTCTGAAAAGTTTGCGTTATAAAATACTTTACACAACTCAAAGGATAGTCCTAAGCCTATTAAGCATAATATTACAAGAATTATTCGTTTTTTATTTGTCATATATTTCATCCAATCAATTTATATTATCTACAATAAATTATACTTAATTATACCCGACAATAGAGAATTTTACATGTACTAATTAAGTAATCAGTATATTTTTAATTTTATTACCAAAACTATAATTATAAAATTATTTTAAAAATATTAATATTTTTCCCACATAATATTTCTTCGGCATATTTTAGCGGGATTTCCGGCTATAACAACGTTTTCTTCATCAAATTTTTTAGTAACAACACTTGCACTACCGACAACTGAATTATCCGCTATCCTTACTTTTTTCATTATATACACACTCTCACCTATCCAAACATGATTTCCTATTATAACCCCGTTTGAATTATCTAAATCTTCATGTGTATCTTTATCGAAAATTTTATGCGGTAACTCCCCCGTTCTTATTGTAACGTTCTTAGAAATTAAACAATTGTCACCGATAGTTACGGGAACTGAATTTTGATGTGCTAATATAACAAGACCTATACTTTGAAATTCTTTACCGATTTTTATATTAACATTATCGGCGCCTACAGCATTTCCTATATCAATTTCAAGCTTACTGTTATATATATCCTCTATAATAATACTGTTATTATTTCCGTTAATATTTATTTTTATATCAGACAGACATTTTTTAGATTGAATTTCAAATGGGGGGGGGAAGTCAGGCTTTTTATAATCAGAGTATTATTGTTACCTGAAATTTTAACAACAGCCTTTATATTTTTATCAATATCTATTATATTATTTTTTCCGGCAGAATCTATACTTCTTATTTTAAAAGAAAATTTTATACAAAAGAATTTTATAATTATTCTGCTTGAAACTTTTTTTATTGAAAAAAATTTATCAATCATTTTATTATTCAATAACCTCAGAAAGTCTTTTAATACCTGTTCTTATTGTATTTTCATCAGCATTTGTATAATTAAGCCTCAAAGTATTAACATTTTCAGGTTTTACATAGAAAGGGTGCCCGGGGACAAATGCTACTTTTTGTGCAATTGCTTTATCAAAAAGCTTAAGGACATCTGTCCCTTCTTTTAAAGTTACCCAAGAGAACATTCCGCCTTTTGGTCTTGTAAATTTAATTTCTTTAGGAAAATATTCCTCCATTGCTCTAACCATTGCATTTGCTTGAGATTTATATAATTTTTTTATTTTTTCAATATGTTTATCCAAATCATTATTGTATAAATAATCTGAAATCAAGTATTGGCCGAATATATTGGAATGCAGGTCAGATGCTTGTTTAGCCGTTTCAAGCATTTTAATTATTTCTTTATTTGCAATTATGTACCCAAGGCGCATTCCGGGTGTTACAATTTTAGAAAAAGACCCCAAATAAATATTTTTCTCTGATTGATTTAATCCGATGTATGGAATTCTTTCACCTTCTTCAAATCTCAATTCACCATAAGGATCATCTTGAACTAATATTAAATCTTCATCTTTAATTACATCAAAAACTTTTTCTCTGTTTTCTTTTGTATAGGTAAGCCCTGTCGGATTTTGAAAATTAGGAATTAAATAAGCAACTTTCGGTTTATATTCCGAAATAACTCTTTTTAAATCATCAATATCAAGTCCGTCATCATTTAATTTTACCTGTACAAAGTTTGCTCTGTATAAACAAAATGCTTGAAGTAAACCAAGATATGAAGGTTTTTCCACCATAACATTGTCGCCTTCATTAACAAAAACTTTTCCGATTAAATCAAGTGCCTGCTGGGACCCTGTTGTTATTATTACATTATCAATTGTTATATCCATATTCCAGATTTTTTTATACCTGTCAACTATATACTGTCTTAAAGTATCAAGCCCCATTGTCGTAGAATATTGATAAATTTTTGCACCGAATTTATCTGCAATCCTGTTCATAGAAATTTTTAATTCCTCCTGCGGAAAAGATACAGGATTTGGCAGACCTCCGGCAAAAGATATAATGTCTGAATTTTGTGTAACCTTTAGTATCTCTCTTATAAAAGATGAAGGTGTATTTTTTATTCTTTCAGAAAAAAACTTATCAAACATAACTATTTCCTCAATCCCGATTTTTATTCTATAATTTTATAGTATAACAAAAACATAAATTTATATATGATTAAAAACTTTAAAAATATAATACAGGGAATTAAGGATATGAATCTTCCTCAAACAGAATTTGTGAGGTTTATGGAGGATATTCATGACCCGTTTATTGTTTTAATAGCCTGCATTTTGTCCCTCAGAACAAATGATAAAACAACATATCCTGCAACAATGAGGATGTTAAAACTGGGAAAAACCCCAAAAGATTTTTTAAATGTAAAACTTGAAGATTTAGAAAAAGCAATATACCCTGTCGGATTTTATAAAAATAAAGCTAAGCAGATACTTGATATTGCTTATGAACTCTATCATAATCATAACAATATAGTACCTAAAGAAATAGAAGAACTGATAAAATTTAAAGGGGTCGGAAGAAAAACCGCTAATCTTGTACAATCAAAGGGATACGGACTTCCAAGTATTTGTGTGGATGTACACGTACATAGAATTTCCAACAGATTAGGACTTGTTTGTACAAAAGAACCCGAAGAAACCGAATTTGCACTAAAAAGCAACCTTCCAAAATCTTGCTGGAGCGAAATAAATACATTATTTGTTACTTTAGGACAGAACATTTGTAAACCGACTAAGCCTGATTGCAAAAAATGTAAACTGGCAAGTTACTGTAAAATGTATCTTGATACATAAAAAGAAAACAGCAGAACATATGTTCTGCTTAGTTGAAATTAAGATGTAAAGACTGTTATATCTTTACTTTAGGATATTATTTTAAAGTTTTATTCAAACTTTATTTTTTATTAGATTATATCACATTATTACATGTTTATGAAAATTATAACATGTTTATGTAATTATATTTAACATTTATAAGTGATATTAATTTTTTAACATACAGCAATTTTTATATTTTTTTCCGCTCCCGCAAGGGCATTTATCATTTCTGCCTACATGCGAATAATCAATCCCTTCTTTGGTTTTATTTTCTTCTTTTTGAGTGACCATAGTCATCATCTGCTCAAATACTTTTGAGGCATATAAAACATTTGAAGAGGAATATATCTTTTTATCCATAGAATCTGCTTTGTAGTAATTTAACAATTCATCTAAGCTGTATGAAGTCTGCAAAATTTCATTGGTACGGTCAATAAAATTATTATATTTCCCTGCAATTCTTTTTATAATGTTTGCGGGTACTTTGTCATTTTCAAGGAAATTTTTGACACAATCTTTATAACCTTGAATGGTTTTATAATCTTCAACCTCATATATTTTGCAAAAAGTTTGATAAAAAGGAAGAACAAATAATCCGAGTTCTTTATCGTACACAATACCTATATCATAAGTTGAATTGTGAGAAGAAAAGCCCTCTAATGATTTTTCCATAAAATTGGAATATGAATTTTTAAAATCATCAACGGTAAAATAACGATTATTTTCAACAGACTTTATATTAGCATTAATATCATCCTGAGAAGGTTTTTCACCGTTATCGCAATAAATATTAAACATATTAATAAGATTATCGGCATAATGATTTGTTGTTATAACTTCATCAGTTTTAAAACAATCTAAAAATTTTTTGCCAAAATCATCCACAAGTTTTTCAATTTGTTCTTGCTTTTTCGAATTTCCCTCATAGGCATCTTCAGGTTTTTCAATAATTTTAGCAATAACAAATTTATAAACTTCATCTTTATTGTAGCTTGATATTACATTTGAAACCTCTAAAAGATAATATTCATCTTTCATAGGGAATATTCTGCACATAGCAAACTGACCAGGAGTTATACCTCTAAAGTTATTCATTTTAACAAGTGACAGTACTTTATACATTTTTTCATTGAGAAGATTATAAAGTTCAAATCCGCTGCTTAATACTCTTCTCACTTCAAAAACGGAAGATAATGACATAGAAAGACAGTTTAAAATTTCTTTTTCCTCTTTTGATATTCCCGAATTTGAATTTTCATACAGTTCAATTATTGTTTTTCTGTCTTTTGTCAATCTTCTCTCAAAAATGTACGGAATCATTAAGGCTTGAATTCTGACATTTCCTTGATTATTAGCTGAAACTGTTTTTATATATTCTTCAAAATCAGGTTTAACCGTTTCATTGGTGGAAACAAAATTCATTAATTTTGTAATTGTATCTGAAATAACCGCTAATTTTTCTATTACTGACATAACTATCCCCTTTATATTTTTATAACTGCAGAATGTCTTGCAGTATAACCGTTTTCTTTTCTATATGAAAAAAATATATCAGACATACAGCATGTGCAATATCTGCAAATGTCTATATTTTTTATTCCGCATTCGGACAACTGATTAGCATTTAATAATTTTAAATCTATAAAAAATTTGTTTTCTTTTTGTTCATAGATGTTTTTATCAGATTTATTTTTTACTAATTTTTCAAAAACATCATAATCGGTCTCAAAACAGCATTTGTCAATCCCCGGTCCGATAATTGCAGTAATATTTTTAGGATTAATATTTAAATCTTTCTCCATTTTTAGAACCGTCTTACCTGCAATATTATCAGCCGTTCCCCGCCAGCCCGCATGAATTATCGCCCCTGTTTTATCTTTTTTTGAATATAAAATTACGGGAATACAATCGGCAAAATTCAATAACAGCAATGTATTTCGTATATTTGAAATTAAAGCATCCGTGTTATCATAAAAATTAATATTTTCTTTTACAATTTCAATATTAGAACTATGGATTTGCTTTGCGGTTATGAGTTTATCCGTATTTAATTTATCAAGTAAAAACTCTCTGTTTTTTTCTGATATTTCTTTTAAATCTTCTCTTGAAGAATAGGTTAAAACAAATTCTCTTGTTGTAAAAAAGCAGTCAATATCTTCCAGCAGAGAGGATTTTAATACTTTTTTTCCGTAAAAATCATCAAAATAAAACATTAATTTATAACCGTATTAAATATTCTGTCACCTGCATCACCAAGTCCCGGCCTTATATAACCCGAGGAATTCAGGCAGTTATCAATACTTGCCGTAATTATTTTTACATCAGGATACAGGTTTTGAACTTTTTTTAAACCTTCAGGCGCACTAATTAAGCTTACAAAACGAATATTTTTATGCGGAACTTTTTTATTTGCAAAAAGTTTTATTGCATCAATGGCAGAATTACCCGTTGCTAGCATAGGGTCTAAAATCAAGATAATTTTATCCTCGGGATTATCAAATTCTACGGGAATTTTATTGTAATACCATACGGGAGTTAAAGTATCTTCATCTCTATACATTCCTATATGTCTTACAGTTGCATAGGGCATAATTTCATTTGCTATATCAGAGAAAATCAAACCTGCTCTTAATATAGGAGCAATTATAATTTCCTTTTTACTGTTTAATCTTTGGCAAATGCAGTTTTCAAGCGGAGTTTCAATAGAGCAATCTTCAAGTTCCAAGTCCTCAGTTGCCTTATAAAATAATAAATATGTAATTCTTCTTATTGCATTTCTAAAAACTTCAGCAGTAGTATTCTTATCCCTTATTATACTAAGGTTATGACAGCATAAGGGGTGATTTACAACAAAAACATTTTTATAATTATTCATTATTTTCTGCCTCTTCTACGGTTTCATTAACTTCTTCAGGTAATTCTAATTTATTATCTTTTAATCTTTTCATTTCATCTTCTGTCATTTTATATATAATAACGGATTGAGCCGTATTAATATTATCGGTTTGGGTAATAATATTCTCAATAAGGGGATTTTGCTTAAGCCAATCTTTATGATTAAGTAAATCGGTTTTTTTAATCATTCTGCCAAAACTGCCATATATATTAATTAATACATCGGATACCTGAGCACTTCCCTTCCAAAAATCAGCTACTCTATACGATTTACCGATTAATAATGCCTCTTTATCGTCCTTATCATTAGAAGTTTTAGGATAAAGTTCTAGCGAGGTAGAACCGCCAAGTCCGTAAAATTCAATTTGTGCAGTTGCTCTATGAGGGATTTTAACATTATCCTCAGTAACAAGAAATGATACAAATACTTTATTATCAAAAATTTTTACAAGCCTTACATATCCGACGTTTATTCCCATTATTCTGACGGGAGAACCCTTAACAAGTCCTGCGGCATCGTCAATAAACATATAGTATATATTTTTTGTACTTTCTTTAACTGTTGTATTATAAATAAAGAAGTAAAACCCTAATACCAGAATAACCAGCCATACTATTAATTCTGTAAGCCATATATATTTTTTCTTCATAAAAACATTATAAAACAAATCAAATTTATTACAAAAATTATGAAGTTTTTTGATTTAAAATTTTCTTTAACCCGATAATTCCTGCGATTAAAAATAAAAATGAAGCAATATGGGCTATATGGAATATTGAAATATTTAAGACACTGTCAATTCTTATTGTTTCAACCAAAAGTCTGATTATTGAATACAAAATTAAATAAGAAAAGAAAATTACACCGTTTTTTCTGTCATCACCCGATTTTTTTAAAATATAAAAAAGTATACAAAATACAATTATATTAAGAATAGACTCATACAAAAAAGCCGGATGGAAGTATTCAAAGCCTCTATATTCAAGTGGTCTGTAGTTAAACGGGATATATAATTTCCATGGAAGCATGGTAGGAAGTCCGAAGGCTTCAGAGTTAAAGAAATTTCCCCATCTTCCGATAATTTGCCCGAAAACAAGACCAAAGGTAAATAAATCCGCAAGTCTTAAGAAAGATAAATTATTATCCCTAACATAACAATATCCGATTAAAATTCCTCCGACAATTGCGCCCTGAATTGCAATACCGCCGTTCCATACGGCAGGAATTTCAAAGGGATACTTAAGGAAAAACTTATAATCCAATATAACATAATAAAGTCTTGCAAAAATTATTCCGAATATAATTAACAGGAACGAGATATCACAAATAGTATCTGATGAAACATCTTTAAAATATTTTTTTGCAATTAAAAAAATAACAATTAAACCTAATAAAATTGATAATGACATTATAATGCCATACCAATGAACATCAAAAATACCGAGAGAAAATGCGATATTACCCGGAGACCTAAACATTATTGTTCCACAGGCTGATTATCGGCAGGTAATTGCTGTTCAAACTGCTGAGTTTGAGTTGGCGCAGGTGTATTATCTAACCTTTGAGTAAACTCTTTTATTTTCGCATTTAATTCCGCAATTTTATTGTTAACTTGCTCAGTTTCTTCTGCATCTACTTTTTTAACGAGATATTCATTATAAGTATCAACAGCCTCTTGTGCTGCAGAATTAAATGCAGATATTTCATCAAGTGTTAATTCCGGGGTGATGCCGTTTTCATCGGGTTGTTTTTCTATAATTCGATAAGCAAGAGCTTCTTTAGCTACAGCCATGGTATAATAAGCATCAAAACACTCAGGATTAATTTCCAAGGCTCTTTTTGCCTCTTCAATTGTTCCTTCATAATTCCCGATATTATTGTATGCTACTGCAAGATTATAATGAGTTTGATAAATTTCCTCATCTAAATCAAGGCTTGACTTTAATCTGCATATAGCAGTTTCCGTATCGCCTTTATCCATATAGTCTGCAGCTTTATTATTAAGTTCTTGTACGGCTAAATTATTTATACATGCTGTTGTTATTACCGATACAAACAATATTGTAAAGAATAACAATACTTTTTTCATTAAGTTCTCCCCAAATACTTTTTATAATATAAACTTAAATTGAAAATTTTGCAATATTTTTAAAATATTATACAATATTTAGAGTATTAGTAAAAAGAGATATAAAATGAGCGATTCAGAAAAAATAGTTTCTTTAAAAAGCGCAAGAAATAAAACAAAAGAAGTAAAAAAAGAAGAAAAAACGCAGTCTTCTGAACTTGTATACTGCAGTTTCTGCGGAAGACCAAATACACAGGTTGTTAAAATGGTACAGGGTCCCGGGGTTAATATATGCTCGGAATGCACTATGATTGCCGTTCAATATTTAATACTTGAAGATAAAATCCCCTCAGCCGAAGCTCAAAAAATACTTGATATTTTCTGGAGCAAAATTAAATAATGGCGGAACTTTCAAAACTCCAAATCAGAGCTAAAGTCCTTTGTGCAGTTTCGGAAATAAAATCTGCCAAAAATTTAAATGAAGAACTGTTTATTAAAATTGTCCAAGATTTAAAAGATATACAAGATACAAAAACTCTGTTTGATATCTTTCTTAAAGAGTTTGTCAAAATGGATGAAGATGAATATATGTATTCATCGTATATATTAAATTCTATAGTTCCAAAAGAATATATTCAGGAAAAAACATTTGAAGAACTTAAATCCAATACATATTCTGACGAGGCAAAATATAAATTTGTACAGCTTTTAAGAACAATAGGTTCGACTGATGCGGTTGATGCAATCCCGAAATATTTTGATAATCCCGAGGAAGTTATTGATTTAGAAACTCAAAAACTTATGGAAAATGCGGTGTATAATCCCGAATCAATGCTTGATTTTTTAGATTTTATATATACCGTAACAGATAAAGACAAACATCTGCTTTTAAACTCAATAAAAGAGGACTATAAGGGAGATTTTCTGTCTAATATAATTTATCCGATACTATATGCGGACTTTGATGAAAAATTTAAAATTCAGGCAGTAGAACTTTTAAGTGATTCAAAATCTTCGGTTGCTATACCTGCAATAAAGTATTTAATAAATATTTCCGATGATGAAAAAGTAAAACAGGCTTGCAATTTAGCTTTAAAAAAACTGCAATTATCCGGCGCCTCAGAAGAAAAAGCACAAGAATACTTTAAAAATATAATAAAAGATTCAAAACCTGCAGAGTTTTATACCACAATACCTGATGGAAACGGCAATCAGGCATTATTAAGTTCAAGAATAAACAAAAACAAAAAATATTCCTTCTCCGCAGTTGTAGTTAATGATATATCGGGAATAATAGACTGTTTTGGATTTTATGATATACCTGAAAGCGAATTTAATAAAATAACAGAAAAATTCTTTAACTCGGAGGGTCAATATAAAGTAAGCCCCGAATATATTAAATTTCAAACTAACAGCGCTTTTAAACTTTCAGAAAAGTTAAAAAAAACACTTCCTTATGAATTTATTGCATGGAATACACTTTTGGCTGATATTGAGCCTAAAAAAGATATTATTACAACCAATAAAAAAAATTACAAAAAAGATAAAATACTTGAGGTTTTAACATTAAAATATACATACAGATGGTTTATTACAACCGAAGAAAATAAAATACTCAAGGATTTAACAGATAATATATGCAAGCTTGAAAAACCTGATATAGAAACAATAAATCAAATGTTTAATCAAGTTAAAAACGACATATTTAATAATGAAATAAAAGATATATGGAAAAATCGTTTATTTGAACTTTCATATATTTTATCCGAAAACGATAAACTTGAAATTGCCGATAAATTTTTATATATTGCAAATAACAAAGATACATTTGATTTATTCCTTTCAATAATCTTACAAAGAAGTATAGTATTTAATCTTGCCATAATAAAAAATTCACAGGAAGAGAATAAAAAGACAATAAATATATTCAGAAGGAAAACTCAACCGGAAAATACATATAATATAAAACAAATTGACGAAGTACTAAAAGTATTAAAGAGAAATTGGATAAATGAATAAAATTCTGGGTTTAGATATAGGGAAAAAAAGAATAGGAATATCAATAAGCGATGTAATGGGGTTAATTGCTCATCCTGTTGAAACAATATCCAGAGAGCCCGAAAGTTCAGCTATTGAAAAAATTAAAAAGATTTGCAAAGATAATGACGTAAAAAAAATAGTAGCAGGCTTGCCTAAAAATATGAATAATACAATAGGAGAACAAGCTCAAGACTGTATTAACTTTGCAAAAAACTTTGAAAATGAATTTGAAATTATTTTTGAAGATGAAAGACTAACAAGCAGGCAGGCGGAATATATTCTTGCTCAAACAGGCAGGAAGTATACAAAAAATAAACAGCTTGTTGATTTAAAAAGTGCGTGTATTATATTACAACAATATCTTGATAGAAAGTGAGTTTTTATGGCGGAAAAAAATGAACAGTTAATTGAAACAATAGATGAAGAGGGGAAAAAAGTAACTTTTGAACTTCTTGATATTGTCACGGTTGATAATGTTGAATATGCACTATTATTACCCGTCAATAGCAAAGAAGATTCGGAAGAAGGTGAAATTCTCGTTATGAGGCTCAAAAAAGAAGGCGAAGAATTTTCTTTTGAAGCTATTGAAGATGATGAGGAATTTAATCGCATAGCTGAATATATAGAAGAACTTGAAGACGAAATAGAAGAATAAAAAAAGCCCCATAAGGGGCTTTTTATATTATATTACACCTTGTTCAATCATAGCATTTGCAACTTTGTTAAATGAGGCGATATTTGCGCCAGCAAGATAATTTATTCCATAGTTGTATTCACAAGCCGCATCTTTGCAAAGTTTAAATATATTAATCATAATTTTTTCTAACTTGTTATCAACTTCTTCAAATGTCCAGAAATATCTCATTGAATTTTGGCTCATTTCAAGTGCTGATGTAGCAACTCCGCCTGCATTGGCTGCTTTGCCGGGGGCAAGCAGAACTTTATTTTCAATTAAATATGTAGCAGCCTCATATGTGCATGGCATATTTGCACCTTCACCAACTGCAAGAACTCCATTTTGAAGAAGTATTTTTGCGCAATCAAGATTAATATCATTTTGAGTTGCACAAGGCAGCACAATATCTGCCTTAATATTATATATAGCAGGAATATTAGATGAATTTTCAAAATATTTTGCACCCTGAACGGAATTTAAATATTCTTTTATTCTGCCTCTTTTTACTTCTTTAATTTCTTTAACAATATTAAGATTAATACCGTTTTCATCATATATACAGCCTGATGAATCACTCATTGCAACGACATTTGCGCCCATCTGCTGAGCCTTTTCGCACGCATATATCGCAACATTTCCCGAGCCTGATATTATAACTCTTTTATCTTTTATATCAATTCCGTTAGCATTAAGCATTTCACGCATAAAATACATCAAGCCGTAACCCGTTGCTTCTTTTCTTACTAAAGAGCCTCCGTATTCAAGCGCTTTTCCCGTTAAGACACCTGCTTCATACATATTTCTTATTCTTCTGTACTGTCCGAATAAATAACCGATTTCTCTTGCCCCGACACCGATATCTCCTGCGGGGACATCAACATCCGCACCGATATGTTTTTGAAGTTCATTCATAAAACTTTGGCAAAACTTCATTATTTCCATATCCGATTTACCTTTAGGGTCAAAATCGCTTCCGCCTTTACCTCCGCCTATAGGCAGGCATGTCAGGGCATTTTTAAATACCTGTTCAAATGCCAAAAACTTCATTATGCTCTGATTGACGGTAGAATGAAATCTTAGTCCGCCTTTATAAGGACCTAAAGTTCCGTTAAATTGCACTCTAAAACCTCTGTTAACAATTATTTCACCGTTATCATTAACCCATGGAACTCTGAAAGATATTATCCTTTCAGGCTCAACAAGCCTTTCCAGGAGGGCTTTTTTCCTGTAATATTCTTCATTTTTTGATATAACAGGTTCTATAGATAACAGCACTTCCGTAACAGCCTGTACATACTCCGGTTCGTTATTATACTTTTCCTTAACAAAATTCAAAACATCATTTAAATATTTCGACATATGTAATTCACACTTCCTTTAACTGCTTTCGGTTAATAATTATATCATGACTTATTGTTTCTTATCCACAATATGTATTCCTCTAAACTCTTTTTTATTGATTTTGCAATATTCCGCCTAAAATATTTATTTTTTAAGAGAATATATTCGCTCGGATAAATCATGTATGCGGTTTCTACTAATACGGAAACGGGATTTGTTGACCTTGTCAGTGCAAAATTTGATTTATGTATGCCGTTTAATTTTATACTCAGGTCATTTGCCATATTTTTATTAATAATATCCGCAAGCATTTTAGCATTATCGTTGTAATAATGAACCTCTGTTCCATGCCTGTCATAGGGGTTTTTACCCAAAGGCAGCGAATTACAATGAATGCTTATTGAAATTAGGGCATTATTTTTTTTAGCCAGCTGAACTCTTTCATAAAGTCCTACTTTTGTATCGTGTGAACGGGAATATGAAACATTTGCACCCGAAGCTTTAAGCATATCTGTTAAATCCAAAGCTATATCAAGATTAATATCTTTTTCATAAATTCTTTCAGGACTGATAGTCCCTTTTTCATGTCCGCCGTGACCAGCATCAATAAATATATTTATTCCCCTTAAAGGTGAACTTTCATCAATATTTTCCGGGAGTTTTGCCTTTCTGAATATTAAAGTATTTCCCTCATAATAACAATCATATCCTAATTGAGGGGCGGCATAATCAAAAATATATTCAGCATTTTTAATATTTTGTGCTTTCTCATCATAAATTCCGTAAAGTATCAGTTTTAGCTGTTTATCCGTTTGTTTTAAAGTAAACATTACGGGATAAGATAAATGAAATTTTTTATATTCATAATTTTTATCAGAGGTCGTTTCAATATTATTTACAGTGGTTTTTATCTTATCTGCAAGTTTTACGGGATTATCAATATTTGATTTATGAATCCATAATTGAGTATCTGATATTTCCTTAATTTTATAATAATCACCCTGTTTACCTTCAAAATATAAAATAACATCTTTAGGTAAATCAATAATTCTATTACCTCTTGAAGACGGTAAATCCCTGATTGTCGAGTTATTATTTATTGTTTTTGAATATAAAATACCGTCAGAAAATGCAATATATTGATTTTTAGATTTTGATAAAGTACTTTGAACGGGTTTATTTCTTGTTATAGTATAAATTTTTTCTTCAGATTTACCGTTCTTACAGGCTGATATTTTAATCAGATTTTTTCCGTACTCAAGAGGAACTGTATGCACAAAAAATTTATTTTCCCACAATTTTACGGGGGTTGAATTAATAGCAACAGTCCCGTCCGTATTACCCGAAAAAAACATAACATCTGAATTAACTGTTAAATTTTGACTTGAAGGATAAACAATATCTACATAAGCATATGAATATAGCCCTAAAGATAGTAACAAAGAGAATGTTATTAAAATGTTTCTAATCATAAAATAAGTTTAAAATATAAAAATAATATAATCAAATTGCTTAACAAACTTAACCGCCTTTGCTATAAGTAAGTAAAGCATAGTATAATACATTAAAAGAGGAAAAATGGACGAGAATAAAATAGAAGTAATAGTTATAGGAGCAGGCCCAGCAGGTGTAAGCTGCGCAATAACACTTGCAAGAGCAGGGAAAAAAGTTCTGCTTGTAGAAAAGGGCGATAATGCAGGCGATAAAAATATGTTCGGCGGATGTATTTATGCAAAACAAACTGCCGATATATTCCCAAAATTTTGGGAAACCGCACCTATTGAACGACCTGTAAATAATCAAAAAATATTCATGCTCACGGATTTCAATTCAACAATAATTGAAAATAATAATTCCTCGAAAGCAGCATATAAGGCATTTACCGTTAACCGCTCAAAATGGGACAGATGGTGCGTTGAACAGGCTGAAAAAGAAGGTGTATACTATGCTCCTAAAACCTGTGTAAAAGAAATCTTAATTGAAAACGGAAAAGTTGCGGGAATTAAAACAGAATACGAAAATTTTTATTCCGATATAGTTATAATTGCAGACGGAGTAAATTCATTACTTGCAAAACAACTCGGATTAAGAAACGAACATAAAGATACGGATGTTACGGTAAATGTAAAAGAAGTAATAAAACTTCCTCAAAAAGTTATTGAAGACAGATTTACAATTGCCAAGGATGAAGGATGTGCCTGTAAAATTATAGGCGGGCCTTTAAAAAATTCGCTTGCACTGGGGTTTATGTTCACAAATAAAGATACAATAACCCTCGGATTCGGTATCGGCTTAGATGAACTTAAAGAAAAGAAAATAAAGCCATATGAACTATTAGAAGAATTAAAATCACACCCTTCAATATACAGGTACATAAAAGACGGAGAATCAATAGAATACTCTGCGCATTTAATACCTGAAGGCGGATTTAACTCTATGCCTAAAATATATGATAACAGGGTAATGGTAATAGGTGATGCTGCCATGATGGTTGATAATATCCATATGGAAGGCACAAATCTTGCTATGCTCAGCGGAAAACTTGCAGCAGAAACCGCAGTATTCGCACTCGAAAAAGGCGATTGCTCCGCTTCCGTTCTGTCTTTATATTATAAAAAACTTCAAAACAGCATAATACTCAAGGATATGAAAACACATAAAGACACTATTCCGTTTATAAAAAAGCATATAAAAACAATTACCGAATTATACCCTGAGTTGGCGGAACAATTTTTTGAAGTTCTGACTACAGCCGATGAAATCCCAAAACGGGCAAGATACAGAAGATTTTTATCCACAATTTTAAAAAGCGGAGTTATTCAAAAAAGTATTCCTTTGGGATTATTTGCAATGGAAAGATGTATAAAAAAATGAATATAGATGAGAAATTAGCACTTGTAAAAAATAACAAAGCGCCTGAAAGCCACCTTTCGGTTGATAATGATATATGTATGAGATGCAATGATAAATTTTGTACATATATTTGTCCCGCAAACGTATATGAATGGAACGAAAAAAAATGTATAATGACTATAAGATATGAAAATTGTCTTGAATGCGGAGCATGCAAAATTGCCTGCGAAAAGAAAAATATTAAATGGGAATATCCTAAAACCGAATACGGTGTTAAATTTAAGAACGGTTAAAAGAGAGGAGGGAATTTATGAAAGAAGAATACAACAACAAACAGAGAAGATGGTATGATAAAGACCCTATCTTATCAAAATCAATGAAAACTCTTGAAGCATCCGATGATGAAACTCAAATTAAAGTTGCATTAAATCTAATAAAAATAATTGCCGAGCATAATATTGCCTTCAGCGAATATACTGACGTTAACGAAATAATAGAAGCAGTTGAAGAAGGTATGGATGAAAGAGCAAATTCAAGATGGTACGATATTGACAGAACGGTCAGAACGGCTATTAATATGCTCGAAAATTCACCTCCAGAAACTCAAAAACTTCTCGCAAAAGAAATGGCAAAAATAGTAATTGAAAAAATAAAAGAAGACAAGGATGTTGAAGAATTAAAAAGAGAACTTGAACAAGAAAACTTTTTTAACGATTCAAACAATGAAAAATAATTAAAGGATAATAATATAATTCATATGCGAGTGCGCAAGATTTGGGATATAAAAACATCAACTCCTGATGAAAATATATTAAAGCTGTGCGGTAATAACCGCATACTTGCAGTATTGCTCGGTAACAGAGGAATTAATACTGAGGAGAAGATTAAAAACTTTCTTAACCCGTTAAAAGCCCCTTTAAGTTCGGCGGATGTTTTTAACGATATAGAAAAATCCGTATTGAGGATAAAGCAAGCCGTTGATAATAAGGAAAATATAACAATATACGGCGACTTTGACGCAGATGGAATTACATCAACTTCAATTTTATATTTAACCTTAAAAAAAATAGGTGCAAATGTTGATTTTTATCTGCCTGACAGAATGACGGAAAGCCACGGATTAAACACAAAAGCGCTCGTTAACATAATTGCTAAACGCAAATCAAAACTGATAATTACGGTTGATTGCGGAATATCAAATAAAGACGAGGTAAACTTTGCAAAAGGATTTAAAGCTGACGTAATAATAACCGACCACCACGAAGCCCCTGAAATACTTCCCGAGGCTTTTGCGATTATCAACCCTAAAGCACAGGATTCTTTAAAATCGGATTTATCTTTAGATGAACTTGAAAGCTTAAATTACCTCTCAGGCGCAGGAGTTGCCTTTAAACTGGCATGCGCACTTCTTAACTTCTATAAGCAAGAAGATTTTGTCTATGAAATCCTTCCGCTCACGGCAATAGGTACTATAGGTGATGTCGTTGAATTACTTGGAGAAAACAGAACTATCGTTTCAATGGGGCTTGAACTAATAAAAAAAGGCAGACATAAAGGAATCACAAAACTTTTAAACTCTGCAGAAATAAATGACCTTAGCTCAGTCACATCAGAAACAATAGCTTTTACGGTTGTACCAAGACTAAATGCCTCGGGCAGACTGGATAATCCGATATCTGCAATAAATCTTTTAATATCTGAGGAGGAAGAACAAATTAACTCCTCAGTTAAAATACTTAATGACTTAAATCTTAAAAGACAGGATTTATGCAACCAAGTATATAACGAAGCTAAATCTATGTATTTAGCAAAAATAAATGAGAATAAAAAAAGTATAATATTATACTCGCCCTCCTGGCACATAGGAATAATCGGCATCGCTGCTTCAAAACTGGTTGAGGAATTTAATAAACCCGTATTCTTAATGACAGCGGATGAAAATAACCCCGATATAATAAAATGCTCATCAAGAAGCATTCAAGGAGTTAATATTCACTCAATATTATCTGAACATAAGGACTTATTTGAAGGTTTTGGCGGGCATAAAATGGCTGCAGGATTTTCTTTTGATAAAACAAAAATTTCTTTTGATAAATTTAAACAGCTTCTATCCGAAACAATAGAAGAATATACGCAGGATTTTGACTTTTCAAGCACAAAACTTGAAGCTGATATGGAACTTAATATAGAAGATTTAACTTTTGAAACAATTGAAACTATAAATAAACTTCAGCCTTTTGGACAGGCAAATCCGTCACCTCTCTTTGTTATGAATGATTTAAATCTGGAAAACTTCAGATTAATGGGGCAGAATAATAATCATCTTAAATTGTTTCTATCAAAAAATAATTCACCCCAATTTGAAGCCGTAAAATGGAATACTCCCGATTTTAATCTTCCACTAAATTCAAAACTTGATATATTATTTTCTCCTTCAGTTAACGAATTTAACGGAGAAGTAAATATTCAGCTGATTATTTCAGACATCAAATCAGACTTATTAAATAAAAAAGAACAGAAAAATGAAATAAAAATATTAGATCACAGAAACAAAAAAAACATAATAATGCAGGTTTTGGATTTTATAAACTCAACAAAAAAGACAACCGCAATATTCATAGAAAATTCAACACTGAAAGCCCGGTTAAATTTACCAAAAAACATAGAAAATAAACTTTTTACCTCTGAAAATATACCCTCTGATACCGAACAGATAATGTTTTTTGACTGTCCTAACTGCGAAAGCGAATTTTATAAAATAATAAAACATTCTGATGCAAAAATTGTCCACCTTATGAATTTTAATATACCTTCAATAAGTACGGATATTATAATCTCCAAGCTGTCAGGGATGCTTAAATATGCACTGTCAAACTTAAACGGAGAATTCAATTTATCTAAATTGGCAAATGCTTTATATATAGATATTGAAACACTTGAAGGGATTTTAAATTTGTTTGAGAATTGTAATATGACAGACTATAATAAAACAGGAAATGATACTGCCAAAATAACATACCTACATCCGATTGAATTATCTAAAATAAAACAAGATGATTTGTATTTAACAATAGATGATAAAATAAAAGAAATTAACGAATTCAGAAAATTTTACCTGAATTCAACAACGGATGAAATAAAAGAACTCATACAAGGATAAATAAATGTTTTTTTTCAATAAAAATAAAAAATATGTAAGTTGTAATTTAATTGAACACGGACTTGATTTTTTTACCGATAGTATAAACTTTTGCTGCAGAATTCCGCCTACCGATAAAGGATATAAAAAAATATTAGAAAATTATTACGGAGAAAAAATAGACTGGAAAAAATTTTTTGCAATAAAACGAGAATACAGAAACCAAATGAAAAAAGGAGATATAATTCCCGAGTGCAAAAATTGTATTTATTTGGAAGAAAAAGAATGGGATAGTGAGGATTATATTTCATATATAAATTTTAATAACTGGACAATATGCAATGAACACTGTGTATATTGCTGGTTAAACGATGAAGACAGACCCCATCAGAAACAATATAATATATATCCCGCAATAAAAGATATGGCAGAAAAAGGATATTTAAGAAAAGGCGGACATATTACAATAGCAGGCGGAGAGCCTTGCACTGCACCGGAGTTTAATGATTTAATTAATTTATTTTTGGATAATGACTTATCAAACATAAGAATACTTACAAATGCTACAATATATTCTCCCGTAGTTGAAAAGGGAATTAAAGAGGGCAGAATTAACATTGTTGTTTCAGTAGATTCAGGTACAAAAGAAACATTTATAAAAATAAAAAGAAAAGATTTTTATGATAAAGTCTGGGAAAATTTAAAAAGATATGCATCTGTTCAACCCTTCCCTGACAGAGTTAAGACTAAATATATTGTAATTCCTAATGTTAATGATAATAAAGAAGAAATTGATTCTTGGATAAATAAATCAATCGAAAGCGGAATAAAACATCTTACTCTTGATTTAGAAATGATGTATTATGATGCAAACAAAGATAATATACCCGAATATTTATATGATTTATTTGAATATGCAATAAAAGAAATAAAATCAAAAGGACCGGCATTAGAGTTAATTGATAGAGGTTTTAGAATTTCAAAGGAACTTGAACAGTTAAACAGAATATAACGAAGGATAATTTTTTTCTCTATAAAATGAGTTAAATTTAAAAAAAAGGAGAAAAACATTATGAATATGTTAGTAAAATGGGTACTTTTAGCATTATTAATTATGCTGATAGCTTGGGTAATTCCAGGAATTACGATTTCAGGATTTTTAAGTGCAATGGTGGTAGTTCTTGTCTTAAGTGTAGTAAACTTGCTTATAAGACCACTGGTACAGTTGATATCTTTACCGTTAAATGTATTAACTTTAGGTATATTCAGTTTAATTATTAATGCACTGTTATTTCTGCTGGTTGCAAAATTCTCGCCCGGATTTCAAATAGAAGGATTTTGGAGCGGATTTTTCGGAGCTTTAATGTTATCTGTAATATATCCGTTTATTGATAAAATTACATTATTTAAAAAAGCATAAATTTTACATAATCAAGGAAAAATGCTAAACTAAATATGTTCTTTTAAAAGGAGGATATTAAATGAAAGAAAATTTGAAAAAGTACTTGGTAGAACTTATAGGAGCATTTTTCCTTGTTCTGACTGTTGCTTGTACGGGGCTGCTTGGGGTTGACGGAGTAATTGCACCTTTGGCAATAGCTTCAGCATTGATGATTATGGTATATGCAGGCGGACATATTTCAGGCGGACATTATAACCCTTCTGTATCATTAGCTGCTGCAATTAGAGGTGCATTATCATGGAAACAGGTTATTCCATACATCATAGCACAGGTTTTAGGCGGTATTTTAGCTGTGTGGATATTTACAATAATGGCTAAAGATTCCATTATGATTGTTGACGGTACAAACTTCAATTTAAAAGGTTTATTAATAGCTGAATTCTTATTTACCTTTGCTCTTTGCTATGTTGTTCTTCAAACTGCAACAACAAAGAACACTCAAGGAAACTCATATTACGGTTTAGCTATTGGCTTTACAGTTTTAACAGGTGCATTTGCAGTCGGCGGAAGTTTATGTGCAGGTGCTTTTAATCCTGCTGTTGCCATTTCTGTAGGTATGCTCGGAATTATTCCGTTCTCATTAGTATGGTATACAATCGGAGCAAATCTTATAGGTGCAGTTTGCGCTGCTATTGCATTTAAATTAACTTATACAGAAGAATAATTAATTTAGATCATAAAAATACCGCATTTAATATGCGGTATTTTTTTATAAGTAATAATAATAATCTAAAGCCGGAACTTCTTTATTTAATGTTTTATAAGATGCGGTTACATTAAACTCTAAGAATGCATGAAGATTTAATTCTCTAACTCTTTTAACAAAATATTCGGTTAAATCTACAACTTTTTGCATCTGCGCTAAACTCTGCTTATGATGTTCTTCATCCCAATTGGACTTTATAAATATATTATTATCGGCATTCAAAACGACTTTATTTATACCCGCATTAATTGATTTTTGAAGCCATAATTCAATTTCATCTTGAGTATCATTAATATCGGGAATAATAATATATTTTAATGATAATTCATTTTTTGTTAAAGGATTTTTTACGGAAGCATACTTTTTAATATGTTTCCACACTTTATCATAAGAGCGGACACCTTTAACTTTTTCGTGAACTTTTTTAGAGCCGGCATCAACAGATACACAAAGGCTTACATATCCTTTTTTTATACCGTCTTCAATTACTTTTGAGTAGTTAATTACATTAGAGTGAATAATAATATCTCTGATATTATTATCAATTAACATTTTTAATAATTCATTAAAATGATAATATAACGTGGGTTCTCCGCCGGCAAAGTCGATTTTTGTTTTTTCATTAACATACCCCCGCTCAATCATATCTTTAAGAACAGGAACGGAATCAAAAGTATCTGTTTTTTTAGACTTATCATATTCCGTATGATTTGTGCAATAGATACATTTTGAATTACACATAAGCCAATGAGAAAATTGAATATACTTAAATTCCCTTTTTTGATTTATATTATCCCACTCAAGTTCATGAAGAAAAAAGCAGTCCTTGCAGTTTTCAAGAGGTTTACCCTCTTTAAAATTCTGTTTAATTTTTTCTCTTTCTTCAAAGAATTTATCCCAATCAATTATCTCACCGTTGTAATTTTCATAAATCAACGGAAGAGAATGTCCGTTTGTGTTATTACCAACAGTACAGCTGTATATATTATTTATGTTAAAACATAAATGTCTGTCTATCTGCTGGCAAAATTTATATCTCATTACTTATCCTCATTTATTTAACAACTATATTAACAAGTTTAGAAGGAACTACAATAACTTTTACTATTTCTTTGCCTGTAGTAAGTTCTTTTATTCTATTGCTGTTTAATGCTGTTTTTTCGAGTTCTTCTTTAGATGCTTCAGCATCAACTTCGATTTTTTCCTTTACCTTGCCGTTAATTTGGACAACCAATGTAATTGTACTTGATTTTGCAAGATTTTCGTCAAACTCGGGCCACTTGAGTTTATGAACGGAATCATTTCCGCCTAATCCTTCATAGATTTCCTCCGTCATATGAGGAACAACAGGCGAAAGCATCTTCAAATAGCTTATCATTGCATAACTTAAAACATTTTTATCTTCTTCATTAAGTTCATTTTTCTTATTGAGATAATCAGTTAAAAAGTTTGCAAATTCTCTATACTTAGATATTACGGTATTAAATTGAAATTCATTGGCAATATCTTGCGACACCTTTTTAATTGTCATATGTACATTGCGGACTAAATCGTTATTTTCTTTAGATAACGATTTAACATCAGGCAGAGTATAGTTTAAATCAATATTATTTTGATTATCTGAATATAATCTCCACAATCTGTTTAAAAATTTATAACAGCCTTCAACACCCGCATCAGACCAGTCGAAGTCCCTGTTCGGCGGAGAATCTGAAAGGATGAACAATCTTGCCGTATCTGCTCCGTAGTTTGCAAATATTTCATCGGGGTCAACAGTATTCCCTTTAGATTTTGACATTTTTGACCCGTCTTTTAACACCATACCTTGGGTTAAAAGATTTTTAAATGGTTCATCTATATTAATTATTCCTAAATCTCTTAAAGCTTTAGTGAAAAATCTTGAATATAATAAGTGCAAAATAGCATGTTCAATACCGCCGACATACTGGTCAACAGGCGCCCAATAATGGAGTATGTCTTTATCAAAAGGCGCATTTTGATTTCTTGCATCGGTATATCTGTAAAAATACCAGTTTGAACACATAAATGTATCCATGGTATCTGTTTCTCTTTCAGCCCTGCCTCCGCATATCGGGCATGTTGTATATTTAAAGCTTTCTGAGGTTTTAACGGGCGACATACCTTTTACACTAAAATCAACATCTTCAGGCAAAAGTACGGGCAAATCTTTTTCATCAACCGGGACTGCCCCGCATTTTGGACAATATACAATAGGAATTGGTGTTCCCCAGTATCTTTGTCTTGAAATAAGCCAATCTCGGAGCCTATATTGAACTTTAGCCTCACCAAATCCGCCTTTAACAGCTTTATCTATAATTACCTGTTTTGCTTTTTCATTATCCAAACCGTTGCAATCAAGTGAATTTACAAGCACACCTTTTTCCGTGTATGCCTCATTTAATTCATTTAAAGGATTTTCAGGATTTTGAATAACAATTTTTATAGGCAGATTATATTTTTTTGCAAAAGCGAAATCTCTTTCATCGTGGGCAGGAACAGCCATAACAGCGCCCGTTCCGTACTCTGCCAATGCATAATCTGCTGTCCAAATCGGGAATTCTTCACCATTTAAAGGGTTTATTAAATGAGTACCTAATGGTACACCGGTTTTTATTCTTTCATTTGAAAGTCTTTCAATTTCAGACATTTTTCTTGCATTTTGTCTGTATGTTTCAACTGCATCTTTATTTTCAGGTGTTGTTAATTTTTCAATATCTTTATATTCGGGCGCAACAACCAAATATGTTATACCATAAGCAGTATCAGGTCTTGTGGTATAGACGGGAACTTCTAAGCCATCTATTTCTTTAACTTTAAATCTTAAGATAGCACCGGTTGAACGGTCAATCCAATTTTTCTGCATTATTTTAACACTATCAGGCCAGCCTTTGAGTTTATCTATATCATCTAATAATTCCTGAGCATAGTCTGTTATTTTTAAAAACCATTGAGATAAGTATTTTTTCTCAACTTCACCGTCACATCTCCAGCATTTTCCGTCAATAACCTGCTCGTTTGCTAATACTGTAGCACAGTTATTGCACCAGTTAACGGCAGCTTCTTTTTTATAAGCCAAGCCCTTTTTAAACATCTGTATAAAGAAATATTGTGTCCACTTATAATATTCAGGAAGGCAAGTAGTAACTTCTCTATCCCAATCTACCATTAACCCAAGTTCTTTTAATTGCTTTTTCATATATGCAATATTATCAAGTGTCCATTTTTTAGGATTAGCACCGTGCTGAATAGCTGCATTTTCCGCAGGAAGCCCGAAACTATCCCACCCCATGGGGTGAAGTACATTATATCCGTTCATTCTTTTATAGCGGGCAATAACATCAGAAATTGTATAGTTTCTGACATGTCCCATATGTAATTTCCCTGACGGATACGGGAGCATTGATAATACATAATATTTTTCTTTATCATTGTCGTTATATACTTTATTTAATTTTGTTTCGTCCCAATGTTTCTGCCATTTTTTTTCAATTTCCTGAGGAAAATATCTGTCTTTAAGCACTATAATTCTCTCACTCTCTTGTCTAATTCCTTTATAATTATAATCTTAACACAAAAAATAAAACATATTAGTTAATCATAAGCATTTTGATTAAATAATTATTTTAATGCTTTACTTAAATTTGGCATTAGTAATTTCCACAATTTTTGATTTGGTTTGTAATTGGTTAAATATTCTTCATTATAAAAATTTTTATCTGTTAATTCTTCCGCTCTAATAGCATTAAAATCAGCTTGTTTTAATTTTTTAATTAATAAATCACGATAAGGGATATATCCATATAACAATACGGTAAAATTAATTTTGTTATTCCATTCTTTTTCAAAATTTTTCCTTGTTTCTTTAAAATATAACAATTCTGTATCTGTAATTTTTTCTGCATTACGAGGATTGTTTATATAACGAGTAACATACCAATTTGTTATATATTTTACCGTATATAAGGATCTTATATAATTTTTAAATTTACTTTTATAATCAGCCATAACAATTTTATTATTCTTAATACTATAATGCAGTTTAAAAGAGTTCTCGGAAACAGGAATTGATATGGGGGTTAAAAGTGTCTCTAAATCTCTTTCACATAAGAAATATATAACATTATTTGTTTTTGGTGCATCCTCAAAAAAATTTTTATTTTCAGACATAAAATACATATTTTGAATACCCCCGCCCGGGAATGAATAATCAATAACAGTTTTTTTCATATATTTAGAACATACATATGCAAAAGAATTGATATTTCCTTCACTGCCGGAATTTATGAAAGAAGACCCAAATAACAATATAGGATTATCATTATTCCTTTCCTTAAATTCAAGTTTTGTATAATTTGACCAATATAAACCATATACAAATGGTTTACCAAAAACATATACTTGTTTACAATTTTGAGTATCCCTGCAAAATGCTGATAATTTTATATTATCTTTAAATATTTTTGTTTCCAAATTATATAAACAAAAATACAAAATTATAAAAAGAATTACTATTAAATTAACAAGCACCACATTAAATATTGTTTTCATTATTAACCTCAAAATAAATTAATTTTATAATATCATCAATTTTAATATTAATACAGGATAATTGATTGCAGGTTGTTTGTCTTTTTTCCCATAAGCAGGGACGGCAGTCTGAATTATTTGTTACTGCAATAAATTTATCTGATTTCGGCAATAATTTTTTTTCATCGGTCGGACCAAAGATAGCAATAGTTTTAGTACCTGTTGCAACACCAATATGCATTGGAGCGGAGTCAGAACATATAAGAACCTCCGATTTTTTTATTAATTGAGCAAGCTCAGATATGTTTTTTGTTTTACCGTACATATCAGTAAAATTGGTTAAATCAACTTCGGCTAATTCTTTTTTAATCTGAATAATAACATCTTCATCGTCAGGACCGCCTGCCAGATAAACATTTTTGCCGTTCAAAAGAAGTTTTTTTACAAGTTCAGCCCATTTTTCAGCAGTAATTGTTTTTATTATTTGTTTTTGAATACTGATTTTACTAACTCCGGGATGAATTAAAACAGAATTTTTCAGTTTTTCGTACTCCTCCGTTTTAATACAAGGAAGTTCAAATTCTAAATCAGAAACAGGTTTTACTAAATCAAAATACATTTTTGAAGCATATTGATTTTTATTTAAAGGAACTGCATATGTTAATAATTTTTCACTCAATTTAGAAGATTTATAAGCTATTCTTGTTTTAATTCCCGTAAAAAACAGTAAAATCGGGATTAACGAATTAGCCCCCGAAGATATAACCAAATCATATCTGCCTGTTAGTGCTTTAAAATATAATTTTAACATTTCAAGATATTTATTTTTAGTTTTAATATCAACACAAAAATAATCATTCAATAAATCAGTAAGATTTAAAAAACTTTTACTTCTTCCTTCAAGGCAAAGAGTTATTTTAGAATCAGGATAAGTTTTTCTTAAACTCTGAATAACCGGCAGAAATAAAATTTCATCACCAATTCCGCCAAAGTTAATTAATAAAATATTTTTAAATTGTTTCATACTAGAAAGGTTTCGTTTGATTTAATTTTTTTCTGAGTTCTCTGAAACGAGCAATATCCTCCTGCGCCTTGCCGGTTTCTCTAAACACAACCTGACTTGAAGGATGAACCATCATTATGCAGTCAATATGAATTTCAAGAAAATTATATCTTCTTGGCGGAACATTTGAATTTCTTTCTAAAATTTCCGCATTGGTAACAGCAATAAATCTTTTATCTTTATCATTTAATAAATCGGTAAGTTCCCTGTTTGTTTTTGTATATTTTGAAACATGTACGGTACCTTTTATTTCATGGTCAGCCGTAAGTATAATTACCTCTATTGGAACAGTATCTAATTCTTTAGCCATTCTTCACCTGTTTTGCATAAACTACAAAAAGATTATATTATTTGATAAACAATTTTTCAACATTTGTTACATTTATATTTATCTGACACTGCTGTAAATTTAAATTCAAGAGTTTTTACTATAATTACATTAATACAGACAACCGTCTTATTAGATTTACTTTAAATTTAACATTTTACCTAATATATTATAGTACTGATAATTATTAGGCGGGAATACAATAAAACCGGAATAAGGAGTAAATGTCATTTCATTGAAATATAATTTATTATCATATATCATCCAGTCTACTCTAACCAATTTGAAATTTTTAGATAAGATTTCACTTAAATCTCTAGCCAGTTTTATTTTTTCATCAGGTTCAGCCGGAACAATTTCATCTGCAAAATAAAATTTTATATCCATAAAATTAAAATTTTCATCAAAAGAATTAACTATTTTACATATTTTATTATTTTCAACCGTTTCTTTAATTCTTTGTATAATTTTTGGTTTACCGTTAAAACACCATACTTCTATTTCTAAAGGTGTATGTTCATTTTCTTCAACAAGGAACGGTTCTATAATAATTTTCGGCCGAATATTTTTATACTGTGTTTCAAAATCACTCCAACCGAAAAAAGATTCGTTTAACCAATTGACCAGCTTATTTTTTGTATATTCATATATAGATTTTGTTTTAATAAATTTATCTTTATTTTTTATTATGAATTGCCATTTACAGCCATGGTTGCATTTAATTACAAAATCATCAGGCAGATTTTCAAAAGGAATATCTTCAAATTTAGCACCAATCCATAATACAGGTTTTAGGTATTTTTCTCCGATTTTATCCTTAACCCAATCTCTAACGAGCAATTTATCAGTTAATTGAGTTTTAATAGGTAAATTATCATAAATTTTTAACCATTGAATTTTTTCATTTATATTTTTAGGATGTCTTAAATTTAATTTTTGACCGAACTTAATATAATAAGCATCTTTTAAATATTGAGGATATTCCTTTTCATCTAAAGCCATAATAACAGGATAATCAAAAACACTTTTACCGTTGTTTCTGAGCCGTTCCGGATATTGATTACGTTTTCCTGATTGAAAAAAATCTGAAATGGTGCTTAATAATTTACTCATAAGTAAATTATATATCAATACTTATCCTTTTGCAATTAGTGATAATTGTCTATTTACAGCACTTTTCAAGAAAATTTTTAAAAAAACTTGTGCCCGATGGGAGTTGAACCCACATCTAAAGACTTCGGAGATCTTTGCTCTATCCTGTTAAGCTACGGACACTCATAAAACAATAATATAATAATCAAATTAAATTCTCAAATTTGAATTAAAATTGTTGAATTCTTTAAATATATTACTTTTATACATATTGGCATCGGCTTTTTTGTAAGATAAGTTACCTGAGGCAGACTTAATGGAATTATTATTTACGAATTCTCCAAAAACCTTACTGTCACTTATAGAAATATCTGTTTTTAATGAATTATATTTCATTTTTCTTTTTAAACTTTCAGGAGTTTCACCGGATTTTTCAAGCTGTTTTTTATAAGCCCTGTTTGCCATCAGGTTTTTGATAATCGGCATAACAATGTTACTTACAAGAATAAGATAAAGAATTGTAGTAATAATAAGTGTACCGTCAACCGCACCAACCATATCATCAAAAGCTTTATGGTTATATAAATTTTTAAATCCCGATTTTTTAGATGCATCAGCATCAACAGCAATATCAAAGAGTTTAGCTGTCGGAACTGCCGCATTTAAATCGGGTTCTTTAACTTTTAGAAAGTTCCATAACTCTTTAGGCTGTGATTTCATTTTATGCTTAATTGCAAGCCCGATAGAGTTAATTGCATTTTTAACACTCTTCCAAAATGGCAGAATATGGCTTGTATCGCATAGTTCTTTTTCAGTAACACCTGCTGCAGGAGCAACAACATTTTTAAGATTATATTCCGTCATTCTTGTTGTAAATTCACCGCCCTCCAGCTTCTTCCTGAGCGCATTATTTATCATGGAAGGAAATACGGTGGTAAGTACCAAATCCAATCCCAGTTCTATTCTTTCCTGATTTATTAAATAATCTTTATTCTCTCGATTACTCTTTTTTAGCGAACCTATTTGCGCAAGATGGCTTGAAAAAATACTAATTGCATTTAAAGCAATCATTATAACAGGAATATCTTTACTCTTTTCAAAGATAAAATTAGCCATCGAATTGCAGTAAGTATATAAAGCACTTCTGCTGAAATATTTAATGCGGAACCTGTAAAGCGGACCAACTATTTTTTTACTTAAAAAATCAAACGGCATTTTCATTTGCTACCGCCATTCGTTTTTTTAGTATCATCGCTCTTTAATATTTCAGATATTTTCCTTAATTTTTCATATACTTTAAGGACAAAATCCTTTTTATGTTTAAACCAAATTCTAACCTTTCTGCATCTTGATTTTATAACGGTTTTAAAAGAATCCTCCCAAGTCTTATTTTCTTTAATAACCCCCGATAGTAAGTCCTGCACATCGCTTGTTAACGGTGCATCTATATTAGCATTAGAAAATAATACCATAAATGCAATTGCAAAAATCGTTCCTAAAGATGAATTGTACTGTTTAAGCAGTTTTTTTGCCATTAACGGTTCAAATTCAAACATTTTCTGTATTTTATCCGGCAAGAAATATCTGTACAGAAAATTATCTTTTAACGGTGCAATGCTTTTATTAGTCAACTTAATAAATAACGAACGGATAGCAATACCGGTACAGCCGCCCACCATAGCCTTTGAAGCCGACTTTATTGCAGAATCAACCTTTTTATCCTCTGAGGCAAATTTTAAATCTATTAAAGGCTGCATAAATAATGCAGTTACCGCCAAAAATAACCTCTGCTCGGGCATACTTATATATTCCCCGCCCACCTTTGCTATTGTTGCCATTATTTCGGGAAAATATTTAGGATGCTGAGGAAAACTTTTAAATGATGGACAAGAGTAATTATTCTTGTCTGATTTATAAGGGAAAGAACTTATTTTCATAAATTTATGCCGGCTTACTATCGTATGTCTTAAAATAAAGAGAATAAATATTTTGACAAATTATTTTAAAATGTTAATTTTTCTTTACAAGAATTAACATAAAACGCAAAATTTTAAATCATGATTTTTAAAAATATCAGTCAGGAGCATTTCATGAAAATTTCACCGATTAATACGAGAAATTATACATATAAAAGTTCACAAAATGCCTTAAAAAAATATACACATAAAAAGGAAGGCAATAAGACAGTAAATACTCCTTCTTTTAAAAGTATCTATGTTGATTATGTTGCTGACGTAGGGCTTGCTAAAGAGGGCATGTATCCTGCACGGTTTAAGCCTCAGGACTCTTTGGCATTAAATGAAATTTCATATTTATATCCTAATCAGGATTGTTTTATATGTGAAGGTTTTGCAGGCAGGCCACGTCTGGAATACCGAGAACGTCCAATGCAGGTGCAGCCTTTTGAAAGAACACTTGCTCCGGTGTACAAAATGGAAATTGAATATACCGATAAAGATTACCCCTGTATTCCGCTTATAATATACCCTAATGATGATTTAAACTTCATTATAGGAACACCCTCTTATATATCAACAAACCCTTCATTGGCATATACGGTTCAAGCGGGTTATGAAGTTCATAAAAAAATACTTGAAAAGAAATACCAGATTTTAGATATTATCGGTAAAAATGAAGATGTTGATTTTGGCGGTGAAGGCTTAATGGAAAAAGCGCATAAAGCCGTAAAAGATATAGAAGTAGCAGTAACAAGATATTTAGTTGAATGTGCATATTTAGCCCTGTCCGATAGAGCCTCCGCAAGGCAGATTTATGCATCTAACTATCCTAAAATACAATCAAGACTAACTCAAAGCAGAAGGCTTGATTTAACAACAAGTCTTTCAAAAAAACCCGATAAAACAACTAAAAATTCCGAAATGCTTGATATTTGTGCATTTGCAATAGAAAAATATCCGAATATGGAAGAAAATCTAAAAAGAATAGAAGAAGTCCATGATTATATGCGTGAAGTTGGAATGACACTTGAAAACAGTGAAGATTTAGTTGAAGAATAAAAAGAGAGTACCCCGTAAGCCGGATTCTGTTTTAAAACAATCATCTGTCTTGACTGAAAGTTACCTTGCAGTTCTTTGCGATTTTCAAAAGACGGCGGGTCACCTTAACCTTTTAATCAATCTTGCACCCGAACGGAGTTTACCCGGCAGATACCTTTCGATATCCCCTGTAGTCTTTTACACTACCGTTGCACCTGAACCGTAATAAAACGGTTGTTTACTTTTCTGTGGCACTGGTCCTTGGGTCGCCCCAGGCGGATGTTATCCGTCGTTCTGCCCTTAGGTGTCCGGACTTTCCTCATATAATTTCTTATACGCGATTGTTCAGATACTCTCTATTTTATTATACTAAAAAATTATCTGTCTTTAAATTTATCAGCAATTTCCTTAGGCAATTTTATATCTTGAATAGACATTTGGAATTTTTTCATTTGAGCAAGTTTTGCCTGTTCATCCTCTAAATCTCTTGTTTTTATCGACATACTTTTCATTGTTTTTTGAAATGCCGATTCGGCTTTTCCTGTTGCAATATGAAGTATTACATCATCAATATTATCATATTGAACAGAGTACAAATTCCCGAGACTTTGAGCCGAAGTACCGTACGGCAGAGAATATAACCATCTTATAGAATTAATATCCCTTTGCGACAATCTGACCTGTCCGTACTGGTGAGGAGTATACATTATATCTCCCGTATCGGGTGAATGCCCTAATCCCAATGCATGCCCGATTTCGTGCAATATTGTATGATATACTTCATTTTCATCCATATACTGTCTGTGAAGAATACCATCTGATATACCGATTGATACTTCTGCTGAATAAAGTCTTGAATCCGCATCAAAATTAAAAGAACAATTACCAAGTGACTTCCTGTCAACTCTGCGCCACTCAACATTTATTTGTGATTCATTTAACGTATTTACAATATAAAATCCTACTTTCCCTCCGCTAGCCTGCTCCCAGAAAGAGAATGCTTCAATAACCATATTCTTATATGCATATTTATCCGCCTCATTCATTGAATAAAATGTACAAGGCGCAATATATACAGGCAGAGGCAAACACTGATCAGGCCATCTTATCAGCTTTCCGTTTTTTAAATGTTCATTTAAATATGTAATTCTATGCATTTAATTTTTTTGTTTGTTTTCTTCTTGTTTAATAAACTCGCACATTTCTTCAAGTCTTGTATCTTCCATTGCTTTTATGAGCTCATCCGCATTTTTAAACTTACCTATTGCAAAACCCGTTTCCGCTAAAAGCACACAATTATTACATAATCTGTATTTATTGTACTGGATGGAGCCTGCTAACGGCATTGTCTTTCCGCAGCAGGAACACTCAAACATTTCATCTGCCAGAGAAGAATCTTCTTCTATATCATCCAATCTCATCTGTTCTACTACAGCCTGCATATCCTCTATTATTTTTAATTGTTCTTCTTTATTCATATTTATTCCCGTTTTATACAATAAGTATAACATATTTACTCATTACGTTTAAATACAAAAAATTGAATGTCATCACCAATAATATCAATTTCTTTATATTTATTTTGAATAAAATTATATATTTCTTTTCCGCTTCCCTTATAAAATGTAGTTTCGTTAAACCATGGGTATAATATATTCGATACAAATATATACTCGGGCAGATTTGAATTTATTCTGCTTATTATATAATCATTCCCCAATATTTCTATATTCGGAGGAATTAAATAATATAAATAATCATCCGATTTTCTTTCCGTAAGATAATTTAACAGTGCGCCTTCAGGTAATATTAATATTTTATCCGTTTTGTTTATTTTTGTATTAATATAATCTATCGTTTTTATGAATGTCGGATAAAAAATCGGTCTGATTTTTAAAATCCCCTTATCCGTTTTAACGGGTATCAGATGATTTTGGCTTATATCATATGAAAGAAAAGCGGAAAATATAATAATACAAAATATAGGAATAAATATACCTTTTACTTTCGGAATATATTTATTTATAAATGCAATAAATGAAATAAACAGCAGAGGGAAAAAGAAAGTACCGTATATTTCAAGCCTGATACAGCCTATTACTTTTAATGAGATTACAACAGCCGTTAGATTTAATATAAAATATTTTACATCGTTTTTTATATTTCTTAGAGAAATTATAAATAAAAATAAACATATATAACCTAAAGAGAAAAATATTGTATCAAAACTAAAATTTATTAAAGAATAAGAACTGTTTACTAATGATTCACCATTTGGAACAAAATTACAAAAAGAATAAAAAAACAAAACACTTGAAGAATTTAATAATTTATATATTAATTTACCCGAAAAAACTAAATCCGATATATTGCAATGTTGAAATAACAATAAAATATAACTTAAACAAGGAAATACTAAAACATAAAATAAGTATTTAATATTTTTCTTATTGTGTAAAAGTGATAATAGTAATACTAATATAAATCCCGCAAATTCTAATTTACAGGATAGGGAAAATCCGTAAAGTATACATGAAACCGCCAAATACCTCTTATTTTCGGTATTAAGATATTTAATTAAAAAATAAAAAGCATAAAGCAGGGCGCATAAAGCATACAAAATTGAATAAGAATAAGGTGTTATATAATTTGATATGCTCGGAAAATAAATACATACGGGGATTATAACAAGTGCCGTAAAAAAAGAATTAATTTTACTAAGATAAAAACCTGATATTAAATAACAGGCATTAACTGTTAATAAAGATAAAATAAGCCCGATAAAATAAAAAACATTTAACGAACTGCCAAAAATTTTAACAATGAAAAAATTTAACATATATCCTAAAGGAGGATAAACATTTAAAACATCTTTATATAACACTTGTCCGTTTAATAATTCTTCCGTTATATACAATTCTCTGCTGATGTCAGATAAAGGTGAATATATATTTCCGAAGAAAATATAAAATAAAATTATTGTTATTATGGAAATTATTGAAATATGAATTATTGAATTTTTCATATTATTAATTATAACAAAATATTTTTTTAAGTTATTATTAAAGTATGAAATTTCAAAGATTATCAAATATAAATACAAAAAGAGATGCGTGGGTTGAAATAAACCTTGATGCAATAGAAAAGAATATAAATGAATTAAAAACATTTATACGAAAAGACAGCAAAATACTTGCAGTTGTAAAAGCAGATGCTTACGGACACGGCAGTATAATGATAGCCCCGACACTTTTGGCATCAGGTGTTGATTATCTCGGTGTCGCTTCAATAGATGAAGGAATGGAATTAAGAAATAACAAATTTACTTGTCCCATTCTTGTATTAGGTGCAGCCCCCGTTTGGGCATTTGATTATGCAGCACAAAATAACATTTCACTTTCGCTTTTTTCCGATAATCATATAGAGGCTGCGGAATTAACCTATAAAAAAACGGGATTAAAAACGAAAGCCCACATAAAACTTGATACAGGAATGAACAGAATAGGTGTTCAAAAAGAAGAAGCACTAAATTACATAAAAAGAGTTCAAAAATCAGAAGCCATAGAACTTCAAGGGATTTTTACCCACTTTGCCTGCGCGGAAGATGAAGAAATAACAAACGAACAATTAAATATTTGGAATGAAATAATAAAAAATTCGGATACAAAGGGGTTACTACTTCACTGCTTTAATACTGCAGCTGCAATAGCTCAGTATAAAGAAGATGAATATAATATGGTAAGGCTCGGCTTGGCATTATACGGTTTATTACCTGATTTGCCTAAGTTTACAAAAAAAATTCCGAATTTAATTCCCGCTATGAGTTTAAAAGGAAGGATTACGAACATACATACGGCGCATAAAGGAAGCGGAGTAAGCTACAGTCACACATTTAAAGCGAAAAAAGAAACAAAAATTGCGACAATTCCAATAGGTTACGCAGATGGTGCTGATAGAAGGCTTTCAAATAAAATTTACGGTATTTTAAACGGAATTAAAGTACCTCAAATCGGCAACATAACAATGGATCAAATGATGTTTGACATAACGGGCATTGATGCTAATGAAGGCGATGTAATAACCCTTCTTGGTACTGACGGAAATGAAACACTGTTAATTAACGAATGGGCAAAAATTTTAGGCACTATTAATTATGAATTAATATGCAGGCTAAAAGCCCGTCTTTCAAGAGTTTATACAAGATAATAATAATTTTTATACAAAAAATTTGCCAAACTTCTAAAAATTACGGTTTTTATAAAAAAATTAACCAAAATAACAAAATGTGCACAATTTTTTGGAGTAAATTTAAGTTATTTTTGTGCACTTTTTGCAAAATTGCAAAATTTTTTATAATTTTTTGCATTTTTAACTTGTAAAATCTCTAATTTTGCAGATAAAAAATTAAGAATTTGAAAAAAATTTTTGCATTTTTTAATTTTTTTCAAAAAAAGTATGGACATTTACTCCAATTTGTTGTAATATATAATCAGAAATGGAGAGTTTATATGAAGGTTTCTGCAGTAGGTTTCTTATTCCAGAATAAGACAAAAGGTCGTATATTCCCGCATAAAGAATATACCTGTGTAATTCATAAAGAAAGGCCGGATGGTTATTATACAAGAAATGTTATTAATCAAAATAACAAGTCCGTAATATGCACCATATCACCTGAACTTGCAGAAGCAGAAATAACAAAGCAGTTAAAGTCTTTGACAAATCCGCCTAAGTTTATCGGCGCTACAATTCAAGACGGAAGAAAAGAAACAGAAGTACAATCCTTTGTTTCAGATAAATTATTCTGGGTAAGAACAAAAGATGAAAACGGCAAAAATAAATTAAGAGTTTGTTCGCCTAAACAAACCCAAAGAATTTTAGCAAAAAATCTATATTTATCAGCATAATTAAATACTGCTGAATATTGAATAATATATAAATAATCCTGCAAGGATTAATATTATTCCGCTTATTTTCATTAAGATTTCAGAGTATTTAACAAGAGTACCCGTGTGTTTTAATGTTGATGTAAATAATGCAAAAAGAATTATTATTACACATTGCCCGAGTGCAAATGCAAATAAAAGTGCAATGGAAAACATAATATTTGTTGATATTGTTGCAACTGCCATAATACTTGCCAATATGGGCGATGAGCAGGGACTTGATGCTAAAGCAAAAAATGCTCCGACTAAAAAAGGAAATAAGAACAGACTTCCGTTTTTATTTTGAGGCATTTTCTTAACTATTGCGGGGAAATTAATATCAATAAACCCTAAAAGATTTAACCCCATTATAATTATTACGGAAGCAAATAATAATATAACTATAGGCGAAGCAAAACTTGTAAATGCTCTGCCCGTTATTGCACACAATACTCCAATTATGCTAAGAACAGAAGATAATCCCAAAGAAAAAAAGAGCATTTGAACAAATAACCGTTTATTACTTACTTTAGAATATCCGCCGACATAACCTATAATAAGAGGCAATATTCCCAAACTGCAGGGAGATAGCGATGCCAGCACCCCTGCAAAAAATGCAATTACTATCAGTATCGGCATTATCATAGTATTCCCGCTTGAATACACGGAAAATGCCTGTAAGAGGTTATCCATTAATAGCTTCCTCTATCTCATTTATTAAAACTTCTTTAGTAACGGCACCTTCTATTTTATTGATTTGATTACCGTTTTCATCTAAAAATATCATTGTAGGTACAAGTACTACATTATACTTTTTTATATACTCTTTAACTTTTCTGTCTTTATCAAGAGCATTTATATTTATAAAGTTTATCCTGTCTGAATAATCACCTTCAACTTCTTTTATAACTCCTTTCATCTTCTGGCAGTCCATACACATAGAAGATGTAAACGTCATAAGTACCGGCAGATTATTTTCTTTAGCATTCGCCATTATATCTACAGAACTCCTGCTCATGAATAAATATACACAAACAGGCACAATTAAAATTAATAATACAGTAATAATGTTCTTCATAATTTTTCCTCCCGGAATAAACATTACACTATGTTAGTATAAACTAAATTATCTAAGTAGGTATAATATAATATTATAATTATATATATATAAATTAATATACATCCTCAGGAATATACAATTCATTTTTATTTAGCTTTTCTCTTATTTCACTGTAAGAATATGAATTACAAGTTATATTTTGATATTCTCTTACTATGTTAATAATATCCTCCGTATTTAATCTTATAATTCTTCTTCCGTTTTTATTTTCCACAATAAATGCCATAACTTTATACCTCCTTAAAAATAAATCGGCTTAATAAAAAAAACCTTAAATAAAATACTCCTTTCAGGCTATAAATAAATTTTCTAATTTTATACAACTGTCTAATTTATCCTCAAAAACTTAGATGTTAAATAATATTTGAAATCTACGGAGGATGAGGAACATTATGAGTAATACAATTATTAAAGCACCATGCGTAAATTTATCGGAACTTGAAACTCTTTTTATTGAAATGACGGCACAAAACTGTAATTTAAAATGCACTCACTGTTATATTAATTTTACGGATAAGAAAGTAAAAGATTTTATTCCGATAGAAAAAGTAAAACAAGCATTAACAGCAATTAATAAAGAGAATTTAAAATACATATATCTTACGGGCGCAGAACCTATGATGCACCCGGATTTTAATCATATTTTAAGGTTATGTTTAAAATATTCATCAGTAATAATAAATACTAATGCAGTAAATATTAATGATAAAAAAGCGAGATTTTTACGAAAAGTAGAAGAAGAAAACAATCTTGGCAATGAAATAATATTTATGATAAGCATAGACCACTATATTGAAAAAGAAAATGATTTATTAAGAGGAAGAGGCTCTTACAGAAAAGCGGTTCACGCCATACAGAGCCTTATAAAATATGATTTTAATCCGATACTTACAATAGTGAATTACCAAAATGCAGATGAAACCGAACTTAAAAATAAATTTAAAGAATTATGTTTATCTTTTAATTTTGAAACATCCGATATAAATTTTAAGATTATTCCTTATATAGATAAAAATAAAGAATGCGAAGTATCTCAAGATATAGACTTTGAAAAATTAAATGTAGACTGTACAAAGAGCAGAACACTAACATTAAACGGCATATTTTCATGCCCGCTGTTATCAAGTGATAATCGAGGGAAATGCGGAAATGATTTAACTGATTTCACAACAAAAAATTATCTTGAAACCTCTTACTGTGCGCAGTGCAGCGCCTATAATAAAAAATTATTTTCATTAGAATTGTAACAAATTATTAAGATTTTAAATAAAAAAGGCATGAATTAAAAATCAAAAGTTTTCATGTATATAAGAGAACAAAACGAGGAAACTAAAGAGATGGGTTACGCATTATTTGCACAGCGAAAATTAGTATTAGAAGGACAGCTAAACTGTTTACAGCTGCAACAGACTCAAAGGTCTAACGAGCAATATGCACTGGCAACTGAAACTTTAGGTCTCCAGCAGCAAATGTCAAGTATACAAGCAGCTCAATCAACGGAACTTGCAAGTGAATATGAAAAGTTAGCTCAAGCAAGCAGTGAGTCTGCAAGAGATGCCATTAATGCAAATATAAAAGCAATGGAAGAAGATTTCCAGGCAGAACTTGATGCAATTAACAGAAAAATATATCAGACATCAGTCAAAGAAAATACTATAGAAATGGCAGTAAAAAGACTTGATACTGAAGTAACCGCAGTTGAAAAACAACTGGAAGCTGTAGAAGAAGCAGAAGGCGACGGTATAGACAAAGCAACACCGAAGTTCAACGGTATAAGTTAATTATAAAAATTAAAATATACAAAAAAGAGGAATTAAAAAATTCCTCTTTTTTTGGTTTTTACAATATTTTTCTATTTTTTTATGTATGATATAATTTTGTCGAGAGTAATCTTGGTAAATTATGAGATTTAAATATAAAAATTTAATTACGAGTTTAATATTATTAAGTGCAATAATCCTGCAATTACAGGGTATTTGTTTTGCCGAAGATGAAAACGTATTAACTGATATATCAGATGATTCTAAGATTACAAAAATAGAATTTGAAGGAAATCATCTTATAAATGATTCTGATATAGTAAAAGTCATGAATATGCAAATAGGCGATGTTTACAGCAAAGAAATGGTTCAACAAAACCTGAAGGCAATTTATAAAACGGGAAATTTTTCGGAAAAAATGAAAGCAATTCCTATTCCGACAGATTCTGATTCGTTAACTTTGAGAATATATTTGGAAGAAAATATACCTATAACAGACTTTGCGGTAAGCGGAAATACTGTTGTATCAACCGGAGAAATATTAAGTATTTTAAACCCGCTTGAAGGTCAGCCTCAAAATTTAAAAACATTAGGTGATGCCGTAGCGCAAGTTGAAGATTTATATGCTTCAAAGGGTTATGTACTTGCAAAAGTAGCTAATGTTCAGGATGATCCTGACGGATGCGTTAATATTGAAATGGAAGAAGGTATTATTAATTCAATTTCTTTTGAAGGAAACAAAAAGACTAAAGATTTTGTAATAGAAAGAAATATTCTCTCAACTCCGGGCAGTGTATACAATGAAAATACATTAAAAGCAGATTTAACAAGATTATACTCAACTCAAGCATTTAGGGATGTAAATCGTAAAATTGAAAAAAGTGAAAAAGGTGATAATTTATACGATATAACAATAGTACTTGAAGAACAAAGGACGGGTACAATATCTCTTGGAGGCGGTATTGATACCGCAACAGGTTTATTCGGGCAGGCAGGTTTTGTAGAAAATAACTTTATGGGCAACGGTCAAAGGGTTGGCATAAACTTTATGGCAGGTACCGGTGTTATTATGTCTGACAGTTCTACAATAGACCATGCAAATTTACAGGCGGAGGTCAGTTTTTTTGAACCCAGATTAAAAGGAACGGATTATTCACTTTTAGTAAAAGCATTTGGTCGTGATTTCGGCAGTTATCAGGTACCTTTAGCTATTGAACAAAGATACGGGGCAGAAGTTGTATTATCAAGACCGTTTAAGACATACAAAAATTTAATGGCTTCATTTAAAATCGGAGGCGAACATATAAGGGTTAAAGAAGGAGATTACGCAAAAATTTCCGCATTATACAGAGCTCACAATATTCCTATCGCAGACAGAGCTAAACAACTTCAAGGCGGTACATACTTAACTTTAGGGCCAAGTCTTGTATATGACACAAGAGATAATATGTTAAATCCGAGAAACGGTGTTATTGCCTCGTTAAGATTTAGCGAAAATATTAATATGACGGATTTAGATTATACACATGGCACACTATCAGCAGGAATTAAAAAATACTTCCCCGTAATGAAGAAGTCTTCCTTCTCACTGGCTGCGAGAGCTGCAGGCAGAGTTCACGGAGATATGCCTGAAGTTATGGCATACAGCATGGGCGGCCCTTATACGGTAAGAGGTTACAGAATGAGCAGTATCGGTACAGGTGAAGGATTTATGATGGGCAGTGCCGAACTAACAACACCGTTTTTCTTCTTAGACAGAATAAAGAATGCTCAATTCTTGGATAACATTAAATTTTCTATGTTCGTTGATGCAGGACAATTATTTAACGGAAGCATAACAAACAAACTGTATAACAGACCTGAATACGGTATTGCAGGCGGTGTCGGTATTAAATTGTTTATCCCCGGGGTAGGGCCGTTATCTATTGATTACGGTATTCCGTTTACCAATGTCGGAAGCGGTAATAAAAGAGGGGCATTCTCCTTTGGGGTCGGAGACATATTCTAATGTCTGTTAAAATATTATGTAATAACCTATCAGATACCGAAAAGCTTGCTGAAAATCTTGCAAATATCATTAAAAATGAAGGTGCTTTTATTTGTCTGTACGGGAGTGTCGGTGCAGGTAAAACAGCATTTTCAAAATTTATTTGTAAATATCTTAATGTAAAAGAAAAGGTTACAAGCCCAAGTTTTGTTATTTTAAATGAATATAAAAGCGGAATAATTCCTGTATATCATTTTGATTTATACAGATTGGAAAATGAAGGAATAAGTACGATTATTTCAGAACTTGAAGAATACTCGGAAGGCAAAATCCTTACATTAGTTGAATGGGCAGAATTTTCACAAAATTCTCTTCCTTTTGATAGAATAGAATTGACGATAACTTATATTGATGATACAAAAAGGGAATTTGAATTTACTGCTTGCGGTGAAAAAAGCAGCAAGATAATAAGAGAACTGAATAATGTTAATATTGGCATTTGATACTTGTTTTAATAAATCATATTTAGCTTTATGCAATGATAATAAAGTAATTGAGTCAAAAATTATAGAAAATACCGACTCAAACTACCATAGTGCTTTTTTAATATCTTCAATAAGAGATATATTAAAAAATAATAATCTTTTTGTAAGAGATATAGATATAATTGGTGTGAATATCGGCCCCGGAAGTTTTACCGGAATTAGAGCAGGTATAACAATTGCCAGAGTTCTTGCTCAACAGTTTAATATTAAAATAATCCCCGTAACTTCACTTAATATTCTTTCTTATCTTAACAAAACCGATAAACCTACCGTTACGGTTCTTGATGCAAGAAAAAACAAAGTATACTATGCAAAATATAAAGAAAAAAATACGATTACAGAACCCCTGCTTATTATGAAAGATGAATTATCGGGTAAAATTACAAACAATGATTATGTTATTTCCGATTTATCAATACATGAATATCTTAAAGAAATCAATATGAATTCATTTAATTATGAACAATCAAATGAAAATTTTGCATTAAATATAATAAATATAATAAAAGACAAGCTAAAGAATAATGAAAATGATTATCATTGGGCGAAGGTAAAACCTTTGTACATACAGCCTCCATCAATAACAAAGCCGAAGGAATTAAAAAATGTATAGAATAGAACTTTCAGGATGTCTTACATCCATACTAATATTTCTTTTAATATTATTTCTTGTAAAGGAATTGTGGTGGGTATTTGTAGGAATTGCCATTATTTTAATTGTTGCATACTATGCTCAAATGATATATAAACTTATAGCCGATAAGAAAGAGGAGGCAGATAAAAACTATACTCCTCAAATGGGTGAAGTATATAAGGTTTGCCCGTATTGCAATACGAAAGTAAAAGTAACAGCAACGGCATGCCCGAAATGTAAAAGAGAATTAAATTAATAAAAAAAGAACCGCTTAAATTAATAAGCGGTTCTTTTATGTAAATAGTAAACTATTTTACAGCATCTTTGAATTTTTTACCGGCAGAGAAAGCAGGAACTGTTTTTGCAGCGATTTTGATAGCTGCGCCAGTTTGAGGGTTACGACCTGTTCTAGCTTTTCTTTTGCGAGATTCAAAAGTACCAAAACCAACTAAAGTAACTTTCTTACCTTTTGCAACTGTTTTTTGTACTGTGTCAATTGTAGCACTTAAAACATCTGCTGCTGCTTTTTGTGAAACTTTTGCTTTTTTAGCAACTTCTTTTACTAATTCTTCTTTGTTCATAAGAACCTCCTCTTGTATTACAAGTTTAATTATACTTATATTTCAAGTTTTGGCAATAGGTTTAACAAAAATTTACCGAAATTTCAAATAAATAGTCCAAATATATTATTATTCAACAGAAAAAACAACGACAGATGCAGGTCTTAATTTACCTATAATCCTTGATTTTACAAGTTCTATACCGTCTTGTTGTTTTATAAAAGATATTTTTGATTTTTGTTTTATATTTTTTACATTTACAATAACATCTTCAGAATTTGCTAAATTTCTGTTAATAATTACAACCACTGATTTTTTATCGAGCATGCGCTGATATGCAAATACTTTTTCATTATTTGTTTTTAACGGAACAAAAGTTCCTTTTGTTATTTGAGGTAGAAACTTATTTCTAAATTTCATAGCCGATAATTGCTCATCAATTAAAATAGTGCTGTCAGTTCCGGGTTTTCTTGAGAAATTGAATATATCAATCTGCCCTTGGTGAACATAATAATATTCATCATCAGTATAAGTTTCAGATGCTTTTTTATTGGAATATTCATAAAAATAGTCATCAGCCTGCAAAAAACCGTCAACATAATACGGATTTAAAGGCAGTGTTGCATTAAGCCAGATGATAATTTTAGAAAAATTCTCACCGCCTATTAATAAAGGACTTACTTCGTCATGGGTTTCAAAACTTCCTATTACCGATTTTTTTTCAGGATACTTTTTTAATACTTTTTGTTGATTTAAAACAGATTCTGAAAGCTGTGACATGGTCTTCCAATTTTTTAAATCGAAATAATTTCCGTAATACCCGTCAAAACCTGCCTCAAGCAACTTTTTATAATCCGTAAAATAAGCCTTATCGGTTGCGGGAGTTGTCCAATTCTCAGAGGCCTCCGCCAAAAACATAAAATCCTTATTTTTACTTCTTGCAAATTTAATTAATTCTTTCCAAAAAATATAAGGTTTAATTGTAGCTACATCGGCTCTTATTCCGTCTGCACCCAAATACATCATGTACGAAACAAAAAATTTATGGAGTGCAAATATATCAGAAGTTAAAAGTTTTTTATCATCAGGAACATTAAAAAGTCTGACATCAAACCAGTCTGATGGTACATAAGGCGAGTCGTCCTCTTTTAACTTAAATAAATCAGGACGATTAATAAAAAGGTCGTATGCTCCGCAGCTTGGCAAATCTACTATAACTTTTAATCCTCTTTTATGACACTCGTCAAAAAACAATTTCGCCTGTTCTTTTAATGACAATTCACTTTCATTATCCATAAGCTGAGGATTTAAAGAAGTAAAATCCGATAACGCATACAAAGAACCTGCCGTTCCTAAAGCTTTAATTTTTCCTACAGGGGTTATGGGCAATAAATGCAAAGTATTAACACCCAGAGCTTTTATTTCATCAAGTCTTTCTATTGCATTAATAAAAGAACCCGAAGTTTCTCCCAAATTAAAATCAATAATCCCGTTTCCGTTTTTATCGTTTGCATTAAATGTTCTTAAATTTACGGAATAAATTACTGCTTCATTATTTTGAAACATTTCTCTTAAACTTTTATCATTACTGCCAATTTCAGCATTAGCAGATGTAACGATAAATAATAAAACAAATATAGTAAGAAATATTTTCTTCAATTTCATAATTATCCCCATAAAAATTATAGCATGAATTAATTTTTTATTTGTCTTATAATTAAGGAAAGAAAGACAAAAGAGGCTGTTATGAAAGAAAAACTGGAACTTATTTTAAAAAACGGGGAAGAAGAAATAAATAACGCAAAAACCGTACAAGATTTAGAAGAAATTAAAGTAAAATATTTAAGCAGAAAAGGCGAATTGACTTCAATAAAAAAGAATTTAAAAGATTTATCCGATGAAGATAAAAGAATTATAGGTTCTCTTGCAAATAATGTGTATAACAGCTTAGATTCATTAATTACAAAAAAGAATGATGAATTATACAAAATTGAATTAAATAAAAAATTAAATGATGAAAAAATAGATATCACACTGCCGTCTGATTTTAGAGTTCAAGGGAAAGTTCATCCCCTAACGCAGACAATAAATGAAATAGTAGAAATTTTTCAAGGATTAGGATTTTCCGTAATGGCATCAGAAGACAGCCCCGAGGTTGAAACGGAATATATTAACTTTGACATGTTAAATTTCCCGCCCAACCACCCTGCAAAGGATATGCAGGATACTTTTTACACAAAAACAGCGCCAAATGTAATTCTAAGAAGCCAAACATCAGGCGCACAAATAAGACAAATGCTTCATCAGGCTCCGCCTGTCAGAGTAATATCCCCCGGCAGAGTATACAGATGTGAATCTGTCAGTGCAAGGAAAAACAATCTTTTCCACCAGATAGAAGGTCTTCTTGTTGATAAAGATATTACTTTTGCTGATTTAAAAGGAATTTTAAACGAATTTGTAAGAATATACTTTGGTTCATCAAGACCTACAAGATTTAGAGCAAGTTATTTCCCCTTTACCGAACCCAGCGCGGAAGTGGATGTTCAATGCATTATGTGCCAAGGTAAAGGATGCAGGACATGCTCAGGTACAGGCTGGCTGGAAGTTCTCGGCGCCGGCATGGTGCATGCCAATGTTTTAAGAAATGTCGGAATTGATCCTGAAATATATTCAGGCTTTGCCTTCGGCATGGGGGTAGAAAGACTTACCATGCTTAAATATGCAATTAATGATATAAGGTTATTCTTTAACAATGATGTAAGATTTTTAAATCAATTTTAATGCTATAATTTAATTGGAATATGGAAGAAAACTTAAACTTACCTTTTGATAAACTAATTTCGGATTGTGAAGTTGTTGACCCGCATAATCCTAAAGATTCCATTGAAAAAATAACCGCATTAAGCACTAATTATCCCAGTGAACACCTGATACTTATTTATAATTATTTCTTTGAAAAATCCAATTCATACGAAATATTAATGTTCGTACTTCAAAAAATAGATAAGTATAAAGATAAATCAAGCAGACCTGTTTTAATTGACTCTCTTGTTATGAAGGATAAATTGTCGCAAAGAATACCCGACAGTGAAACAGTAACAAGAATAAGAATAAACATAACTAAAGTTCTTGCAAATACTAAAGATTCTCAAGCCGTTTATCCGCTTTTATACTGCTTAAACAGTAAGGATGAAAATTATAAAGTAAAATTATCATGTGCGGATGCCCTGGGCAAAATCGGTGATAAATATGCCGTACTCCCACTTATGAACATTGTTGAAGATGAAAATGAATCTTCAATATATGTAAAGGAATCTGCCGTTTCAGCTTTAGGAATGATAGGTGATGAAAAGGCCGTAGATTCTTTGGTATCAATTCTTGAAAGTAAAAAAGGGTTACTGGATAAATTTACATTTTTAAAAGAACGGGCGCTTGAGGCTTTAAATAAAATCAGTTTTAAAGGGGACAGAGTTTTTAATGCCCTTGTTAAATCGCTTAGAGATGAATCACCGCAAATAAGAATTAATGCCATTGAAGCATTAATGAACTCTGATGATGATAGAGCCGTTAACTTAATTAAAGGAATGCTCAATGATTCAAATAGAGACGTAGTACAAAATGCTGTCATCGCCTTATATAATATTCTCGGTGATGATATATTAAACGAAATTATTAATGATTCAAGCATGCCGGATATAGCAAAAACCGAAACACTTAAACTTCAAGAAGATTTAAAAGAAGAAGATGATATTGAATCAGGAGCAGGCAGTGATGAATAAAAAATCAATTGTTTTACTGTCTTCAGGTCTTGATTCTGTTGTAAGTCTTGCTATTTCAAAAGAAGAATATAATATTACTCTTGCCCTGACTTTTGATTACGGACAAAAAGCTGCTAAAAGGGAAATAAATTCGGCAAAAAAAATTACGGATTTTTATAAAATCGACCACAAAGTTATAAAACTTGATTGGCTGAGCGAAATTTCAAATTCTGCACTTAACGGAAGGGGAAACATTCCAAAAATTAACAATAATAATCTTGATAATACAAGTATAACAAATGAAACGGCAAAAGCTGTCTGGGTGCCGAACAGAAACGGATTATTTATTAATATCGCAGGAGCAATTGCCGATGCACAAGGATTTTCGCACATAATTATCGGGGCAAACAAAGAAGAAGGTGCTACGTTTAAAGACAATACCAATGAGTTTATAACGGCAGTAAATTTATCATTAAAAAACTCAACAAATAATAACGTTCAAGTTCTTGCACCAATGATAAACTTTAACAAAACAGAAATAGTAAAAAAAGGAATTGAATTAAATATTCCCTTTAACGACATATACAGCTGTTATAAAGACAATACAAAGCATTGCGGGCAATGTGAGTCTTGCTTAAGACTAAAAAGAGCATTACAAGCAAATAACAAGTATGATATTATTAAAGAAATATTTGAATAAGGAAAAAAATGGAAACATTATTTATTGATAAAGAAATAAAATACACGGGGGAACAGCTTTCTCCGCATTGGATATACAAAAATTTTAATATAATGGGGAATGCAATTGTTTCATTTATCGGAGAATGCGAAGTTAATCTTAACCATATGGTGGATATAGAAGACGTAATAAATAATGAACCAATCTACAGCAGTAAAATGCTTAGTTTTATAGAAGAAAACTTTTCATCAACCTTAGTTGAAGCCGTATTTAGACAAAGACTATTAGTTACAATAACCAAAGAGTTAATAGAAAAAATTAATCCTGATATTAAAATTATAAGAAACGGGGATGATTTATATATAAATGATAAAAAACTATCGGTATCGATAGCAACAAAATCAATAACGTCAACATTAATACACTTCGGACTTAATATTAATGCCGAAAAAGCCCCTGTTAAGGCAGCCGATTTAATTAATGATGCAGGTATAAATGATATTAAAAAATTTTCACAGGAACTTCTTAAATTATATAAAGAAGAAGTCATTGATATAAACAAAGCTGCCTGCAAAGTTAGAGGAGTAATATAATAATGAGCAACGACAACGAAGTAAAATTCAAAAAAAAGAAAAGTAAAAAAAGTGCAATGGGATATATATATTTATTTGCATTTGTCTTTGCTGCCGCTTTAGCATTTATGTCATATCTTGTTAAATCATATTCACCTGATGTTGATGTTGAAATAGGGAATAAAGAAGATTTAACTTTAAGTGAAGGAGATATGGATGTTGAAATAAAAAGCATTGATGAAAGATTAAAATGGATTCAAGAAGAAGATGAAATGCCTTCTGTCGCTTTGAGAGAAAATAAAAAAAATAAAACTGAAGACATACTTGAAGATAAAATTGTTGATACTCCAAAAGAAGAAAAAATAAAAAATGAGCCCATAATTCCACTTCCTGAAAAACCGAGGGAATATAAGCCCGAGCCCCTTAATCCGAAAGACTTTACTAAATTAAATTCGGGAAATGAAACAGCAAAACAAGTACAAGCCGTTTCCCCTGCGCCCGTAGGTGTTCCTTCCATGACAAAAGTATATTTAGGAAGTTATGCCTCGCTTGAAGAAGCAATGAAAATACAAGAAAAAATAAGTGCTGAAATACCGGATTCCGTCCCGTTTATTAAAGCAGTAAATGACAAATATATTGTTCAACTCGGTTCTTTTTCAAAAAAAGAAACAGCTGATGCTTTTATTGCTAAATTAAGAGAAAAAGGCTATAACCCTAAGATTTCAGGCAAATAAAAAGATGATTGATAATTCAATCATCTTTTATTTTTGGTTAGTTAGTTATTAGTTCGGTTAGTTATATTTTTAGCTTACACCGTTATATTTTGGAGTTGCTTTATCTATTGCCTGACCTTCAGCCTCTTCAACTGCTTCAAGTTCTTTTTGTGCTGCCGTTAATTTTGTTTCAATTTTCTTTTGTTCCATATCTAATTGATTTTCAATTGCTTCTAATTTTTTGTTATATGCCTGAGCATATTTTTCATTTACTGTTTGATTTAACATTTCTGCTATAGCTGCAAGATATTCTTCACTGTTATTTTGCTCTGCTGCCATTGAACCTATTTCAGAAATTGTTGTACCGGCACCGCCATCTTCATCAGCAGTATCAATGTATGCTTGAGCCCCCGTTAAAAACTCACCGTAGTTTCTAAAGTTTGTAGCATCCTGAGCCATTTCATCAACAGTAACCTTACCATCTGCAATATTTGCAGAAAAAGTTAACATACTTTGTTTCTGCTGCATAATGTTGTCTAACTTAGATTGCAGAGTAAAAACTAAATTTGTGTAAAAGATTTTACGATGTGCAAATAATGCGTACCCCATAACTAACCTACCATTTCTAATATATATTTAACTAACCCACATCTATATAAAAAATTTTCATTATTTAAAATTGCTTTATTGCTTACTATTTAAAACTTAAATTTCTCAAGTATAGCCAAATATACTATAGATATTGACTTTAAGGCGATTTCCCAATATTCAAATACATATATTTATTCAATATCATATATATTTTTAGTATAAAAAATTTATATATATTTTATATAAAATAAAAATTTTTATATTTTACAAAACTTTACAATTATATATTTTCGCATTTATTTTTATACAAATAATAACCTGCAATACCTAAGACAATATTAGGTAAATTAGCTGCCAAAAATGGGTTTATAGTATAGTTATAACCTAACGACATAGAAAATGCCCTGACTACATAATAAAAGAAAATTATAGCAATACTGAATAAAAAACCTCTGTTATGTCTTACTCTTGGAGGGGTAATTGCAAGAGGAATACCCAATAATACAAAAACTATTGTAGTGAACGGAAGCGCAATTTTTTCCCAAAATCTAACCTGATATTTAGCTAATGTTGTAATATTCATATCCTTATGCTGTCCGAAAAGATAAGGAATTAATTGTATAAAATTATAATCCGAACCATCATTTTTCTTTTCTAATTGAGCTTGTATATCACTTCCAAAGTCAACAATTGTTTTTTCAATCCATGAAGTATTTAATGATTTTCCGCTTCTTGAAATTGTATACACAGAGGCATTATCAAACTGCCAGCCTTGAACGACTGAAGTACCTGTTTTTGCCTGTAATATTTGAATTTTATCATTATCCGACAAATCAAGTATTGAAACATTTGCAAAAAGTTTATCTTCACATTTTTCAACGTAAAATAATCTTTTAAGTAAATTACCTTCTCTTAATTCCTTCATAGTAAAATTACGTTTTCCTTCCGGAATATTTCGCTGAACAAGCGCATACAAGGCAAGTGTTTTAGACTGTGCAGTAGTTATAGGAACTATTGTTTCATTAATAAAGAAGGTTAAAATTGCCATTATAATTGAAAAGGCGAAAATAGGTTTTGCAATTCTTTTAATACTTATTCCGCAAGCTTTCATTACGGTTATTTCTGATTGCAAACACAATTTATTAACTGTCATTACTGTTGAAAATAACACACTCATAGGAATAGTCATAACTATTACCGAGGGAAGATTCAGCATTATAAGCATTACCGCAATATGTAAAGGCATACCGAATTCAGAAATTTGTTTGATTAATGAAATAAAAGTATCAGATGCAAAAATAATTGAAGTAAAAACAATAACACCTAAAATAAATACCTCAATAATTTGTTTTAAAACATATTTATCTAATATGGTAAGATTTTTTAAATAATTCATAAGTAGATTTTAAAACAAAAAATTTATTTTTCCAATTATAGTTTTTGCCATTCTTTACTGAAATTATCAAGGGCAGCTTTAATCTCGGCATTATTAATTAAAATATTTTGAATATGATTTGCGCATATTGTATTTAATTCTTTTTTATTTTTTACATTAGTTAAAGGAGGCTGGAGTTTATCTAATTGACGGGAGCTGATTATTCTTGACTGAGCGGATAAATCATTATTTTCAGCTGTTTTAAAATACTCATCATCAAGAGCCTCTTTATTAACGGGAAGAATTGGTGTCATTTTTGCAAATTCCAGTTGATTTATTTTATTTGTAAAATAAAGAGCAAAATCCAGTGCAAAATCAGGATGTTTTGATTTTTTAGGAATTACAAAGTTCATTAAGGAATAGTCATAAAGCCCTGTATCACCAGTTAACTGAGGAAGAACTTTTGTATTTTTATACACGGAGGGTGCATTTTCTTTTATCATATTTATAAAATTTGCGCCTGTTACAAGATACTTTAGTTGCCCTGACATATATTTTTCAAGAGCATCACGGTGGGTTTGAGTTATACTTTCTTTTGGAACAAGATTTTTATCATATAGTCTTTTAAACTCATTAAAAAGTTGAATGCTTTTTTCACTGTTAATTGTCTGAGGAGAATTTATATTATATTTATTTAATATTTTTAAAAGGGTATCATTTTCGGCAAAATTTATCATGGTTAAATAAGTGCCGTTATCAGCAGACAATTGAAACAGTTCATCATAAGTTTCAGGCTTTTTACCAGTCAAGGCAGAATTATATAAAGTTACGGCAGAAGTTGCATAAAAAGGTATTCCGAAATATTTGCCGTCATACTTTAGTATTTCAATTAAAGAAGGTAAAAATTGATTTAATTTTTCTTTATTAAAAGTATAAAGAGCATTTTTTTGAGCCAGAAGGAGCGAGAAATCAGGTGTTAAATTAACAAGGTCAGGCGGATTATCCGTTAAAATTGATGCCAAAGTTCTTTTTTCGCCCTCACTGTACGGCACATCTATCCATTTAATTTTTACGTTTTGATGCGATGTTTCGTATTCTTTTATTATATTATTTATATATTTGTCAAAAGTGCCTAATTGAAGTGTCCAAAAGGTAATTGTTACGTTTTGCGCATTTTGTTTATTTGACTGAAATGTAAAGGGAAGAATAATTATAATAATAAGAACTGTTATAATTATTTTAGTAATACGTTTCATTTAAAAAAACTCCAATTAAATTTATTATAATATAATTTATCGGATAATGTATTTATTTAATTCCGTAGTAAAATAAAATTAAAAGAGGTAAAGGAGATAAATCATGATTAGTGAAAAATTAGAAAAAGCAATTAATGACCAAATTAATGCAGAATTTTATTCGGAGTATTTTTATCTTTCAATGTATGCTTATTTTGAAAGAATGAACCTTCAAGGTTTTAAAAACTGGATGAATGTTCAAATGCAGGAAGAACATGCTCATGCTATGGGTTTATTTGAATATCTTCAAGACAGAGGCGGAAAAGTTGTTCTTGAAAATATTGAAAAGCCAAAAACAGACTGGTCAAGCCCAAGAGAAGTTTTTGAAGATGTATTAAAACATGAACAATTAGTTACATCTAAAATAAATGCATTACTTGATGTAGCGGAAGAAGTACATGACCGTGCCGCCGTATCATTCCTTGACTGGTACTTAAAAGAGCAGGTTGAAGAAGAATCAAACGTAGGTAATGTATTAAAAACATTAAATCTTGTATGTGATGACAGACAATGCTTGTTTATGCTTGATAAAGAACTTGCATCAAGAACATTTACTGCACCTGTTATCGGATAATTTATTTGCGGAGGTGAGGTAATATGAATAATAATGTTTTAAACAAATTATCATACGGAGTATATATTGTAGGCTGTAAGATAAACGGAAAATATACAGGATGCACAGTAAACAGTATTATGCAGATTACCTCATCACCCGCATCAATTGCATTAAGTGTAAACCACGATAATTACACACATAAATGCCTTGAAGAAACAAAAGAGTTCTCTATTTCAATACTTTCAGAAAAATCAAATCCGCTTGCAATAGGTACCTTCGGTTTTAGGAGCGGAAGAGATTGTGAAAAATTTGAAATTATTCCCTATGAAGTTGTTGATAATCTGCCCGTAGTAAAAGATGCCTGCGGTTATCTTATCTGCAAAATTACAAATAAAACAGAAACATCAACCCATACTGTATTTATTGCCGATGTTTTAAACGGCGATATTATGGATGATAAAACACCAATGACATATTCATACTATCATAATGTTATAAAAGGCAAGAGCCCTAAATCTGCACCTACTTATATTAATGAATAATTTGTTAACATATCTTAATATTTTAAACAAATTAGGCAATTTTTAAATTTGATATTCCTTTTAAATAATCAAGTAAGGTGGTAATAAAATATATTAAGGAAAGGAAAATAATATGCCAATAGGTGTTTATGGATCAGTTGCACACATTTTAACAAACAAAAAAGTTGAAGACAAAAAAGGTTGTTTAAAAGAATTAACAAAAGAAAATTTTAAAGATTTAGCAAAAATGATTGCAGTACCTGCAGGTGTTGCAGGTGCCGCAGCAGGGGTAACAGCAGTAGCAGACAAATTTGTTCCAAGTCAAGCACAAAAAGTTGCCGGTAAAGTATTACCTCATGTAGAAAAAGCTCTCGGAAAAATAGGTAATTTCTTAGGCTCAGATGTACTTACCAAATTTAAAGGATTACCCGCTCCTGCAAAAGCTGCAATAGCAGCAGCCGGTGCAGCATTAGCAGTTGTTCTTCCGATTATGGGCATAGCAAATACCGCACATGCCGGTAAAGTTGAAGGTCAGCACGAAGTTAAATAAGTTTAACAGACATAAATAAAAAAGGCTCTCAAATGAGAGCCTTTTTTTATGCGTTTAATTTAATATATTGAGCATTTTGAATACCGTCAATCTTATTAATTGTATCCATTGTTTTATCATCAACATCCTTATCTATTGTAATAATCATAATAGATACATTATCTTTTTTATTAGATTTTTGAGCAACCTGCATTCTGTTAATATTAATGTTATTTTCGCCGATAACAGCAGCTACTTTAGCAATCATAGAAGGTTTATTTTCGTGAGGAACAATCAGCATATGTTCTTCCGCCTCAATACTCATATTGTAATCGTTGATTCTTACAATTCTCGGCATATTTTTAGCTATTAATGCACCTGTAACTGTATTTACTTCAGTATCAGTAGTCAGGGCAACAGATATTGAACCGATAAAAGTGCAATCTTTTTCTGATTTTGAAGTAATTATATCTATTCCTCTTTTTTTAGCGATTAAAGGAGCATTAACAAAGTTAACACCTTCAACCGTATTAGAGAAAATACCCTTCTGGACTGCAACCTCTAACGGTGCAATATTAAGTTCCGCCAGATTACCGTTAACAATTATATTTACATTTTTTATATTGCCTTTTGAAAGCTGTTGTACAAGAGAGCCGAGATTTTCAGCAAGCCCCATATATTCTTTAACAGGCTCAAGCACATCTGCTTTTAAAGCGGGAATATTTATAGCCGCTTTTGCACTTCCGCCTGTTAAAACTTCTTTTATTTGTTCAGCTACATCTATTGCAACATTAAATTGAGCTTCAGCGGTGCTTGCGCCCAAGTGCGGTGTCATTGTTATATTGCAATCACAATTATATAAAGGAGATGCCGTAATATCAGGTTCTGTTTCAAAAACATCAATAGCCGCAGAATGAACCTGCCCCGATAAAAGCGCATCTTTTAATGCGGCTTCATCAATTATTCCGCCTCTTGCGCAGTTGATTATTCTTACACCTTTTTTCATTCTGTTTAATGTATTTTTATTTATAAGAGCAGTTGTTTCTTTGGTTTTAGGAGTATGGATTGTAATATAATCACATTGAGGCCAGAATTCATCAAGGCTTGTAACATATTTTGCCCCGATTTTTTCAACAGCCTCTTTTGTTGTATAGGGGTCTGATACAACAACGTGCATACCGAGCGCCAAAGCTACATTTGCCACATGGTGACCTATTTTTCCAAATCCGATAATTCCTAATGTTTTACCGAAAACTTCAACTCCCGTGAATTTAGAACGTTCCCACTTACCTTCTTTTGTAGAAAGTGCAGCTAAGGGAATGTTTCTTGACATAGCAAGCATTAAAGCAAGTGTGTGTTCAGCCGCCGCATTAGTATTACCGTCAGGTGAGTTTACAACTATAATCCCATTTTGAGTGGCAGACTCAATATCAATATTATCAACCCCAACACCTGCTCTGCCTACAATTTTTAAATTTTTACCAGCCTCTAAAATTTTTCTTGTAACTTTTGTCTGGCTTCTTACCATTAAAGCATCATAATCAACTATTTTTTGTGCAAGTTCATCTTCCGCCAAAGTAGGAACAAAATCTACTTGGGCAATTCCGTCCAGTATCTTGCCTGCCGCCTCATTTATTTTATCTGTTATTAATACTTTCATTTTTACCTCTATTTATTCAGTTCTCTAATAAGTGCCGCAACACCTGTTCCAAGTTCAAATTTATAACCCAGTTTATGTAAAGCTGCTTCTAAAGCACCAACGGCTGTTATTACGTCACGCTCTGAGACAAACCCTAAAGTTCCGATTCTGAATATTTTATCTTTTAGTTCATTTTGCCCGTTAGCAACAACTATATCATAATCATTTTTTAATACTTTTCTTATGTCGGGAACAGTAATTCCTTCAGGAGGAAGTATTGCCGTTATTGAAGTTGATGCAATTGAATCATCTTCTACAAACAACTTTAAACCCAATGCCTTAATTGCACATCTTAGTGCATGCGCCAGTTTTGTATGGCGGGCTGTTATATTTTCAATACCTTCCTCTTTTATCATTTCAAGCGCAACTTTTAATCCGCAAATTAAACTTACGTTAGGAGTAAATGCGGTTGAATTTTCCAAAACTGATTTTCTGTTTGTAGTCCAGTTAAAATAAAAATCAGGTCTTTTGCATTGTTTATGAACTTCCCAAGCTTTCTCACTAGCAGCTAAAAAAGATAACCCGGGCGGGAGCATAAATCCTTTTTGAGAACCCGAAAATAATACATCAATTCCCCATTCATCCATTTTACATTCAATTGCAGCGACACTTGTAACACCGTCAACAATAGAAATTGCGCCATGAGTTTTAATGATTGAAACCAATGTTTTCACGTCGTTTGTTACACCTGTTGAAGTTTCATTATGAATTAAAGTAACAAACTTTATTTCTTTATTTACATCTTTATCCAATCTTTCTTTTAAAGCTTGAGGATTTATTGCTTTACCTGCCTCAACTTCCATTATTTCAACATCAGCACCCAAACCTTTAGCAATTTTAGCTAATCTTCTGCTAAAATTTCCTATAACAAGCGATAAAACCTTATCCCCTTCATTTACAAGATTTGATAAAGCAGAATCCATTACACCTGTTCCGCTTGCGGTATACACAATTACATCATTTTTCGTTTGAAAAACATATTTTAAATCTCTGTACACAGATTCCAAAATTTTAGAAAATTCACTGCTCCTATGTCCGATAGGATGTTTTGCTGTTTCAAGCAATACTCTCTCCGGTACGGGGGTCGGCCCAGGTATCATTAAAAATGTTTTATCTTTCATAATTATAATCTCCCAAAGCTAATATTTTTATTCTCGCATGAATTAAATTTTTATTTAATAATTTGTTAATTTTGTTAAATATTAATTAATTTCGGTAAATTTTACGGAAGAAATTGTTTTTATATTAATAGGTAAGTTATATAAAAGAAGGTAAAAATGCCAAACGGAATATCGTGTGCATACTTTGCTGCATTAAATCATGAAAACGGACTGAAGCATGATAATATCTTCAGAGAAGGTGTTGCAGTTGCCCAAACAGCAAGAACAATTGATGCAATAACCGCATCACAAACTGTTGCATGTTCACCTATGCTTAATGGGGTATTAAGCCCGATAAAACCCGTTTTTAGTAAACTTGCCGCATTATCAAGAAAAATCATATATCCATTATTTATAATGTCTACTGCATTAACAACATTAAAGTCAAAAGATAAAGTTAAAACAGGTATTTCACAATCAACAGGACTTATCTGCATGAGTTTAATGGAAAATATGGAAGTTAAAGGCATAAAAAAATTAGAAAAACTTATTTCCAAAAAAGTTAATTTATCTAATAAATATTTAAGATACGGCTGGTATATTCTAAAAGGATTATGCTTTATAACTGCATCTATGGGCGGTTATACAATGGGTAATAAAGTTGCCGGCAAAGCCGTTGACATTGCAAGAAAATTATTTAAGAAACAAGATAATAAGGAAAACTTAGAACAGACTTCAAATACAGATTTAACCGATAAAATAGATGAAGAAATATTTTCCGAAATGGATGATTATATAAATTCTAAAGAAGCATAGCCAAAATCATAAGCAAAATACCGCCAAATTGAGAAATTGCGGCTACATTTTGCATTGCTCTGTTATTATCATATTTATAACTGTTCTTTTTGGCATCATATGCAACCATAATTCTTTGAAGTCTTGTAACATCGCTATCTGTGTTAAAAGTACGGTTAAACATAGTTTGTTCAAGCCTTGTTAAACGATTTGATATATTATCATTCTGAAAATCACTGTTTAAAATACCCTGTTCCAATGCAGAAAGCTGAAACGGCAGGGAATTGTTATTAACGGGTTCAAGCCCGCTGTTTTGATAATAATTATTCATATCATTGCCGGAATAATTAAAAGCGGGGATTCTTTTTTTAATATTTTTAGGATTTACAACAGATGCAAGTTTATCAACCCTTACACTTAAATCTTCATCACTTCTGGCATTAAAAACTTTTTCTTCAAGCCTGTTTAACCTGTCATATATACTTTCATTTTTATAAGTTGTTTTAAATAATTCATTTTCAAGTTTATCAACCATAGGATATTCAACGGTAGCATCTTCTTTTAATGCTGTCGTATCATTTTTTACACTCTTTTTATCGGAATTGACGGTTTCATTTTTTTGAAGAGCAGTTTTTTCTTCAGGTTTTACATACCCCATATCATTTTGTATATTTTCAAATCTTTTGGAAAGATTACCGCTTTTTTTAGAACCGTATAAATAAGATTCTAGTCTTTCAATCCTTGTTGAATCACTTTCATTTGAATATTCAAAGCCGAACACGGTTGATTCAATATCAGAAATACCTTTTGACAATGTAGATGCTGCAGATGCTATCTGCGCCGTTATTAATATTAAAATTATTACAATCACTCGTTTCATCATTTTTTCTCTCTATATTGAGAATATATAACAGATTTTTGTGCAAAAACATATTAACCAGTAAACAGAAAAGAACAAAGCTCCAAAAGGAAGAAATATTAACATAAAGCCTCTTGAAATTGTTATTTTGTAGACCCCGCTTAGTGCAAGGGCGAACAGAAAAATAATCCAAAAGTATAATAAGAATTCTAAAGTACTTCCTAAAACATAGCCAAAAAGTCCTATATTTTTCAATAAATTTAAAGGAGCAAAAAATAAATACGGAATGGAGGCATAAGCAGTATAAAACAACAGCTTATCAAGCCTTCCGTTTTTATCAAAAATTTTTGCGACATATTCAAAAAACAGTGCGGTTAAAAACCAAACTACAAGTACAAAAATGATACTTGTTATTAATGAAAACAAAAACCAATAATTAATATCGGAATTAAATACTGCAGATGTGGTTTTAGTAAAAGCCGTAACAAACATAACAATAAAAACTGCCAGCCTTACGGAGACACATGAATCTTCATTATTGAAAAAAGATTTTGGTGTGAATATCACTTTATAAATATTTTCAAAAAAATTATCAGTAGTTATTCCCATAAATACAAAGGCTTTCTGCTTAATATCATACTTTGAGGAACAAAATCAGTCAATTTAAGATTTGATTTTGAATTATACTCCGCCAAACTTGAAAAGTAATCGCTAAAAGGACTTTTCTTATTATATTCAATCAGTTTTACAGGTAATTTATTATTAAACCTTTCTCTGCACATTATCTCAATTTCATTTTTAGCGGTATCAATATCACCGAGTGTATCAATAAAGCCGAGTTTCTTGGCAATTCTGCCCGTAAAAACTCTTCCGTCTGCATATTTTAATAAGTTATCATTGGTTAAAACAGTTTTTTCAACGGCATAATTATCATTTCTGGCAATCCTTCCGTTAACTATAGCATCAATAAACTGTTGATATGAATCATTTATAATATCCTGCATAAGATTTTTCTCATCAGCGGTCATTTCTCTTAACCCTGAACCGATATCCTTATATTGTCCGCTTTTTATAACAACAGGTTTTATTGAAAGCTTATTTGTCAGAAGATTATGATAATCCATAACAGAAAATATAACACCAATACTTCCCGTCAAAGTGCCTTCCTGGGCAATTATTCTATCTGCAGCAGATGCTATATAATAACCTCCGCTTGCTGCAACATCGTCCATAACTACAATAACCGGTTTTTTGCTGCGCAATTTTATTATTTGATTATATATATTCTGCGACATTGCAACGGTACCGCCGGGAGAATTTATTTTAACAATAACACCTTTTATTTCATTATCTGTTTGAAGATTAACCAATGATTTTAATAGAGCAGGAGCACTTGCCTCTCTTGCAAAGAAACTGCTTTCATATGCAGAGGCAATTGTTCCATCCAATTCTACAACTGCTATTTTATTACTGTTAGTTATTGTTTTATTTCTATCGGTTTCAGAATAAGGCTTGTACTTATCCATTCTTATGAAACCTGAAAGTAAACATAAGATACAAATTACAAGTATTATTTTAGATATTAAAGATGCTTTCATTTTTCCTCACTGTCTGACAATTTAGTTATAGCACGATCCAATAAATCGACTAATACATTTTTATAATGCTGTGCTTGTTTTTTAGTTTGTGCTTCAAATCTTAAAGTAAAAACAGGTTCGGTATTACTTTGTCTTATTAAAGCAAAACCGTCGGTAAATATTATCCGCAGCCCGTCTAATGTTACTATATCATTAATTTTTGTACCAAATATATTATTATCATTTTCTATTTCGGAAGTAACTATCTCAAGTACGGATTTTTTTAATTCATTTTTGCATTTATACCTGACTTCATCAAGTGTGCAGACATTCTTGAAGGGTAAAAGCAAATCAGACAATTTAAAATCTTTATTTAATAACTTATTCTTAGCAACAATTTCAATTATTCTGCACCCTGCATAAACAGCATCATCAAAACCGTAATATCTGTCTTTGAAAAACATATGCCCCGATACCTCGCCTGCAAGGATAGCATTTTCTTCTTTCATTTTTGCTTTTATATATCCATGCCCTGTTTTACATATAACTGCTTTACCTCCAAGCCTGTTTATTTCATCAAACAAGACTTGAGAACTTTTTACCTCGGAAACAATGACAGGATGTTCACCTCTAACCGCAAGATTTTTAATTATATCCTGAGCATAAATATATAACAGTTTATCACCTGTTAAAGCATTACCTTCAGAATCAATAACCCCGAGCCTGTCCGAGTCGCCATCAAAAGCAATTCCCAAATCTGCATGTGTTTCTACTACTTTCTTTTTAATATCCTCCAAAGTAGACAAATCACTGGGATTAGGGTGATGATTAGGGAAGTTGCCGTCAGGTTCAGAATATAATTCAACGACCTCACATCCCAATTCCTGATACAATTTAGGCGCTACAACACCTGCAGTGCCGTTTGCGCTGTCCACAACAACTTTTATTCCCGTACCCATTCTTGCAAACATTGAAATCATCGTATCTATATATTGAGGAACAATATTATAAAGTCTGGATTCACCGTGCTTAACGGAGGTAATGTCATTAGACATTTGCTCCATTGTGTACTCTTTTAAGAGTTTTATATCATTTTCATTCATCGAAACCTTATTAAATGTAAGCTTTAATCCGTTATACTCCGGAGGATTATGACTTGCCGTAACAATCAATGCTCCCGATATTTTAACATTATTACTGATAGTTTCAGGGTATGAGGCAAATTCCGAATAATATCCTAACGGAGTAGGTACAATATCAAGATTTAAAACATTTGCACCCATATGTACAATTCCCTTAGCAAGAACTTTTGCCAAAGAAGGAGAATGAAGTCTTGCATCCTGCGCCAATGAAATCCATATATCTTTTGGCTGTAAACCTGTTTTATCCTGAATATATTTAACAAAAGCTTTTCCCGTGTAATAAAATAATTCTTCTGTTACATCTTCACCGTATATTCCTCTAATATCATTTTTCCCGAATGCGGTAAAATCAGCAGTTTTTGTCATCATTATTCCTTCATAAATATTCTGTTGTTGTAAATTAAAAAAACTATTATACTCAATATTATAGGTAATATTATAAAATAAATTAATTATGAAAGAAATCTTTTTAAATAAATATACAAAAATATTAATATTGTTATTTATACTACCTTCATTTTTAGGGTGTTTGATATTTATATTTCTGCCCTCAATAGCCTCATTTTTATTAAGTTTTTGCAGCTGGAACTTAATAAACGAAATAAAATTTACAGGATTAAGCAATTATATAGAGTTAATCAATTCTGCCGAATTTAAACAAATAATGTTTAATACAATATTATATGCGGTAAGTGTAACAATATTTTCAGCAATAATACCGTTAATATTGGCATGCGTAATAAATAACAAGATACGATACAAAGAATTTTATAAGACAGCCTATTTTTTGCCGTTTATAACACCAATGATAGTAATAGCAATGATATGGCAATGGATATTTGATCCAAATATAGGTGCGGTTAATATGCTGTTGAAAACACATCTTGAATGGTTATATGACGTAAATACGGCTATGCCTGTATTAATTATAGTATCGGTATGGAAATTAATCGGATACAATATGATAATCTATCTTTCAGGATTGTCATCAATAAATTCACAGGTATATGAAGCAGCCAGAATAGATGGAGCTGGGGAAATTAAAACATTTTTTAGAATAACCATACCGCTATTAAGTCCTACGATATTTTTTGTAATCCTGATAACGACAATAAGTTCATTTCAAATATTCGATTTAATATATTTAATGACACAGGGCGGGCCTGAAAACTCAACAAATGTAATAGTATACTGGCTATATAAAAACGCATTTGAATTATTTAAAATCGGAAAAGCCTCCGCAGCAGCATACATATTATTCATTCTGATATTTATTCTTACAATAATTCAATGGAAACTGAGAACGAAATGGGTAATAAATGAGAAAGATTAAGCCAAAACAGATAAAAGTTGTTTTTTAGGGTTTGTCTTTTGGTCATATATATTATCAATTTGAGTTTTAATTTTATCAGCTTCCTTTGAAACTTTAGGACTGAATAATTGTGAAATTTTATCAACAATAGAATCTAAAAGCGAGTTTGTATTATAATAAGCAGCCTCATATTCAGGATAAGGAACAGCAGTGTGCTTAAAACTGAGTTTAGAATAATTGTTATTTAATGTATTTATAGTATTAATAGAATTTACTTTCATTTTATCTCTCCGATTAAAGTGTTTAATATACACTTTATTTTATATATTCATTATGAATTAGAAAAATTATTTTGTCAATAGGTTTTATTTTAAATTTATAAAATTTCTAAAATTCAATAAAAATAAGCAATTAAGCATTAAGTGTATTTGTAGCACTTAATAAGCAAAAAAAATATTACCCGTAAGGATAATTTATTTTAGACCATGTGGCGAATTGTTAAAAAGTCATTTATTTCGTTATATATAAGTATCTTTTTCATACTTCCAACTATTCTTAATTCCAGACAGTAGGGCAATATTGCCCTCTTTTTTTGCGAATTTTGCGCAGGCTGAAAGCCGAAGAACGAAAGAGCCGAAGTGACGACAACGAAGTGAAGGAACGGCAGGCTCTAAGTGAGCAAAATTCAAGACAGCGAATTTTGCGC
>CANQNW010000011.1 GCA_947625305.1 Candidatus Gastranaerophilales bacterium | reverse complement strand
GTAAATTGCTTTTTTTAATTAAAATATTAAGAAATCGTTACAAAAAATATTTAATTAGTATATATAATATATATACTCGGTATTTAAATATGATTTACCATGTTGTATATAAAATACTGAAACGCTTATAAATTAACGAATTACGGGTATCAGATTAATTTTAAATTATAATTTTTTTTGTTATATAATTAGTTTATATAAGGTTTTTATGAGGTCGGAATGCTTTTTAATACGGTTGAGTTTATATTTATTTTCCTCCCGATAGTTTTAATAATATATTTTCTTTTAAATAAATTCAAACTTGTTAAAATTGCTACCGGATGGCTGGTTATTGCTTCTTTATTTTATTATTCATATTGGAAATTAGATTATCTTCCTATAATTCTTTTTTCAATGATATTTAACTATGCAGTTGGTTCTACCTTATCTAATGAAAAAAAATTAAAAATTAATAAAAAAATGCTGTTAATCTTTGGTATATTAGGAAATGTTATACTTCTTGGCTATTTTAAATATTTTGATTTTCTTATATATAATATAAATTTAATTTTTCATCAAAGTTTTAATTATTTTAATATTGTGCTACCGCTTGCAATCAGCTTTTTCACCTTTCAGCAGATTGCATATATTGTTGACAGCTATGAGGGAAAAACAAAAGAATATGATTTTCTTACTTACGCATTATTTGTTACGTTCTTTCCTCAATTAATAGCAGGGCCTATTGTTCATCATAAAGAAATGATTCCTCAGTTTGAAAATTTAAGAAATCGCTTTATAAGCTATAAGAATTTATCAAAAGGATTACTGCTTTTTTCTGTCGGACTTTTTAAAAAAGTTATTATTGCCGATTTTCTGGCACAATCTGCAATTAGCGGTTTTAATAGCGCTGTAAATTTATCTTTTATGGAATCCTGGTTGACTATTTTTAGTTATACTTTTCAAATTTTCTTTGATTTTTCAGGGTATACGGATATGGCAAGAGGCATAGGATATATGTTTAATATTGATTTACCTCAAAACTTCAATAATCCTTATATTGCCGTTGATATTCAAGATTTTTGGAGAAGATGGCACATTACTTTATCAAGATTTTTAAGAGATTATATTTATATACCTCTTGGCGGAAATCGTCTGGGGGGGGTAAAACATATCGTAATATTTTTATAACCTTTTTAATTGGTGGAATTTGGCACGGCGCAAATTGGACTTTTATCATTTGGGGTATTATGCACGGTATTGGTTCTGTTATAAACAGGATTTATAAAAATACAAAGCTTGCTATGCCTATGCCTGTTGCTTGGATGATTAATTTCCTTTATATAAATATTGCTTGGGTGTTCTTTGGTGCCGAAAATTTCTCCAAGGCTAAATATATACTTTTTAATGCCGTAAATATTGTAAATTTTGATATTCCAAGGATTTACTTTCCTTTCATTAAATTCAGAAGTTCGGGAATACAATATTCATTTTGGATTTTAGTATTAATACCTGTTCTTATATATTTTATTTTTAATGACACATTTAGAAAATGGTTAGATAATTTTACTCCGGTTAAAAAATATTCAATATTTATAATTATAATTTTATTATTTGCTATTTTTCAAATAATTAAGCCTGATTATTCTTCACCGTTTATATATTTTAATTTTTAGAAGGGACTTAAATGAATAATTATAAAAAGTTTTTTATAAATACAATTACATTTCTATTTGTCAGTATTCTTATTATTATAATGTTACTGCTTTTTATCGGTTATTCTTTTATCGGTAAAAACGCATATACAAGAGGTGCAGCATATATTAATTATTGGCTCAGTGTAAAAAATGAGAGAGCGGCGGAGTTGGATAGAAAAGGAAATAAAATTGTATTTTGTTCGGGTTCAAATACTTTGCATGGTTTAAACTCAAAATATGCAAGCGAAGTAACCGGTCTTCCCATATTAAATTATGGTTTGCATGCTGCATTTGGCGATTATATATTTACTTTGACAGAAAAAATCATAAAACCCGGTGATATAGTTATTCTCCCGCTTGAATTCCCTTATTATGAAACTAAAGCGAAAAATAGTATTCAAGCTCCTTTTGCAGAATGGGTAATATCTTTTTCTCCGGAGTATTACAAGAATTCTCCTTTTACAACTAAGCTCAGTTTGTCTTTTTTCTTAATTAAAACTTGTCTATTAAATCCCGGCTTTGATTATTCCGAAAATGCCCGTACGGATAAATATGAAAGTGCCTTAAATAAATACGGTGATTATCTTGATCATGAAGGGACTACTGATAAGTTTTTAAAACTTAAACTTGATAACGGTAAAATTACTCAGGAAATCCCCAAAAATTTTAACGAGCTCCCCTTATATAATTTTATTAAATATTGCAGAAAAAATAATATATCTGTATATGGTATGCTGCCAAACTACTATCACACGGCAGATTTTAGCGAGGAAGACATAAAAAATTATAATATTATTAAAGCATTTTTTGAATTAAACGGTGCTTATTTTATAGGGGATTATAAATCAGGTGCATATGGTGATAAAATGATGTTTCACGATACGGCATATCATTTAAATACGAAAGGTTCTGTGTTGAGAACAAAGTGGATTATAGAAAATGTTTTATCCATCCCCGAAATAAAAAATATAAATAAATAAAATTCGGAGAAGGTGGGATTCGAACCCACGGTACAGATTACTCCATACAACACCTTAGCAGGGTGCCGCCTTAAACCTACTCGGCCACTTCTCCAAAATGTTATATAAATATTATCATAAAAATATTCTATTATTCAAGTAATTATTATTAAATAACGGCAAATATAGCAAATTTTTTTTTGTTGGCTTTTTCTAAATTACATAGTTAAGAGGAGAAATATATTGAGAGTATCTCAAATTAGCAATAATAATGTATATTTTGGTTATAATAAAAAATTAAATAGTGAATTAAAGTCGAAACTTTCTAAGTTTGAAGATAAAGATTATGCGCAGACACTATTGAGTTTAAATGAATTTTGTAATTCAACGGAAGATAAAATAAGAAAGATGGAGAAAAAAACAGGGTTTAAAAAATCCTCTTCCGACTTTGTGGATATGCTATTACAGGCAAAAGAACAGCTTGCTATGTATGTTGATATATTATTTGGTGAAGAATTTAAATATTCTGACAGAGAATATAAACATTATCAGGATGAATTTTATAGAAATGGTGCAGATAAGGAAAAAGATTGGCGATATGACATGTTGGACAGGCTTAAATACTGGTCTAAAGATGTTGTAGATAAAAATGATATAACCCCGGCAAATATAACTAAATCTGATTTGGCGCAAAAAGCAGGGCAGATATTATCTGCCTCAGTGCAAACTCCAAAATCAGGACTTTTGGAATTATATACTCCGAGTGCAAATACTCCAAAGAACTTTGATTCCGTTGCGGGAATGGAAAGAGTTAAACAAGAATTTAATGAAGGGCTTTTAAAGCTGATTAAATCCCCCGATAAGGCAATTTTGGATTATCAAGAATACGGAATATTACCGCCAAAAACAGTTTTATTGTACGGGCCTCCGGGATGCGGAAAAACTTTTATTGCAAAAGCTCTTTCAGGTGAGGCGGAACTGCCTTTATTTCTGCTTAAATTGAGCAAAGCAGGTTCTCATTATATTAATATGACATCAAAAAATATAGAGGCTGCATTTGATGAGGCAATAAAATTTTCGGAACAAGCAGGTAAACCTTGTCTTTTATTTATTGATGAAATAGATTCAATAGGTTTTAAACGAGATGAAAAAATATCTCATGAAGATTTAAAACAGGTTACTACCCTTCTTCAAGCAATGGATAAAGCAGAAGACAGCGGGGTGTTTATTATCGGTGCGACAAATAAGTTTAAATTTCTTGACCCCGCATTAATAAGAAGATACGAATCTAAAATATATGTTGATATCCCTGATTTAGAAGCAAGAAAAGCTTTAATTGAATTGAATTTATCTGCATTTGCAAAAGGTGAAAAATTACTTAATGATAAGGAATCAATTTTTAAAATTGCTAAGTTATTAGAAGGGTTTTCAAATGATTCTATCTGCAAAATTTCTTCATCTGCAGCAAAAAATGCGCTAAGAAGAGGCAGAGCGGATATCTCATTTGAAGATTATAAAAAGGCAGTTGAAGAAACATCGGAACTAAAACCCGATTTAAAAGAATATGCCGTTGATGACTTATATAATAAAAGAAGTATAGGTTTCAAAAATAATTAAACCTGCAGGTGCTTTTTAATAGAGAGCATGCTTCCGCCCGCACTGAAAAATATTGCCATTACAAATAAGCAGAATACGACTATATTCATTGCAAATACAGACGGCTCTACATTAAAGAATGTATGCAGTTTTATTAATCCGTTTTGCACGGTATTTAAGGGAATTAATGAAATAATAGCCCCTAAAAATCCGTAAATTGCGCCCTGCAGAATTAACGGTATTTTAATATACCAGTTGCTTACACCCATTAATCTCATTATTTCAATTTCGTCTTTTCTGGATTGTATTACAAGTTGTATTGTACAATTTATAATTATAATTGTTAAAATTGCGACACCAATAAGGACAAATGCCGTTACTGTATTAAATACGGTTGTTATTGTTTGGAGTTTTTTGGCAATGTCTTGAGCATAAGACATATCTTGAATTCCCGAAACTTTTTTCAATTGGTCGCAGACTGCAACAATATTTTTAGGATCGTCAACAGTAACATGCAAAGTATCAGGCAGCGGATTTTCAAGTCCTGATACATCAATTTCTCTGTTCATTTGAGCCCAAGCTTCTTCTTTTGTTATTATTGAAATATTTTTTACATGTTCAATTTCTTTAATTCTTGAAGACATATAGACAGGGTCTGTATTATCTTTTAAATAAACGGATATTTCAAATTCATTTCCAAGTTTATCTACATAAGAACTTAGCGAGAAACTTGTTCTGAATAAGGCTCCGAATATTGTTAATATTGCCGCCATTGCAGCTATGATTGCTATATTTATTAATCCTGTTCTTTTTATGCCGTATATTGTTTCCATACCTATTCTGTACATTATTCTCAGCGAAGTTAAATGTCTTTGAGGTATATGTTTTTTGACTGTTTCTTTTAATATTTTTTTCTTACTCATAAGTACCTGCCTGAACATCTCTTATTATTTGACCTTGTTCCATTGTTATTACTCGTTTTCTAAAGTAGTTAACAATATCTCTGTCATGAGTAGATACAATTACGGTTATGCCTTTTTCGTTAATTTGTTCTAATATTTGCATAATTTCTAAAGACGTTTTAGGGTCTAAGTTACCCGTAGGTTCATCCGCAATTAACAATGGCGGGCCGTTAACTATCGCTCTTGCAATACTTACTCTTTGCTGTTCCCCGCCCGATAGTTCGGTGGGTTTGGCATTCATTTTATTTAAAAGTCCTACAACTTTTAAAGCGCCCGTAACTCTTTCCTGTATTTCTTTTGTCCTCATTCCGAGTGTTCTTATTACATATGCAATGTTATCGTATACACTAATATTGGGAAGAAGTTTATAGTCTTGAAAGACAATGCCCATACATCTTCTTATATTGGGAACTCTGTCATTCGGAAGTTTTGCAATATTAATATTTCCAATCATAACAGTACCTGAGGTTGGTATTTCTTCTCTGTACAACAGCTTCATTAAAGTTGATTTTCCGGCTCCCGATGGCCCGGTTAAGAAAACAAATTCACTTGACATTATATCCAAATTTATATTCTGGAGTGCATATGTATCTTTATATTTTTTATATATATTTCTAAGTTGTATCATTTAATAAGTCCTATTATTTTTTCAGTTAATTTTTCGCTTGTAATTCCATAATATTCCATTAATTCTTTTGCTTTTCCGCTCTGGCCGAATTCATCATTAATTCCGAGCCTTGTTACTTTTACGGGATAATTTTCGCTTAAGACTTCGCATACACTGCTTCCAAGACCGCCTATTATTGAGTGATTTTCGATAGTTACAACTCTGTTTGTTTTCTTTGCAGAGTTTATAATTGTTTCTTTATCAATAGGTTTTACAACCGGTACACTTATAACTTCGGCACTTATCCCTTTTTCACTTAACATTTTAGCACAGTCAAGAGTTTCGACCAATGTTTCACCGTTTGAAATAAGAGTAATGTCTGTTCCCTCCTTCATTATCAGTGCTTTTGAAATATTAAATTTATATGAAGTATCATAAACGTCAGGCAGATTTGTTCTTGCAATTCTTATATAAAACGGCCCGTAGCTGCAGGCTGCATATTTAACTGCCTCTATAGTTTCTTTTTCATCAGCCGGAACAATAACTGTCATATTGGGTATACTTCTCATTAACGATATATCTTCAAGAGCTTGATGGCTTGCTCCGTCTTCGCCTACGGTTATTCCGCCATGTGTTGCGGCTATTTTTACGTTTAAATTGGAATAACAAATAGTATTTCTTATTTGCTCCCATGCCCTTCCGGTTGCAAACATTGCAAAGGTTGATACAAAAGGGATTTTTCCCGTGCAGGCAAGTCCTGCCGCTGTTGTCATCATATCCTGCTCAGCTATTCCCATATCAAAAAATCTTTCGGGAAATTCTTTTGCAAACATTTGTGTTTGTGTTGAACATGATAAATCCGCATCCAATACGACTATGTTTGAATTTATTCTACCTAATTCTACAAGGGTTTTTCCGTATGCGCTTCTGACTGATTTACATTCTCTTACCATAATTTCACCTATTTAAGCTCTTCAAGTGCCTGCTTTAACTGTTCATCATTGGGTGCTTTTCCGTGCCATGACGGATTATTTTCCATAAATGATACACCTTTGCCTTTAACTGTATCGGCAATTATAACGGTCGGTTTATCGCTTTTCTTTGCTTTTTCGATTGCATTATATATTTGATTATAGTTATGTCCGTCTGTTTCTAATGTATTCCAGCCGAATGCTTTAAATTTAGCACAAAGGTCGCCTATTGATTTAACGGTTTCAGTGGAACCGTCTATTTGAAGTTTATTTCTGTCAACAAATGCAATAATATTGTTTAATTTGTTGTGTGCGGCATTCATAACGGCTTCCCAAATGCTTCCTTCTTGAGTTTCTCCATCCCCAATGTATACATAAACTTTACTGTTAATATTATCAAGTCTTAATCCCAAAGCCATACCGCAGGCAATAGATAAACCTTGTCCCAGTGAACCTGTTGAAATTTCTATTCCCTTAAGCGCATTTGAACAAGGGTGTCCTTGAAGTTTTGACCCTAATTTTCTAAATGTTAAAAGTTCTTCCTCTTTAAAATACCCGCAGTGTGCCATAATCGCATATAATGCAGCGGAAGCATGCCCTTTTGACAGAACAAATCTGTCTCGATTTTTATAATCAATATTTTTATCGCATTCGGGGTAATGTTTCATACATTTTGTGAAAAGCACCGTTAAAATGTCTACAGCGGATAATGAACCTCCCGGATGTCCTGATTGAGCATTATGAATCATCATTAATACTTCTTTTCTTATTTTTTTTGAGACCGTTTTTAATTCTTCTGTTTCCGAGCCTGAAAGCTGATTTATCATTTATTCCCCTTTAAACGCTTATCCCTTATTTTGTACTGTTTCTATTATAGCTTTAAATAAAAATAACGGCAAAGTTTTATAAATTCTTTTAAATCTCTCAGGTTGTTTTATTGTTCTATATAACCACTCAAGTCCTAAATTTCTGTATATTTCGGGTGCTCTTTGTATAACTCCAGACCATACGTCAAAGGCTCCGCCCACTCCTATAAATACGGTATTCGGTAATTTTTTTCTGCATTTATTAATAAATATCTCTTGTTTCGGCGCACCTAGTGCTGCAAGAACAAATGATGGTGATTGCTTTATAAGATTATCAATAATTTCATTTTCTTTATCAGTTGTAAAATAACCGTTATGTGTGTAACAGATATTTAATTTTTTATATTCATTTTTTAACAGTTGAGCGGTTCTTTGTATTATTTCTTCTTTTGCACCTATTAGGGCAATTGTATTTCCATTTATTTCGCAATTTTTTATTAATTCGGCTGCTAACTCAATCCCCGGAATTTGCTCCAGCTCTATTTTTTTCAATTTAAGTGCTAATATAATTCCTATGCCGTCAGGAACGACCAAATCAGCATTTTTAAGTATTTCACTAAATACTTTATCTTTATTTGCAAGTTCTATCATTTCAGGGTTCGCAGTAATTATGTGCATTCCTTGATTTTCTGCGATTTTTTCGGAAACATAATTTATAGCATCATCGAATGAGATTAAATCAATATCATATCCTTGAATTTTGGCTGTTTTTCTTTCCATTATTTTATTAATAATTTTTCCTTCAATTCATTAGCACTGTCTTCATATCCGACTCTGCCCATGAGCGCATATGTATAATTTTTGGATTGCTCAACTCCGGGCTGATTAAATGCATCTATATTATACAATGCACCTGTTATTGCGGTTTGTACTTCAAGCATATATAAAAGCTGGCCTAAGTAATACGGAGTTATCTTTGGTATTGTAATTGTTACATTCGGTCTTTTGTAATCAATCAGTGAGGCCATTGTCGAATCAGCTTCAGCATTAAATAATTGATTCATTGTTTTTCCACCGAGATAACTTATCCCCGTATATTCAAATATGTTAGGAATTTCAAGGTTTGTATCAAATTCCTTTACTCTTAAAAAGTTTATTATTTTATCATTAGGACCTTCGTTATAAAGCTGTATTTGCGAGTGCTGGTCTGTTACTCCGAGCGCTTTTACAGGGGTTTGTCCTATATTTACTGTGTTATTATTTTTATCTTTTTCTTTCCCCAATGATTCAGCCCATAATTGGCAATACCAGTCAGCTACATACCTTAATCTGTTTGAGTAAGGCATCATAACTGAAATATTTTTGCCTTTCTTTTGCTCCATTAGGTAGTGAATTAAAGCATTTTGTGCGGCAATATTGTTGTTTATATCCGTATTTTTCAGGGCTAAATCCATATCTTTAACACCCTGCGTGAGTTCTTCTATGTCTATGCCGACAAGTGCAAACGGAAGAAGTCCGACTGCGGAAAATACCGAAAATCTGCCTTCAACATCATCAGGTATATAAAATGTTTTATAACCCTCTTGGTCTGACAGCTGTTTTAATATCCCAATATTTTTATCAGTCGTTGCAATAACATTTTTCCTGTAGTCATCGCCCAGTTCTTTTTCCATAAGGTCTTTTAAGACCATATATTGCGCCATAACTTCGGCAGTTGAGCCTGATTTTGTTACAACATTTACAAGGGTTTTCTTTAAATCCAAAATTTTTAAAAGAGAATTCATCTGGTCAGGGTCTATATTATCAAGGAAAAATATTCTCGGGTAATTATTTCTCTGCTCTTTTGTAAGGAAATTCCAATACGGGGGCAATATTGCTTCACAAACGGCTTTACCGCCCAGTGCGCTTCCGCCCATTCCGATAATTAATACATTATCAAAACGGTTTTCAACCATTGCGGCATATTCTTTGACATACCATATTGTTTCTTCGTTATATCCCAGATTCATCCATTGAAGTTTCTGTCCGGGTTTATCTTTGTTCGAGTTTAAATCGGTTATTATTTTATGAATCGTTTCATTGTATTCTTCAAATTCTTTTTCAATATTAAGTCCGTTTTCGCTTCCGATAACTTCTTCTCTGATATTGCGATAGTTTAATTCTATCATTAATGCCTCGCTGATTATTTTCCCAAAATTCCTTTTTCTATTGTACATGCTAAACTGTTTTTTTAAATATTTATTTAATTATATTTAACATATTTAAATTTTTCGGTTACAATTTTTTTATGAAAGAATTGGATTTTATTAATATAGTTGAAAACACTCTCAAGGATTCTTCATTATTGGGTGATGATTGTGCTTATTTAAAAGATTTAGGGATATTTATTACTCAGGATACTTTAGTTGAAGATGTTCATTTTACTATGTATACTACCTCCGCTTATAACCTCGGTAGAAAGGCGGTAAGTGTTAATTTAAGCGACTTGGCGGCTGCAATGTCTAAGCCTTTATATATATCTGTTTCATTATCCTTGCCAAAAACAATAAAAAACTCTTTTGTCAGTGACTTGTACAGGGGCATTAATGATGTCTGCAATGAATATAATGTTAAAGTTTCAGGCGGAGATATGACGGGAAGTGACAAAATTATTATTTCTGTCTGTGCAATAGGAAAAAAAGTTTCAAAATTTATTTCATCAAGAAATAAGGCAAAGAAGGGTGATTATATTTTAGCAACCGGCTCATTTGGTGCAAGTTCTGCCGGATTATATGCTTTTCAAAACTTTTTATATGCTGATGATTTTCTAAAAAATTCGCAGATTAATCCTCAACCAAGAGTTAAAGAGGGGTTAATGCTTGCAGATATTATTGATTCCGACATTGCCATTATGGATACATCTGACGGGCTTATTGACGCATTGTATAAAATTGCGCTTGCAAGCAGGCACTCGCTTGAAATTGATATTAATAAAGTAAATGTTGATAAAAAAGTTATTGATTTTGCTTCTTATAACGGGCTTGATTATAAAGAATTTGTTAAGTGGGGCGGAGAAGATTTTGAATTAATTGTTGTTGTCCCTGAAAATATCTGTTTAAATCTTGATGAAAATATCTTTAAACCGATAGGCAGAGTTTTAAATAAGGATGTTTCCCCGTGTGTTATTGTTAAAGATTTTGATAAAACCGAAAAAATTACAAGAGATATTTTTGAGAAAAATACATATAACCACTTTTAAAGGATGAATTATGATTGATGTTATTATTACTGCAGGCGGAAGTTCAACAAGATTTCAAGGGAAAAATAAGCTGTTGTATGAAATTAACAGTAAACCTGTAATTAAGTATAGTGTAGATTTATTTTCATCTTTGGATTTTGTAAGAGAAGTAATAATTTCAGCAAATAAGTCAATAATTTGTGAATTAAATGAGTTATTTTATAACAATAAAAAAATAAGAATAATAGAAGGCGGTGACACCCGCCAGCAATCCGTATTGAACGGTTTAAGTGCTTGTCACAGTCCTGATTATGTAATTATTCACGATGGAGCAAGACCTTTTGTTACAAAAGAAACTATAGTTAAGTGTCTTGATACGGCAAAGGAAAAAGGCTCTGCAATTGCTGCCGTTAAGTCTATTGATACCGTGAAAGTTGTTGACGAAACGGGTAGAATTATTTCTACTCCCGATAGAAATACTTTGTGGAATGCACAAACTCCGCAAATATTTAAGTATAATTTAATTTATGAACTGCACAAAAAATATATGGGTGCAAATTATACGGATGATGCTTTGCTTTTTGAAAAAGAGGGATTGCCTGTTTTTATAGCTGAAAGCGATTATTCAAATTATAAAATTACGACTTTAAATGATGTAAATTGTAAATAAAGTTTAATATTTAAAAATTTTTAAGCAAAAAAATTTTTTTCGAATTTTGAAACAAATGTAGAGATTTATGGATTTAAGAAAATGAATATACTAGCCGCAATGAGTTCAAACCTGAAAACAGGTATTCCTGTTGGGGATAGCCAAGTATTAAAGTGTAAAAATCCTAATTCGTCAACAAAGACTTCAATATTTTATACAAATGATATACACGGGCAAATCCCGAAAATGCAGAGAATATATGCGGCAAGTCTGCAGCATGCAGTTAATGCAAAAAATAACGGTGCGGATGCTTTAAGACTATGTTCAGGTGATACATTCATAGGCTCTGATGAAAAAAGAGATTCTGTTGCGGCTAAGTTCTTGGACTTAGCCAAATTTAATGCTCAGGCACTCGGAAATCACGAATTTGATATTACTGTTTCAGTTTGCGGAAAACTTTTAAAAGATTCAAATGTACAAGTTTTAGGAATGAATTTGAATTTCCCTAATGTTCCTTCCGATTTATCTAAAAAAGTTTTAAGATCAACCGTTGTTGAAGGTGAACATGGCGAAAAATACGGTCTTATAGGACTGCAACCTCCTGATATGAATTCAAGAATTAAAGATAAAAAACATCTTGAAGGTATTACAATAGATGATTATGAACAGACCAAAATTGAATTACAGGAAGAAGTTAATAAATTAAGAGCACAAGGCTTAAATAAAATAATACTTTTATCTCATACCGGTAACAAGTTTGAAAAAGAAATAGCTCAAACGATATCGGGAATTGATGTTATTCTTGGCGGACATTCGCATGACTTAATTTATGATGTTGTTCAAGGTGAGAACTTATTCTATTCGCCTGAAGGCGAACCTGTTGTCATAACACAGGCGGGTCGTGACGGAAATCACTTCGGAGTTTTAAATCTTGAATTTAATGATAAGGGTCAAATTACATATGTTCAAAATAATGTTATAGAAACAAATACACATGCCCCAAATATGATTATTTCTAAGGCAGTAGACGAAATTTTGGGAGAATCCAAAAAAATAGGTACACTTCGTTATGTTGATCCACTCCCGGCAAATAATATTATGGAAGAAAATCCGTGGGCTGATTTCGTTGCAGATGCCCTGAGGCATCAACTGGATTCTGATATTGTTTTAATTAATTCTGCTAACTTTAGAGGAAGTGTTGATCTCGGAACAGTTACGGAACTTGATATTTCAAGTATTTTCCCCTTCAATAACAAACTTTATAAAGTTAAAATTAATGAAAAAGACTTGGTTGATGCGATAAAACTCGGCGGAAAAACACTGTCAAACGAGAATAAAAAACCCGGAATTATTCAGGTTTCAGGTCTTACTTATACTCTTGATGCACAAGGTAATCTTACGGATTTGTGTCTGGTTGATAAAATGGGCAAGAAAACACCGATTGATGTTAATAACCCTAATCCTAACAGGTATATATGTGCAATATATGATGAATTTATGATAAAGGGCGGTGACAATATGGATATGCTTAAACGCAAAGACGATGAAATTATTGAAAAATATCCGTTTGATAAAGATAAACCGACTATTGATTATATACAATCACTTCCGCAGCCTTTTGATGTAAGAAAAGACGGAAGAATTCAAATTCTTAAGTAATTTTATCTTTATAAATATTTAATTTGACCTTTAAATGCTTATTTTTTACAATATTATTATAATTAATAAGAGATTTTGGAGTATAAAATGAGATTACATAATGTAGCCGTTATCGGATGCGGTATCTGGGGAAAGAATGTTGTAAGAAATTTTTATAATTTAAATGCTTTGCATACAATTTGTGATTTGGATGAAGAAAACAGAAAAGCATTAAAAGAACAATATCCTGATGTTAATGTCATTTCTGATTCAAATGAAATATTTAATAACCCTGAAATAGATGCTGTTGCTGTTGTTACACCAAGTCATACGCACTATAAAATAGTTAAAAAGGCTATTGAATCAGGTAAGCATGCGTACGTGGAGAAACCTCTTTCAACCGTTTCATCAGAAGCAATGGATTTAACGGAACTTGCAGAGAAAAATAACATGGTGCTTATGGTAGGTCATTTATTAATGTACCATCCTGCCGTTAACAGGTTGAAAATGCTTATTGAAGAAGGTGCTTTGGGAGAAATAAGGTATGTTCAAAGCGACAGATTGAATATTAATCATTTTAAAAATGACAGAAGTGTTATGTGGGATTTGGCTCCGCATGATGTATCAATGACAAGCTATATTTTAGGTAAAGAACCGGTAAGAGTTATCAGTGCGGTTGGTGCATCCTCAGATAACAATGATATTATGGATATTACACATGTAACTATTGAATATGAAGGAAATATAATTGCACATATTTCAGACAGCTGGATTCACCCGCAAAAAAGAGTAAATCTTCTGGTAAGAGGAACAAAAGCAAGCGCAATATTTGATGATACGCTTGCCGAAAATAAATTGCAGATTTTTGAAAGTACTTCGCCTAAAGTTTCTAAAACAGAAGTGCTTGATTATATTGAAATAGAACCCTTAAAGCTTGAGTGCCAGCACTTCCTAAATTGTATTGAACAGGGAAAACAAGCAAGAAGTGACGGACATAACGGGTTTAATGTGGTTAAAGTTTTGGAAGAAGCCGAAAAAATTATGCTCGGCGAAAGAGTAAAACGGCTGGATAATGTAAACTTTTTATTATCACGAAGTAAGAAATAGTTATGAGGTAGATATGGCTAATTTATTAACAATCTTAAGAATGATTCTTGCTGTAATTGCAATTGAATTTTTATTCACGGGAAATCCCTCTTTAAATATTACGGCTTTAATATTAACATTTTTAGTAATTACTTTAGACGGGATTGACGGTGTTGTTGCGAGAATTCTTAAAGAAGAATCTAAATTTGGTTCTGTGTTTGATATTATAGGTGATAGAGTTGTTGAAAATCTTTATTGGATTGCTTTTGCCGTTATTGGCACTGTTGATGTATGGGTTCCAATGGTGGTTGTTTCTCGCGGTATTATAACGGACGGATTAAGAAGTATTGCATTATCAAAAGGTTATACAGCTTTTGGGTCGTCTACTATGATGCAGAATAAATTTTGTCATTTTCTTACAGCTTCAAGATTCTCAAGAGCTGTCTACGGAACCGCTAAAGCTTTGGTATTCTTGTTTTTAATTGCGGCTTATATCCCAAATCTTGCATATTTTAATCCTGTTGACGAATATGCGTTTTCCGTTTATTTGTCTGTTAAACCTTATTTAATTACTATTGCTGATATACTTGTATATATTACTGTTGCTATGTGTATTATTAGGGGGCTGCCCGTTATTTTCGAAAGTAAAAGATTTTTAACTGATGATAAAAACTAAATTTAATATTGTTTTATATGAACCTGAAATCCCTCAAAATACAGGGAATATTGTAAGATTATGTGCTTGCACGTGTGCAGATTTACATCTTGTCGGAAAATTAGGGTTTTCGCTGTCTGATAAATATTTAAAACGGGCGGGACTTGACTATTGGAACAGTGTTAATATCAAAAAATATGATACTTTAGATGACTTGTTGATAAAATATCCTTCTTCTTCATTTTATTATTTGACTACAAAATCAAAAAAGGTTTATACTTCAATAGAATTTCATGAGGGCGATTTTTTTGTTTTTGGCCCTGAAACAAGAGGTCTGCCTGAAAGTTTATTAAAAAAGTATTCGGATAATGCTATAACAATACCAATGGCTGAAGGTCAAAGAAGTTTAAATTTATCTAACTCAGTTTCAATAGTTTTATATGAGGCAATAAGACAAAATGGTTAAATATATTGATAATAAAACAGCTTATTCACTTATCCCTCAAAGAAAAGAGGATTCTAATAAAGGGAGTTTTTTAAAAATATTAAATATAGCGGGATGTGCTAATTATTCGGGTGCCGCATATTTATCATCCCTTTCCGCTTTAAAATCGGGCGGAGGTTTTATTTCGCTTGCTTGTCCCGATTTTATCATTCAAAGAATATCCTCAGTAATGCCGGAAGTTACATATATCCCTTTAAAATCGACTGATAAGGGTTTTATTTCTTCAGATAATGCTATTACAAATCTTTCTGAGTATGGAGTTGTTTCAGTTGGCTGCGGGATAGGGACAGATTTTCAAACAGAAACATTTATGATTAATCTTTTGAAATCTCTCAATAATGAACAAAAAATAGTTATTGATGCTGACGGAATTAATAATCTGGCGCATAATAACGGTGGATTGTCCTTAAAAAATGCTGTTATAACACCTCATCCAAAGGAACTTTCAAGATTATTAAATGTCAGCCTGAATGATATAATTGAAAACAGAGAAAAATATGCAAGAATTACCTCACAAACTTATGAATGTATTACGGTATTAAAAGGTAAAAATACAATCGTAACAAACGGAGATGAAATATATATAAATACAACAGGCAATAGCGCTCTTGCTAAAGCAGGCACGGGCGATGTTTTAACAGGAATTATATCAGGACTTCTATCACAGCATCTTTCATTATTTGATTCCGCAAAACTTGGTGTTTATATCCATGGTCTTGCGGGTGATATCGCCTCAGAGGATTTAACACAATATTGTGTTCTAGCATCTGATTTAATTGAATATATAGCGGCTGCTTTTAATTTTATATTGACGGAAGATTAACTTATGGCAAATATTGATGATTTAAAAAATAGATTTAATAAATTTCCAAATGATTATGGTGTTATGCAAGAATATGCAATTGCGCTGGCTGATGTCGGTGATAATGAAGAAGCTTTAAGATTATTTAAAATTCTTAAAGAAAAATTTCCTGATGATTCTATTATTTTATATAATATTGCAATAATTTTAGAAAAATTAAAATATTTTGATGAGGCTTTATTTGCATATAAAAAGGCATATATACTTGAATCAGATAATACTGATATTATGTATAATCTCGCAAACTGCTATATTAAAAAAAAGGAATATAAAGAGGCGGAACAACTTTTACTAAAAGTTATAAATACTGATGATGATGATGAAAATTGTTATTTTCATCTTGGGGAAATATATTCTAAAACAGGCGAGCATGATAAATCAATTACTTATTTAACTAAGGCTGTTGAACTTAATCCTGATGATATTATTGCTTTATTTTATCTTGCATATGAGTATAAGCAAACAGGTGAAATTAAAACTGCAATTGAATTGTATAATAAAGTCCTTGCCATAAATCCTGAGTACAGCTGGGCATATTTTAATTTGGCATCAATATATATAGAATTAGGTGATGAAGATAGTGCAATAAAATATCTGGAAAATACTTTAAAAGCTAATCCTTTAGATATACAGGCAATTAAACTATTGGCTAAATTATTATCAAAACAAACAAAATATATTCTGGTTGAAAAAATGCTTAAACAATCTATGCAGGTATTGCCTGATGAGGCAGATATTACATATCTGCTTGCAAAAGTTTATAAAATTCTAGGAAATAAACTTAATTATGTTAAATACTTAAAATTAACGGAAAAAAAATCATCAACCTTTAACGGTAATCTTGAATTGTTAAAAAAGGAAATTGCAGAATCTGAAGGTTAAAAAAATGAGAGTTCTTTTATAAACTCTCATTTTAGCCGTGCCACTGTCTATCGAACTACATAAATAAAGTTTTCAATATTCTTATCTCCTTAAGCGATAACTATACCCAAAACTTACGTTTTAGTGCTGCTATGTTCCCATCCTGACACGGTTCAACGGGTTTTGCCATAATTACCGTTTATATCAACAATAAAAATATTGTCCGCCGTATGTATATAGACCTCACAACAGGCTCTGCACCCCGCATTTTGGCGTTCGGGTCAAGAGATTCGCTAAGTCCCCGTGGAGCACGGCTTTATTATTTTATACTAAAATTATTAATTTTTCAAATTAACAATTTATATATTCTAACTTTAACGGAGTTCCGAATTTTAAATCACACTTTGCTGTCTTGCCTAAAATATTATAGTATTCTTTTGGAGGAAGTCCGTCTGAAGGTCTTATGGAACGAATGTTTTCAGGAGTGAATTTTTCACCGCATTTTATATCTTTAACCGCATATAATGACCTTGCAAACCTTCTGTTTTCTTTATTTACTGTATAATCAGCAGTGCCTAAAAGTTTTTCGGTATTTCTGACGGCAGTAACCATCTGCTTAAATTCTTCATAATTCAGCGAAAATCCGCTATCTGCACCGCCCAAAGAACGGTCAATCGTAAAATGTTTTTCTATAACTGCAGCACCAAGTGCAACAGCTGTTATAACGGGTTCTATATTCATTGAATGGTCTGAAAGCCCGACTTTTACCCCTTGAGGTGAAAATTTTTCTATCATATCTTTTATTGTTATTAAATTCATATCCTCTAACTTTGCAGGGTATGAGGAGGTGCATTTTAGTATTGTTATATTATTATTTCCTTCACTTTTGCAAGTATTTATTGCCTCTTGGATTTCATCAAGTGATGATATTCCGACTGATATTATCATAGGTTTTCCTTTAGATGCTGCATACTTAATTAGCGGATAGTCTATTGCTTCAAAGCTGGCTATTTTGTACATCGGCACGTTTATGCTTTCTAAAAAATCCACTGCGCTAAAATCAAAAGGTGTTGAAAAAAAGTCTATACCGATATTATCGGCATATTGTTTTAATTCTCCCTGCCATTCCCACGGAGTATAGGCTTTTTTGTATAATTCAAATAAATATTCGCCTTGCCATAAATTATCTTTTCCCTTAATTAAAAATTCGGGATTTTTGCAATTAATAGTCAAAGTATCCGCTGTGTAGGTCTGAATTTTGACAGCATTAGCCCCGATTTCTTTAGCCGATTTTATTATTTTCTTTGCAAGTTCTTTATCTCCGCAGTGATTTGCGCTCATTTCTGCAATAATATATGTTCTTTGCATTTTACCTCTTTAGAATATTATTATTTATCTTCAAATTTAAATTTTAATAAATTTGAATTTTTGAAACCGGCCTTCTCAAATGACTTAACAGACGGAATATTAGATGTGTTTATGTATGCAATTACATTTGTATAGCCTGCTTTTTTTATACTCTCTTTTATAATTTGTGTTCCGAATCCCTGAGAGCGAAATTCTTTGGTGAGACTTATGGAAATAACTGTTTCACTTCCTTTTGGTTCAAATCTTACCTGACCTATAAATTGATTTTGTTCATTTTCAACAATGAAAAAAGGAAATTTTTTATTTTCTATTCTTTGATTAAACCAACTAACGTGCTCTTCCCATGTAATTAAATTTTTATTTTCTGATTTTTCCCGCACATCAGGGTCATTTGATAAATCAAAAATCTTCTTAATATCTTCTTTTGAAGCATATCTGTATTTAAGCATATTTACCTTTTAATTGAATGTTATTGTTTTATTATATCAATTAAATTGCTTTCTTTCAATTTTTTAACAGTTTCAATAACTTCTGATATCTTGACATTTGTTATATTAGAAATATCAAATAAGTCATTTTTTCCGTCAAGATAAGCAATTATATTCATCATATTTCTTACCGTATCACCCGAGGATTTTGTACTGGTATTTGGGTATAACCCTCTTTTGCCCAGCTGAGGCTCGCATAGACAATTAATTTTATAGTAGTTATTTTTTTCAAGCGCATTAATGATTTTTAAATATATATTGTATGTTTCTGCAAGTGATGCATACGAAACAAATTGAAGATTGTCTCCCGAGGTGTGATATTCGGGATATTCACCATATTTAGTCCTGATTACCGAGCAAAATGGTAAATCAACTCCGGGTGAGCAATATTGTCTTTCATCAGAACCTCTTTCAAGATATGAATATGAATTATATCTTGGCTGTTCTGTTGATAAAATACATTTTGCCGCTTTATCAGCAAGAGTATCTCCATATCTGCTTGCTATATATGAAAAGTCTCCGCAGTCTCCTACGCAAGTCAATATAAAACCTGCTTTTAATTTAGCCTTTAAATGTTCAATATTTTTTGTGATGTATGTAATTGAACCTATTGTTTCAGGATTAAATACAAATCTGTATGTATAATGGTTTTTTCTTTCTTTTAAGTATTTTGCCAGATAGACTGCAAGAGCAGGCCCTGATAATTCGTTATTTGTCATTGACGGGTGGCACACATATGTGCTGAGCATAATTTCTTCATCTGTTTCCCCGGGAATTACCAAATCCGCATATGTTAATGAGCCCTCCTTTAGAGTTGAATCGATATATATTTCATATTCATCTTCTTTTAATGATTTTAACAGGTTATCGCTCATGCAAAATCCAAATCTTTCTTTGTAGTAAGAAGTTACATAAGGAATTAAGTCAGGTTGTTCGGGAAGTGTGTATACAATTTCTTTAAGTTCATCTAGTGAAACTTTTTTATGCACAGGCAGAGAATATCCCATAATATGAAGGTTATTTTCTTTAAAATCAATGATTTTTTCACCCTTTGAATTTTTTATCCAGCCGTCATTTATATTCCATTCTTTTGGAATAGTCCAGTCCTGAACTTTAGTACCTGTTGGTACTTCATATATTTTTAATTCGGGAAGAATATTTTTAATTTCGTTTAAGGTTTGTCTGACCCCGTTACCTGTTAGTGAACGGCAAATCGGGAATAATTTTTCAATTAAAGCATACATGTCTTTTCCGGCTTTGTTTAGATTAGCATTATCCCAATATATTGCTGTTCTTATTGAGTTATTGTATATTACATCATTTTTAACAAACTTATATGCTGTTTTCATATCATATATTCTTAGAATAGTGCTGTGTAAATAAGTTTCTTTTAAATTGCCGCATCTTTTTAGCTGTTCTACAATTGTATATTCGTCGTTATTTTGGCTCAGTTTATCAAGATATCTTACGAACATTGAGTATGTACGAGTGTCTTTCTTGCCGTTCTTGTCTATATATTCGGAAGTAAAGTCTTTTATAAACCTATATGGAGCATTTTCTCTCTCCTGACAAAAATGTATATATGTTTCACCACCTATTTCCATTCCTATAAATAAATTTTTCGTATTTGTTTTTTCAAACCAACCGAAAATTGAATTTTCTCCGAAGGAGTCTTTATAATCAAGACCTGCTAAATATTCTGCATCTTTTCCCCATACGGCAAATGAATATATAGGATGTTTAGTTCTTATAAAATCTGCTCTCTCCAGCGCTGTTTGGGTTAAAGAGCCTGTTAATGAGCGTGTTTTATTATAATCAAATGCTATACCTTTACAAAAATCCCAATTGTAGGTAGGAAATATTAAATTACCTTCAGGTGTTATTATCTCCTGCAAAGTGTCAATAACATCATTACAGGTTATTTTTTCCTCCATTCGATAAGCATCATAAAATAATGATAGCATGTCTGAGGTTACAAACAGGTTTATACCCCCCCCCAGACCTATTTCAAGTAATTTTGTTTTTAAATCTTCAATTAACATTTATATTTCCTTTTTAATAATATTTTTTAGATATGTTGAATCTTGTTTAAAATCATCCAGATTTGTTTTACTGTCTTTTGTTGTTTCAATTGCAAGATAGGTATTATCATTTAGAATATTTACAATTTTTCTTATATCAAGACTCCCCGAGCCAAAATGTAAATGCTCATCATATATATTGTCCGAAAAATTGTCGCTGATATGATAAACTTGCGGGTTTAATAAATTCATTTTACTTAAGTATTCATATATATTTTGTTTTAAATAATTTGCCGTGCAAATACAATGTCCTATATCAAGGCAGAAACCGCAATTTACTTCGTTTAATATTTCTTTTATGTCTTCAATTCTTGCCCCCATGCAATAATCATCCATATTATTTTTTATTTTGGGAACAACAAAAGGTTTATTTTCAACTAAAAAATTTAATCCTTTAATTTCTTTCATTTGTTTTATTGTTTCATCCAGTTGTCCGCCAATTCCGGGATGAAATATTGTATATATTGCATTTAAACTTTCCGAATACTCTTTTACCTGTTCAACAAGTTTAAAGTTATATTCATATTGTTCTTTTGTTGAGAAATTTAAATTGTGTGCAAAATGCGGAGCATGAATTGCAAACGGAATGTTAAGTTTTTTCCATTTTTCAATCAGATTAAGCGTATCAGGAACAGCATAAAGTTCAATATAATCAAAATAGTTTTCACTGTACAGCTTTATCGCTTCATCATAGTAGTAATCGGTGTTTATAGACCAAAGCTTTAATCCCAATTTTATTGACATTTAAATCCCTAACATATTTTTATGGTATTTATTATATCTGAAATTAACTTATAAATTCAACCGAAAATTTCCATAATTTATATTGAAGTATTAATTCTCCGTCAGGGAAATATTTTTTTTCTGCTTTTTTGCATATATTAAATTTTTTATTTAAGTTAAAACAAATAAAAAGCCGTATAAATTTAAATAATTTGTTACACAAAATCACATTTGCGACTTTAAGCTGAGTTAAGTTATAAGATACTTCATCATTTATACATTTATATTGATTATTGAATTTTTTACAGGCACTTATATATCTTACTATATCTGTAAATTGTATTGAATTTTTATTATATTTAAAGTTATTTTCTTTAAAAAATTTTTCTAACTCATCCGTAATTCCGAGAAGTGCAGGTGTTTGAAGACTTTGAAAATCTATTAAATTCACCTGTGTATTTATGTATGTAACATTGTAATCTTTTAAATTATCTATACACAACTGTGTTTTATTATATTCTTTATGTCTTTTAAGAATAATTAATTTTGAATTATCGGGCAGAAATACTCCCATGTGAGATGAAGTTCCTTCTGTCGTTACAAATTCCGAACAGCTTTTTATGTATGAAATCTGTTCTTTTAGAGGCAGTTGTTCGGGATAAAAACTTGTATATCCGTTTTCATTAAATATTTTTTCAAGCTGATATTCGCCTATTCTTCTGTTGGAATTGTAATATTTACTGCTTAAGAAAAGTTTTCCGGAAAAATCTTTTTTTATGGGAACATTTGAAAGTATTTTATTTATTATGCTCAGATATTCTTTTGTAACATTTTTATTTAAGTAAAAACTTGACTCGGGAACATATATTTTTTTATACTGAGCAGGTTTAGTTATAATTTCAATGTTTTCCTTTTTAATATTTAACAGTTCGCAGAACTCATAAATTAAGTTGTAATTATCAGTTTCCGTTATAAATGCACATTTTATATCAGGTTTTTCATTAACAACAAACCATAATCTTGAAATTGATTCTGTTAAAACATGCCCGAATGCACCTGAAATTATTCCGCAATAGCAAATTTCATAATTGTTATATGTTATATTCTGCTTATAATCGTATGGGGGGGGGTAATTGGGGATAACAAGTTATTACAAATACCTGTATAATTGTCATAGGAGGTTTGCTGGGAATTTTTTATAAAATTTAAATTTTTATCAAATACTCCGCCATGGCATTTAAAGTCTAAAGAATTATTATTAATTTCTCTCAGAGGGGAAATATATCCTTCTTCAACAACCGTAGTATTAAGTTTTTCTTCTCTTATAAAATTAATCATAAATTTATTACTTTTGAGCCTGTTTTAGTATATTTCTAAGTTCTTCTTTTGTCAAACAATCAGTTACACCTATTTCACTGTTAACAAAATCTAATTGTTCTTTTGTTATAACTCCGAATGGTTTTTTTGAGAATAAATCATAGGCGATTTTCCCGTATTCATCCTCTAATATTGTTGAATTTTCTCTAACCGAGGGGTTTCCGAGTACAAAGAAAGGTATTCCCATTTCTATTGCATAAAATGCATATGTCCCGGGTTCATTAGAAGTTGCATATTTATAATTTTTTAAAATATCATAAAATCCTTCATAAAATGTTTTATCCCCTTGATGAAAAGAGGAACATATAGTTTTAAATCCCCTTTTTTCATATTCAACATCCATATGAAATATTTCAATATCAATATGATGAAGTGATATTGTAACGGGTTGAAACTCCTCGGGGAGCTCTTTTAATAGACGGCAGTATTCATCAATGTTGTATTCCGCTTTTAAGGTTAATACGCTGTGAGAGGGATATGCTATTGTGCCTTTTGCATCTTTGCTTTGAGTAATGTTATTCATTCTTCTGTAAATTACAAATGGAGCAGTAACAACATAAGAAGGAATATTTGAATTTTTATCCCAGATGTTTTTTCTTCTTTTGTTCCAATGCAGATAAAATAAAACTTTTTCTTCCAGTTCTTCTTTAGCGAAATAGTTTTGCGGTGCCCATCCGTGCTGAAGTCCGATTTTTTTAAATTTTGTTTTAACCCCTGTATACTTTTCAAGTATAGTGAACATATCATACAGTCCGCGTCTTTTAACACCGCTTCTAAATATTGTATGTCCAAAGAGTTTATATGCTATTCGTCTTTCCATTTTTTCAACGGTAAAAACTTTAAAATATGTTTTTATATCTTCCATTTATTTCCTTTTTTACAATATACTCTCTGTATAAAATTTTAGGATAAACTTGTCTGTATGTAAATTTTTTAAATCTAAATTGCGAAATAAACGTAATATAAAATGTCACGAAATGAGAAGTTTCCATTCTCATTTCGTGACATTAATAAGCAAGTGCTATTGGTCAATCCGTAATTTCCAATTTCCGTTAATGTCTTTATAAACGAGGTCTTTATTTGCGTGTTTTTCAACAACTTCATCAAAATGTTCTTCAGTTATGCCTATTGTTCTGCAAAAATCTCTTTTTGCCGCTTGATCAAGTTTAAAGTCATTTTCTTTAATTAATAACTCCGCTTGTTCTTTTGTAAGTTTTCCTTCTCTAACAAAACGGCAAGCCATATCCATTGTCCTTTGAAATCCGAATTTTACAAATTTACACCAATGATGCGCAAGATAACCGATTGAATCAATTTGAGTATATTGATCTATAATTCCGCTCCTCTGCCATTCATTATAGTAGTTTAAATCTCTAAATCCGCATTCTTTTGCAACTTCTAAGGAATCATAATTGCCGTACGGATAAATAGCTCCCATAAAAATAACTTGAGTTTCATCATCGCATAAGGTGGGATGGAAAATTTCCAATTTTTCTGATGTACCATATTCGTATGCGGAATTTTCACCAAAAAACACAAGTTTAATATGATATGCTTTTGCTATTTCAAAAGGAATTTCATATAATCTTTTTTCAATCCATTTAAGCGGATGAAGTTCATTTTCAAAGTCTTCAAGAGTATGTTTTTTAAATTCCTGCGGATTGCATCTGAAGGTTATATGATCCACCCCAAAATAATCACCTAAATTTTTCTTATTGTGGATACCTGCCTGCGTACTTGTAAATTCGTCAGCGACTGTAACTAATAAAGGATTTTTAACTCCGTGATTATCCATTAACCTTTTTACAATTGCTGTTGAATCTTTTCCTCCTGAAACAGCAATAACACAGTCGTATTTATCGTTTGTTTTATTATCCTTAATATATTGAGTTAACCATTCTTGTCTTGCTTTAAAATCAATATTTTTTTTATTTTCTTCATTTATGCAAGGCTGACATACCCCCCCCCTGATCGAGCATTCCGGGTCTTGTCCCAAGTATAAACCCGCATTTTTTACAAAATCTTATTGTCATTTTATTCCCTCCACTCATTTTTTATATGTTAATTATATTTTTTCAATTAGTTTTTTCATCTCATCAACGGTTAACCATCTGTCATTATTTCCCGAATGATATTCAAAATCAGCAGGAACTTTTTTTGCATTCGGATAATTATATTCAATATTGCTGAATTTAATTTGAGGAAGAATTATATAAAAATCTTTAAACTCAATAGTGTTAGGAGCATCTTCTTTTGTTATCATCTGCTCATGGATTTTTTCTCCCGGGCGGATACCTACTTCTTTTATTTTTAAGTCAGGTGCAATAGCTTTAGCTAAATCAGGCATTTTCATAGAAGGAATTTTCTTAACGTATAATTCCCCGCCCTGCATATGATTTATTGTTTCTAATACCATTTCAACTGCCTGCTCAAGTTTAAGCCAAAATCTTGTCATTCTCATATCTGTGATAGGAAGTTCTTTTGCTCCTTCTTCTACGAGTTTCTGGAAAAACGGTATAACACTTCCCCTTGAACCTGCTACATTACCGTATCTAACAACGGCAAAATGAGTTTCTTTTCCTCCGGAGTACGCATTGGCAGCAATAAAGAGTTTATCGGAACATAATTTTGTTGCTCCGTACAAATTGATAGGTGCACATGCTTTGTCGGTGGAAAGTGCTACAACTTTTTTAACACCTCTATCTATTGCGCATTCTATAACATTTTGAGCCCCGAGAACATTTGTTTTTATTGCCTCAAAAGGATTATATTCGCATGCCGGAACCTGCTTGAGTGCTGCTGCATGGACAACAACATCTACATTTTCAAATGCACGCATCATTCTTTCTTTATCTCTTACATCACCGATAAAAAATCTTAATTTATTTAAATAAGGTTTATATTCGGGCATGTTAGACATCATAAACTGCTTAAATTCATCTCTTGAATATATAATTATTTTTTTTACATCCGGATATTTTTCTAATACCGTTTTAGTAAACATTTTACCAAAACTGCCTGTCCCGCCCGTAATTAGAACTGTTTTGCCGTTTAACATTTTTAAATGCCCCTATATACTACTAATATAATAAAAATTATGTTATAAATAATAAATTTGCATTTAAATTATATTAAAAACCATACTATAAATCAAATTTTATTTTGTAGCCTGATTATTCATATTTGTATGTGCAGATTGACCTTGTGTTCCTCTCACTTTTTGTAAAAATATGTTATAATCTTGTTATAAAATTTTGGAGGTAAAATGAAAAGTTCAAATCCTATATTAAGAGATGATGTAATTGAAAATACATATGCTATTACCGATAGACCGATGACTGTATCGGGAAGTGTTAATAAATTAATGCTTTTAGGCTTAATTTTGATGATAGCTGCTGGTGCTGTTTATTATCAATTTTCTCTTCATCATTATGATTTTGTAAACATGCTAACTTGGGGCGGTGTTATTGTCGGGTTTATTCTTGCATTAATTATTTCGTTTGCCCATAAAACAACACCTTATCTTGCTCCTGTATATGCATTTGCAGAAGGTGCGGCATTATCAGGTATTTCCTGCTTTTTTGAGGCTGCATACCCCGGTATTGTTATTCAAGCAATATCTATGACTTTTATTGTGGTTTTTGCAATGGCTGTATTGTATAAATTAGGAATAATAAGAGCAACGGAAAAGTTTAAGGCTGTTATTTTTTCCGTAACTCTCGCAATCGGTATATTTTATCTGATATCGCTTGTATTAATGTTTTTCCATATTAATATTCCTTATTTTACAAGTAATTCACCGTTAATGCTCGGTATTAATATTGTTATTGCAGGTATTGCGGCACTTAATTTAATTATTGATTTTGATTTTATTGAAAACGGTGCAAGAAGAATGCTTCCTTCTCTTTATGAATGGTATGGTGCATTCGGGCTTATGGTAACAATTGTTTGGTTATATATTGAAATATTGAGAATTCTCTCAAGAATGAGAAACAGATAACAAAAAGGAGGATTTAATCCTCCTTTTTTATTTATAATTCATATTTGCATGTCCCTGTTTCATAAAATGAAATCAGACTGTTTAAACTGTTAGTTATCATTTCTTCAACGGCAGAATCCGTGAAAAATGCCATATGCTGTGTGAGTATTACATTCGGGAATTGTCTTAAATATGCCATATCACGGTTTTTTATAATTTCTGTTGAAAAATGATGATGGTATATTTCATCTTCATTATCAAATACATCCATCGCCAAAGCACCGAGTTTCTCCGATTCAACGGCATCTATTAAGTCTTTGATATTAGTTAATTCACTTCTTGCCGTATTTATTAATACAACTCCGTCTTTCATTTTAGATATTGTATTTTTATTTATTAATTCCTTATTTTCTTCGGTCAATGGTACGTGGATTGTTATAATATCTGAATTTTTAAGCAGTTCATCAAACGAAACATACTGCGCATATTCTTTTACTTCGTTATTTTGGAATTTATCATATGCAATAATTTTACAACCGAATCCCGAAAGATTTTTTATGACAGTATAACCTATTCTGCCCGAGCCTATTACACCAACGGTCATTTTTCTTAATTCCCTGCCCATAAGACCGTTTAAAGTATAGTCATTTACATTCTGTCTCCACATTGCGGGCTTATATTTTCTAAGGGCAACAAGCATAAGCATAACGGTAAAATCAGCAACCCCGTTAGGAGCATAGCTTACATTCCCTACTTTTAAGCCTATCTTTTTTGCATAATTAACATCGTAATGGTTATAGCCGATTGTTCTTGTAGAAATATATTTTACACCATATTCTTTTATTTTGTCTAAGAGCTTTGCATCTAAATTGCTAAACCCTAGTGTTGTTATTGCATCTGCTCCTTCACATAAATGTATTGTTTTATCATCAAGAATTTCATCGGTTTCGACTATTTCTAAATCAGCTCTTTTCTTATATTCTTCAATAATTTTAGCTTCATATAACCTTTTTTCAAAAATTGCTATTTTCATTTAAAAGCCTGCTATATTTTCTTCTCTATTTTTTTCTACTTCACATTTTATTTGGAAAATCTGCCCGTAAAGCTCGCAATTCATACCAAGTTCAAATGCCCTGTTTTGTGTATATTTCATTAAATTATATAAAGGCATTAAATCATTGTCTACATTATCCATTATCCAGTTGAAATCCAGATTAAGCACTACGGAATGAATATTTATTGATTTACATTTTTCAAGCCATAAATTAATTTCTTCTTCGCTGTCATTTAGCCCCGGGACTATGATATATTTTGCCTTTACATTATCAGCTCCCTTTGGTTGATGTTTAGCATATTCCGCTAAGTTCTTCCATACTTTATCATAAGATTTAACTTGTTTCACTTTTTGATGAACTTCTTTACTTCCAGCATCAATAGATACAAGCACTCTTATTACACCCTTTTTAATGCCCTTTATAACAGAACGGCTCTTTTTAATTGCATTTGTGTGCAGTATGATTTTTTGAAAGTCATTTTTAATAAATTCATTTAAAAGAGCCTCGAATTCTCTGTATATTGTTGGTTCACCGCCTGCAAAATCAATAATCCCGTCTTTCTTTAGTATATTATTTTTTATCATATCTTTTATTAACGGGAGAACTTTATATACTTTTGTATTATCAAGTACATCTTTATCCCTTGGCGCACTGCAATATATACAGTTTGAATTACAAGGCACCCATGGGGTTAAAAGTAAGTAATCTATGTAATTATCATCATCCCAATTTTTAAATTCTTTATTAACGCAGTCAATACATAATTCAGGACAGTTATTTTCTCTGAAAAATTTTCTAAGTTCCCATTTGCGTTTGAAAAAATCATCCCAATCTATTTTTTCACCGTGATAATTTTCATAGATTACAGGTCTTCCGCCGTGTCTCGGATTAAAATTATTACATACTCTTATCCTGTTGCAGTGGTCTAAAACCATTCCGTGTTCAATATAATCACAGCTTTCAAAACCTTCCAAAGTATTTCTCCTATAAAAGATTGTATTCCGTTGTTAAATATCTGAAATTATTATAATCAACTAAATTAAAATCAAGTTCTTTTGCTCTTTGTACGATGTATTTACATAATTCCACAAGATATTGAGGTCTTTCTTTATTTTCTTTTCTTAATGCCATACAAAATTCATTCTCAATATCAACAACAATAGATTTTACACCGCAGGCAAGATTTAAACTGAACCACTTTTCAATTTCTTCTTTATTATCGTTTATCTGAGGAATAATAATAAATTTTGTTTCCACAAGAGTTTTATTTTCATCGGGTTGAGCATTGGCATATTTTTCAACATTCTGCCAGAATTTATCAAATTTATCTACCTTTTTTGCAGCAATAAAGGTATCTCTTGAGCCTGCATCCGCAGATAAACAAACATTAAGTTTTTGAGCTCGTATCCCCGCTTCTATTGCTTTTGAATACTTAATACCCGAAGTATGAACGGTAATCCTTTTTACATCGTTTTTTAAAAGAAAATTAATAATATCTTCAAATTCATCCAATATTGTAGGTTCACCGCCAGCAAAAGTTATTTCGCCATCAGGTCTGAATAATTTCTTTTTAAATAATTCTTTAACCATAGGCAGTGCTTTATAATGCGGTCTTTTATTGTAGTTAACTTTGTCATATTTTGTATAACAGTATATGCAGTTGCAATTACAATGTGTCCAGTGGTTAAAATGAATATAATTTATATATTTTTCATCATCATCCCAGCCTTTACGAACGAGATTAAAGCATCCTTCACATCTTGGGTCTATAATTCCGTTTTGATTATCTTCAATGAATTTTTGTTTTAATTTAAAAATATCCTCCCAGTTTACACCTTTTCCGTTGTAATTTTCTTTTACATATAATCTTCCGCCGCCTTTATGACAGCATAAACAGCACATTTCTATATGGTCGTTTTCAAAACTTAATCCGTGTTGAATCCAATGACAGCTTGTATATTCTCTCATTGTACACTTACCTCTTTTTCATGTTTGTATTCCATCATATGTTCAGCCCGTTCATACAGAACATATTTTAAGCCCATTTCCTCCGCTTTTTCCTTTGTATAATTAAATAAATCTATAATTTCATCAGGAACATTATCTCTTCTTGCGTAAAACCATTTTGATTCTATCTCATGAAAAACACAGTTTATTCCGTTTTCTTTTGATTTTTTTAGCCATAATAACAGTTCTTCTTTATTATCATTTATTCCGGGGATAACAATATATTTAGATTTAACCGCATACGGGTCTTTTTGGTGAGAGGCATATCTTTTTAAATTTTTCCATACTTTATCGTATGAATTAACCTGTTTAATTTTTCTGTGCATTTCTTTTGAACCTGAATCGACAGAAACAATTAAATCGACTTTGCCCTCCTTAAGTCCTCTTTCTACGGCTTTTGAATACTTAATACAAGAGGAATGTATTCGTGTCAAAGGGAAACCTGCATCTATAAACATGTGCAGAAGTGTTTCAAACTCTTTTAAAAGAGTAACTTCTCCGCCGCCAAAGCTTACGTGTCCTGTAGGTCTTAAAATATCTCTTTTTATCATATCTTTTAATATGGGCAGAAAATTATAATTTTTAAATTTATTATATCTTTCTTTATCAAGCATTGTATGGCAGTATGAACATCGTGAATTGCATTTTGTAAAGTAATCAAGATTTATTGTATTAATTTTATTGTGTTCATCGTCCCAATCTTGCTCAACGAGATAAATACATCCCTCGCATTTTGGGTAAGTTTCGCCTCGTTTGTGCATTTCACGCATCATTTCTTTGAATTCAAAAAGTTTATTCCAATCAACGGGCTCACCCTTGTAATCATCCTGAACAATAGTGTTCCCACCGCCTTTAGCACTATAAAGGCAGCATACTTTGTATGAATCTATATCAAAATTTATTCCCGATTCTATCCAGTGACAACTCTTGTATTTCAACTTTTATCCCTCTCGTTATAAAAATTTTATCACGAGTATTTTTAAAAGTAAAAATAATATATTACTTTTACTTTTATTAATATTTGTTTATAAATATATTTTAATTATCATTATTTAGCAGATACTCTTGTACACAATTACTATTATTAAAATAATCATTTATTTTTCCATAACTGCATGAGTGAGATGAACTAAGTCTTGGATCATAAGGATAAATTTTGCTATAAACCACAAAAAATGTAAATCTGTCCTTTCCCCATCGATTTGGTTTTCTTTGACCGTTAATATCAATATGTATATATGCGTAAATGCGATTATCGGGATTTGAATTAGAAGTGTCATCCGGATATTCATAATCAAAATCATATATAATACCGTCTGCAGCTATTGCACAATAGTGGTTTTCCGATGTATCTGAGAGACCTTCTGTTTCATTCCCCCAGCAATCGTCTGTTTTTTCACTATCCGGTGTGTATAATTTGCTTTTCATAACATTCATTCGTTGTGTAAAAAGTTCACCAAAACATTTTGAATCGTTAATTCCACAGCATTCAGCAGGATATAAACCTATATCTCTTTTTATATTTGTATTTGCCTGTGTAAGCACACTAAAGGATTTTGCAAGTGCAGCCCTTGTTTTTTTGTACTCAGCATTTACAGAAATTATTGATATCCCTATTGTTGATATCACTCCTATTATTACCAGTGCTATTAACACTTCAGATAAAGTAAATCCGTTTTTTTTCATAAATATTTTTGTCCTTATTTAATTGTCGCTCTGGGCGACAATTAATGTTTATAACGTAGCATAAAATATAAATATGTGCAATGCTTTTAAAGAAGAACTCGGAAAAAATATTAAATTGCTGAGAAATAAAGCAAAGATGACTCAGGAAATACTTGCGCTTGAGTCCGGGATATCACGTTCTCATATTGCAATGATTGAGTTGGGCAAAAGAGATATAACAGTCAGCATGTTATTTAAAATTTCAAGAGCACTTAAAATAACAATGGATAAATTGTTTGAATTTGATAATTTAGACAAATACAAATTTGATATTGAAGAAATATATAAATAAATTAAACATAAAAATTATAATAAAAATCCCTCTTAAATTAAGAGGGATTTTATTTATTAAATCATTTAACTATTCTGCTTGTTCTTCAGATGTTTCAGGAGTTTCTTCAATTTCTTCTTTTAATACTTCTGATGCTGTAACATTAACACCTAATGTTGCTTTTACTTTTGATGTTAATTTTATAGTCATATTGAATTTACCGATTTTGTTAATCGGAGAATCAAGTGAAATTGTTTTTCTGTCAACTTCAACACCTGTTTTTGCCTTAATTTCTTCAGCAAGTTTCTTTGTTGTAATAGCACCGAATAACTTACCGCTTTCACCTGCTTTTGCAGAAAATTCAAGTACAGAGAGTTCTTCAATTTTATTTGCTAATTCAAGAGCTTCAGCATGAAGTTTTTCTTGTTTTGCTTTAATTCTTGCAAGATTTTTTTCTCTGTTTTCTTTTGCCCCTTTTGTTGCAATTTCGGCAAAGTTTTGAGGAAGTAAGAAATTTCTTGCATAACCGTCTTTAACGGATACTATATCGCCTGCTTCACCTATGTTTTGTACGTCTTTTTTTAGAATAACTTCCATTTTATGTCTCCTTAACTGTATTTTCTCTTAGTAAATCAATAATAATAAAAAAATACAGTTTATACAATAGCTGAATTTAAATCTTCAACCATTTTATCAACATCAATACCGTGGACTTTAGCGCCTGCTTCTAAATTTTCAAATCTTGCAGCGGCACATCCTATGCAGCCTAAACCGTAACGTTGAAATACTTCTATTGTTTCAGGGTATGATTGTACTATTTCTAACAGTCCCATATCTTTTGTAATTTTACTCATTTTATTTTCCTTTCTTGATTTTATTTTTTAAATTATTAAAAATTATACATCAAGAAAAATGAAAGGTATACAAATGATTAAGTTTTTAGTAGATGTATTTTGTGCTGATACAATTGTCGGTTTATCAAAATTTAGTGATATAAAAGCGGATAATACTAAAAAGAACAAGCTTGAATGCTTGTTCTCAAAACAATATAACAGAACTTCAAAATTTAATTTTACTGATCCGATTGCTTGTCATCTCTAAGCAGTTTTTCAAAATCAGACGGCTTTATGTTTTGTATAAAATTTCTGAATTCTTCCGATTCTGCCTCGTCCTTTTCGCTGTCACAAGATACACTTCCGTCTGCTAACACTTTTGCGGATACAAATATAGGGGCTTCAACTCTTATTGCAACGGCGATAGCATCAGATGGTCTTGAATCTATTGTTACTTCATCTCCGTTATCATTAATAAGATATATTGTTGAGTAGTATGTTTCTTGCTCTACATCATTAATTTCAACACGATCAACTTTATACCCCGTTTTTTCTATAATATCAATAATTAAATCGTGCGTCATCGGTCTTATAACTTTTATATTTTCAATTTTTCTGATAATTGCACTTGCTTCGGCTGAACCAATCCAAATAGGAAGCGCCTTTCTGTTTTCTTTATCATTTAATACTATTATTGGTGAACCGCTCGCTGTATCTATTGCGATACCCATTACTTTCATTTCAATCATTTTATTTCCTTTACAGTAGTTTTGTTAATATATCCGGGCCGTCATCCGTTACATGTACAGTGTGTTCAAAATGCCCGGACGGCTTTTTATCTGCAGTAACAACTGTCCAATCATCTTCAAGAACAATAACATCATCCCCGCCGAGGTTTAACATAGGCTCGATTGCAATTGTCATGCCTCTTTCAAGTACAAGCTTGTTATTCGTTCTGTAATTGAAAACAAACGGATCTTCGTGCATTTGTCTTCCGACACCGTGACCGCCATATTGTCTTACAATTCCCAAATTATATTTTTTTGCAACATCCTCTATAGCACCTGCAACATTTTCAAGTCTGTCATTGCTTTTCATGTGTTCTAATCCTGCAAAAAGAGATTCCTCCGTGGCTTTTAAAAGCATTTTTTTATCTTCGGAAATTACACCTACAGGATATGTCCAGGCACTGTCACCTACAAACCCTTTATAGGTTGCCCCTATATCTATACTGATTATATCACCGTTTCTTAATATTACATCGTGTGAGGGAATGCCGTGTACCACCTGCTCATTTATTGATGTACAAATTGTTGCGGGAAATCCGTTATAACCTAAAAATGTCGGGTCTGCTTTATTTTCTTTTATTATTTTAAATGCAAGTTCATCAAGTTCTTTTGTTGTAACACCTTCTTTTACTGCATCTTTCATTGCTGCATGTACAAGTGCTACAATATTTCCGGCTTGACGCATTAAACTTATATCATGTTTTGATTTTTTATGAATGGACATTTTCTTTTATTGCTCCCGTTAAATCATTATAAATCTCATCAATATTTTTTGAAGCATCGATTTCAAACAGCCAATTTCTATTCTTGTATAATTCAATTAACGGAGCTGTTTGATTAAAATATGTTTTAAATCTTTTTAGTGCAACTTCTTCTGTATCATCATCTCTTCTTGTAAGTTTCCCACCGCACTTTTCGCATACTTCATTATTTTTTAATTGCATAGTTTTTAAGTTATATATTGCTCCGCATTTTTCGCAGGTGCGCCTGTTTACAAGTCGTTCAATTAATTTCTCCTGTGCAACGTTAAAATAAAATACCTTATGAGATACCGTATTTTTACCGTCTATTTCTTCAAGAATTTTATCAAGAGCCTGTGCCTGCTCTATGCTTCTGGGGTAACCATCCAGAATAAACCCATCCTTGCAGTCATTTTTTAATAATCTGTTTTTAATGATTTTTGAAACAAGTTCTATCGGAACAAGATTTCCTTTTTCCATAAAACTGTTTGCAAGTTTACCTTCATCGCTCCCTGATGCAACTTCTTCACGAAGTAATGACCCCGTATCTATATGAGGTAGATTATATTCCGCCGAGAGTTTTTTTGTTTGCGTGCCTTTCCCGCTTCCTGGCGGGCCGATAAATATATATTCTTTTTTCATTTCAAAATCCTGAACTTATCTGTAACATAACAATTATAACATAATATAAATTTTTGAATAAAAAAATGAGCCCCGAAAGGCTCATCTATTTTATTAACGTTATTGTTTTAAGAAACTTTCATAATTTTTTGGCAGAAGGTTTGTCCTGACCTGATTTATAAAATCAAGTGCAACACCTACCATAATTATAAGTGATGTCGCTCCAATTCCCTGAAGGGTTGTTATACCTGTAATATGGCAAGCCATAGAAGGTATAAGAGCAACAATACCCAGTCCAAAAGCACCTATAAAAGTAGTTTTGCTCAATATTTTATCAAGTGCTTCGGCTGTTGGTTTCCCCGGTTTTATCCCCGGTATCGATGAACCGTACTTCTTTAAATTATTTGCAATTTCTTTCGGTTGTAAGTTTGGAATAATTGATGCGTAGAAAAAAGTTAACGCAACAATTAATACGAAATATACAACATTGTATGCAATTCCTGAAGGACTTAAAAAATTAGACAGTGCAATTATAATATTTCTCAATGTCTCATTTGAAATATTAGCCTGACCTACAAGCCCTAATATTGTTGTAGGGAATAATAATATTGCTATGGCAAAGATAATAGGCATAACACCGCCCGGGTTAAGCTTAAACGGAATATATGTATTTGTCCCGCCGTATACTTTATTTCCAACCTGCCGTCTCGGGTTAACTATTATTACTTTTCTTGCTGATTCCTGCATAATGACAATAAATACCATTGTTGCAAAAAAGATAATAAGCAGCAATAATAATCCCGGCTGCAGTGATGGATTTTTACTTACCAGTTCTGCTGTCTTACCGCCATAGAAGGGAATTTTTGAAATGATACCGCAAAAGATAAGCATTGATGCTCCGTTTCCGATACCTCTTTCAGTCATTAATTCTGCCATCCACATTGTAAATGCCGAACCTGCTGTTAATATAACAACAGAACCTATGGCAAAGGTAAATATGTTTACATCCGGCAGTATCGCCCCTCTTGCAGTTTTTAGTAAATATAGTACAAATACTACAGATTGAACTGCCGCAATAACAATAGTAAATATTCTTGTATATTGTGAAAGTTTTCTTCTGCCTGCTTCGCCCTCTTCTTTTTGTAATTGCTCAAGCTGAGGAATTACAACAGCTAATAACTGCATAATAATTGAAGCGGTAATATATGGCCCGATACCTAAAGCTATAATTGAAACATTTCCAAGCGCACCGCCCGAGAACATATCAAGAAATCCTATTAAATTATTTGTTGCAGCTAAATTTGCAAAATTTTGAGCATTTATTCCAAATAAAGGCAGTTGTGCGCAAAATCTAAATATAAGTATCATTGCAAGAGTAAAAAGTATTTTATTTTTTAATCCCGCAATATTTAAATTTGACAGCATTGTCTGCAAATTCTGCTGATTTGGTGTAAATTGCTGCATTATACTAACTGTGCCTTTCCGCCTGCTTTTTCAATTTTTTCTTTAGCAGATTGTGTAAAATATCTTGCACTTACGGTAACGGCTTTTGTTAATTCACCATTGCCAAGTACTCTTAAAGCTTGTGCTTTTGATGATACTTTACCTTCTGCCTTCAAAGATTCTAAAGTAATATCTTCAGCTTTAACATTAGCTAAGTCACTTACATTTATTGAACCGTATTTTATTGCATTAAAGTTAGTAAAACCTTTTAATTTAGGCATTTGTCTATAGCCGGGCATTTGTCCGCCTTCAAATCCTCTTTTAGACGAACGGCCTGATCTTTGACCTTCACCGTTATTACCACGGCATGATGTTTTACCCATACCTGATGATCTGCCTCTGCCAACTCTTTTTACTTTTCCGGTTGCGCCGTCAGCAGGTCTTAAATCTTCTAATTTTATTCTTTCTGACATTTTATTAATTACCTTTCTTCTATTCGGTTACTTTTAATAAATGAGGTATCGTATTTACCATACCCATAATTGTTGGAGTATTTTCGTGTTCAACCGTCTGGTCTTTTTTTGTTAAACCGAGTGCTTTTGCAACTCTTATTTGTTTATCATTTGAACCGATTAAACTTTTTACTAATGTTATTTTAATTTTTTTTGATTTTGTTTTTGCTGCCATTTTTGTTTACCTCTTAATTTAGCATATCTTTTAATGATAATCCGCGTCTTTTTGCAACAACATCAAATGATTTTAATGATTGCAGTGCATCTAATGTAGCATTTGCCGCATTTAACGGAGATTTTGAACCTAAGGATTTACTTAATATATTTTCAATACCTGCAAGTTCTAATACTGCACGAACAGCACCGCCTGCTATAACTCCGGTACCTTGTGATGCGGGTTTTAACATTACACTGCCTGCACCGCTGCGGCCTGTTATAGGATGAGGTATTGTTGTTTTAAATATAGGAACATTTATTAAATTTTTTCTGCCGTCTGCTACTGCTTTTTGTATTGCAATTATAACTTCTGCAGCTTTAGCACAGCCTACTCCGACTTGTCCGTTTTTATTTCCTACTACTACTATTGCACGAAAACTTAATTTCTTTCCGCCTTTAACAACTTTTGTAACTCTTCTTACCTGTATTACCTGTTCTTTCCATTCTGTTTGTACAGGTTGTTCTTGAGTTGTCTCAATCTTTTTTTTCTTAGACTTTGTCTTAGTTTCTTCCACTGTAATTGCCTTTCTTTTGTTTATCAATCCAAAATAAAAAAACACTATTAAAACTGCTATATTAAAGTTTTAATATGTTACGGGTTGAATTTTTAATTTTCTGACTTAATTATCTTATAATATAAATATTTTTTTTCAATACTCTTTTTAACTTTTTTTAATATATTTCTTTTAAAAGTCAATTTATTATATTAGATTTTTTTTATTTTATTAGAGGATATTTTATGTTTAATATTAATGTAAATAGTGATTATTCAAATTTGCACAGGTTAAATTCGTTTAACAAGTTTAATAAATTTGAAAAGAATTCAATTTTTAATAATGTGTCTGATTTTGACAATTCTTATGATAAAAATCAAGATTTGGAAGCAGGAGTTTCCCTAAAATCTAAATATAATGTTAATGGTGTGATTGATGAGTTTCAACAAGGTGTTATTAATGATTGCTGGCTTTTGGGCGGAATTAAATCATTTAGTTATTCCGAAAAGGGCAGTAAAATTTTAAAAGATGCAATAAAAAACAACGATGACGGTACATATACTGTTTCTTTTAAAGCTTTAGGCTTTGATATTACTCTTTCTGATAAAGATTTAGATAAAGCAAGAAAGTCAAACGAATACTCCAGCGGAGATGATGATGTTTTACTGCTTGAAGTTAGTATTCAAAAAGCATTTGAAAAAGTAAAAAATGAAAATATTGATGTGCCTGATTCTCTCTATGAACACATCACTGATAGTGACAATACAATTGATTACGGTTCATTCAGAGACTTAGCATATATATTTACGGGTGAAATAGCTGATGTTTATCAAACTAAATATGATGATTTTGATGATGTTATGAGTTATATTGCGGATGATGTTAATAACGGTAATACTCTTGCAACATGCGTATTTCAAGGTGAAAATAATGGGTATGACCCGCTTGTTGTTAGAGATGTTAACGGAGAAAAAGTTACACTTACTCCTTATTCATCACACTTATTTGCTATAAAAGAAATTAATGATGATAATGTAATTATTATAAATCCTTATGACAGTGAAGAAGAGATAACTCTTTCAAGAAAAGTATTTAATAGTAATGCGCAGGGTATTTCTTTTATAGACGTGTAATAATTATTTCATTTTTAAATAAGCAGAATCCTGCCAGGATAAATCAACATATTTTACAGGTTCATTAAGCTTTTTTACCTCGGGTATAATTGCCGTAATTTGCTTAATGCGGTCAAATACTGAATTATCTATTTCTCCGAGCTGAATTTTTACACTTTCCAATTGAACAAATGCATTATGCGGAGTTCTTAAATCAATGTATTTAACTTTTTCGCTTGAATAATCCTCAATCAGTTTAGCAAGTTTGTATAAATCAGATATTTTTTCTTTATCCCATTTTTCATAGTCATCACCGTTTGTTCCGTAGCTTAATACATTCACGGCATCAAAATTTTGTTTTAGAGGAAGATATTCACGACCTATTAATTCTCCGTTATGCCCGAGTGCAAAAACAGCAGGCGAATCTTCCGTCGGAGATATTGTTATTGCGGGAATAACTTCATCCGTCATAATAACAAATCTTGCGGGAAACCAAAATCTTCTTATGTATGCCCGTTTAACAGGAGGCAGTTTTTCAATCTCTTTAACAAGTTTTTCGGGATTTATCATATATATTGTTTTTTTTTCAAGAGGTAATTTTTTTATTTGATTTATTATTTTATCTTTAGATACTATATTATTTCCCAATATTTCAATACGGGGAGTATTTTTATTTGTGTATAAATCCTTGCTCAAATACCAATAATGGCAATTTAAAATTCTAAAAACAGAGTAAAAAATAAATAATATAATTAAAAATCTTATAAGCTTGTATAGCCGTTTGAGTGCAATTTCACCTCTCCTCGCCTTTCTGCGAAGCTTTTGCTGTCTTAATGCTCTTTCTACGGTATAATCATATGGCATTATTTATTTAATCCCGCACTGTTTAATATTAGTAATACAAGTTCATCATAGCTGATTCCGCATGCTTTTGCCTGAGCAGGCAAATCACTTATATCTGTCATTCCGGGGCTTGTATTTATTTCAAGTAAATACGGAACATTATCTTTTATCATAAAGTCAATTCTTGATACCCCTCTGCATCCTGCTGTATTAAATGCTTCAACAGATATTTCCTTAACAAGTTTAGTCAAGTCTGAAGATAAATTAGCAGGAAGTATAAAATCAGACATTCCGCTTGTATATTTTGCCTCAAAATCGTACCATTCCGTTTTTGGTCTGATTTCAAGAATTTCCGTGGCAAACGGTTTATTATTCTTTTCTAAAACCCCGACCGTTACAAAAAATCCGTCTATAAATTCTTCCGCAAGAACATCGTCATTATATTTTACTGCTGTATCATATGCAGATTTTAATTCATCTTTTGTATTAACTTTAGTCATTCCGAAGCTGGAGCCTTCACTGACGGGTTTTATGAATAAAGGATATGTTAAATCTTTAGTTTTTTCGTATATGTCTTCTCCCTTTTGAATAAAGGCTGATTTAGCCATTATAATTTTTTTATTCGTCGACAAAATCCTTTTTGTATACTCTTTATTCATTGTTATACCGCTTGACATTACTCCGCAGCCCGTGTATTCGATTTTTAGTATTTCAAGTACTCCCTGTACACAGCCATCTTCCCCGTATTTGCCATGCAGTGCATTATAAACGACATCAGGTTTCTTTTCTTTTAACGTTTGGGCAATATTTTCATCAACATATATAAGTTCGCTGTTTTTATATCCCAGTCTTTTTAATGCTTCAAAAACATTTCTTCCTGACCTTATTGATACTTCCCTTTCGCTTGAAAGTCCTGCGCATAATACCGCAATTTTTGAATCTAATGAATATTTTCTTCCGTCATTATATCCCATAATCTCTGTTCTTCCGTTTCTTTGCTGCCTATAAAAATAATTTCGGGTGTTAATTTTATTGTATATTTTTCTCTTACTTTTGAAAACATTTTATACATTAATGTTAAAACATCTAGCGATGTTGCATTATTATAATTTAATATAAAGTTTGCGTGCTTTTCAAAAACCATAGCACCGCCCTCTTTTACTCCTTTCATTTCGCATAAATCAAGAAGTCTGCCGGCTGAATCGTTTGAGGGATTTTTGAATATGCTCCCTGCATTACCTAATGTCAGTGAGGGCTGCCTTTCATGTCTGAATTCAATGTTCCTTTTCATAATTTCATCAATATTTTCTTGATTTCCGTTATCTAATTTAAATTCGGCATCAAGTACAATATATTTATTTTTTGAAACAACGGAATTTCTGTATGAAAATTGCATTTCTTCTTTATTTAATGAAATTACTCGGTTTGTACGAGTATCAAAAACTCTGCATTTTACAAATTTATCAGATATTGCCTGATTATGAGCGGAGGCATTCATACATATCATTCCGCCAAAACTCCCGGGGAAACCTATTAAAAATTCAAACCCTGATAAACCCAGTTTTTGGCACTCTTTTGATATTAAAGGCCCTTTTACTCCGCATTCGGTTTTTAAAATATTTCCTTCAAAACTGTAATTTTTTAAATTCTTTGTAAAAATAATTTTTTTATCAACACCATCTGAAGAAAATAAAACATTTGAACAGCTCCCTAATACCATATCATATTCGCCTGATTGTAAAAGCTGTATTAATTCCTCAACACTTTCAGGGAATGCCGCTTTTTTTATACATCCTCCGATTTTAAATGTTGTATCATTTTTAACATTATAGTTATTTAATATTTGCGTCAAGACAAACCCTTTTATGTTCTTCAGATATTAAACCGCCTAATTTTGTTATATCCCCTGCTCCCAATGTTATAACTATATCATTATTTTTTAACAAGGGATATATTTTTTTTGCACATTCACACATATCACCCGATATAAATATTGCATTTGAATGATTAACTTCTTTTATAAAGTTTTCGGAATTTACACCTTGTATTTCGCTTTCGCCTGCGGGATATACATTTGTTGCTATTAATAAATCTGCATTTTCAAAAGCATTTTTAAATTCCTCCCAAAGTGCATTAAGTCTTGTGTATCTGTGCGGTTGAAATATTGCTACAACTCTGTTAGTTTCGGATGCTTTATGTATCCCTTCAAGTGTAGTCATTATTTCATGCGGATGATGTGCATAGTCGTCAAATAATTTTATTCCGTTAAATTCACCTGTTTTTTGAAATCTTCTTCCCATTCCACTGAAACTTTCAAAATATTTTGTCAATTCATTTACTTTAATTCCTGTTTCATTTAATGAGGCATATACGGCTAAAGCATTATAGATGTTATGTTCACCGATTATTGAAAGTTTTAATTTCGTTTCAAATTTGCCCTTAAAATAAACTTCAAATTCGGAGCCAAAGCCTTCATATTTAATATTTTCAGCAGTATAGTCGGCATTTCTTAATCCGAAGGTTATATAATTATATTTCGGATATTTTTTTATAAATTTTTGATTGCCTTCATTATCAATATTAATTATAACCTTTTGATTTGGTTTATTTGAAAGATACTTGTTAAAAGTATCCGCTATATCGTCAAAACCGTTTTTATAATGGTCAAGATGGTCTTCATCCATATTGTTAATAACTGCAGCATCAGTTGAATACTTTTCTATTGTTCCGTCAGATTCATCAAGTTCGGCTATAAAATATTTATCACCGTTATAATTCCCGTTTGTATTGATATCAGGTATTATTCCGCCTGTTACAAAAGAAGGATTTAAACCGGCATTATATAATACATAAGAAGCAAGACCGCTTGTTGTTGTTTTTCCGTGAGTTCCTGAAAACCCAATAAAAAATGCATTTTCCCTTGCAGAAAATTCATCCGATATCATTTTTAGTATATCTGAGCGGTGATATATTTTAAGACCGAGTTCTTTTGCTCTTATTATTTCGGGATTAGTTTCTTTAATGGCACTGCTGGCTGTAATAATCATATCTTTTTCAATTAAATCGGCATTATGTCCGATTGAAACTTTTATTCCCAATTTTTCAAGCAAGTGAGTGTATTTACTCTCTTGTATATCAGAACCGCTAACAGTCGCACCGCATTCGACCAGATATTTAGCCAGCGCGCTCATTCCCACACCGCCAATCGCTATAAAATGAAATTTCTTATCCCTAATCTCCATAATATCCACCATGAAATATATTTATTTACATTTTATTATAAAAATATAAACTGTTGAATTATTTATTAAATAATTGTACAATTAGTACAATTCAGTATGAATAAGAGGTTATTATGAAATTACACTTACAAACATTATTTGTTGCAGTCGGACTGGGTATTAAAAGAAACTGGCATATATTTATAGCAATTATTGCAGGTATTATATTCGGTAATTATATTCACGAAAATCCGGGAATTCTTGTTCCGTTTGTTAAAGTATTAAATATTGTGGGTCAGGCATTTATAAGAGTTATACAAATGATTGTTATTCCTCTTGTATGCTCTGCAATAGTTGTAGGTATATCAAGTATAGGAGACAGCAAACAAATCGGTAAATTCGGTAAAAGAATGATATTTTATTATGCACTAATTACGATTGCCGCTGTTTTAATCGGATGTTTCTTAGTATTAGCTATTAAACCCGGGGTTGGTGTTCAGGAATTTATAAGCCAAACTTCAGCTCTTGAAATTCAAAATCAGGTTGATACGGTTTTGTCAGAGCAAAGAGGTCAGCTTGGCAACTTATTTTTAAATATGATTCCTCAAAATCCTTTAGAATCACTAGCTAAAGGTGAAATGATTCCTATTATATTCTTTGCTTTAATCTTCTCGCTTGCTTTATCAAAAGTAGGTGAAATTAATAGGCCAATCGTTTCATTTTTTGAATCAATATTTGCAGCAACAATGAAAGTTACAGATTGGATTATGATATTTGCAGCCCCCGGTATTTTTGCTTTAACTACGGTTGCTGTTTCATCATTCGGTTTAAGCATATTTAATACAATATCTAAGTTTTTAGGTGTTGTGTTTATTGGTTTTTGTATACAATTTTTTGTTATATATCCGCTTATACTTAAATTCTTTAGTAAAGTGCCTATCGGTAATTTTTACACGGCTATTATTGAAGCTTTGCTTGTAGCATTCGGTACGGCAAGCAGCAGTGCGACATTACCTTTAACTATTGCATGCTGTGAAAAAAGAGGTATATCTCATAAGGTTTGCAGTTTTGTTCTTCCGTTAGGCGCAACATTGAATATGGATGGTACTGCTCTATTTCAAACCGTTGCCGTTATATTCTTAACTCAAGCATACGGAGTTGCTTTAGATCCTATTCAGATTATACAAATAATGGTATTAGCTATAATTGCATCTTCAACTTCTGCAGGAATCCCCGGAGCAGGGTTAATTACAATAGCACTTGTATTAAACGGTTTAGGATTAACACCTCAGCAGCTGGTTGAAGGGTTCGCGTTCTTATTTGCAATAGACAGAGTTGTTGATATGATTAGAACAACGGTTAACGTTGCAAGTGATGCTGTTGTTGCAGCTGTTATTGCCGATAACGAAAATGAAATCAACTATGATTTATTAAATAATACAGACCAATATAAAGAAATTATTTAAGAATTTATATTATAACTATGTAAAAGAAAAACTCCCGAAAAATGGGAGTTTTTAATTTTTCATTATTAAATTAATCTACCAAAACCTGCTGTATTTCTACATTCGGTTTACCCAATACTCTCACCAATTCTAACACGGATGCTTTCATCTGGCATTTTTGTGATGTACCGTTAAAAAAGTCCGTATAAAAACATCCTTCACAAACACATCCTCTTTTGTAGCATTCTAAGGCGGTATTAGTCCACCTTCTAACTGCAATGGATCTGCCCATATCTCTGCTTCTAAGCACTAGAATTTCCTCCTTGATTTATCCCCAAAAATATTAATTAATGTACATTTTTTTCGCATGTATATTCCCTAATATATTTATTATTATATTCGTTTACTTTTCGATTTCAAGAATTTTTATTCAATTATTACGTTATGATACAATTTTTATTAATAAATTATTTTGTATGGTATGTTTATTTGTTGAGTATTTTCCCATAAAAAAACGGGTTAAACCCCGTCTTTCTTATCTGTAGGTTATTGTCGGGAACTTTTTCATTAACCCCGATTTAATAGTATTGATTTGTAAATCAATTACATCATCCGTAAGAGTTTTTTCTTCATCCTGAAGGGTAATTCTGTATGCCATGCTCTTAAATCCGTCTTGAATGTGTTCGCCTTCATATATATCAAAAAGATTTGCACCTTTGAACAGTTTAGAATCGGCAGATTTTTTAATAGCAAGAACAATTTGTTCGTTTGTTATATTTTTTTCAATAGCAAATGAAATATCCCTTTGAACTTCAGGATATAATGCAAGAGGTTTATATTTTACTGTATTTACCTGACATGCATTAATAAGTTTCCCCAGATTGAGTTCAAATAAATATATATCCTGATTAATTTTTAATTTATCTTTTAAAAGCGGGTAAATCTCTCCAAAGTATCCGATTACTTCGGGAGTTTTACCGAGCATAACAACTTTAGCACTTCTGCCGGGGTGTAAATATTCGCAGTCATCAGCAGGAGAGAGTTTTATTCTGGAGGATAAGTTTAACAAATCAAATAAACTTTCCATTATGCCTTTTAAAGTATAAAAATCTGCTTTTGGAAGTTTTTTCCATAAATTATTATTTGTTTCTCCCGTAATTACACCTGAAATCATTTGATTTTCTTCAACACCGCTGTCTTTTTGCGTGGCGGGTGCTTTAATAAAATATGTTTTACCAAGTTCATACAGCCAAATATCTTTTTGTCCGTTATCAAAATTAGATTTCAAGGCTGCAAGAATATTTGCTATAGTTGTTTGTCTTAACATTGTATGTTCATCAGACTGAGGATTTTGAACAAATACCGCCTCTTCTTTTTTGTAAGGCAGTCCGAATTGGTTTAACAAGGGTTCACCTATCAATGATGAAGTCATTGCCTCGTTAAATCCGTAGCCTAAAAACAAATTATTAACTTTTTTCAGTAATCTGGCTTCTTTTAATATTTCAGGTGATTGAGTTTTATTGGGAAGTGACGGTTCAATTTTATCATAGCCGTATATTCTTGCTATTTCTTCAATTAAGTCAACCTCCTGTTTAACATCATTAATTCTGAAACTTGGAGTTTTAAATCTTGCTGCGGAATCATTTTTACCGAGAAGTTCAAAGCCTAAATTTTGAAGTATTTCTATACATCTTTCAGAATCTATTTCACAGCCTAATAATCTTTTAACCTGAGCAAATCTTAAAGTTATTGTTACATCATCAAGTTTATTATTGCCTGTTTCTACTATACCTTCAATCTTTGCATCGGCATATTTATTTAAAAGTTCTATTGCTCTTAGAAGTGCGGGTTTTGTTGCTTCAATATCAACTCCCCTTTCAAATCTTGCGCAGGCTTCACTTCTGTAGCCAATACTTCTTGAACTCTTTCTGTTTGTATGGGGAACAAAGTATGCGCTTTCAAGCACAATATTTTTTGTGTTTTCATCAATTTCGGAATTTTCTCCGCCGAAAACACCCGCTATACAAACACCCTCTTCTCTTGTAGCACAAAGAACCGTATCATTGGTCAGTGTTCTTTCTATTCCGTCAAGGGTTACAAGTTTTTCACCTTCTTTTGCTCTTCTTACGCATATATAGCCGTTTAATTTATCCTTATCAAAAGCATGCAGCGGCTGACCGTATTCAAGCAAAACATAGTTTGTAATATCAACTACATTATTTATTGAACGGATACCTGATACTTCAAGCCTTCTTTTCATCCACTCGGGAGATGGTTTTATAACTACATCATTTAAGAGACCGGCTGAATAATAACAGCAAGTATCTTTATCTATAATTTCTACTTCAAATTTTCCTTTTGCATCTTGTATATTAAGATCAGTATGTTTAAAATTAAGCTTTTTATTAAATAATGACGCAATCTCTCTTGCTACACCTATAACTGACATTTCATCGCCTCTATTCGGGGTGGGTGAAACATCTATTATAGTATCTTCTTTTATATTTAAGAGTTTCTCTAAATCAGTTCCAAGTTTAATATCATCAGAAAATAATCTGTTTAATATTAATATGCCGTCTTCTTCCTGCATATTTTCTAATCCCAATTCATCTTGGGAACATAGCATACCTTGAGATTCTATTCCTCTTATAATTGCAGGAGTAAGTTCATATTGCTCACCCGTTTTTCTTGAAAGCACTTTAGAACCTACTGAGGCATAGGGAATAATTTGACCTTCCTTAATATTTTGCGCCCCGCATACAACAGTTTTTGTTATGTTATTTCCTAAATCAACATCAACTAAATGCAGTTTATCTGCATTCGGATGATTTTTTATTGCTGTTATTCTTGCGGTAATTATATTTGTAAATTTTGCACCCGTCTTTTCAATATCTTCAACTTCAAGTCCGCTCATTGTAAGCTCATGTACAATTTGTTCTACGGTTAAATCTGTTATATCAACAAATTCGTTCAGCCATTCTAATGATATTTTCATCTTTTTTCCCTCTTAATACATATTTATTCTATTATAAAGACAATTTAATGTCACATGAGAATATTTACAATTTTGCAAATTCCGCTTTAAAAGATAAAATTATTATTATGTATAAAAATATTAAATCTAAATTAACGTCTCTAATTCTTTTATTTTTCATATTAACTTTAATATATATTTTTTCTCTGAACTTTTTGGATAACAGAGTAAATGATTTTTGCACAAAAGTTTTTACAAAAATATCAAAAAATTATTCCTCCGATAAAGTTGTATTAATTGCAGTTGATGATGTTTCAACTGATAAAATCAATTGGCCTTGGTCAAGAGATTTATTTGCCGATATATTTAATTATATTGATGATTATGCGGGTGCAAAGGCTATTGTTTTTCAAAATTTAGTTATTTTCCCTGATTCTTACAAGCCCGAAAAAGACTATATTTTTTATAATAATATTAAAGATAAAAAAAATCTGATTAACAGTTTTATATTTGTAAATTCAAATGCTGCAGGCGATGTATTGCCTTCTGATTACATTCCGCTCTTTGACAGCAAAATTAATGTTAATATTGTAGATAATCGAACTAAAATTCCAAATACAAATTATAAGGCTGTTGTAAATCTGCCTAAGGATTTTCTCTATAGTGTTAATAATTTGGCATCATCTATCCTTGTTGAAGACAAAGATACCATTTTAAGAAGCTATATGCCTGTTGTTCAGATGGGCGATAAACTCTATCCATCTCTTGCATTAAGTGCTTATGCCATGTATACGGGAAATAGAGAGTTTGTTTTATATGACAAATATTTATGCAGTAATGATGAGTGTAAAACTTTAAAAGTCCCCATTTCATACAAAAGAGCTTTTGACAATCTTGATAATGCTGTTGTCGGAATTTATACAAGACTTAATTGGTACTATCCTCAAGGGAATTATTATTCACATAAAAAATATTCCGCTATTGACGTGCTGGAATCATATTATGCCCTGCAATCAGGCGGTAATCCAAAAATTAATCCTAATGAATTTAAAGATAAAATTGTAATTATCGGATTAAATGCCGATAAAAATGTGTGGGAACAGCTCAGTGAAACACCTGTACTTACAAAACAGGCTGATATTGATGTACATGCGGTTATGTTAAGCAACATGCTCAAAAATACTTATAAAACGGAGGCTCCATTTGATGCAACATTAATTATTACTTCAATATTTACACTTTTCATATTATTCGGATTTAAAAGACTTAAATATAATTTTATTTTTGCATTGATACTTTCTGCTCTTTACTTTATATATTATATTTTTGAATATCTAATGAATACATATATTCCTCCGTTTACTCCTATAATTACAATGTGTTCAGCCTCTATATTGAAACAGTTATATTCAATTATAACGACAGATAAAGCCTCAGAGATGATAAAAAAAGCCATGGGCAAATATGTTTCAAAGGATGTTATGAAAACTGTTCTGAATAATCTTGATAAACTTAATTTAGGCGGTATCAGAACCACTGTAACAGTATTATTTGTTGATATCAGAAACTTTACACAGATGTCTGAAAATCTTTCACCGCAAATCGTAACATCTATATTAAATGAATATTTTTCTACAATAGAACCTATAATAGCTAAGTATAACGGAGTAATTAATAAATATATGGGAGATGGCGCATTGGCTGTCTTTGGTGAACCGATAAAAGACGATAATCATGCTTTAAATGCCATAAAATGCGGACTTGAAATGACTGAAAAAGTTAAAATACTTAGAGATAAACTTCTTAAAGATGGAAAGCCCAGAATTGAAATAGGTATTGGTATTAATACGGGAGAGGTTTTTGCAGGAAACATAGGAACTGAAGAACGGCTTGAATATACGGTTATTGGTGATAATGTAAATCTTGCATCAAGAATTGAAGCATACAACAGTATACTTAAGACCTCTTTTTTAATAAGTCAATATACTTATGAATATGTAAAAGATTATATTGATACCGTCAAGCTTAGTCAGGTTAATATAAAAGGCAAATCAAAACCTATTGATATATATGAAGTATTAAAGATAAAAAATGAACGATAATTACACAAGTAAAATTGATATAGAACATATAAGAAAAGCAATAGAACTTGAAGAAAAATACAAGTATATTGATGTAGTCGGCAGAGAAAAATCATTCTCGGGTTTCATGCTTTCTCAAATAAAGCTGATTTACAAGTATTCGGGGAAAAATACAAAATGGCTCCCGGTTATTGAAGCTTTTGAACATTATCCTGTTGAAAATATTTTTCAAAGAAAAAAAACTATAAACAGATTTATTAATATTCTAAAAAAGGATTTAAATACTTCAAATAAAACTGAAAATTTAAATGATGATACTGATATTTATAATTCGGATGTTGTTATGCTTAAAGGAGTGGGGCCTAAGTTTGGTTATCTTTTAAATAAGCTTGGAATATATTCAATCTTTGATTTAATAAGTTATTATCCTAAAAAATACATTGATTATTCTTCAAAATGCCCGATTAAGAATTTAAAAGAAGGCATTAATGTAACTGTATACGGTAAAATAACATCACTTAAAGCTTTTACTACTAAAAATAATTTAACAATAATAAAGGTTGTAATATCGGATTTAACGGGTTCTATGGAGTTAAATTTTTTCTATAAAAGCCTGAACAGGTACTCACTTGAAAGGTATAAAGCGCAGTTCCCTAAAGAGGCAGGAATAATAGTTTCGGGAACCGTTAAGATTGATAATTATACGGGAAAATACACAATAGATAAACCTCAGTATCAGATTGTCAGCGAGGAAAATTTTGAAACCGAAAATTTAAATATAGGAAGAATAGTTCCTGTATATCCGCTTGTTGAAAATTTAAATATAAAAGCACTTAGAAAAGCAATTAATAATGCGCTTGAACTTTATTATGATAAAATTGAAAACCTTCTTCCGCCTGAGATAATTTCAAAGTATGAAATGCCCGATAAAAATAATGCGCTGAAAATTATACACTTTCCCGATAATGAGGATGAACTTGAAAAAGCAAGATTTACTCTTGTATATGAAGAATTATTTTTACTTCAAATAAAACTTTTTGCAATAAAAGAAAAAACGCAGGATTCATATAAAACTGTTTCTCTTTCTGTAAAAGAGGAGGGTCTTGTAAAAACTTTTATAAAAAATCTTCCATTTGAACTTACTGATGCTCAAAAAAGAGCAATAAATGAAATCCTTAATGATATTAATTCGGATAAACCGATGCAGAGATTATTACAAGGTGATGTAGGAAGCGGAAAAACAATTGTTGCCTGCATAATGCTTTTAGCTGCCATTGAAAACGGATTTCAAACTGCGATTATGGCGCCTACTGAAATTCTTGCCCAGCAGCATTTTAATAATTTTATCAGGTGGCTCTCACCTTTGGGAATTAATGTTGCTCTGTTTACCTCCTCAAACACAAAAAGACAGAGAGCGAAATTGGAAAAGGATTTAAGAAACGGTCAGATAAATATTGCAATAGGAACTCATGCACTCTTGCAGGAGAATGTTGAATTTAATAATCTTGGTGCAATCGTCATAGATGAGCAGCATAGGTTTGGGGTAAAACAGAGAAATATTTTGAAAAATAAAGCCGAAATTCCTCAAATGCTTACAATGACAGCTACACCAATCCCCAGAACTCTTGCTTTGACAGTTCATGGGGATTTGGATTTAACTATAATAGATGAACTTCCTAAAGGCAGGAAACCCGTTAAAACAGCCTTGTTAAGGCAATCACAAAGAAAACAGGCATTAAATTTAATAAAAGAAGAAGTAAATAAAGGACATCAGGCATATATTGTTTTTCCGCTGATAGAAGAATCCGAAACCTTATCAGCTAAAGCTGCAACAAAAGAGGCAGAGGAACTTAAAAACGGATATTTTATAGATTTAAAAGTGGGACTTTTGCACGGGAAAATGAAAACTGATGAAAAAGATAAAGTAATGCAGGACTTTAAAAATAAAAAATATGATGTACTTGTATCCACTACAGTAGTTGAAGTTGGAGTAGATGTACCAAATGCAACGGTCATTGTTATTGAAAATGCAGAAAGATTTGGGCTTTCTCAGCTTCACCAATTAAGAGGAAGAGTTGGCAGAGGCGAAAGCCAATCATACTGTATATTGGTTTCTTCAACTCAAAACGAAGAAACACTTCACCGTCTAAATGTTCTGGTTCAAACAAATGACGGTTTTGTTATTGCCGAAAAAGATTTAGAGATAAGAGGCCCCGGTGAATTTTTAGGGGTAAGGCAAAGCGGGCTTGTTGAACTTAAGCTTGCCGATTTAACAAGAGATTTACCTATTTTAGAAAAGGCAAGAGAAGATGCTAAAGAATATTTAAGTACACATAATAAAGAGCAATATCCTTTACCGCTTAAAACTTATCTTTCTTCTCAATTAAGTTTATCTGATAAATTAATATCTCCCGATTAGTCGACTTTCTCATATACATATAAAGTCCAGTAGCCTGCGTGAGTTATAGTATCAAGTTTTAAATTCTTTTTACATGTATAAATTGCGCTGTTCTTCAATGATGAAAATATCAAAAATATAAATGGAATTTTATTATATTTATAATCATTATTTAAAATTTCATTCATTTCGTTGTCTGTTATAAAGGAAACACTATCCAGTACAATAATTCCAAGCCTGTTGCCTTTTTTCATTTTATAAATAAAGTTATATTTAATATAATTACTTACCGAATTGTTTGGATATTGAGTAAAATAATCTTTATGTAAGGTTTTTCCGTTCTCTATAATGTTGTTATAATTTTCTCCGTTAAATAAAAAGTAATTAAAATTGTATTTATTAATAGAGTAAAAATTAAATTTAATACTCTCATCCATATATTTTTGAAATTTATCAATATCATAATAAGTAAGAAGTACATAGTCGCCGGCTCTTAATCTTGAATTCTTAAGCAACTCGATAACGGCTCTATGCCCTTCGGGCCGTGTAAGTTTTGCTGCGGAATCATTAGAATAAAATAAATAAAATATATTTAAAAACAAAAATAAAACAATTAATGCTATTCTGATGAATTTTGAGCGAAATGACACAAAACCAAAACTCAAAGCTAAGATTAAAATCGGATAAATTTCGGTAGTATATTTAGTAATTAAAATTAATTTCCCGATGATTGCAAATACAAGAATAACCGCAAAAAATAGTGCTGAGGCAGTCAACATGCAATTTAAAATTTTGTTTTTTGAAATAATGGCTCTCCCTATTGAAAGAATTGCAATTAAAAGGGGAATTATTGCAAATATAATAAAAGAATAATTAAATTTACCGTTTATGCTTGTATAATTTTGAAAGGAACCAAATGTATTTGTAATATTTGTTTGGATAGGTGAAAAATAATCAATAAATACACAGGGAATTTTAACAATAGAAAAATCTGACCAAAATTGGGATAGGTTTTTTGATAATAAAATATTATAAAAAAAAGGTAATAAAATTATTATAACCAAAATTAAAGGTGAAATATATTTAAGTAATTTATATAAACTGATTTTAGCTTTAAAATCCGTATCCGAATACTTATATAAGTATATAAAAAGTATTAATATGAGAAAGAAAGAAAAAATTATCCCGAGTGTATGAAAGGCGCATATAAAAGCATTAGCGACAAAGAATAATAGAAAATTCTTATTTTTAGGATTTTTTGCGCACTTAATAAAATAATAAAATGCTAAAGAAGAAAAGAGAAAAAGTATGGAGTATAACCTTACTTCTTGAGCAAAATAAATACAAAAGGAGGAACAAGCGGTTAATAATGCACATAGAATGCCCAAATTACGGTCTTTAAATTCTCTGCCTAAAAGATACATAATATAAACACTGATAACGGAAGGAATAACAGAAGAAAATCTGAGTGATATATCAGAATCCGAGAATAAAAACATCCATAGTTTCAGGTATATATAATACAGCGGGGTATGACAATTTTGCAAAAGAGCATATAAAAAATCATGAAAGTTATTTTTTGTCGCAATCATCCAGCTGTAATATTCGTCAAAATAAAGCCCTTCAGGCTTATCTAAAAACCAGACACGAAGTAATAAAGAAAATATAATTATAATAAATAGTTTAAATAAAGTATCTTTTTTCATATCTATTTTTTTATTCATGTTAACATGTATAATAATTTTAGCATATAAGATGTGAGAGTATGAAATTAATAATACAAATACCTTGTTATAATGAAGAAATTGCATTGCCCGTAACCTTGTCTGAATTACCTGAAAAAATAGAAGGAATAGATGAAATAGAAGTTCTGGTTATAGATGATGGGAGTACGGATAGAACAGTAGAAATTGCAAAGTCTTATAATGTTAAACATATAGTAACCTCAACGCATCATAGAGGGCTTGCCAGAACTTTTATGGCGGGAATTCAAAAATCAATAGCGGAAGGTGCAGATATAATTGTTAATACCGATGCGGATAATCAATATAACGCAGAAGATATACAAAAAATTATAAAACCCATTTTGGATAAAAAGGCCGATATTGTAATTGGAGCAAGACCGATTAAAGATATTGAAGGTTTTTCAAAATTAAAAAAATTTCTGCAATTTTTTGGTTCAAAAGTTGTAAGACTTTTAAGCGGTTCTGCGACAGATGATGTTCCAAGCGGATTTCGTGCATTTTCAAGAGATGCGGCTATGGCAATTAATGTTTTTGATAACTACACATATACAATTGAAACCGTAATTCAATCTAAAACAAAAGGGCTTCATATAGAATCTGTCCCTATCAGAGTTAATTCCTGCTACAGAAAATCAAGGCTGGTAAAAAATCTGTTCACATATATACAGAAAAATTCTTTTACGATATTAAGGATGTTTATAATATATAGACCCTTCAGATTTTTTGCAATAATAGGCGGATTACTTTTACTTGCGGGTTTATTCTTAATGGGAAGATTTTTAATTTATTATTTTATCGGCTCAGGTAACGGTCATATACAATCATTAATTATATCTTCAATTTTACTTATTACGGGATTTCAAACATGCGTATTCGGAGTTTTGGCAGATTTGCTTGCTATAAACAGAAAACTTATTGAAGATGTTCAAATCAGAACAAAAAGACTTGAAAATAAATAGCCGTTTTTATTGTATAGTTGACTGACATAGTTTTTTATTAATTTAAAGATAATATTATTATGCGGATTATAATAATTATTATTGTTATATTAATATCTCAAATCAGAGCATTTGCATCTGAAGTAACAGACTATATTGATTCATATGTTGACTATTTTGATAATGAAAGTTATAAGGCATTTTCGGGTGTAATAAAGGGAACTGCCACTATATCTGATATAGATAAACAATTTATATTGGATAGAGAAATCTCAAATGAACTTAATTCCACATTTATATATACGGATTTAAAAAACTGCATAGATATTGCACTTGAAGATAACTACGATATTAAAATTCAAAACCAGTATAAAAGACAGTCATACTGGCAGTATAGAAATTCGCAATTTCAACTTCTGCCTGATATTTACTACAATTTTGATATAAAAAATTTGGAAGGACAATATTTGGTCGGAGGCATTGTTGCAACTACTACGCATGAAGTACCTATACAGAGTTTAGCCGTACTTGAATGGTCAACAATAAACCAAGGCAAGTATTTTTTTCTTGTTGCACAAACAAAAAATATGTTTAAAGCATATAGAGCAAATCTTGAATTTACAAAAGAACAAAAAATAAGAGATACAGTCCTTGCATACTATGATACACTTGAAACAAAGATGGAGATGGAGGTTCAAAAGGTTAATTTATATGACAGATTAGAACAGCTGAGATATACTGAAGGCCGATTTGAGGCGGGAATAGGAACATTATATGATGTTAAAAGAGCGCAAGCGGAACTTGCGGGTGCTCAGCAGGATTATACGGAAACATTAAATACATTAAGATTAAGACAAGCTGCACTTGCAAATGTGCTTGGTATTGAAATTTTAGATGCCGTCTATCCCTTTGAAATAACTGTAGACCAAAGAGCGCTTGTGAACCCCCAAAGGAGTATAGAGGAATTATATAAGCAAGCGCTTGAGGCAAGGGAAGATATTCGATCTAAAAGGGCAGAAGTTGAGGCATATAAAGCACAAAGAAGTTCAAATTATACTGATATAATACCGGAATTGACACTGTCATATCAAAACGGATACGTGGGTACTAAAAGAGCGGGAATGAGTGCACATAACAGCTTAACTCTTGATTTAAGGGCGCATGTCGGTAAAAATTTACTAATGGGTACAATAACGCAAATAAAGGCTGACAGCGCTCTTGTCAGTGCAAAAAAGCTTGAACTTATAAATCTGCAAAGAGAAGTAAAAGAAAACATATTATCTTCATATTACGATTCGCTAAATGCGCTAAAAAAAGTAGAAGCAGCAAAAGTTGAAACCGAGGCGGCAAATGTCAGCTTGGATTTATCATTAACAAATATGAAGGCGGGCGAAGCAACATTTATTGATGTCATTGCCTCGCAAAATCTAAAAGTTCAGGCAAATATTAATTTAATAAAAAATATGATAGAATACAATAAGGCTCAAACAAATCTGCTTTTTGAAATAGGACTTATGAGCCCTAAGACGGTATTAAGAGATTATAAAACAAAGTTTTACTAGAGTATAGGTGATTATATGCTGAATTTTTTAAAAAAGATTTTTATTTCTGCCTCTAAAACAAATATGGAAAAAGAAATATATGAACAACCCGAAATAATATCTAAATTAATAAAAAAATATATTAATAAAGATAAGTCAATTAACATAGATATACCTGAAAATATTAAAAATGTGGCATTAATTGCATGCGGTTCATCATACCATTGCGCATCGATTATTGCCTGCTATTTAAGAGATAAAGTACATTGCAGCGCACAGGCATATTATGCAAGTGAATTTTCACTGGTTGAAGATGCGGATATTGATAATCAAACTCTTTATATTTTTATTTCTCAATCAGGCGAAACATCAGATACTAATAAATCTCTTGATATAGTAAGAATTAAAACCGATAAAACACTTGCCGTAACTAATACTAAAAATTCAACATTGTATGACAATACAAAATACAAGGTGTTAATATATGCGGGAGCGGAAAAATCAATAGCCTCTACAAAAGCTATGAGCGCTCAATTATTCTGCCTGTTTTTAATTTGCGCAAAAATAATGCAGCAAAAAGAACTCCCCGTTTCTAATTTAATTGAAGAACTTTATAAAATACCTGAAACAATAAAAAATTCATTTGAGCATATTGAGGCAATAAAAAACTTTTCAAACAAACTCATCGGATATGATAATGCCGCTGTTCTTGCCTCGGGGATGTTTTATCCGCTTGCAAAAGAAGGTGCATTAAAAATAAAAGAAACTTCATATATAAATACAACTGCATATCCGACCGGCGAATTCTTACACGGTCATATAGCAATATTAAATAAAAAATGTGCCGTAATATCTATTGTTAATAATTTTAATGTTGATTTTACGGTAAAAGTGCTTGAAAGAATTCGTGATAATTATAATTCTGATTCTCTTGTTATTTCTGCATTTAAGCTTAATTTAAAAAATCAGAAATCAGCAATATGCCTTGACACATATAATGATATAGATTTTATGTTCTCCTCGCTTACATTGCTGCAAATTTTAGCATATATTACCGCAAAAGGCTTATATAGAGATGTTGATAAGCCATACGGACTTACAAAAGTCGTAAAATAATATTTACATTTGTATACAATTAATAAGTGATTAGTAAAAAAAATTTTTTAAAACTTTTTTATAAATTTAGGTGAATATGATTATAAACTTAAATAGAATAAAACCAAATAATTTTTATCAGGCGCAAAATCCGAGTGGAAGAAAATATCCGAACTTAGCGCCATTAGCGCATGATACAATATCTTTCGGCAGTACAAACCCTCAAGCGAGAACTTCCGCTAAAAAAAATGTTTTCAGTTCGCCTCAAAACACACAAGTGTGCAATACCGTACGTAAAAATGCAGAGCCTGCAAGATACTATCTTGAAGAAATGATGAAATATTATCTTAAACCTATACTATCAGAATATCCTGCAGACAAAAAACCTTTTAATATTATAACAAACATTAAATCCTCAAACAGCATTAAACAAAAAATTATTTATAAACTTCCTGAAAAAATTGAAAAAGAAGGTCATGAGTTTGCTCGAATGGCAATAAAACAGCTTATTAAGGTATATGAATGCAAACCAAATATTAAAGAAAGTGAACTATATAATATCGTAATAAATAATGCGGAATACAAGGCAGCAGCAAGAGAATTCTGTGCATTTCAATCAGTTTCTAAAATGCTTCAAATAGCGGTTGATGCGCTGTCAAATTCAGGGGCAATGAAATTTGACAATGATATAAAAAATGATAAGAAAAAATTTAAAAGAATTGTTCAATATTTAAGTTCAAAAACTCCCGATTATTCAAATGATAATTTTGAAATACTGGGAACTTCAGATGCAAATGCAAGAGTTAAAAATTTCATCCATGATATAGTCAGGGGGAGAATTGTACTTAATGAAAATAATCCCAATTTAACCAAAAAAATATTAAATGCTTTTAAAAACATGCTTAAAGACGGCAATGTGAAAATTAAATCAATAGAATACATTATGCCTGATAGAAATAAAATTACATCAGAGCATAATGTAGATGAATGCATGCCAATCACCTTTAATGATTTATATGAAAAATTTTCAGATAGTGATGTGCAATTAATAAAAAGAACTTCAGAATCCGGATATTCTGCCATACATATAAATTTAGAATTATCAAATAAGCTTTTTGCTAACGGAAATGATAATTATAACGGATATAGTGCTGAAATACAAATAATGAGTTCTCATGTGCAAGATTTAAAGGAAATTGAAGATTTATTATATAAGTTTGGCGACAGTATTCCTCTCGCTGACAAAGAATATAAACCCATGGCGGAATTATTTAAAAGTAAACTTACTCCTGAGGTTCAAAAAGCATTTGACGAATACAGATATAAACTGTACATAAGACAAATGACTAATCCGATAAATGGTAAAAAGAATTTATTTCCTTCTATAAAAGATATGGGATTTGAAGGAAAAATTCCGCCCGAACTGGATTTTAATTATTTAAAACAGTTTAAAGATATATGTGATGATAAAATTAAATTAAATGAAAAAGAACAGAAATTAAAAGAAAAATATAATGTAAAGAAAAATGATGATTATGCTATTGACACAATGAAAAAAGTCATAAAATCAGTAATAAACGGTGGTGTTAAAGACTTAGCATTAGATACAAATTAAAATCTTTTCATTACTCTATTTAAAAATTTGGTAAGAACGGGAACATAGAATAATCTTCCCATACAAATACCCGTAATTAAATAAATCAATAACAAAAATACAACCAGTTCGATTATGTTAAAAGATAAACCAATTTGAGTTAATCTTACAATTTTTATTGAAATTATATAATTTAATATTCCTGCAATTGCATCTAAAATCGGAATATGAGAAAAAATGTTGAAAATAAGTTCAAGGAGAAGGTTTAATATTGCTAAAAATATAGATATAACCATAGATTGGCAAATATTATACATTAAGAAATATTTTAATTTTCTTTTACATAAATAAGCAATTATAATCCATATAAATCCAATAAATCCCATACTTACATATGAGAGAATAGAAATAATTTTTTCTAATGGTGTAATTTTTAATGACTCAGGCTGCATTTGAATTTTCTTCCATACTCTTGTTTTTAATGTACTCGTTAACAATTTCAGTATAAACTAATTTAATTTCATCATTATCAGTATCAATATCAATACATTGTTTATAAATATTAATCGCTGAGCGCAAATCCTTAAGCATAACATATGTATTGCCCAGCAAAGTATATGCCTCGGGATCTGACGGTTTTAGTTCAATAACTTTTTTATACAAATCAAGCGCAAGTTCATATTGTTTTTCCGAAAAATAAAGGTTAGCAAGCAGAATATATGCATTACTCATTTCAGGATTAAGGGTAATCGCCATATTATATAAATCAATTGCTTTTTCAATATTTTTTTGCTCATAACATGAAAGCGCATAGCATAAATATGAATGATAATACTTTGGATTAATTTCAATAATTTTATCAAAATACTCATTAGCTTTATTATATTCTGATGCAGATGAATAAGCATTAGCAGCGAATAAAAGTAATTTTGAAGACTCGGGTGATATATTGTACGCAAAATTAAAATTATCAGCTGCTTCAATATATCTTCCTAATTTCATTAAAACAAAAGCTATATTAAGATAATTTTCGGATAAATTAGGATTAAGCGATAAAGCTTTTTCATAATATCTTAAAGCTTCATCATAATTTTCCTTATCCTGGTAAAGCATTGCAATAGCAGAATATACTTTATAATTATTTTTATCAAGATTTAAAGCTTTAATGTAATTTGAAATAGATTGTTTAAATTCACCAAGTTCCGCATAAGCATTGCCGAGGTTATAATATACATTTACATCTTCAATCCCGAGATTAGATGCTCTCAAGTAGTAATTTACTGCTTTTTTAAAATCATTTTTGCAAAAATAAATACTTCCTAAATTTGTTAACGCAATATAATTTTCAGGTTCAAAATTTAATAAACTGTCATAAACACTTATTGCTCTATCAAATTGATTATCTTTAAGATAAATGTTTGCAAGTCTTAAATAATTGTCAGAATTATTAGGATTTTCAACAATTGTTTTAATTAACTCATTAATAATAAAATTTTTACTTTCACTGTCCATGTCAATATTATACAAAATATCAAGCAGGGTGGCAAACAAAATAGCTAAAATTACGCAATAATTCGGGAAAAATACTCAATTGTCTTTATTAAACCGTTTTCTATATTAACAGTAGGTACCCAGTCAAGTACAGTCTTTGCAATTGTAATATCAGGTTCACGTTGAATCGGATCATCAGACGGTAGCGGTTCAAATACAATTTCAGAATTTGAATTAGTTAATTTAATAATCAATTTTGCAAAATCAATAATTTTAAATTCAGAAGGATTTCCCAAATTAACAGGGCCGATGAATTTTTTATCATTATTCATCAGTTTAATAAGTCCGTCAACTAAATCAGATACATAACAAAAAGCTCTGGTTTGATTGCCGTCTCCGTAAACAGTAATCGGTTCATTTCTTAGCGCCTGAATAATAAAATTAGAAACAACTCTGCCGTCATTAACAGCCATTTTGGGCCCGTAAGTATTAAAAATACGGGCAATTCTTATATCAACTTTATTTTGTCTGTAATAATCCATCATAAGTGTTTCGGCGCAGCGCTTTCCTTCATCATAACAGCTTCTTATTCCGATAGGATTAACATTGCCCCAGTATGATTCAACCTGCGGATGAACTTTCGGGTCGCCGTATACTTCGCTTGTACTTGCCTGAAGTATTCTTGCTTTACATCTTTTAGCAAGACCGAGCATATTTATAACACCCATTACAGATGTTTTTACTGTTTTTATTGGGTTATACTGATAATGAACGGGTGATGCAGGGCAAGCTAAATTATATATTTGGTCTACTTCGGCATAATATTCTTTTATTACGTCATGCCTTACAAGTTCAAAATTTTTATTCCCGATAAGATGTCTTATATTGTCTTTTGACCCCGTAAAAAAATTATCAAGACAAATAACATCATTTCCTTCATTTAAAAGCCGTTCGCATAAATGTGTACCGATAAACCCCGCACCGCCAGTTACAAGAATTCTTTTCATATTTATACAACAGCCTCCTTTGAATTGTTAAACTGCATTTCATACAAATGCTTATATTCTCCGTTGTCAATACTCATTAATTCCTCGTGTGTTCCAAGTTCTACCAATGAGCCGTCATTAATAACAGCGATTCTGTCGGCATTTTTAATTGTCGAAAGTCTGTGTGCAATAACAAAAACGGTTTTATTTTTCATAAGGTTATCCAATGCTTTTTGAACAACAGCTTCAGATTCATTATCTAATGCAGATGTTGCTTCATCAAGAATTACTATCGGAGTATTTTTTAACATAGCTCTTGCAATGGCAACTCTTTGTCTTTGTCCGCCCGATAATGTCAGACCTCTCTCACCAAGCATTGTATTTAGTCCGTCCGGCAATGAATTTATGACGTCATCCAAATGTGATGCGGTTAGAACTGCTTTTAATTCATCTTCAGTTGCATTTTCATTTGAAAGCATTATATTCTCTTTAATAGTACCGGTAAACAGAAAGTTATCCTGAAATACAAACGAAATGTTATTTCTTAAATCGGATAATTTAAAATTATTTATGTTAATTCCATCAAATTTAATTTCACCTGATTTTACATCATAAAATCTTGGTATCAAATTAACCAATGTAGATTTTCCCCCTCCTGAATTTCCAACAATAGCAATAGTTTCACCCTTTTTAACATAAAGTGAAATATTCTTTAATACATCAATATCGTCTGAATATCCAAAAGTAACATTTTCAAATTGTATACCATCACGAATAGGAGGCAGAGGAACGGTATTGTCTTTATCAACAATTGTCGGAATATAATCAAATAACTCAAAAACTCTTCCTAATGCGACAAATATATTTTGGAAATTTGTAAGTGTATCACCGAGATTTTTTACGGGTTTATACAAAAGAAGCAATGAAGTAACAAAAGAAGCAAAAGACCCAGGGGTCATACTTCCTTCATATATTAACTTTGTACCAAATGCCAATACAAATGCAATTCCGCACGATGCAATTAAGTACATTATAGGTGACATCCAGCCGACTCTTTTTGTCAGTGAAATTGATACATTAAAACTGTCATTTATTGCATTTTTAAACATTTCTTTACTTCTGTCCTGTAAATTGTATGCGGTAATTACTTTATTACCCGAGTATGTTTCGTTAAAAATAGTTGTTATTTCCCCTGAAATTACGGCATTTTTATTTGAAACAGATTTAATTTTTTTTCTTATCAAGAGTACGGGCAGGCATGCAACAGATAAAACAAGAACTCCAACCAATGCCAGTTTCCATGAACTGTAAAGCATAACAGTTATTAATGAAACAGCACCAAAGACACTGATTATAAAGACTTTAATCTCTTCTACAATACCTCTTGAGGCAATATCCGAATCAGACAGGTATCTGCTGATAATAATACCCGAAGAATTTTCAACAAAGAAAGAAGAATCCATAAAAATAAGTTTTGCAAATAAATCAGTTTTAATTGAGTTTGTAATTTTGAGGCTTGTCCAATTAGTAAGATAAGAATTAAGATATTTTAACAAACCTTGTATTACGGCAAAAAGAACAATTGCAATCGGCATGGAATATGCAAGTACAATATATGGTATTTCATGCCCGAACAAAACCAGATTTTGTTTTCCAACAACATAATCCATATAAGGTTTTAAAGAGAATGAAACAACTCCGTCCAATAAACCGACGGGGATAGCTACCAAAAACCCGAGAATAACCCTTCCCATGAACTTTTTTATGTATGGAAATATTCTTTTTAAAAGCCACCCGTACTGAAAAGAAGTAAGTGCTTGTGTATTTTTTAATTTCATAATTTAATTCCGTTAACTAATCTATCAGCAATATTTTATTATGAAAGTTTTATTAAATAAAATAAAATTAACAAATTTTATAAAATGTTGTATATTATAAAAAAGGTCTCAAAAATAATGTAACAATTTCTTAATAAAAGCTGGAAAACCAGCAAAAAAAAAGGCTTTACGTGTTTTAGACATATGTGTTTATAATAGGGGTATAAAAGTATGACGTCAGGGATATTTTCAAACATTTCAGTACCGGCTGTAACTATGACGGCACCGAATGTACAAAGGGTTGAGTTACAAAATCAAGCAAATACGGCTGTTGAAAAAACAAAAAAACAAAAATATATAGATGCGGCTAAAAAAGCGGCGCCTGTGGTTTTACCACTGGTCGCAATCCCTGTTACGGCCTTAATTACTTATAAAATTACCAACAAAAATTCAAAAATTTTAAAAGATTCCATGGAAAGCTTAAAGGATACTGTTACAACACTTTCAAAAGAAGTAGGAAATGTAAAGACAGATTTTAGCAAATATAAGTCAGCTGCGGAGGAAACAATAAATGCCGGTAAAGCCGCAGATGCAAAAATGTGGGCTGCTATACTTGGTATAGCAGGCATGACAGGCGCATATAAAGCAGGTAAATTAGCTGATGATAAAACTGCTGCTCTTAAGAAAGAAGATAAAGAAGAAGTTGATGAAGTAATAAAAACAGTTAATAATGAACGAAACAACTGGAGAAATGCACTATCCTCAGTTCAGCACAGTTCTTTAACAAACGGAAATAATCTCGGAAAAAAATATTTAAGTAATTATTACGGCATTCAGTTATTAAAAAATGAAACACCCATAAATGATAAATTAGCTGATGAAATACAAAAAACAAGTGAACAATATTTAAAGAAACCGCCTGTTGCAAAACCTATTGATTCTGATCATCCTTGCTTATGGTCTGTTACATCAGAATTTCAGCCGATAAAAGAAGGCGGATTGGGAAGTGTTCCTGTTGCAATTCAAAATAACTTTGACAAAATAGGAGTTAAACTTCCTACTTTTCTTCCAATGTATCTGGATAACGGAATTTCTGCGTTTACGGAAAAAGACGGTATTTACAATTATCAATATAAAAATAATAAAGCATACGATCTTAAAAAATTAGCCTCCTTTCAAGTTGATACATTCCAAGCAGGAAAGTCAAAAACTGAAGATGTCGAAGTATATATGGCTGAAAATAACGGCAAACCGTTAATATTTATTAAAAATGATAACTATTTCAACGGTTCTATATACTCTACCGGAGCAAAAACAGAGGAACCCGAAAAGTTTGCATTTTTCTCAAAAGTTGTTTATGAACTTGCAAAATTAAGAGAATGTATTGATGATGTTCAAATCGGTAAAGTCCTTTATAATGAAAAAGGAGAAGTAATCAAGAAAAATCCCAATATCCTTAAAAATCTTTCATTGTATGATGAGGCTGCATTTAAGAGCATACCAAAAATGGATGCACTTTTATTAAATGATTGGCAGGCAGCACCAATTGCTGCATTGGCAAGATATAAAGCTCCTGTTGAAGCTGAATTTGGTAATATTCCTAAAGAGGTTGCAAACAAATTAAAAAATATTAATATCATTACTATCGGTCATAATGCAATGTATCAGGGTTCAACCAAAAATAATAATAACGATGAACAGCGCCGTGAAGCAACTTCAAATATTTTAAATACATTATTTGATAAATATACTTATGATATTGTATCAAATGCTAATTGCAAAGCATCTGCTACGGATAAATCCGATGCGGGATTAAAAAATCTCGACAATGTACTGTTACTTAATGAAAGTGATTACTCTCAAAATCATGTTAACTTATTGAATTTAGGTATATGTTTAAGTGATTATTTCTGTCCTGTTTCTCAAAACTATGCAAATGAATTAATTTCAAAAGACCATGCTGATTTATCGGGTGAACTTCAATGGGCATTAACTCAAAAAAATAAGCAAAAATCTTTAGTCGGAATTATAAACGGTAATGATTTCAATATATTATCAATTGAAGCTACGGCAGAAAAAACAAAAGAATTAACAGGTCAAGAGCTTGATACATATAACAGAGAAAATACAATTGATGAAATAATGGAAAGAAGATTAAAGAACAAGATAAAAATCTATAATAATTACATCATTCCGTTCTCAATATCTAAAACTTCAGCTAAAAAAGACTTAAAATTTATTGATACAACTCAAGGCATGACACTTCCTAAGTTAACTGATGAAGAACTGAAGACAACACCTATTATAACCTCTTGCGGAAGGTTAGTATCTCAAAAAGGTATTAATATTCTGACTGAGGCAATTGATATGCTTTATAAAAACTGGGATAAAGATTTCCCGGGTAAAAATAAACCGGTCTTTTATCTTGCAGGTGATGACAATGCCAATGATAAGCAAAGCCCCCATATCATTGATCTGAAGAATAATAAATTATCAAAAGAAGATTCAGACAGAGTAATTTTTGCTAAGGGCTATGCACCTATGGCGGCTTTGACATCTTCAAGCGACTTCTTCATAATGTCATCAATATTTGAACCATGCGGATTAACTCAAAGTGAAGCTTTAGCACTCGGTACTCCCGTAATAGCATCTGCCGTTGGCGGTATTGTAGATACATTAAACAGAGACGGTAAGCAAAACGCAATACTGACAGATAAAAATAAAAAGTTTGATGCTGTTCAATTGTATGAAGCAATGAAAAAAGCTTTAAAAATATATTTTGATAATCCGGAACAATACAAACAAATGGTAAGAGATTCAATTGACGAAGATTTCAGCTGGATTCAACCGGGTAAAAAAGGCCCTTGTTTTGATTATCTTGAAAAAGCAGGAATAAACAAAGAAAAATTATCTGATGTAAATCAATAATTTGTGCTATGATTTAATCATGGACGGCAGATACAAAGAATTATCAGATAGAGCTTTTAAACTTCATAAAAATAATGAATTTGAGGAGGCAGAGAAAATATACACTCTGCTTCTTCAGATTAATCCAAATGATATAAATATATTAAATTTGTACGGCTTATTATGTATTGTTCAGGGCAGGTATAATGATGCAATAAGGTATTTGTCTAAGGCAGCCATCTTCAAGCCTACTGCATATATATCGGGAAATCTTGCAAAGGCATACTTTGAGGCGGGACAAACGGAGAATGCAATTAATATTTTTAGCAAAATTGCGCAAGAAGAGCCTACCGATGATATTTTATATTCCTTAGGCATTGCATATAAAAAGGCTGGTAATTATAATAAGTCAATTAGTTCTTATTTAAATGCTATAGAAATAAACCCAAATCATTTTTCATCTTTGTACAATCTTGCAAATACATATAAAGAACTTGATAAGAATTATTTATCGAAAAAATATGCATTAAGAGCTGTAGAGCTTAAACCTGATAGTGAAACCGTTCATTCATTATTATCTGATATATATGCTGATGAAAATGATTTTGTATCCGCTCTTAATGAATTAAAAATATGCATTATGCTGAATAATAAGAATTACTTATATTATTATAATGCAGGAATATATTATTCAAAAATTAATGATAAAGAGCTGGCTCAAAAATACTATATAGCGGCATTAAGGATAAATCCGTGCCACATTTCTTCAATAATAAATTTAGCATCTTTATATAAGGAGGCTAATAATGAAGAATGTGTTAAACTGCTTGAAAGTGCTTATAAAATATCTCCTAAGGATGAAACTGTATGTTTGTTATTAGCGCAGGTATATAGAGACTTTTATTATAATGACAAAAGTTTAAGGCTGCTAAGAAAAACTGTTAAAAATAATGCTGATTGTGCAGAAGCCTATGCTCTTATAGGAACTAATTATATGGATTACGGCAAATACAGAACAGCTCTCAAGTATTATGAGAAAGCTCTGGAGTTAAATCCTAATAACATAAATTACAAGCATAGTAAAGCATCTGCTCTTAAATATATGGGTAAGATAAACGAGGCAGAAAAAATATTTACGGAAATATCAAAAAATCCGAACGTGCCTTTAAAATCAAAATTATCACTTGCAATGATATATCTTCAAAAAAAAGATTTTGAAAAAGGCATGAGTTTATACGGGTTAAGATACCTTGAAACTAAGATGAGAGAAAGTTTAAAAGAAAAAATATGGAATAAATCGACAGAAATTTCTGATAAAAAAGTACTGGTATACTCAAATTGCGGGCTTGGCGATACAATAATGTTTTGCAGATATCTTCCATTTTTAAAAGAAACAGGCAGTGAAATTGCTCTGCAAACCGATAATGAACTTATTGATATATTGAAAATTAATTATCCTGATATACCTGTCTATAAAAAGTCTAAAGATATTGAAGATTTTGATACTATATTACAAATAATGGATTCAGCATATGCACTAAATATGGATTTTAATAATATTCCTTTTGCAGAAGGATATTTAAAGGCTGATAGTAATAAAATAAAAAGTTTTAAAAAACTCGAAATATTTAATACTAAAAAATTAAAAGCAGGTGTATTCTATCAGGGAAATAAAAGAATATTCAGAAACAGAGCATTATCTTATAAATATATTGAGGAACTTGCGCAATTAAAAGGTGTTCAAGTATATTCCTTCCAAATAGAAAATAATGAAAATGAAACCGATAATATAATTAATCTAAGCAGTTATATAAAAGACTACAGTGACACAGCCGCTCTTTTAAACTGCATAGACCTTCTTATAACAATAGATTCCTCCATTGTTCATATGGCAGGTGCATTAGGAGTTAAAACAAAACTGTTAATCCCTCAAACAGCAGAATGGCGCTGGTTTGATGATACTAAAACTACCCCTTGGTACAATAGTGTTGAAATAATAAGACAGACAAAATCTTTTGACTGGTCAAAAGAAATTGAAATAATAAAATCAGAACTTGATGAATATAAAAGATAAATATATTGTAAAAATAGAAAAAATGCTCTATGGCGGGAATTCTCTGGCAAGGTTAGAGGGTTTTCCCATATTTATAAAATCCGGCTGTCCTGATGATACTTTAGAAGTAGAAATTACAAAAGTAAATAAAAATTATGCTGAAGGCAGAATAATAAAAATTATTGAAAATTCCAAATGCAGAATAACCCCCGAATGCTCCTTGCATAATGCCTGCGGTAGCTGTAATTGGCAGTATATTAAATACAAAGAACAATTAAATCAAAAAAGAAATATCGTAAAAGAAACAATAAAAAATATAACAGGTTATGACTATGAAATAAAGGAGGTAATCCCATCGCCAAAACAGTTTGAATACAGGTGCAAAATACAGCTTCCCGTTTCTCAAACCAAGGTTTCAAAAAGAATTTTAGCGGGTTATTACAGGGAAAACTCACATGAACTGATTAATATTAAATATTGCAAAATGTATGATGAATTAATAAATAAAATTGTTGAATTCATTAAAATAAATGCTCAAGAACTTAATATAAGCGGTTATAATGAAAAATCTCACAAAGGCTTATTGAGGCATATTGTTATACGAAAATCTTCTGATAACAGTGAAATTTTGGTTATTTTAGTTATTAACTCTGCTAAAACCGATAAAAATATAATATTACTTGCAAAAAAGCTTACGGATGAATTTCCTCAAATAAAAGGAGTTTGTGCTAACTTTAACACAAAAAAAACGAATGTTATTTTATCTGATAAAACAAGTATTATAGAAGGCAGAGATTATTATGTTGAAAATCTCGGCGGAATTAAATATAAAGTCAGTGCAAACAGTTTTTTTCAAGTAAATCCCGAGTGTGCTAAGTTAATTTTTAATAAAGTAAAAGACTTAATTACTGAAAAAATAAATAATCCGAGCATACTTGATGCGTATTCCGGGGTTTCAAGCTTTGGAATTTGGTTAAGTCCTTTTGCATCAAAGGTAACCTCTGTAGAAGAATCAATAACATCCTCTAACGATGCAAAAGAAAATATAAGGTTAAATGATATTGATAATGTTGAAATTATAAACGGTGATGCAGAAAAGAGTTTTCAAACTCTTATTGATAATAAAGTTCTGTTTGATGTGTCAATAGTTGACCCGCCAAGAAAGGGCTGCAGCGAAAAATCTATTGATAATCTTGTTAAATTAACTAAAAAATATATTGTATATGTAAGCTGTAATGTTTCTACACTTGCAAGAGATATGAAACTGCTTGAAAAGTATAATTATTATCCTGTATATATTCAGCCGGTTGATATGTTTCCAAATACATATCACATTGAAACAATAGCTTTATTTGAAAAAAAGCAATAAAAAAGAAGTCCAAATGACTTCTTTTTTATAATTCCTCCACAATAATAAGCCTGTAGTCTGCCGTTAATCTAACAATGATTCCAGTATACTTGCATTTTTTAGTGCAAGTGCATTTTCTTTAACCCTTTGTTTATGAATATAAGTTCTGAGTGCTTCACGAATTAATTCGCTTCTTGTTCTGTTTTCACCTTCAGCAACTTCATCAATTCTTGATAAGAATTCTTCAGGCATTGAAATTAAAACTCTTGCCATTTTTTCCTCTTTCAATATTTATCATTTACATATATATAAAAACAAACTAACTGCAAAAATTGCATAAATATTATATACAAATTATTTATTTTGTAATAAAAGTTAACATACAAATTTTTTGCATATATTTTCAATAACCGATAAATCAAATGATGCCTTTTGTTCGTCGGGAATTTGCTGTAAAAGGTAATTAATATCTTCTATTTTAATTAATTTATTATCATTTAAATATTTAGCATAATCAGGGTGGCATTTATTAATTGCCCCGAAATAGTAGGCAAGAGAGTATCCCCATGGATTTTTTTTGTAAATAGGTTCTATATAATCATTAATTGTTTTTAAAATCGGGATTATATTATATTTTTGTTTAAATGTATCATTAATATACTTAGTCAAATGCTCGGTTCTTATGTTTCCTGCACCTCTGCCCATGCCGAAAACTGTTGAATCAATTATCAAATTTCTGTTTTTAGAGAGTTTAATAAGTTCTTGAGCATTCGAGAATGATAACTGAAGATTGTTATGCGAGTGAAAACCAATATTAATTTTGCTATTAAGGTTTTTATCGTACAGATTGTATATTTTGATTACATCACTTAACTCCATACAACCGATTGTATCAACTATTGTAAGAGCATAAGGACTAATTTTATTTACTTCATTGATAAGAAAAACAAGTTCATCATCGGTATACAAATTAGTGTGCATGGGATTAATTATTATGTTATAACCTTTTAATGAAAGTGATTTACAGTATTTTATTGCAGACACTAAATCTTTTTTCTTAAAAGCAATTCTTAAGTATAAGTTATCTGATTGAGAAACAGGGATTTTTTCGATTGGGTAACTTCCATAGTTAATCATAAGAGTATATTTTGAGTGCGTTTTTTCAGGAATTAAAGCTAAAAGCTGAGTAATATCAGAAAAAATTGTTTTGTCTTGATTATAATTAATATCTTTTAAAAATCCGCATTCAATAAAATCCAAATTTGAATCAGAAAGATTTTTAATAATTAATGAAATATTATTAAACCCGAATTCCCAATTATTTATGTAACCGCCGTCACGGAGAGTGCAATCTAATACTTTAATCATAATTAAAATTTCTTTAGCTGTGCAAATTGTGCATCTAAAGCTTTTTCTCCCTGATTGCCGAAATCAACAATTATCATGGAGGATGAACCTACCTCCATTATTTTTTTTACTTTACCGACACCGAATTTAGAATGAAAGACCCTGTCATCAACGGAAAATGATAGATTTTTATTAGTTTTAGAAGACATTTCCAAATCATTTTTTTGCTGTTCTATAAGCTTTTGCTTTATTGGATTAGATTCTAAAAAGGCTTTAATATTTTCCTCTTCCGTTTTAACCCTTTGAGCCTTATTTAAATCGTGATTTTTACTTTTAATCACAAAAGAGGTATTATGCACGGAATTTCTCTTTGGCGCTATAAAACCTTTTCCGAAGGATGTAACAGACTTAATACTTCCGTCGGGGTTTAAACCTATATCTTTTGATTTAAAAGTATCAACAGCTTTTTTAAATGTATAAGATGAATTATCGGATACAACATAATCTGATTCAGAGTAATCAATAAGTTCAGTGGGAATTTCGCTTATAAACTTGCTTGGAGGAAGGTATTTATCTTGTCCCCAGACTTTTCTGCGCTTTGCATAGCTTAAATAAAGATTTTTTTTAGCTCTTGTAATCCCGACATACATAAGCCTGCGTTCTTCTTCCATTTCAGAAGGCGAATCAACCGAGCGATTATGAGGAAATATCCCGTCTTCAAGCCCCGACAGAAAAACGGTATCAAATTCCAAACCTTTTGCACTATGCAGAGTCATTAATGTAAGCGCCTGCGTATCATCTACATATGAATCAATATCGCTGACCAAAGATACTTGTGATAAGAATTCACCTAAAATATCTTCATCCTGCGGAGTAAATTCCCTTGCAACATTTATAAATTCCTGCAGGTTATCTATTCTGGTTTCTGCGGTTGTTTCATCTTCATTATCTTTAATATCCTGAATGTAGCCTGATTTTTCAAGAACATTTGTAATAAATTCAGGTAAATCCGATTTATAAAAATCCCGCTGAAATTCAATAATCATATCATAAAATGCTCTTAACTTAGTTTTAACGGCAGAGGAAAAATCCTCGTATTCATTAATATTTTCAAGAATTTCCATAAATTTAAGATTTTCATCATTTGATAATTGAAGAAGCTTATCGACAGTTACAGTGCCTATTGAGCGCTTAGGAACATTAATTATTCTTTTTAAGCTTTGAGAATCAGAGGGATTATATATTAATTTTAAATAAGAAATAATATCCTTAATTTCTTTTCTGTCGTAGAATTTCAGCCCGCCTACAACTTTATAAGGCAGATTATTTGCCATGCAAGCTTCTTCTATTGCTCTTGATTGCGAGTTTGTTCTGTATAAAACAGCCATATCTGACAGCGGCTCAGAAACAGCCAGCCGTTTAACTTCTTTTACAAGATTTAAGGCTTCATCTGCTTCATCATTTGCCTGATAAAGGTGAATTTTTTGCCCCCTGCCAAAGTTAGAGTATAAATTTTTGCTTATTCTCTGTTTATTATTGCAGATAACTGAATTAGCCGCATCAAGAATAGTTTCCGTTGAGCGGTAATTCTGTTCAAGCTTAATGAGTCTTGTTTTTTTAAACTCAGACTGAAGATTAAGAATAATCCTGTAATCAGCACCCCGCCAGCTGTAAATCGATTGGTCAACATCACCTACAACGCACAAACTCTTATCAGTGGGTATTTCCTCCTCGGGACGGTTATTCGTATAAATACTTTTAATCATTTTATACTGGCATAAGTTAGTATCCTGAAACTCATCAACAAGAATGTGTTTAAACCTGTTAAAATATTTTATTCTGACACTTTCTGAATTTTCCAGTAATTTAACGGCGAGTACAAGCATATCGTCAAAATCCAGTGCATTATTTGCCTGAAGTAATTTCTGGTATTCCATATAAATTTGAGCATATTTTTCCGTTCTGTAATCTCTTGCACGAGTAGCAAAAGTATATGCATCAATCATCTTGTTTTTAGAATTTGAAATAACCGTTTTTAACAATTTCGGCTGATATATTTTCTCATCCAGACTGCAATTTTTAATTGCCGTTTTTAAAATGGAATTTGAATCGGAGTCATCATATATAACAAATTTATTATCGTAAGTTAATCCGTTTTCATCCTTATATTCCTGAATATCAGTTCTTAAAATTCTTCCTGAAATAGAGTGAAAAGTACCAATCCACATCTTTTTAGCTTTTTCTTCACCCACCATATGGGATAATCTTTGAACCATTTCTTTTGCAGCTTTATTAGTAAATGTAACAGCTAATATTTCATAAGGTGAAACCCCTGAATTAACAAGATTTGCAATTCTTGTTGTTAAAACTTTAGTCTTACCGCACCCGGCACCTGCAAGAATAAGCAGAGTACCCTTGTCATGAAGTACCGCTTCTTGCTGCTCCCTATTTAATCCCTCTAAAATATTTGACATGTACTTTTATTTTTTCAAAAATGTGTTATTATTATTATATTATAAATATAAAATTAATTAAGACAAATAAGGAAATATATGTCAGAAGAAAGTAAAAATGAACAACAGATAATGGTTCCGCTTGATGATTTGGATAAAGTAGAAGATTCAGACCCTAATAAGTTAGATGCACTGGCAATGGAACTTGCAACTATTCAGCAATCAGCAAAAAAAGTTGCTATAATAGGAAGCAGAAACCTACCGATAACTCATCAGCAAATTATAGAAATATTATCTTATGCGCTTGTAATACAAGGAAATACGGTTATTACCAGCGGAGGTTCATCAGGTACAAATGCCGCAACAATTCGCGGGGCAATGAAAGCAAATCCGGATAAATTAAGGGTTATTCTTCCTCAAACAATAGGTCAGCAGCCTTCTGACGTTCAAGATCAATTAATTGGTGTTCCAAATATTATTGAACATCCAGATAGATCAATGATGACATTAGCTGATGCAAGCCGTATTTGCAACAGAGAAATTATAGATGAATGCCAGCAGTTAATTTGTTTCTTATCACATACATCTAATACTCTCCATAAAGCAATACAGCATGCCGAAGATTCACATAAGGTTGTTACAGCTTTTTACTTAGATTAAAAGAATATTTTATTAATGTATAAATCTGGTATATATTTAAAAACTTTTATATTAATTTCTACATTAATAATTATTTTTTTAGTATATAAAACTTCTCAATTTAATTTTATTGAATTTGATGATATATACATAATACGTGAACTATCCCCCGATACAATATTAAATAAATATTTTAAAAGCATATATAAAGCAAAGTTTATATCAAATTTTATTATTATATTTTTTGGATATGAGTTGCCCAAAATGCTCAATATTAATCTTACAATATGGATGGAAACGGGCGGTGCACTTATAAAAGGAATCTTCTGGTGTATAACTTCATACCTGCTGGCATCTGCAATTTATTTATATAATAAAAAGAATTTCTTATTCCCTATAATATATGTATTTACCTATATTTTCCTTCAATTGTACTATACATCTAAGGCTCAAAACGAAATTTACGCTGCATTTTACTGCTTTGTATTTCCTTTTATTTTTTATTTACTATTTTGGCAAAAATTTATAAAGTTATATACAAATAATACGTCGGCACAAAAAAAGGATAATATAGAGTTATTTATTTATGGTATTTTAACGGGTATATCTGCAGAGATAACAGCCATTTCAACGTTTGCAAGCCTTTGTATAATTTCAGTAATTAGTATAATAAAAAAGTATGATATAAAGCTAATTAAAATATCTTTTTTATCAACAATTCTCGGCAATTTAATTTACTTTCTTCATCCTGTTTTTTGGAGTAATGCAAGTTCATATGGCACACTGACAGGCAGTATATCAGGTACTATAAAATCAGCAATTAATATTCTTCCGGAGTATTTAGCAGGATATAAAGAAACATTTTTTAAATATTTTTTGAACTACATAATTATAATAATATTATTATCCTTATTAATTTATTTTTTCTCTAATAAAAATTTAAGATTTAAAATGATTAGTATAGCATACTCTCTTTTATTGGGCGGATTTTTCTTTTTTACGATGCTATTATTTGGAGGCAGACCGGCAAATCACACTGCTGTAGTGCATTATGATGTTATTATACAAATGATTATATTGTTTTTATTTGTGATATATTATGAACTATCGTGTATTTTATATAATAAAAAGGCTTTTTATATTTCATTATTGGTTATTCTTTTTTCGCTTTTATATATAAATTGCAATAATATTATTACTTTTATAAGATGTCATAATTATTCATTTGAATATTTAAATTTTAATAATATTGAACGATATAGAGAAAGGTATATATATGAGTTAATTCTCAGTTACTATGCGCATATAAATCAATCACCAATAATAATTCCCAGTGTTGCAGACCCTGAACCATCAATTTATCTTAATATGCGGATTTATAATAAAAATTATGACTTGAAAAATAAAATTATATATACAGATACTCTTGATAATGCAATTAGTGAATATTATAAAAACGGCGGCAGAAAAATTACCGAACAGGAACTGGAAAACCCGCGAATGTATAAACTTTTAAGTAAAAATTTTGTATTATACGGAAAATAATTTTTTATAAATGTCCTTAGCTGCGGCCTCACCCATTGAAAAACAACTCATTTGTGTTCTTAAAGCTGCCTGAGCATCAAAATCAGCACTTATAATTCTCCCTGCGCAGTATAAGTTATTATATTTTTCGGATATTAAACATTCAATCGGGACTTGATATGTATTATTTGAAAATTCCAGTTCATCATCATTTGAACTATTTGAATGAATATCTATTGGATAATCGGAACAAAATGCAACATTTTCAAACTTTTTAGGATGTATAATATCATCTTTGGTAAATGTATAAAGCCCTTTTACTCTATATGATTCTCTTACACCAAGCATATCAGATATATGAGAGATGTATGAGTTTTCAAAACCCGGAAAATATTTTTTGCAAAATTCAGCAAGCCTGCAAATTCGCTCTCTTCCTTTCATTAGAGCCCTTGAATATACAAACGGATCTCTAATATCATCGCCCTCATCTAATATAATTCTTGGTGCATTAACTGCAATGCAATCAGGCATAGAAGGTATTGAAAACAACTGAAAATATGCAGTATCTTCATATTCAAGTACTTTCTTTTCGACTGCCTCAGCAAATATAGGTGATAAAGCCCAATTTTTATTTTTATCCCATGTGCAGGCAGTAGATAAATAGACCTGATTTTCAGCAAATTCAACAGTAGTTACATTTCTGTCTTTATCAAATTCCATAAGCCACGAGGCAAATTCTTTTGTATTAATACCGCCAATATTAAACCTTAAAGATGGAGACTGTGTTCTCTCATCAGTATTTTGAAAATCACAATCCAAAATTTTAAAAATTTCTCCGTTTGATGTCGTGTCGACAATATACTTCGTTTCGACATATAATGATAATAATTTATGAGATAAAACCACATTAAAAGAGCCGTCATTAAAAGAAAGAGAAATCTCAGACGGGCATGAAGAAAAAAGGACATTGCAATTAACAGATTTAAGCATGTCGTCGAACACTATTTTTAAGAGTTCAGGGTTAAACCAGCCGCTATTATTATCGATATAAGTATGCTGAGCGGAATATTTGTTTGCAAAAGTCAATAAATCAGTATAAAACTCAGTATTAATATTTGAACTGTTAACCTTCATAGCAGGAACGACAAGCCCTTGAGTAATAGAACCGCCCAAAACATCAGATTTCTCAACTAGTAATGTTTTAATACCTAATTTACTTGCAATATATGCAGCAGATACTCCTGCAGTACCACCGCCAAAAACTATTAAATCGTATTTCATAAATCACCTCTAAAATATTTTATTATATTTTTTAAATTTTAAAAATTTTTTAATTAAAGTTTATATTATAAATCTAATAGATATATAGTTATAATATTTTTGTATTCTTCAAGAAAGAAGTATGAGAAATTCTGTCAGAAAGAGAAATTTTATAATTACGGTTTTTAATAATATCAGAAGCGCTAAAAGAAAAATCAGGGTCTTCATAAAATAATCCTGCACGAGTATTAATTAATGAATAATCAAATTTGGAAAGAGGATTTATAATTTTATATTTATCAAAAGAAGCAACTGTTCCCATGTCGATATTATCAATAAATGTTTTACCTACATTAAAACCAAGATAAATTAAAGCGCTCCTAAACGGAGTTGATTTTGAATAGGAAACAAGAACAGAATTTTTATCCATTTTATTTTTAATCAAATTAATAAAATTAATTGTCCACAACTGAGGTGCCTTTTGTGGAGAAAAACCGTCAAGAAAAATAATATCGTATACAGTATTAAGATTTTGAAGAGTATTTCTTGCATCACCTATTTTAAAGTCAATTGATGAATTATTATATTTATTAGCATTTAAGTCATATTTCATGTCAGTCGATATATAATTATAATATATATTATGTAAAAACGAAAGATTT
>CANQNW010000010.1 GCA_947625305.1 Candidatus Gastranaerophilales bacterium | reverse complement strand
TGCGTTTTTTAACGTTTTCTGCACGCTCTTTTCTTGAAAGCGGTGGCATATCAAAAGCAACATGGCAGATTAAATCAAAAATACTTAAATCCTTGCCTGTTTTCTGTTTAACCTCATCCGATAACTCAGGAAACATTACCCCTTGTTCTTCAAGTTCTTTTATAATAGCCGTCTTTTTATCTGTTTCAGACCACTTTTTAATAAAATCATTTAAAGTTGCAAATTGAGATTTTAAACTTTTCTTTGTATAATCAATTAAACTTTCTGTTATTAATTTCCCATCATTACCATAATATTGAACACGTTCACCGACCTGAACAACCTCAATGCCATTTACATAGAATTTTCTTGTAGGATTTTCAATCTCGGTTATATTAATATCAGGAGGGAGTTCAACAATTGTTTCATCTTGAGGAAGTTCATTAATAAGTGTTTCAACTTCTTCTTGTGTTTGTTCATCATCAGAAAACTCTTCACCCTCTTTGACTTCTTTTATTTTAACCGGTTCTCCGTCAAATTCCTTATCTTCAAAAAGTCTTGTAACACCTCTGAAATCCAGAATAGTAAAATACCATTTGTTATAATCAGGTCTTAATCGAGTACCACGACCGATTATTTGTTTAAATTCGGTCATAGAGTTGATATTACTATCGATTGCAATTAATTTACAAGTTTTAGCATCTACTCCCGTTGACATTAACTTTGAAGTGGTTGCAATTACAGGATAAGTAATTTCAGGGTCTATAAAATTATCTAATTCTTTTTTCCCTTCGTCATTATCACCCGTAATCTGCATTATATATTTAGAATTTTCTTTAACCATATCAGGATTTTCATTAACCAAAGCCTGACGCATTCTGTTTGCGTGGTCAATATCAACACAGAATACAATGGTTTTATCATATCTATTATTTTTCTTTAAATATTCAGTAATCCGTTTTGCAACAAGCTCAGTTCTTTCATCAACTACAATTTTTCTATCAAAATCTTTTACGTTGAATTCTTCATTTGGTACTTCGTTACCTTTTTTATCAATAGTACCTTCTTTAAGTTTTAAACCGTCAAGGTCAATGTTTATAAGTGGTCTGATTACTCTATAAGGGGCTAAAAAACCATCTTCTATTCCCTGCTTTAAAGAATATGTATATATGGGTTCTCCAAAATATTCAATATTTGAAACTTCTTTTGTTTCTTTAGGTGTTGCAGTTAAACCTAAATGGGTTGCAGAACTAAAGTAATCTAAGACTTCTCTCCAAGCAGAATCTTCTTTTGCACTTCCTCTATGGCATTCATCTATCACAACCAAATCAAAAAAGTTAGGAGAAAACTGTTTATAAGCATCCTTATCTTCGTCGTTTCCTGTTAAACCTTGATATAGTGCAAGATAGATTTCATAAGATTTATCAATCTGCCTTTTTGTAATCTTTGTCATTTTATCACCGAAAGGTGCAAAATCTTGATTTTTTGTTTGGTCTACTAAAATATTTCTATCCGCTAAAAATAATATTCTTTTTTTCTTTTTAGCTTTCCATAAACGCCAAATTATTTGAAAAGCAGTATATGTTTTTCCTGTTCCTGTAGCCATAACAAGAAGAACTCTGTCTTGACCTTTTGCAATTGCTTCAACCGCTCTATTTATAGCTATTCTTTGATAATATCTGGGTTCTTTCCCGTTAGTGTCCTTATGGTAGCTTTGTGTATAAACTTCTTCAATTTCCTGTGCTTCAATGCCCTTGAATTTCTTATACTTTTCCCATAATGTTTTAGGGGAAGGAAATTCATCTAAATTTAATTCTGTTTCCTTTTTCCCTAAATCAACAGTTCTATCATGAAATAAAAAAGCATCCCCGTTTGATGTAAATACAAAAGGAATATCAAGAATTTCAGCATATTCTATTGCTTGTTGCATACCTGCTCCAACAGAATGATTGTTATCTTTTGCTTCAACAATAGCGATAGGAATATTGTTTTTATAATACAGGATATAGTCAGCACGCTTTTGTTTGCCACGAGAAACAAGTTTACCCCTAATAATAACTTTTCCTGCTGTAAAAGAAACTTCTTCACGAATTTGTGAGTTTTTATCCCACCCTGCTTTTTCTATTTTAGGGGTTATAATTTTTGTACAAATATCACGTTCGGATAAATCTTTTAAATTCATTGATACCTCACAACTCTTGAATTAATTGTACCATGAAAATATGCATTGATTATTATATGAAATAGCTTGTTATATTATAAACTATACTCCTAAGTAATATTTACCTATTTCCAAACCAATTAATGAACATAGATAAAAACGGATGATTGGAGTCAAAGAACAAAAAGCCTTCGTCAACTTCTTGATATATCGGCTGTTCCATTACTCTTTTATTATGTTCCAAAACTCTTCTGTTGTGTTCTTCTATCTCCTTAAACATCCTTTCTCTTGATTCGGCTACTTTTAGAGCAAGAGCTCTGCGTTCTTCTTTTGTCAGTCCGTCATTTGGTTCAGGAAACGGATTTTCGGTTTTTAAACTATTGTTTTTTATTTCATCAATAAGCATAGATAATCCGACCACTTTTGCATTGACGGATTTGAATATTTCTTCAAATCTGCCCTCTTTTGCATACTCAGTTTCCGTTTTGCCGTCTAAAAAACCATCATTAAGCAAGGAATTAAACCATAAAACCTGCTTTATTGAAAGTCTTTTTTCTGATAAGTATGCTACATAAGAAGATAAATCAAATAATCTGTCATTAGTGATTTCAGGCATATCAATACCTAAATCCTTTGCTCTTGCTGATATTGCCTTAAATCCAAACCCTTCCATATTCATATTCCAATGGATAAAGCAAATATTAGGGTTAGAGATGATTTGTTTGAATTTTTCAAGGCATAATTTTTCTGCGGTTTCTAAATCGTTTCCATCAAGATAATCCATAGGAGAGAATCGTTTTTTATCCTTATTCAACTCACTATCATTATAAATTACAATGCACGAAATTTTAGGGGCAGGGCTTGAGCCGTTATAAAATCCTTCACTTGCATAGTGAATAAAGTAATAATCCTTATTATTTAAAAAATCTTCCAGCTTGTTATCCATATTCTAATTATACAACATCTTTCTGTCAAAAACGGTCATATTGTATTTTATTTTCTGGAAATTTGTGTTACTTTTTCTGTAACCTCAAGTTACTTTACAATGCGAACTTTGCGAGCTTGTATGCGTAACGAAGTGAAGTCTGATTATTTGTACAGCGAAGAGGAACGAAATTTCGGACGGAAACAAGACCGGTAAGCGAGGGTGAAACGAGTGCAAGACGAAGTCGAGCGACTATCCCGAGCAAAAAGAAATTTCAAGACAGTCGGTGGCAGAGTGCGACAGTAAATTATATAAGTATTAATAATGTGCACAGGCAAAAGAAATAAAAAAAGCTGAAAAGCGCTGATGTAACAAGTTCTATTGTTAATATTTATAATTATCACAGCTTTTGTTCGGGATGAAATAATACAAAAATTATAACTTATTCATAATTATTTTAATATAACTTTAGTATTCAATTAGTTCTGCATCTTTTAATTTTTTAACAATGTTTATAACTTCGGAAATTTTAACTTTTGTGATTTCTGATATATCAAATAAATCATTTTTTCCGTCAAGATAAGTTAAAACATTCATCATGTTTTCAACAATTTTACTCGACGTTTTGGTGCTGATTGTGGGATATAAGCCTCTCTTTCCTAATTGCGGTTCGCAAAGACATTTGATTTTGTAATAATTATTTTCTTCAAGTGCATTAATAATTTTTAAATAAATATCATAAGTTTCCGCCAAAGAAGAATAAGAAACCAAATCCAAATTATCACCTGAAGTGTGATATTGAGGGTATATTCCATATTTCGTTCTCATGACGGAGCAAACGGGTAAATCAACTCCCGGCGAACAGTATTGCCTTTCATCAGAACCTCTGTCTAAAAATGAACAAGAATTATATCTCGGTTGTTCTGTTGATAATATACATTTTGCGACCTTATCGGCAAGAGTATTTCCGTATCTGCTTGCAAGATACGTAAAATCTCCGCAATCTCCCTCACAGGTCAAAACAAAACCTGCTTTAAGTTTTAATTTTAAATGTTCAATATTCTTTGTTATATAAGTAATAGAACCGATTGTTTCCGGATTTAGAACAAATCTGTATGTATAACGGTTTTTTCTTTGTTTTAAATATTTAATTAATTCAACAATAAGTGCAGGACCCGATAACTCGTTATTTGCCATAGAAGGGTGGCAGATATAACTTGTAAACATTATTTCTTCATCTGTTTCCCCTTTGATAACAAGGTCTGCATAGGTTAGAGAACCTTCTTTTAAAGTTGAATCTATAAAAATTTCATATTCGTCCTCTTTTAATGAATCCAGTTGATTTTGGCTCATACAAAACCCAAAACGTTCTTTATAATAAGAAGTTATATATGGAATTAAATCAGGCTGGTCGGGCATGGTGTAGGTAATTTCTTTTAATTCTTTAAGATTAACCTTTTTATGTATCGGAGTTGAATACCCCATTATATGAAGGTTATTTTCCTTAAAATCAATAATTTTTTTACCTTTTGAATTTTTTATCCAGCCGTCAGATATATTCCATTCTTTGGGGATTGTCCAATCTTGAACTTGTGTTCCTGTCGGTACTTCATGAATTTGAAATTCCGGAATTATTTCTTTTATATCTCTTAAAGTTTGTCTTACTCCTTCGCCCGTTAATGACCTGCAATAAGGGAATAATTTTTCTATTAATGCATACATATTTTTTCCGGCATTAACAATATCAATATTATTCCAATATTCCATTGTTCTGATTGAATCGCCGTATATGATAGCCTCTTCTGCGCAAACATATGCTTTTTTCATATCCAACAATCTTAAAAGAGTATTATAAAACATGGTTCTTTTTTCAGCTCCGGATTTCAGATATAATTCTTTCATCGGTGCTGATTGATTATCTGCCAGTTTATCCAGTGGTCTTACATTCATTGTATATGTTCTTGTATCTTTTTTGCCGTTTTTATCAATATAATCGGCGGTAAATTTCTTTATAAATCTATAAGGTACTCCTACTCTTTCTTCGCAAAAATGAATAAATGTTTCGCTTAATCCAGCCTCCAAGCCGATTAATAAATTTTTTGTCTGTGTTTTTTCAAACCAGCCGAAAATCGAATCTTCGCCGAAGGAATCCGTATATTCAAGGCTTGCCAGGTATTTTGCATCTTTTCCCCAAACGGCAAAAGAATAAATCGGGTGTTTTGTTCTGATGAAATCGCCTCTTTCAAGCGCTCTTTGAGTAAGAGCTCCAGTCTTGGAAAGAGTTTTATGGTAATCAAACGTAACTCCCTTACAAAAATCCCAATTATATGTGGGAAAAATTAAATTGCCTTGAGGTGTGACTATTTCTTGAAGCAAATTAATAATATCGTCGCAGGTTATTTTTTCTTTGCGTCTCATTGCATCAATCATCAATAAAGTTACATCAGAGGAAACAAAAAGGTTGTACCCCCCCCCTCTGGTTAATCCTATTTCTTTTAATTTTAATTCAAATTCGTTCAGCAGCATTTTTTCCCGTTTCAATATCTTTTTCAGTTTATCATTATAATGATAGTTTACTTTTTCTTTTTAATCAAGAATAATTACAAATTTAATATAGTTTAAATTGTCCGAACAAAATCTTACGATAAACCACAAAGTGTTGTTACAAAGCGAAACGCCGTAATGAAGTTGAGCGACTATCCCGAGCAAAAAGAAATTTCAAGACAATCGGTGGCAGAGTGCGACACTAGATTATATCGAAAGAAAAAAGCGGAGTTTTCTTTTATATAGAGTTTATTTATTGCTGAAAATACAATAAAATACCTGAATTATTACAAAATCCATTCTTCAATTTTTTTAGAAGATAGCTGCCATTTCAGCCCGCTTATTGCCTTATTTGTTACACAATGTCTGCAAAAAGGTATTGGTTTTATTATATAATCTAATATTTCTTGAACATCTTTTATTTTATATATATCTAAATAATCGCCTTCTCCAATTTCAAGATTTTGATTATAAAATTTATTAAAATGTTTTATATAAGCAGCAATCGGACATCTGTATATTCTGCCTTTATGTAATTGTATACATCCCGGGAAAATACATTTTAAATAGTTTATTTGCTCATGTCCTTTTCCATTTATATCTAAGGGTATTTTATAGGAGGTTTTTATAACTTTTTCACTGTTATAAAAATTTAAATTAACATTATATTTTTTACAAGAGTCCTTAACCTTATTCCAATTAACTTTTATAGGATATTTTGTAGGTGTTAAAGTAATATTATTTTTTGCTAAATCTTCATAAAATGAATCCTTTTGAGCAGGTAAAAGAATTCCGTTCGTAACTAAATTTATTTGTACATCGGGGAAATATTTTCTTGCTGTTTCCAAGTATTCACAGCATTTTGGATTTAATAAAGGTTCGCCGCCTAAAATATTAATAAATCCTATTTTTTGTGTTAACTCTGATAATCTTTTTATATCTTTTTCAAATTCTTCTAAAGATAAAAATTCAGGATTTGCAATTGGTGAAAAATGAGAACAACTTTGGCAGTTTAGATTACAATGTTCACTTATATGTATTTCAATTCTTGGCACACTCACATGAGGTGCAATATTTAACAAATAATCAGTCAAAACTGATATCGGGGGGGGATTTTTTAATTTTAATTTTAACCCGAATAGCTTTATTATCTTATGATTTCCTTCTATATATTTAGAAAAAATAGGATTATTCATTTCTCCTCGTTTCTGTTAGTTAAATTTAACAAAAGTAATTTTATAGTGTAGAATTATTATACATAAAAATTTTAGGATTGGCAAAATATTCAAGAAGACAGTATATTTTACTTTATAACCTAAAAGCATAATTTATTTACATAAAGTTTTGAATAATGTATAATTGCTTTAATACGCTATAACAGTAATCAATTTAGAGAATATTTTCGTTTTTCTGAAGGGAGAGAGACAAAATTTGAAAAATATTATTTCAAATATTAAAGAAAGTACGCATAAATCAATAAAAATATGTGTTTGCTATCATAAATCATTTTATATTCCAAATAGTGAAGTTTTATATCCTATTCATGCAGGTAAAGCTTGTTCAAGTCTTGATTTGGGTTTGCCGGGTGATAATACCGGTGATAATATTTCTCAAAAAAATCCGTATTTTTGTGAATTAACGGTATTGTATTGGTTATGGAAAAATGATAATTCTGATATAAAAGGACTTTTTCATTATAGGCGTTTTTTAAATTTGAAAACCTATGATACTAAGTTCTATAAATTTTCAAAAAAATTTTGCAGTAAATATGGACTGGAACGTAATCGTATAGAAGAACTGTTTAATAATTATGATATAATTTTGCCGTTTTCCTCTCATTCTAATGAAGGAACAGTATATAAAAATTACCAAAAACATCATTTTTCTTCAGATATGGATAAGACACTTGATATCATTAAAGATAAGTATCCTTATATGTATGAGGAGGCTTTGAGAATATTTATGAGGGAAAATAGTATTTATCAAGCTAATATGATAGTAGCTAAGAGAGATTTATTTAATGAATATTCAGATTGGCTTTTTAGTATTTTATTTGAATTGGAAAAACAAATTCAACCCGAGGTTTTAAAAAGGGAGGAATATCAAAAAAGAGTTTATGGATTTTTAAGTGAGAGGCTAACTGCAATTTTTATAAATTATAAACAAAAACAGGGAATAAAAGTAGCAAATGCTCCATTATTAATTGAAGATCCTAAGTTTGGAAGGTATATAAATTATAAATTTAATCATTTGGTACGAAATAAAATATTAATGTGTTTTGGAATAAAAAAAGAAAAATGGGAAAAAAGAGTATGCCCGAAATAAAAAATTTAATTATTGGAAGCGGTTTTTCCGGTGCGGTTATCGCAAGAAAAATAGCAGAAGAACTTGGAGAAAAGGTTGTTATATTAGAGCAAAGAGAACATATCGGCGGTAATTCTTATGATTTTAAAGATAAAAACGGTATTATGATTCATAAGTACGGTTCTCATATTTTTCATACCAATTATAAAGATGTGTGGGACTTTTTAAATAAATTTACATCATTTAATACTTATATGCATAAAGTCATTGCAATAATAGACGGAATACAAACATATATTCCGTTTAATCTGAGTTCAATTTATGATGTTTTTCCTTCTTCTCTTGCCGCAAGATTAGAAAATAAATTACTGGAAAATTTTTCATATAATACAAAAGTTCCAATACTTGAATTTATGAAACAAAATGATGAAGATTTAAAGTTCCTTGCTGAATATATATATGAAAAAGTATTTTTGCATTATACGATAAAGCAATGGGGGGGGGTAACGCCATCTGATATTGATTCGGCTGTCACGGCAAGAGTTCCTGTTTATATAAGCTGTGATAACAGATATTTTCAAGATAAATATCAAGGTATACCTCTTGAAGGTTATACAAAATTAATTAAAAACATTATTAATCATCCTAATATTGAGTTAAGATTGAATACAAAATTTCAAGATTTTAAAGAAACTTATGAAAATTTATTTTATACCGGTTCAATTGATGAGTTCTTTGAATATAAGTATGGCATGCTTTCTTATAGAAGTATAAATTTTAAATTTGAAGAATATGACAGAGAATATTATCAGCGAGGTGCCGTTGTAAATTATCCTTGTAACTATGATTTTACAAGAATTCATGAATATAAACATTATCTTGATGATAAATCTGAAAAAACAGTAATTGCTAAAGAATATTCGTCTGATTTCGAACCCGGAAAAAATGAAAGATTTTATCCTATATTAAATGCTGAAAATATTGAACTTTATAACAAATATAAAAAAGAAACCGAAAAATTAAAAAATATATATTTCTTTGGAAGACTTGGTGATTATAAATATTATGATATAGATAAAGTTGTAAAACGTGCTTTTGATGTTTTTGAAAATTTTAAATTAAATCATAATAGTATAATGTAAGAGAAATAGGAATAAAATTATATCCCATTTATAGTGAGTGTTTTATATTCTTAGATAATTTACCCTTATATTTATCATTTGCAGTAATATGTAATTTAGTTTATAACTAAGTAGTAAATATGAAAAAACTAATACAACATAAAAATTTATATGCGTTTATGAGTGCATTAGCTTCTGCAATGTTATTTGCATTATGTGTTCCTTTTGCTAAACTCATAGAAAATAATATTCCTTCCGTAATGATGGGTGCTCTGTTGTATTTGGGCGCAGGTTTTGGCTTATTGGTAACGGCAATTTTTAAACATTTTAACAGCGGGTTATCTTTAACAAAAAAAGAAATACCATATTCAATATGTATGGTAATACTTGATATTGGTGCAATTATTTTTTTAATGTTCGGGATATCCAAAACAACGGGCGCAAATGCTTCACTCTTAGGTAATTTTGAACTTGCAGCAACGATGATGTTTGCATTTTTGATATTTAAAGAAAGCATATCAAAGAAACTTTTTTTTGCAATTATATTAATAACTTTGGCGAGTATAATTTTAGTTTTTGAAGGGAACGGAAGTTTTATTTTTAATATAGGTTCGATTTTTGTTTTATTATCTTGCATTTGCTGGGGGTTGGAAAATAATTTTACAAGATTGCTCAGTATAAAAGATACACGGCAGATAACAATAATTAAAGGAGTTTTTTCAGGTTTAGGCGGATTAATTATTGCATTAATAATGGGGGAAGTATTTCCGTCAATCAAATGGATGTTATTAACAATGCTTTTGGGATTTTTCTCATACGGAATAAGTGTTTGCTTTTATATATATGCGCAAAGATATTTAGGGGCTTCAAAAACAGGTGCTATATATTCACTAGCGCCGTATTTCGGTGTGGTTTTTTCGCTTATAATATTAAATGAAAAACCGCTGTTAAGGTTTTATACGGCACTTATTATTATGATTATTGCAACCTTATTAGTTATAAGAGATACTAAAAACTCTTAAAACGGGATTTTTATAAGGTCTTTTACCTGCTCCGCAGCCTGTTTTGTTAATTATAAACTCTTGAGGTAATTTTTCACCGCTATAGAGTGCTGCAACTATGGCAGCCCCTGTCGGAGTTACCATTTCTCCGTTATTATCCGATATTCTAAAGGGTAATTTATAATTTGAAACTATTTCGCATACAGCGGGAACCGGTACCGGGATTGTTCCATGCTGACATTCTACAGAGCCTTGCCCATCAGTTAAGGTCGAGAAATAAACCTTATCGGGAGATAAATCATCCAAAAGTACTGAAAAACTAACTATATCAACAATGGAATCAATAGCCCCGACTTCGTGGAAATGTACTTCATTTATGTCTTTGCCGTGGACTTTACTTTCCGCCTCTGCTACTATTTTAAAAATTTTCTTTGCAAGTTTTTTTGCACTGTCAGAAATATCAGCTTTATCTATAATAAAATTTATATCATTAAGATTTCTGTGTTCGTGATGGTGTTCACTATGGTGCATTTCATGTTTTTTTAAAATAACATCAAAATCAACCGTTGTTATTGCATTAACGGATTTTCTTGAAATTACATAATTAAATTCATCATCAAGCCCCATTGATTTAAATGCTTTTTCAAGTTTTTCCCTGCTCGCTCCCAAGTCAAGCAAAGCTGCTGCCGCCATATCGCCCGAAATACCGTTATAACATTCAAAATATAAATCCATTTATTACTCCTTTTTAGCAAGACTGATTTTTCTGTTAATTTGATTGGCACTGTAGCCCGCATTAAATCCGTTATCAATATTAACTACAGTCATCCCCTCCGCGCAGGAATTTAACATTGTCAAAAGTGCCGATAATCCTTTAAATGAAGCCCCATAACCAATGGAAGTCGGAACTGCAATAACGGGAATATCAACAAGCCCCGCTATAATTCCGCCCAAAGCCCCTTCCATGCCTGCAACAGCAATAATCACATTAGCATTTCTGATATTATCTATCTTATCAAATAACCTGTGTATGCCTGCAATTCCTATATCATAGTATTTTGTGACATTACTTCCGAAAAATTCAGCTGTAGCTGAGGCTTCTTCAGCAATGGGGATATCGCCCGTTCCGCCAGTACAGACAGCGACCTCACCGACTTTTGTTATTTTATTTTGAATAAGTGTTAATACTCTGCCCTGAGCATTATATTGTATATCGGGGAATTCTTTTTTCAGCGCCTCATACTGCTCGGCTGAAGCACGAGTTCCTAAAATATTCTGCCCTTTAGATTTAAAGGTTTTAAAGATTTCAATAAGCTGAACATTCGTTTTGCATTCGCAGAAAACGGCTTCTGAACATCCCCGTCTTTTTTGCCGTTCTATATCAAGTTTTGCAAAATCTATATCTATATATTTATCACTCATTTTTACTCCTTTTTGAGAAGATTAGTCCCAGTTCAAATAAGCTGTATGAAGGTACAAAAAGCATTATCTGGCTGATAATATCAGGCGGAGTTAAAATTGCCGCTATGATTAGTAATATTACAACAATATACGGCCTTTTATCCGCAATCGTTTCATAATCTATAATTCCTGATTTTATTAGCGAATGAGTTATTAACGGCATTTGAAACATTAATCCGAAAACAACCATTAGCCATAGTGATAAATTAATTACATTTGAAATACCAAATACCGCTTGAATATTTACAGCTTGAAAACTCATTCCGAAATTTATTATTAAAGGAAGAATTAAAAACAAACAAAATAATACTCCGCAGATAAAAAGCCCGCTGGATAAAAAAACTATAGACTTTATAAATTTTCTTTCATTATCGTATAGGGCAGGCAGGATAAAATCCCATATCTTTTTTGCAATATAAGGAAAACATATAACTAAATCAATAACAATAGCCATTTTTATCTGCAAAAGAAAAACTTCAGTCGGAGAAAAATAATTAAAAGTGACTTTATTTGCTCCGATTAAAATTTTCATTAAACAGTTAAGCGCCTTTGGCGCAATAAAGAAGGTAAAAGGCAGAACAACACAAAGAGAAACAAAGCATTTCAACAGAGTTCCTCTTAATGCTTCAAGATGAGAAATTAAACTTTCATCTTTCTCTTCATCGCTCATTATTAGATTTCATCACTCTTAAATTCTGTCGGTGGTTCTTGCGACTCTTCTATAGCTGTTTTGATTTCGTCTGTTTCTTTTTTAATTGTATCTTTTGCCTTTTTAAATTCATAAGAGGCTTTACCTAAAGCTCTTGCAAGTTCAGGTATTCTTTTACCTCCGAATAAAAGCAATATTACAATAATTATTAAAGTAATTTCTGTTATTCCAAGCGACATATTTTTCTCCTTTTAAAAAGATTATACTCTTTGCTGTTCATTTATTGCAAATATTTCAACAGCCCCTGAATTACAAACAGTTTTACACCTTCCGCAGCCTATACATTTTGAGGCATCTACCTTTGCACTTTGATTTTCTTCCATTGTTATTGCATGTACAGGACATACATTTATACAAACTCCGTTTTTACTGCATTTATCAGGATTTATTACAGCCATTGCAATTCTTGTTTTTTGCTTTTCATCAAGCGGAATTTTCTTTATTGCACCTGAAGGACAAACTTTTGCACATTCCCTGCAGTCGTACTTACAGTATTTTTCGCCTTTTGTGTAGTCAATATGCACCGCACCAAAGTCTTTATCGGCTTTTGTTAAGATTTTATTCGGGCATGCATTTATGCACAGATTACAGTTTAAGCATTTATTGAACATTCTTTGAGCATCAATAGCACCTGCAGGCAGAATAATATTTTTTATTTTTCCGGCAGCGGTTTTTCCTATTTCAATTCCTGCTTTTATTGCACCCGCACAGATAACAAGGGCAGCGCTAAAGGTGATTAACTCACGTCTTTTAAGGCTGAATTTTACTTCTTCTTTTGGTTTTATACCGTAAGTTACAGCATTTTTAGGACACAAATTAAGGCATTTAAAACATTTAACACAAGTTTCATTGTCCACTTTAGCTTTATTAACTTCAATACTGCCTGATGGACAGTTTCTTTCACACATACCGCAGGATAAACAGTCATCCTCTTTTATGTATATTTTAAAAAGTGAGATTTTGGATAATAACCCCAATAAACATCCGACAGGGCAAATGTTTGTGCAAAAGTATCTGTTTTTAAATATTGAAAGCATAATAATTGTAATGACTGCAATAATACCTATAACAGATAAAGTTACAGCGGAACCAAAATATGTATACGGCTCTATATATCTTATTATAATTGCGCTTCCGCCTATCATTATTCCGAATGCTATTGCAGTTATAAAATATTTAACGGGCAGGTTTTTTCTTGTTTTTTACTTCCCTTTACCTCGAAAGAATGCGATTAATTCTTGTAAAATCCCAAACGGACATAATGTTGTACAGTATATTCTTCCGAATAATATTGTTAATAACAGCAATATGCCTATAGAGACTGCGCTTATAATTGAAAAATCAATAATTACTCTTTGAATTAAGGGGGCTATTTGAATATCAAATAAGTGAAGGGGATAAAAAATTCCCAAAAGAGCAAGTAATGCCGTTATAAATATTAAAATTGCAATCGTTAATCTTATTTTATAAAACATTATGAACTTGCCTTAGCCTTTTCATATTCCTGTTGTACCTGTGCCAATAAGTCAGGTATAGGCAGATTTTGCGGGCAATTTTTATTGCATAATCCGCATTTAATGCAATTAGTTGCTTTTTCGCTGTCACTTAATGTTTCATAATATATTTTTAAGTGAAATGGGCTGTTTGTTACTTTGTACTGGTTATAAAGCGCAAATATTGCAGGAATGTTTATACCTTTCGGACAAACTTCCATACAGTATTTACAAGCAGTACAGTTAATTTCCCCTTGAGATTGGATAATTTTAGCCATTTCATCAGCAGTTTTTAATTCCTGTTCATTCATCGGAGTAAAGTTTTCAAAAACGGCAATATTTTCTTTCATCTGTTTAAGATTACTCATACCGCTTAAAACAGTTACAACATTATTTTGACTTGCCGCCCATCTTAAACCGAACTCGGCAGGTGTTGCATTAGGATAATTTTCTTTTAATTTAGCAAGTGCTTTTTCACTCAAGTTAACTAATCCGCCGCCTCTTAAAGGTTCCATAACCGTAACGGGTATGCCGAGCGCTTGAACTATATCATACTGTTCATGTGCTTTTACTACATCCCAATCCAAATAATTTACCTGCAGCTGTGCAAAATCCCAATTGTAGTCTTTCACTACCTCTCTTAAAATTTCAGGAGTGCCGTGGAATGAAAAACCAAAGTATTTTATCAGACCTTCCTCTTTGAGTTTAGCCAGTTCTTCTACCATTCTTACATTTCTATACTGCTCAAAAGTACTTATGTTGATGTTATGGCACATATAAAAATCAAAATAATCGACCTGGCATTTTTTTCGCTGTTCATCAAAAATTTTTCTGACATCGCTTTGTGAATTCATTTTATATATGGGACTTTTATCCGCAAGAATAAAAGAACTTCTGTCATATTTTTTAAGCACCTTGCCTATTGCATTTTCGGAATTGCCATCCACGTACATATAAGCGGTATCAAAATAATTAGCACCGTGGCTAAAAGCATACTCTGTCATTTTTTCCAGTTCAACCATGTCAATTTTATTGCCGTCCATAGGAAGGCGCATACAACCAAATCCCAAGAGCGGAACCGTTATATCCTTGTATTGTCTTCTGTCAATTTGATTTTCTGATTTAACAGGTTCTTTTTTGCCGCATCCTGAGAGAATTGCAGTACCGCCTAACGCAAGCGCAGAGTTTATAATAAATTCTCTTCTTTTCATAAAAAACCTCCGATAATATTATAATAAATCTTGAGAGTAACTGTTAGTCAATTAAATTTAAAAAATTATTGTTAGAAATAATATTTTGAAATAGTTAGTATGATAGTTTTATTTGGTAAAAAAAACTCCCCCTCAAGGATTCGAACCTCGATAGCAACATCCAGAGTGTTGCGTCCTACCATTAGACGAAAGGGGAATGTTGATTTAAATATAATACAAAAAAAATTTTTTGACAATTTATTGTTAATAAACTTTTTTTGTATGAGAATAGAAATAAGTTGGAGAGGTGTCCGAGCGGTTTAAGGTGCAAATCTCGAAAATTTGTGCAGGGGCGACCTTGCCGCGGGTTCGAATCCCGCCCTCTCCGTTTTTTTTATTTGTTTTGGATTTATAATGATACGGGATGAGAACCCCGCAAGGCAGAGCCTTGTATATGGTTCGAGCGACTTGTGAGCAGAGGCTGAAGTTTCGTATGTGAGGAACATACGAAACGGAATGCCGTTTAACGCGAACAAGTCAAGACAATCCCGCCCTCTCCGTTTTTTTTATTTGTTTTGGATTTATAATGATACGGGATGAGAACCCCGCAAGGCAGAGCCTTGTATATGGTTCGAGCGGAATTTCCGTAGAACGAAGAGAGCAAAGCGAAAGAGTTCGAATAAAAGAGGGCAAGCCGAATGACAAGCGATAGCGAAATGAGGCACTTGCCCGAGAGAGAGGAAATTCCAAGATGCTTGCCCTCTCCGTTTTTTTTATTTTTTTGGGATTTATAATGATACGGGGATGAGAACCCCGCAAGGCAGAGCCTTGTATATGGTTCGAGCGGAATTTCCGCCGGCATAGCCGGTTTAAAGTTTGGCTCTAATAGAATTGGAGAGATTTAATATAAATCGGTAAAATGAGGCACTTGCCCGAGAGAGGAAATTTCAAGACATTCACTGTTCGCCCCTTCTTTATTTGCTTTTATGACACAAATTGCCGCAGTTGTAGTGCATAATAAAGAAAAAGGTTAAAACAATGGTATCGGATGATATAAAATCAAATAAATTAGTTATTTTAAGACTTATAAAAACAAAATGGCTGAATGTAAATTACGTAAAACCAATACATTCAATAGTTATTATCCTGAAAATAACAAAACATGTCAGTTTAGAAATATTTGTATCGCTTTATTGCTCATCTTTTAATGAAGGCTATTTGTCTTTAGGTTTTGAGTTTAATTACAGATTAAAAAATATAGACCACAAAGGTATTGGTTTAATTATAAATCTTATCCTTTTAAAAATAGAAATAGAATGCTCTGATGACAGACACATAGAAGATTATAGATATAAGGAGTAAGAACAATGAAAAATATTATTGAAAAATTATCACCAAATTTAACCGTAATAACAGGTGCTAACGGTTCAGGCAAAACAAGATTATTAAACCAACTCAAAGAACAAAACTTAAATGCGGAATTTATTGATGATTGCGGCTGCACCTTAGACCATAATGCACTAATAAACTATGCAAAGATTTTAAAAGAAAATTCAAAACACAGACAATATATAGTAGCAAGCACACAAAAAGAAATTATCGATGTAGCGGACAAATTAATTATATGTCACGAAATGACATAAAGCTATATTATAATAATTATACAGGCAGGTGTTTCGCCTTTAGCCGCGGTAAAACCCCAAGAGCGACTTCGTCCACTCGCTATCGCTCGTGAACTTTAAAAATTCAAGTCCGACCTTATATTTAAGGTCGGTTTCTTGATTTTACTGCAGTTATAAATATTCAAAATAAACTTCAACGCAATACTTACAAGCCAATTTTTTAGAATATATTTTTAATTGGTTATAAAATGCCTTATCAGTGTGCTTTATATACGCAAGATAACCTTTAAGGCTTTGTTTTCTTTTTTCATTCCAAGCAAGATATTTAATATCTTTATTTTCTCTGCTTATAAAAACGAAGTAGCTGTGAAGCATAGCTCTGATTTTACGTTTAAAGTCTTTAGCTAATCTTACTTTATAGTTATTTACCACAAGCCCTAAAATATTTTGCTGTTTATTATCGGATATATATTTTGTTTTTTTTTGATTTGTTTTGTAACCGTAGAAAATCAATATTTCTTTTACTTTGTTTTCTATGATTTTAAGATTTTCCCTGCTGTATGATGAAAAGGTTAAATCATCAACGTATCTTGTATAATCAACCCCAAAAGCATTGCATAGAGCACTTATATTTTTATCTATAGGCAAAAAACAGGCATTTGCTATATGGCTTGAAGTTGGTGCACCCACAGGAAGTTTTGAATTGACTGTTACAAGCGACAAATAGTCAGAGAGTTTCTCGTTTTTATTTAATCTTAAACAAATTTTTTTAATGACTTCCTCAATAGAGTTATAAGGTACGGAATTAAAAAAATCTTTTATATCCATTTTTAAAATCCACTTTTTGCCCGAGTGGATTTTAGCGCACTCTTGCGTATTTATTTTATAAGGATACAGCCATTTTATTGCTTTCAGGAAAAATCTCTGTTTTTTCTTCAATTCATCATTGGGAACATATATTATACGGTTTTTTATAAATTTAACCGTATAATAAAGTTCTTTTGTTATAAAAATTTTATTTTTATTAAAAATCATAAACTCTAATCGGCTCCAAAAATTTCATAATTGGTGCTCTAAATAAAAGTTCTAATACGGATGTTGAACCATAACTGTTTTTAGCTGCAATAATTTCGGCTTTGCCTCTATTTTCAACAATATCTCTGTTGTAATATTCGTCTCTGTATATAAATAAGACGACATCAGAAATTGTTTCAATTGCACCCGAATCTCTTAAATCGCAAAGCATTGGTCTTTTATCACATCGGCTTTCTATGGCTCTTGATAATTGAGATAAAAGAAAAATTATACAATTATTATCTTTTGCGACTTCTTTTAAACTTCGCATTATATCTTCAATTGCATCATTTCTTTGTTTTTTTGCCGGGGTATCAATTAATTGCAGATAATCAATAAATACAATTTCAGGCTTTTCTTGTTCGATTTTTTCTTTTATTCCTTCAATTTTTTGTACGTCATCAATAATTGTTAAATTAAATTCTGATAATTTGTCAAAAGCAGCTGAGATTTTTTCTTTTTCATTTTCGTTTAATGCTGTTGTATTTTTATTAAATCTTGAAGAATCAACTTCAGCTATTGTCGGAATAATCCTTTTTATAAAGTAACCTTTGCTTCTTCTCAAAGAAAAAAATAAACATTTTTTATTTTGTTCCAAGAACTTTAACATAATTGAAACGGCAAATGAGGTTTTACCCATAGCAGGTCTTCCCCCGATTGTTATAATGCTTGATTTTTCGACAGATGCCAATAACAAATCCAAATCTCTAAAACCTGTCTGAATTAAAGGTTTTTGCAGTTCTAAAATTTGATTTTTAACTTTTTCAAGTAAGTCTTTTTCTATCATGATTAATCCTCCTTTTTTTATTATTACTCGCACCCATGTCAAAATATGACATGGTTATGTGGTAGAATAAAAATGTTAGGAAAAATAAGGATATAAAATGTATAAAGATAAAATTCTTGAAATAATAGAAAAATTATCCGATAATGCAATGTTCTCAATGTCTTTAACATCAAGAGAATTGTTTCATAGTAATGTGTGGGCTTGGATGATTAGAAAATATCCGAAAATTTTTACATCTGTTTTTTATCCAAAATATGATGGAAAAAGTGAAGTAAAAGTTTTTAGAGAAGAAAATAATAATGATCTACTGTTAAAAATAAATGATAAACATATAATTATTGAAAATAAATTTAAATGTATGCCAAATCAAAACCAATTAAAAAAGTACTATAATGAATGCAAGAATGAAAAAAAAGAAATTAAATTAATCAGTTATTTTAAACCTACTTTTTCATTATCGGAGATGAATTTCTATGAAGATATAAAAAACGGATTGCAAAAAGCATTAAATAACTCAAAATCTTTATTCAGTCGAAAAATAAATTCAATAGAAAAAGATGATTATGTAATAATTAAAAACTATATTAATTTTTTGGAATTATTAAATAATCTAAAAAGTAGTATTATTATTAATTCAGACGATAAAATCGATGATTTAATAAAAATAATCAAGGATTTGGACATACAGAAAGAAGCAGAAAAGATAAATTTTTCTAAAACCATTGAAAAAATTTTTATTTCAAAATTAACTGAAACTGTTTTGGAAGGTTTTGAATTTAAAGGACAAATAGATAAAATAGATATTGATTGCGGTAGAGATTTAAAAGTCTATAGTGATATTCTTTTTTATTTTCCCGGTGCTTGGGATGATGATGAAGAGAAAAGACGCGATTTGTGCTACCTTGGTGTAAGTTTATGGGGAAAGTATTATCGATATTACGCAGGATTACATAAGGCTCAATGTGGCATAACAAAGCCAAAAAACGGACGTAGAGATAAAGAAAATAAACAAGCAGGCTATGATTACTTGTGCAAAGAATACAGTGAGTTTTTTAAGCCTCAGAGTACAGGTACTTGGGGCGGTTACAGCAATGATAAAGAAATGTATTTATACAAAAAAATTGATATATCAAATTACACCGTAGAAAAATTAAAGAAAAAAGTTCAAGCTGATTTAGAAAAAGTATATACAATAAGGGAAAATAAATGTCACGATTAAATAAAGCGGAACAGATAATAGAACTCGCAATGATGTTTCAAAACAGCTTCACGGGGCTTTGTATTTATGATATTCAAGAGCATTTTGAATGCTCAAGGCGCTCTGCTGAACGGATGAAAACATTATTATTTGAAATGTTCCCTGAAAAAATCGAAGAAGTACCGTCATTTGATAAGAAAAAGCGCTGGCGTTTTGCTAAAGGTACAATGAACTCTTTAATTTCTTTTTCGGTTGATGATTTTGCAAATTTAGAGTATTTAAAGGGTCTATCGGATGATGAAAACAAGAAAAAACAGCTTAATGAATTGATTTTAAAAATAAAAGCGCTGACCCCTCAAAAAAACGCAAGGGCCTTAGAAAACGATATTGAAGCTGTTATAGAATCTGAAGGCTTTGCCGTAAGGCAGTATTCAAGGGTAAAAGCCGACCCTAAAACTATGGAAATGCTTAGATGTGCAATGCTCTCGTTTAAAAAAATTAAGTTTGATTATCTAACGGATAAAGGAAACCGCACAATCACTCTAAATCCTTATGGTGTGATAATTTCAGATAAATATTATCTTGTAGGCTATAATGAGTATGTAAATGATTTGAGGCTTTATAAGGTTGATAAAATAAAAAATCTTGAAATTACCGAAGAATATTTTGACAAAGACGAGAAATTTTCATTGAAGGAATATTGTAATAAATCATTTTCAATATATCAGGAAGAACCCGTTAATGTTGTATTGGAATTTGATAAATCAATAGCTGAGGATGTTCTAAACTACCATTTTCACCCAACGCAAAAAATTAAACGGCTTGATAGCGGTAATGTTAAAGTAAAATTTACCTCGGGCGGACTTATGGCAATATGTTTTGAACTCTTTAAATGGGGGAAAAATGTCAAAATTAAAAAGCCGAGTAAATTAAAAGAATTTTATAAAGCTTATATTAAAGAAGTTTTAGATAATTTATGCTGATTATATTTGCATATCAATTACTTTCGCATTTGCTTTGGCATCTTCTAAGCATTGATTATAGCAGGTAAACCAAATGTGATTTTTTTCTTTCTGCGATAATTCAATTAAACTGCTCCAGGCATTTGCTTTTAAGGTTGCGATATCGTGTATTTCTTTTAAATCTTTACTCGGAATATAAGTAACTTCTTTTTTATTTACCGTTAATTTTCCGTCAGGTTTAAAATTTTTTACCGCATTTTTAGCACTTTCTTCTGTCCCGAATTTTAGAATTGTCATCTGACCAAATGATACAGCCATAGGTTTCTCCTTAATTTGTCCGAACAAAATTTTACGATAAGCCACGAAATGGTGTGAGTAAAATTTTGAGAGTGCGACACTAGATTATATATCACCATCCGTTAATAAAACATCTGAAAAATTTTTTTGCCTGTTAAAATAAAGACTGCTGGAAATTAATATTTTTTAAATTAAAACACTTGCAGGCATGCTCTGTTAATTTTCTGCCTCTCGGAGTTCTTTGAATGTAGCCTTGCTGCAGAAGATACGGTTCATAGACGTCTTCAATTGTTCTTGTATCTTCTCCGAGCGCCGTTGCCAGAGTTTCAATGCCGACGGGACCTCCCGAGTATTTTTCTGCGATTAAATTCAATAAGGCTCTATCTGTGTTATCAAGCCCGAATTTATCAATTTGAAGTATATCAAGAGCCTTATTTGCTGTTTTTTCGTCAATATTACCGTCTGATTTGACTATAGCATAATCTCTTACCCGTTTAACGAGCCTGTTCGCAATTCTGGGAGTTCCTCTTGACCTTTTAGCTATGGCTTTTGCTCCTTCTTCATTTATTTCAATATCAAGGATTTGCGCAGTCCTTTTTATTACTTGAGTAAGTTCTTCTTCTGTATAAAATTCAAGCCTGTGAATAATTCCGAATCTGTCCCTTAACGGCCCTGATAGTGCGCCTGCTTTTGTTGTTGCCCCGATTAAAGTAAATTTCGGAATGGGTATTCTTATGGATTTTAAAGTTTGGGATTTCCCCGTTGTCATATCAAGATAAAAATCTTCCATTGCGGGGTATAATATTTCCTCAGAAATTTTATTAAGTCTGTGAATTTCATCAATAAATAAAACATCGCCTGCTTTTAAAGACATTAATATGCCGATAATATCTCTCGGTCTTTCAAGCGCAGGAGCAGATGTGATTTTAATATTTGAATTCATCTCTGTTGCGATAACTGTAGCAAGGGTTGTTTTCCCAAGCCCCGGCGGCCCGTAAAATAAAATATGGTCTAACGGGAGTTCACGTTTTTTTGCCGCCTCTATTGATATTTTTAAGGCAGCTTTTAAACTGCTCTGCCCTATGTATTCATCAAAATGCTTCGGGCGGATATTCGCCTCAAAAGACATATCGTAAGCTGTTTCTTCTGAGGTCGTATCTTCGTTTACTTTTTTTTCAAATTTTATATTGTTATCGTCTGATATTATAGCCAAATTTTTTCCCTCTTTTATATATAATATCATCAGATTATAAAAAGGGAAAAAAGTAAAATTTTTAGTTTATAATATAGAAAAAAGCATGAGAGGATATAAAATTGGAAATAAGTGAATTAATCACAAAATCGGCATCAGAACAGAGAAAAGCACTGTTAAATAAAGAAGTAAGTGCAGCAGAACTCGTTGAAACCGTATATAAAAAAGTTGAAAACATCGATGATAAGATTGGAGCATATAATTCTTTAACAAGAGATTATGCACTTGAAACAGCGAAAAAAGTTGATGAAAAAATAGCAAAAAATGAAGAAATTGCACCGTTGGCAGGAATTCCGCTGGCTCTAAAGGATAACATAAATTTAAAATCTTACCCGACAACAGCCTCAAGTAAGATATTAGCAAACTTTATATCCCCTTATGATGCAACGGTTACACAAAAATTAAAATCAAATTTAATCCCGATAATAGGAAAAGCAAATCTTGACGAATTTGCAATGGGTTCAAGTAATGAAAATTCAGCATTTAAAATAGTAAGAAATCCTTGGAATTTAAATAAAGTACCGGGCGGAAGTTCGGGCGGCAGCGCAGCTGCAGTATCAGCAGGCGAGGCAACAGTTGCATTAGGTTCAGATACGGGCGGAAGTATAAGATTACCCGCAAGTTTTTGCGGGCTTGTCGGCTTAAAACCCACATACGGCAGAGTTTCTCGTTATGGGTTGATAGCTTTTGCTTCATCACTTGACCAAATAGGACCTATTACAAGAACGGTTGAAGATGCGGCTATGTTATTAAATGTTATATCAGGGCCTGATGAAAAAGATTCAACCTCTTTAAATCAAACTCCGCCTGATTTTACTAAAGATTTAAAAAATGATTTAAAAGGTGTAAAAATAGGGTATATTAAAGAATTATGCATGGAAGGACTTGCGGAGGATGTTTCATCCGCTGTTCAAAAAGCACTTGAAACATATAAGTCGCTTGGAGCAGAAATAGTTGAAATTTCACTTCCTCTTATTAAATATTCGATTGCAGTATATTACATCGTTGCAACAGCTGAGGCAAGTTCAAACTTAGCAAGATTTGACGGTGTAAAATACGGCTACAGAGCAAAAGATGTTGATACACTTTATGATATGTACGTCAAAACAAGAGCAGAAGGCTTTGGCGATGAAGTAAAAAGAAGAATAATGCTCGGAACTTATGCACTAAGTTCAGGATATTACGATGCTTATTATAAAAAAGCTCAGCAGGTAAGAAGACTTGTTAAAAATGACTTTGATAATGCATTTAAAAAAGTTGATGTATTATTATCTCCTACCTGCCCGAATACGGCATTTGATATAGGTTCAAAGGTAGAAGATCCGCTAAGCATGTACTTAACCGATATTGCTACAATTACTGCAAATCTTGCAGGTATACCTGCTATGAGTATTCCCGTTGCGCTTGATAATGGCGGAATGCCAATCGGTATACAGCTTTTGGCAGATTGTTTAAATGAAGAAAAACTTTTAAATGTTGCCTTTAAGCTTGAAGAGGCTGTACAATTTAATTATAAGAATTCTACAATGATTGCGGTGTAATGAAAATAAAAAAAATATTAGTATTAAATATATTGTTGCTTTTAGTCTTATTTATGGCAGGACTTAACAGTTTTGCTCAAGAAATCGAAGTATCGGAGGAAGATATAGAAAAAGCAATGGCTGCATATAAATCAGGTATTGATTTAACAAGGTCAAAAGCATATGATAATGCAATCAGCGCATTTCAAAAAGCACTGTCTTTCAATCCTAATATGACTGATGCCCTTTATAATATAGCTGCTATTTATATTTCGCAAAAAAAATATGATGAGGCATATAATACCTACGTAAAAATTATTGCATTAAATCCGCATGATTATGATTCAATACTTCAGGCGGCAAAAATTTCGTATAACAGAAAAAACTACGCACTTGCAATGAAGTATTTAAAATATATTCCTTATGATTATGAAAATTATGCTACGGTTCAGCAATTGAGCCGAGATGCAAAAGAAATGATGGATGCACAGGTTAATAAAATTGAAAGAGCAAAAGTTACAACGGCAAATAATAACAAAAGAGTTCTGATTGATAAATTCAATTCACCTGCGGGCATGGTTGTTGATTCAGAGGGTAATATGTATGTTGCAAGCTATTCGGATAATGCAATTATAAAATTAGATAACAGCAAGAATAAAACAAATTTTGTAAAAGATTATCTACTTGAAGGCCCTGTCGGGCTTGCTATAGATAATTATGATAATCTTTATGTCGCAAATTATGATGCAAATAATATTTTAAAAGTTACAAAAGCGGGACAGGTAAGTGTTTTTATGGATAAAGTCTCACATCCTTATTTCTTGTATATAAAAGATGATGTTTTATATATATCGGAACAGGGAAACGATGTAGTTATGACTTACAATCTAAAAAACAGTAAGTAGAAGAAACTTTTAATTTTATATACGCTAAGTATGTGAATTTTTAGCCTTCAAAAAACTTTTCAAGAGTTTCGGTATCATAAACTGTTTCAGGAGGAACCAGTTTTGAATGTAAATATTTCCCGTCTTTATAAAATTCAATTGTAACAATATAATTAGAATTATTTTCAAAAGAACCTATTACGGAATTTCCGTTTTTTATTAAGGAAATGGAAGGATAAAATGAAACTTTTTTAGCTACCTCGGGTATTACAATTTTGCATACATGAGAGTTATTAAATTGATATTCGCCTTTAGGATTAATATTTAGACTTTTTATCTTAGTATTATATATATTCAGAAATTGTTTTTTGTCATTATTCTCGTTACTATGTAAAAGACCTTTTATATATGCGGAATTTATTACTGAATCTTTTGCAGTTAAAGTCTCGCACTTTAGAGAATTAATTTCACTGCCGCAGACAGTCATTATAGAAGTGGTTGCATCATTTACTTTTGTATTATCACCTGAAATTATTATTGCTGATGTTGATTGCAGTTTGTCCGCTTGAACATTTTCTGCGAGTTCAATTTTTTTAAATCTTGAGGCTTCACCGATTTGTGAATTTGATATTTTAACTTCAATAGGGTAATATCCTTCAAGTTTACCTATTTTAGAATTTAATACTTTACGGGTTTTGTATAATCCTATAGAAGATTCATACCTGTTTGGTTTTAGATATACTTCATCAAGATTTTTACCCTCAATACGGGATTTTTTTGTTATAAGCGGTTTAGGTTCGCAGCTTTCAAATATATCCATATCCCATGGCGTGGTAGTTTGTTTGTTCCCTTTAAAAATAGGATTTATATTATTTTTTATTCCGGCAACTGCAGATACTCTCATAATTATATCCCTTATTAAACTCAATTTATACTTGCATATTAACACACACAAATCCTTTTGCCAGATTTAATAGTGTTTTTTGGGGCTAAATTGTAACACTTCTTAACCTGTTAATTTTTTTCCTTTTATTTGCCGGATTTTGAAATATAAGTTGATTTGTTTTTATCAAAATTATTAATTATTACAAAGCTTGCTTTATCATCAAATTTAAAATCATCTATTTTTGAGTTGTCGTCTGTTGAAATATATACTTTTTTATTTTTCCCGGGGACGACCAGTTTTTTGATGTGTGTATTAGTTAAAATTAAATCACTTTCTGAGGTTACATAATTATCAATTTCGGAATTTGAAACTACTGACGTTTTATTCCCGTTCATTGTAACCGTTCCGATTTTTGTATTTATCGCATTTAATGATTCGCAGGTTAAATTTTTAATTGCACACTTATGGATATAAGCCTGTCCGTCATTTTTAAAGTCATGTGTCTGTCTAATCGTGCTGTCAAAATAATCAATATTGGGAGCTTTAAAATTAGAACTTGAAACATCCGCATTATCTATAACCGTATCATCAGCAGAACTATCTCCCGATACATTTAAAATATTTGTTTTTATATTTTTAACTTTAATATCTGAACCGTTAAGCCTTGTTGCATACGAAGATATCCTGTCTGCTCGGGAATTTGAACTGACAAGGGTTGCGAAAGATTCTATGCTGCCTGCAATTCCTTTTTCAACACCGCAGAATATGCAGTTTTTAATATTTTTTATAAATGATTTTGCTGAAATTACAATTTTTTTGAAATTACTCATTGTATTTATTTGTGAAGTAATTACAACAGTTTCGCAGTTTCTAAATCCTGATAATTCATTAATATTACAGCCTGCAACAATTCTGCTTGGATATACTCCCTCCGATACAAATTTTAAATCAGAAACATCCTGTTGTAATTCAAGTTTATCCGTATTTACCCTTCTGATAAAAGGCTGACTTGTTGTTTTTTTAGTCTTGCTCTGCTCATTTTGGCTATATACAAAAGAATCGGATTTATTGTTAGATCCTCTTTTTTGAAAAACAGGTTTATAATTATAATTTATATAATTTATTTCTGAAATTTTCATAATAACTCCAAATTGTTATTTGGATAAAAAAACGAAAAAATTTTTTTTGCTTTATTTTGTAATAAATCTTAGCATTCTTATTATTTCTTGTAAATATTCCTGCTTTGGATTAAAATTATATTTAAGTTCATATATATATCTTAGTGACAAATTTAAATTATTATATTAAAATATTTGTAAAGGTAGAAAAAATCTAATCAACATTGAATTTTTTAAAGCAGAAGAAATCCTAATTGGGAGAGAGATTAACTTTTAAAATATAAGGGACACGTTAAATGTATGTAAATAAGTGTATTAAATGCGGAGCCGAATTTGAAACGAAAAACCCAAAAAGGGTAATTTGTCCTAACTGCTTATATTCCGATAAAAAATATACGGAGGAATTATCACAAGAAGCTGCAAATTCTTCTCAAACATCTTCAACGGGAAGAAATTCCTATTCTTTTGGTTCCGATGAACAGAGGGAAGAAAGACCGAGATATAATAACAGAGATAATCAAGATAGGGAACATTCTCAAAGACCGCAATATAACAGAAATTATAACAGAAATGACAGACCGCATGACAATAGAGGCGGGTTTCAAAGACCATATAACAGACAGAGAAATGATAACGGGCAAAGACCAAGAGGTAATTTTAACAATCGTCCCGGCGGATTTAATAAACCAAGACCAAAAAACAGACCGCAAAGACAAAAACAACTTTTGGTAAGCAAAGAGCAGATTGAACAGATAGAAATTTTATATAAAAAAGCATTACCTCTGCCTAACCCTGATATACATGAAATTATAGGTCAGGCAATAGGGCTTGAACCCAGAAAAGTATTTTTTGGCATTAATCTTGTAAGACAAAAATTAATGCTTCCAAAATTGCCGTTTCCGAAAAGAAAACTTGCGGTTTCGCCCGATCAATTATTTGCGATTAAAAATTTGTACGAACCGCTACTTCCTTTGCCTCCCATAGGATGCCATAAAATTATTGCAGCTCAGTTAAGAATGGATGAATGGAGAGTTCATGTCGGTATAGGGTTAATCCGTAAACAGATGGGGCTTGACAGGTGGAATCAGGAAAGAGAAGATGCTCCTCAAGAGTATAAAAAGTCTTAATTAATTATGTCTGATAATTTAATTTCCGTTGCAAAAATTCTTAATTTTCATGGTGTCAAAGGCGAAGTAAAAGCAGGTTTTTCAAAAGGCAGAGAACACCAAATTGAAGTTTTAAAAAAAGTATTCGTTAAAAAAGATAATGAATATATTGAGTTAAATGTTACTTCTGTAAGATTTCATAAGCATTTTGCGATAATTAAATTTAAAGAATTTAATAATATTAACGAAGTTGAAATATATAAAGGGTGTGACATATATCTTTCAAAAAATGAGGTTGAAAAATCGCTCGAAAACGATGAATATCTTATCAGCGACTTAATCGGAATGGAGGTATTTGACGAAGATGGAAGTGCCATAGGAGTTATAAGTGCAGTCGGAGAAAATCTCGCAAATAATCTTATTTCCGTTAAAGATGCTAATAATAAAGAACATCTTGTTCCCTTTGTCAAGGAACTTGTTCCCGTTGTTGACATAAGAAATAAAAGAGTTGTCGTAAATAATATAGAAGGTTTAATAAGTTGAATTTTGTTGTATTATCTCTATTTCCGGAAATAATTAAATCTTCCTCCGATTTCAGTATATTAAAAAGAGCATCGGAAAGAAATCTTATAAGTATAAATGCTGTTAATCCGAGAGATTATACCCTTGATAGGCATAAAAAGGTTGATGATACTCCTTATGGCGGAGGTGCAGGCATGCTATTATCCTGTCAGCCGTATATTGATGCTTATAACAGTATTGAAAAATCGGAAAATTCAAAAACTATCATAATGTCACCTCAAGGAAAAGTATTTAACCAAGAAATGGCAAAGAAATTCGGTCAATACAATCAGTTAATTATAATTTGCGGTCATTATGAAGGATTTGACGATAGGATTAAACAAATAACTAAGGCTGAAGAAGTTTCAATAGGTGATTTCGTATTAACAGGCGGGGAAATGCCTGCATTATGTATTATTGACACCGTAACAAGGATGATAGAGGGTGCTTTAGGTGATGAGGACTCAAAAGAAAATGATTCTCATTATGACGGGCTTTTAGAACATCCTCATTATACAAAACCGAGAGAGTATATGGGACTTAATGTTCCTGAAGTACTTGTATCGGGTAATCATGAAAAAATAAAGGAATGGCGAAGGCTCCAGCAATTTATAGTTACAAAACAAAAAAGACCTGATTTATATGAAAAATTTTTAAAAACCGAATTATCGGAATATGATAAAAAAATTTTAAAAAAAAATAATTTGATTTAAAATATTCAAGTGAGGGAAATTATGAAAGCTGCTGTTTTAAATAATAATAAATTTGAAATTCAGGATATTCCTCGTCCCTTATTGGACGAGTATGAAAACGGAGCAATAATTAAGGTTATAGGATGCGGGCTCTGCGGTTCCGATATTGTTAAAATAAGAACAGGAAAAGCAAAAGACGGCGCTGTTTTAGGTCATGAGGTTGTGGGTGAAATTGTTGAGATTAAATCCAATACAAATTTTGCCGTTGGCGATAAAGTGGTTTTAGGTCATCATGTCCCTTGCTTTAACTGTATATATTGCTGGGGCGGTAATTATTCAATGTGCCGTCATTTTAAAAGTACAAATATAGTTCCGGGCGGATTTGCTGAATATATTTATGTATCAGAAGAACACCTTCAAAACACCGTATTTAATGTAAATTTAAATTTATCCGATATAGAAGCATCATTTTTAGAACCTTTAGGCTGTTGTGTCAGGGCTGTAAAAAGAACAGGGCTTAAAGACGGCACAAATAATCTTATAATCGGGCTGGGCTCAATTGGAATATTAATGGGACAGGCAGTAAAGGCATTAGGTAATAAAGCTTTCGGTTGTGATTTAATCTACGAAAGAGTTTGTTTATCAGAAAACTTTGGGTTTGAAAAATCATTTTTAATTCAAGAGGAAGGTCTTGTGTTGAATGAAATGAAAAATTATGCTCCATTTGGTTTTGACAATGTATTTTTAACGGCAGGTTCTTCAAGAGCTTTAGATTTTGCGGTAAATGCAGTCAGAGACGGAGGAAAAATTCTTGTATTTTCAAGCACAAAAGATAATCTTGCAGGATTTAAAAATAATGATATTTATTACAGAGAATTAACCGTTATGGGAAGTTACTCCCCTTCTCCGATGGATTTAGAGGATTCTATGGAATTATTAGAATCCGGAAAAGTACATGTCGAGGGGATATCTGAAGTTTATTCTCTGGAACGGCTTAATGATGCGGTAAATGATACACTATCCAATAAAATTATGAAGGCTTTTATTAAAATATGAAAATGAAATCATTGCAATTTTATTCTCCCTTGAATGTAAAGTTCGAGGAGGTTGATATAAAAGAGCCAAAAGCAGGCGAAGTTCAAGTTAAGATTATGGCTGCACTTACTTGCGGAACAGATGTTAAAACATACAGACGAGGTCATCCCGTATTAATAAAGAAAGTACCGTCAGGTTTCGGGCATGAGTTTTCGGGGATTATTAATAAAGTAGGAAAAGATGTAGTCGGTTTTAATGTCGGAGATAGAGTTGTTGCCGCTAATTCGGCTCCTTGCGGAAAGTGTTTTTTCTGCAAGCGGGGAGAATATAATCTCTGCGAAAATTTAGAATTTTTAAACGGAGCATATTCTGAATATATAAATATTCCCGCTGCAATAGTAAAAAGAAATTTGTTAAAACTCCCTGATGGTTTAAGTTTTGAAAAGGCGGCATTTTCTGAACCCTTGGCTAATGTTGTTCACGGAATAGAAAAAACAGGCATAAAAGCAGGGCAGACGGTAGGAGTTGTTGGTTTAGGCCCAATCGGGCAAATGTTTGTAAGAATGGCTAAATTAAAGGGTGCAAGAGTTATAGCGGCAGGAAGAAATCCTTTAAAGCTAAAATTGGCAAAAGAATTTGGCGGCGCCGATGAAATTATTGATTTAACAAAATATAAAAATCCCGAAAAAATTTTTATTGATTTTTCGGAAGGCAAAAAGGGGCTTGATGTAGCTGTTGAATGTGTCGGTCTGCCCGAAATATGGGAGAGAATGTTTACTTTCGTAAGAAGGGGCGGTGTTGTTCATCTTTTTGGAGGCTGTAAGGAAGGAAGTTCTATAAATATTGATACAAGAAGACTTCATTATGACGAAATAAAAGTTATAAGTATTTTTCATCATACTCCATTATATTTTAGAGAGGCATTAAGGCTTATAGCGGAGGGTGAAGTGGAGGTGGAAAAGCTTATTACGGAAACCATGCCTTTAGAAAAAGCTGAAGAGGCTTTAATAAAACATATGAACGGCAGAGCATTAAAGGTTTTGATTAAACCCTAGAAGTTTTTATTTTTTATTGTATAATAATCTTATGGGGAAATTTTCAGCAGCAGCTGACTAGAATAAAAGTATGAATGATTTTTCTTTAGAGTTAAAAAATAAAATAAGTGAGGCAGAGAATATTGTTATATTTTCGCATGTCAGTCCCGATGGCGATACACTGGGATCAAATCTTGCATTAAGTATAATGATAGAAAAATTTTTTAATAAAAAAGCAGATTCAGTTATAGTCGGTGCATTGCCTAATATTTATACTTTTTTGCCTCAATCAAATAAATTTATTGATGTTCAAAGTCTTGATAAAAATAAAGTTTATGATTTGGCAATTGCGGTAGATGTTGCATCTAAAGACAGGCTTGTTTACGGAACAAACATTTTTGATAATGCTAAATATAAAGTAAATATTGATCATCATAAAACCAATGTGGGTTACGGTGATTTAAATATTATTGACGGGGATGCGGCTTGTGTCGGTATAATCCTTTATAAAATATTTAAAGACTGGGAATTTGAAATTCCAAAAGATGTTGCAAGATGTATTTATACTTCATTATTAACTGATACCGGAGGATTTAAGTACGAAAATACAACTCCCGAGACATTTATGCTTGCGGCAGATTTAGTAAGGCTGGGTGTTTCGCCTACTTATGAATTTAGAGCCTGCTATGAAACAAAACCTCAATCAATGGTGCAATTTCAGGCATATGTTGTTTCTAATACCGTTTTTTACAATAACGGTAAAATAGCTTTCTCTAAAATTACAAGAAGTGATATGAGTAAATTTAATGCAACTGATGATTTCACAGAGGGTATAGTAGAAGTTTTAAGGACTTCTAAAAATGTTGAGGTGGCTGCAATATTAAAAGAAACAAAAGAAGGATTTACAAAAATCAGTCTGCGCAGTAAAACTTTAGATTTAATTCCTATAGTTGTAGATTTCGGCGGAGGCGGTCATACTTTTGCCGCAGGATGTACCATTAAGAAACCTATAGCTATTGCTTATGATAAACTTTTAAAACGAATTCAAAGTGAACTGGAATGAGAAAATATATAGAATCCCTTGTAAAAAAAATTATAGATCAGGACTTTTTCGGTGTGGCTGCCGAAATGGCTTTCTGGTTTATTTTGGGCTTGTTCCCTTTCTTATTGTTTTTAACCTCTCTTTTTGCGTGGATGGGTAAAAAAACTTTAATCACTCCAATTTTAAACTTTTTAACTAATATTGCGCCAAAAGACGTGGCATCTTTAATCTTGAATACTTTAAATGAGGCTATGATATTTAAACAGGGTAAGTTAATTGCTATTTTTGGGCTTGTTATTACAATATGGCTTGCATCTAACGCACTTGCCGTTATTATAAAAGGTCTGAACAGAGCCTATGCAATTGAAGAAACAAGAAGTTTTATATATACAAGAAGCCTTGCCGTTATTATGGTTTTTGTTAATTCCCTGCTTTTGTTTTTAGCGGTTAATTTAATAGTTCTTGGTAAAGTATTTTTAGATTTTACATTACAATATACAATATTATCTAAGTTATCAATAGATATTATATCTGTAATAAGATGGCCCGTATCATATTTGGCTCTTGTCTTTTGTGCTTTGGGAAATTATTTTATTCTCCCCTGTATTGAAGGCAATGATAAGATAAAATTCAGAAGTGTTCTTCCCGGCACTTTATTTTTCAGTTTCTTATGGATGCTGGGTTCTTGGTGTTTTTCCCTATATTTAAGTAATTTAAATGCATATAACAAAGTATACGGAACAATCGGAGCTTTCGCAATTTTGATGGTATGGCTCTATTATACTTCTTTAATAGTTCTTATCGGCGGTGAAATAAATTCAAGGGTTTATAATCGTCTTAACTCAAGTGCCGATAAATCATTATAACGATTCATACCATTTAATAAGTTCTTTACTTTTAACCTTTTTTGCAGAAGTTTTTGGCTTAATATAACCGTCTTTATCCGCTGATATCGCCTATATGAAACCGACCGTTTTCATCAATTACTTCTTTTGTTATTTGGGGTTTTTCTCAATATCTCTGCATTACGTTATGACCTTAAATAAGCATTTCCACGTTTTTGCAGTCTTAACTTTGATGGAAGAAATTTTTAATACATTGATTTTTTTTAAATTAAATAAGATAATTTACATGTATATGGAGGGATGTATCATAAATATCAAGAGAATATTAACGGGAATAATATTATCGGGAGTTTTTTCCGCATCTGTGTATGCAATGACACCCGAGGCAAATCAGTATTATAAACAAGCCTGCACTCAGGCAGATAACGGGAAATACACGGAGGCTGTTGAAAGTTTAAATAAAGCTGTTCAATTATCGCCCGATGATGCTCTGTTATATACAAAACTTGGCGGAATGTATACAGAACTCGGTCAGTGGGCTAATGCCTCAGAGGCATATAAGAAGGCTTTAAAATTAAGACCGAATGATGCTTTTATTTATATAAGCCTTGGTAATATATATGAGCAGATACAGGATTACAAAAATGCCGATGACGCATATTCTCAGGCTATGAAAATCTTTCCCGAATATAAATATAATTATTTAAACTTAGCTAGTGTAAAAACTCATTTAAAAGAAGATGAGGAAGCTATTAAATATTACCAAATGTTTTTAAATTATTATCCTGATGCCCTTGATGCACGAGAAAATATGGCATCTTTATATTTGAGGATGAATAAGCCTCAGGATGCCGTAAAAATATACAATGATTTATATTTAAAAGACCCTAATAATTTTGAAGATTATTCAAATTACGGGCTTGCACTTTATCGTATATCGGATTTTAATAATGCCGAAAAAATATTAAAAAAGGCTGTTGAAAAAGATAAAGATGATTATGTTGCAAGGGCAAATCTTGCGTATGTTTATCTTGCACAGTCTAAAGATAGTGAGGCGGAACAGGAATTTTCAAAAGTCTTGGATATTAATCCCGATATGAATTCAATAAGATTTGACTTCGCAAACTTATTGGCGGATAAAGAAAAGTATGATGAGGCTCTTGAACAGTATAATAAATATATTTCGGAAGTTAAAGATAACGAAGTAGCTTATCTCAATGCAGGAATAATATATTCTAAAAAAGGTGATTACGAAAATGCCGTAAAAATGCTGGAAGAAGGCAGAAAAATATCACCTAAAAACACTGATATCCAAAAAGAACTTGCAAAATCGTATCATCTGGCAAAACGTTATGATGAGGCAATAAGTGTATATGACAGTTTAATAGCCTCTTTCCCGGATAACGGCGAGTATGTTTTAAATAAAGCAATTGCGATGCACGCACAAAAAAGATATGAAGAAGCTATTGCACTATACAATAATATTCTGACGAAAGACCCCGCTAACAAAACAGCTAAAGATTATTTAATAAAAGCATACTGCGCGCAGGGTGACAGCTATTCGCAAACGGGAAATTATAAAAAGGCAGTAACCGCATATGAAAATGCGCTTAAGTATGATGGAGATAATCCGTTATTATATATTGCTATTGCGAATGCTTATGAAAAGACAGGCTCGAAATCTAAAATGACAGAGTATTTTGAAAGAGCTATGTCTATTGCTCCCGATAATCCTGAAGTTCTTTCCGCATACGGAAAAACTTTAAGTAAATATGATAAAACCGATGAGGCTAAAATAATATACGAAAAAGCAATAGAGGCAAATAAAGATAACAATCCTGCCGAAAATTTCACATATTTTGTAAGTATGGGAGATAATTATTATAAAAATAAGGATTATAAATCTGCTTTAACTCAATATCAAAAGGCATACGGCGCAAATCCCAAGGATGAATTTATTAATATAAAAATAGGAAATACATATAAAGGATTAAATCAGCTTGATGATGCCATAAAAGCTTATGACGAGGCAATAAATACAACACCGGATAATCCTGATGCATATTTTAATAAAGGTTTATGCTTGGCTGAGCAAAACAAGCTTGATGAGGCAAAAGTTTGTTTTGAAAAGGTGGTAGAGTTAAAAAGTGATTACGCTTATGCTTATTATGCATTAGGTCTTGCTTATGAAAAAGAAAATAATCTTAATTCCGCAATTGAAAATTATGAAAAGTTTGTTAATTGCACTCAGGACAAAAATTTAAAAAATAATATACAAAATAAAGTCAATAATTTGAAGAAAAAACTTCCTCCGCAGGAAACAACTAAACAGTAATGAAAAAAATATTATTAATTTTATTAATATTTCCTTTATTAATTTGTACCGGTTTTAAAAAAGAAAAACCATATATAATACTGTCGCAGGAAACAATTACAAATCAAAGCATAAAAAGGATAGAAAGAAATTTCCCCGTAAAAACAAGGATATATTATGCGCTTGTATTACCTGAAGGGCTTAAATATTCAGGTGTAAGAATGCAGGTATCAAACCAAAATGAAAAAACCTCTAATTGGGGTTATTCAATAAATATGACAAAAGATATTTATATTGATACATATTCTAAAGTATACAGGGATTATATATACATTCAAAAGCCGGGACGATATATTTTGCAATTCTTTTACCTGAATAAGAAAAATTATCCGTTTGCACATAAGGAATTTATGGTTTATTGATGTTTAAATATATAAAATTTTTTATACAAAAAGTATCTTCATCAAAATATGTAAGAAAGGGTAATTGCAAAAAATGCGGGGCGTGCTGCAGAAATATATTGTTATACATAGAAGATGAGCCTATAAAAACAGAAGAACAGTTTGAAAAAGTAAAAAAGTGGAATAAGCATTTTAAAAATTTTTATGTTTCGGGAAAAAGTGAAACAGGTGCTTTGTTATTCACATGCAGGGAAATATCTGATGATAACAAATGCAGAGTATATTTTTTTAGAGGGCTTGGGTGCAGACAGTATCCGAGAGTAAATACAAAATTTTTAATAAACGGAGGAAAACCTTTAAAAGGCTGCGGTTATTATTTTGAGGCGGATAAAGAATTTAAATCGTATTTAAAAAATTCTTAAGAGTTTCTATTGCCCTATCAGCCAGCAGTTCATTTTTAAGTTTTTTATTTTTTAATATTTTTTTATCCGCATTAACGGGCGGCATAATTCCCCAATTTGAGTTTATTGGCTGGAAGGAAGTATGACCTTCATAAGCAATATAACTCATCAATGCTCCGAGCATAGTTTCATTAGGAAGTTTTAATAACGGTTTATTATTAATATACCTTGCCATATTAATTCCTGCTAGAAGTCCCGAGGCAATTGATTCAGTGTATCCTTCGGTGCCTGTAATTTGTCCCGCAAAAAATATATTAGGATTTTTCCTCGATTGAAGAGCAGAATTGAGAGTTTTAGGACTGTTTATAAAAGTGTTTCTGTGCATAACTCCATATCTTACGATATTTGCGTTTTCAAGCCCGGGGATAGATTGAATTAATTCTTTTTGGCTTCCCCATTTAAGATTGGTTTGAAATCCCACAAGGTTATATAAATTTGCCTGTTTATCATCCTGACGAAGTTGAACTACGGCATAATTAGTTATGCCCGTTCTTTCATCAATAAGTCCAACGGGCTTTAACGGCCCAAATCTGAGAGAATCAACTCCTCTTGACGCAATAACTTCAATAGGCAGACACCCTTCAAAAAATTTTGCATTTTTTTCAAAGGATTTAAGTTCAATTTTAGGTGAATTAATAAGAATATTATAAAAGTTTTCATATTCTTCTTTATTCATCGGACAGTTAATATAATCTTTATTCCCTTTGTTGTAACGGTTTAGATAAAATGCTTTATCAAAGTTTATTGAATTTTTTTCGATGATTGGCGCTATTGCATCAAAAAAGTATAAATAATTTTCTCCTAAAAATTCTTTTATGGATTTTGATAAGCTTTCAGATGTTAAAGGGCCTGAGGATATAATAGTCGGAATATCCGTATTTATTGAATTTACTTCCTGCCTTATGACTTTAATTAAAGGGTTAGATAATATTTTATCGGTAACTTTTTTAGAAAAAAGAACTCTGTCAATGGCAAGCGCTCCGCCTGCAGGTACTTGTGATTCCATAATGAGAGGCATTAATTCCGAGCCTAAAAATTCCATTTCATGTTTTAAAAGTCCTGAGGCATTTGTAATATCGTAAGAACCGAGACTGTTAGAACAAACGAACTCGGCAAAATTACCTGTTTTATGCGCTCCTGTTTGTTTATCAGGACGCATTTCATATAAATCTACATATATTCCCTGTTTTGCAAGCTGCAGTGCTGCCTCGCTGCCTGCAAGTCCTGCTCCGATTACGATTGCTTTCATATCTTTATTATTACATAAAAATTAAACCATGTGTTAAATTTTATAGTAAAATGGGTATATGGAAAATAAGGTTTCAATATTTTTATTCGATGATGAATTAGTAACTAAAACCCTTGTTGAAAGTTACCTTAGTGAAATAACTTTTTCTTATGAATTTGCTTATTTTACTGAATTTGATGCCAATATAATTCCATCTGACGATACCAAAAAAATTATAATTATTAATATTAATAAAACAATTACAAAAAATATTGAAATTCTGAAAAAAATTGCTCATAATAGGAATAATAAATTAATAATAATTTCCTATGATAAATCAACGGATGTACAAGTAAAGGCGCTAAGATGCGGAGCAAAAGATTTTCTGATTAAACCGCTTATTAAATCGGAATTTTTAAATTCACTTCAAAAAATTTATTATAATGAAATAAACATAAAGGATAAAAATATGCAATCGAAAATATATTCTGTAATTTCAATTACAAAAGGTGTCGGGAAGACATTTTTCGCATTAAATCTTGCAAAACAGCTCGCACAATTGACAAAGGAAAAAGTTCTTCTTGTTGATTTTAACAATAATCTTACCGATATATTTCAAATATTACGTCAAACGGTATATTACACAACCATTCAATATGTAAACACATTAAATGAAGAGAATGCTCCTGAAATGCTTTCTCAGCTTATTAAATATCAGGATACTTCATTGCATATATTGGGAACCGGTATGTGTTCAAATGTTAACCAGGAAATTGAAGAATCTCAAATAAGTACATTCTTTTCAATATTAAAAAAATATTTTAAATATATAATTATTGACAATGACAGTTCATTAGGTACAGCCGATGAAGTAATAACAAATAATGCAGATTTTGTTTATCTGGTTATCGAGCCCAGTTTTGCCATGGCAGAAAATACAGACAGTGCTGTTATGCAATTAAAATTAAAAGATAAAAATGTCAGAGTAATTTTAAACAAATATAAAGAAGAAAAAGATGAAACAATATTGAATAAACTTGAAGGCTTAATGGGAAGACCGATATTTTCAAAAATTCCCAAAAATTACATATCTGCAAATAAGGCTTTTGATAAAGGTGTTACGATTGATGAAATTAATCCTGACCTTGATATTTCAAAAAAATATAAAGAATTGGCAAAGTACATGATAGATAGTGATAAATAAATGAATTTAAGAGAACGAATAGTTAAAGCAGGGAAAAAGGATTTTAGTGCAGGTATAGTCGAATTAAAAAAAGAATCGGATATATTTGTAAAAAATGAGAAAATTGAAAAAATAATAAAAGATTCACTAAATGGTGATAATAATATAATTCTTGCCTGTGCAAAAGATGTTGACAGATATATTGCTTGTAATTATATAAGAGAATTTATTAAAAATGAATCAGTTGAAATAATTACCCAAGCGGGTGATGATTTAAAGTATTCGTCCGCTCATAAAATAATAATCCCGGAACCTTCCATAAGTGAAATTATAAATATATTTAAATATATAATTGAAGGATATAAAACATTTGTTTTCGGAGTTAGTCTAAAATCGTTTGTAAATGTATTTGAAAGTTTAAAAATATCATTATTGCTGGAATGCCCCAATTTAAGCGGTGAAAATGCAGAACACATGCTGGCTCTTGCATCTTGCGTTATATTAAATGTTGTAAGAAATGATGATGGTTTGTTTGAAATTTCAAATGCTGAAAAAATTTATTATGAAAATAATGAAATTATAAATGAAAAGCTGATTTATGAAGAGAAATCGGTTATTAATGAAGAAGTGACAGATAAAACTGTTCAAGCGGAGGTCGAAATTGATGATATCCCGATGACAGATGACGTAGAAGTATATAATATCCTTGATGAAGAACAAGAAAATAATAACGAGCAGGAATTTGAAGAAGTACAAGAAAATATTGAAGAAGATATAAAACCTGTAAATAAGTATAAGTTATTAAGAGAAAAGATTAGAAAAAAGAAAGAAACGGTATAAAAATACTTTATATGAATTAAAATTAAAAAAAGAGAGGTTGATATTTCAATCTCTCTTTTTATAAGTATTTTGGAGATTTTCTACATCTAAAGATTAATGCCAAAATCAATCTTTTTGCATAGATTTATAAATCTTTGTGTGGATGAGATGAGCATGCCGGGTATGTAATATGAAAATGTAGGGCATGAAATACAGGGAGCTTAGGTGTGTATATGAGAAGAGTAGATTTTACAAAAAAAGTTAAAGTAATTCTTGTAGATGACAATTATGAACATCTTATGGGAATCAGGGAATTAATAAATCTCGAGAGCAATTTTGATGTAATCGCGACAGCGACTAATGCAAATATTGCGATTAATCTAGTAAAGAAATATCAGCCTGATATAGTTTTAATGGATATCAGTATGCCTGATAAAGACGGCTTAACGGCGATAAGCGAAATAGAAAGACTTGAACTTAATACAAAAATAATAGCATTAACAGGATATGACGACCCTGACTTAATTTTTAGAGCAATGAAAATAGGGGCAAAAGGGTATATATTAAAGACGATGGCATCAGCGCAGTTGATGTATGCAATTGAAGAAGTAATGCAAGGGAAAGTGTATCTGCCGTCAGGGTTGTCCTCCAGATTTTTTGAATACTTCCAAAAAACATTTAAAGAAGAATCAAAGGCAGCTCCTGCATCAGAAACTCTCCTTCAATATTTAACTCAAAGAGAAGAAGAAGTTTTAGGATTGTTAACTCAAGGGTATACTTATAAAGATGTTGCTAAGGAATTATTTATAAGTGATACTACGGTAAAAACGCACGTTAACAATATATTCCAAAAACTTCAGGTTTCAGACAGAACACAGGCTGTTTTATATGCAATAAATAACGGATTTAATAATAGAAAAAAATTAAAAATTGCTATATAATCAGTTTATGAAAAACAGGTTTAACACACTTAAGAAATTTATATATGACAACTCCGAAAAGGAATATCACGAAAAGACCGTAAATGGTCTTTTTCGTGCGATATTAGAGCCTGTAATATCCAATCAAAAATTTGAGGCTTGTGTATTATTAAGGCTGTTAAATACTGAGGGACGAGAATCTTTATTAAAAAGATTAATGTTTTCCGGGGCTGAAATAGTCAGTTTTTCTTCTTTAATAGAAGGAACAGAAAACTCTGAACTTGAAAATATATGGGATACAACTGAGTTTATGGTTGTATTAGGTCAAAGATATACTTCCGTTTTAATTTGGGATTATTCAACCTGCCAAAATAAAGATTATACTGAACTTTGCTTGTTATATAACTCAAAAAAGATAGCGGAAATAGTTAAAGTAATACAGGATAACTCGAAAAAGGATTTAAAAAATATACTTTTAAAATACAGTCCAGACCGCCGTGAAAATTCAATTTTTAATCAGTCAATAAGAGCGCTGGCAGATATTTTAAATGACAGAAATAACGAATTATTGTTTTCTAATGCCGAAAAAAATAATATGGCGGGGATAGAAGACGAGGTTTATAAAACCGCTCAAGCGGTTAGTGAAAATGCTAAGTTTACGGCTCATGAAATTAAAAACAATTTATCCGTCATAAATTTATATTCAAGAATAATAGAAAAAAGACTGGAAAATGTTTCTTTTGACAGTGAAACAAAAAATTCCGTTACAAATGCAATAAATAATATAAAAAAAGCCTCGCAGACAATGTCTGATTTAATAAACAATTTAAGGTGTTTATCCGCACCCAATGTTACTGAGTTAAATTTAAAGCGAACTATTTTATCTTCAATTCTTTTGTGCGAAGAGAAGGCAAAAAGCAAGGGTGTTGAAATTATTGCTGATAATCTTGAAGATAAGGTTATTAGTGCCGATAAAACCCATATAGAGTGCGCAGTTACAAATGTTATATTTAATGCTATAGATGCTTCTAAAGAAGGTTGTAAAATAGTTGTCACAGCCCGAATTGAAAATAATAGAGCCTATATAAGAATTTCCAATAACGGAGAGAAAATCCCCGAAGACATAAAGGAAAAAATATTTAATCTTGATTTTACGACCAAAGAAAACGGCTCGGGTGCAGGACTTTATATATGTAAAAAACAGCTTGAGGCAACGGGCGGGGATATAAGGCTTGTATCTTCAGACGAAAACGAAACTGTTTTTGAAATCAAGGTATAATAGTTATATGGATAATGTGACCGTAAAAAAATATACCCTTAAAAAGGTAGAAACGACAAATACATATAAGGTTGATTATGAAAAAGAGCTTAATCCTGCGCAATTAGAGGCTGTTATTCAAAAGGAAGGCGCTATTCTTGTTATAGCAGGGGCGGGCTCTGGCAAAACAAAGACCTTAACATACAGAGTTGCAAGGCTTATAGAAGACGGGGTAAGTCCGAAAAATATACTTCTTTTGACATTTACCAAAAAAGCTTCAAGGGAAATGCTCTCAAGGGCTTCTATGGTATTGGATTCAAGATGTGATGATGTAGAAGGCGGAACCTTCCATGCCTTTGCAAACTTGATACTCAGAAAATATTCGTCTTATCTTGAACTCCAAAATAATTTCACAATAACGGACAGAACTGACAGCGAGGATATAATTAATCATATCCGCTCAAATATAATAGCAAAGCAGGAAAAAAGATTTCCCAAAAAAGGTACTATTTTAGATATATATTCAAAATCCGTAAATAAAAATATCCCCTCTGATGAAGTAATTGAAAAGGAATATTCTCAATTTGCCCATTGCACCGAAAAAATTAACGAAATTATAAATCAATATAATATTTATAAAAGAAAAAATTCTATTCTTGATTATGATGACTTGCTTTTGTACTTAAGAACCCTCTTAGAATGTAAGCCTGATGTAAGAAAGAAATTATCTAATCAATATAAATATATAATGGTAGATGAATATCAGGATACTAATACTATCCAAGCGCAGATTATAAAGCTTTTAGCCTCGGAGCATAATAATGTAATGGCGGTGGGGGATGATTCGCAGAGTATTTATTCATTTAGAGGCGCTAATTTTAAAAACATTTTGGACTTTCCTTTATTATTTGAAAACACAAAAATAATTAAACTTGAGCAGAATTACAGAAGTTCGGGGAATATTTTGGCGCTTGCAAATGAAATTCTTTTAAAGGCGAAGGAAAAATATACAAAAACACTTTTTTCAACAATAGAAAGTCCGATAAAACCTGCTTTAATCTGTGCAGCGGATATGAAAACCGAGGCTGAATTTATTTCGCAGAGAGTTCTTGAATTATCCGAGGAAGAAAATATTCCTCTGAATGATATATGTGTATTGGCTCGAAGTGCAAGAATGACATATAATTTAGAAATTGAACTTGCCAAAAAAGGGATTCCTTTTAAAAAGTTCGGGGGAATGAAGTTTATTGAAACGGCGCACATAAAGGATATAATTGCGCATTTAAGAGTAATATTAAATCCGTCGGATATTATAAGCTATAACAGAATATTACTGCTATTAGACGGTATAGGGGCTCAGAGTGCAAATAAATTACTTCCCGTGTTGGTTTTAGAAAATGAAATAACAAAAGAAAATCTGCCCGTAAGAAATCCGCAAAGTATCATAAAATTGACCAATTTAATAAAGTCGGCGAGAGGGGATATTTTAAACCCGTCAAAAATAGTAAGACAGGTAATTGATTATTATATGCCGATTTTGCAGGATAAGTATGATGATTATACAAAACGTCAGAAGGATTTAGAGCATTTTTTAAATCTGAGCGAAAAGTATATGAGTTTAGAGGATTTTTTAAGCGACCTTGCTTTAGAGCCTCCTGATACCTCGGTATCGGATGTTGAAGAAGGCGCAAATAAGGATGAGTATTTAACTCTTTCTACAATCCATAGCGCAAAAGGGCTTGAGTGGAAGGCTGTGTTTATAATAGGCGCAGTAGACGGCAGATTTCCTTCAATGTTTTCATTTAATTCGGATGAAGAACTTGATGAAGAATTAAGATTAATGTATGTTGCCGTAACAAGGGCAAAAACTCATCTTGCAATAACATATCCTATTGATATGTATGATTATTCGACTAATATGGTTTTATCCAAACCCTCAAGATTTTTGGATGATATCGGGCAGGATATACTTGAACGGTGGGTAATTCAAGAGTAATTATTGAACATTAGAGGTAATTTTATAGCCTCGTCTTATTAATTCTTTTTGAATTTGTTCAAAATGCTCTGAGTTTTTGGTTTCCATGGAAATTTTAAGGAAGCAATCGTTTATATCGGTATTTTCACCGCCCTGATTGTGTCTTACTCTAATAACGTTGGCGCCGAGGTCTGCAATAATAGCGGAAACTTCTTTTAATTGCCCGGGTTTATCCAAAAGTTCAATGGTAAGATGAGATAACCTTCCCGATTTTAAAAGCCCTCTGTTAATAACTCTTGAAAGTATGTTAACATCAATATTTCCGCCTGAGATAAGGCATACAGTCTTTTTATCTTTAATTGGGAGTTTATCAAACATAGCTGCAGCAACACTCAATGCGCCCGCGCCTTCCGCTACAAGCTTTTGTTTTTCCATAAGAGCGAGGATTGCTGAGGCTATCTCGTCATCTGATACGGTAACGATATCATCAACATATTTACAGCATAAATCAAAAGTAATTGCCCCCGGCTTTTTCACGGCTGTACCATCGGCAAATGTATGAACTACAGGCAATTCAAGTATTTTCTTGTTGATATAAGACTGATACATGCTTCCTGCGCCTTGCGCCTGAACTCCATATACTTTGCATTCGGGTTTAACTTGTTTAATAGCGAAGGCAACACCCGCAATAAGTCCGCCTCCTCCAATAGGAACGATAACGGCATCAACGTCGGGGAGTTGTTCAAGAATTTCAAGCCCTATTGTGCCTTGACCGGCAATTACATCTTCATCATCAAAGGGATGTACAAAAGTAGAGCCTGTTTGTTTTTGGTATTCAACGCAGGCATTATAAGCATCATCATAAACACCGTCTATAAGTTTTATTTCCGCACCGAGTTTTCTAGTCGCTTCAACTTTAGATATAGGGGCGGTCGCAGGGATAAAGATTGTTGCTTTAATGTTATTCTTTTTGGACGCAAGCGCAACTCCTTGTGCGTGGTTTCCGGCTGAGCATGCAATTACACCTTTTGCTTTTTCCGCTTCCGATAGATTGGCAATTTTATATGCAGCGCCTCTTACCTTAAAAGAACCTGTCTTTTGAAGGTTTTCTACTTTTAAATATATATCGGTATTTTCCGTTAAATTTTGCGTATGAATTAAATCTGTTTTTCTGATTGTATCTTTCAGCACTTCCGCTGCATCTTTAACTTTGCCTAATGTAATCATGGTTTTTCCTTTATACATTTGTTTAAAAAATACCCCTGACACGACTCGAACGTGCGACGCCCTCCTTAGGACGGAGGCGCTCTATCCAGCTGAGCTACAGAGGCATTTATCCTTTTTATTATTTTTTACTGTATAATTATATCATAATTACACGGGAAATATTATGACTTCGCAAAAAGACTTAACAAAGGGAAATCTTGTTTCAACCTTATTGATGTTTGCACTTCCCTATATCGGTGCAAACTTTTTGCAGGCTCTATATGGTGCTGCTGATTTAATTATTGTAGGTAAATTTTGCTCAAGCTCAGTTGTTTCTGCAGTAGCAACAGGTTCACAATTATTGCAGACCCTTATTTTCTTTATTACGGGACTTACAGTAAGTGCTACCGTTCTGATAGGTAAAGCCTTCGGTGCTAAAGAGTATGCTAATATAATTAAAATCATAAACACTATGACGGTATGTTTTATTGCAGCAGCAGTATTTCTCAGTTCGATAATTATAATTTTTGATAATCAGCTTTTAAATCTGCTTCACACTCCGCCAGAAGCCTTTGCCTCCGCTAAAGATTACATTTTTGTCTGCGCTTTGGGTCTTGTTTTTATCTTCGCATATAATGCTATAAGCGCAGTCCTGAGAGGGCTTGGCAATTCCGTTATGCCTATGTACTTTGTTGCCGTATCCTGCTTTATGAATATAATTCTTGATATTTATCTTGTAGGCAGGCTTCATATGGGTGCTGAAGGCGCTGCAATCGCAACAGTTATTTCTCAGGCTGCAAGTGTTGTCGCAGGGCTTATTTATCTAAGAAAAGGTGATTTCGTTTTTAAATTTAAGTTTACGGGAATAAAGTTTGATGTTCAAACGGCTAAAGATTTATTTAAAATCGGTCTGCCCCTTTCATTGCAGGATACTTTAATCCCGCTATCCTTTTTATTTCTCTTCTCTTTGGCAAACTCTATGGGGGTTGCTGCTTCTGCCGCATACGGCTCTGTTATAAGATTAAATGCTTTTATGATGCTCCCTGCGGGCTCATTTTCAATGGCATTGACCGCCTTGACGGCTCAAAATCTCGGAGCGGGTAATATGCAAAGAGCAGTTAATGCTTTAAAACTTTCTATCCTATTTGCCTTCACTTTTGGCGCTGTGTTCTTTATCTGGCAGCAAACGGCACCATATAGCGCTATAGCCATATTTTCAACGGAAGATGCAGTCCTGCATGAAGGCGCAAGATATCTTCGCTCCTTCAGTTTTGATTATTTGATTGTTCCCTTTGTGTTCTGTCTTAACGGATTTTTCTTCGGATGCGGAAGAACCGCTTTTGCTGCGATAAATTCAATCTTTTCTGCTTTTGCTGTTAGGATACCGCTTGCTTTTATTTTATGTACTTTTATTCCATCTGCGACATTATTTCATCTGGGGATTGCACCGCCCTGCGCCTCTATCGTTACAAGCTTATGCGCCTTGAGTTACCTTGTATATCTATCAAAAAAAAATATTCTTGTAAGTCAATCTAATTCATAACTCAAAAATTTTAATAATAATTTAATATCTTTTTCAATTTGTGTAATGTATGATATAAAAAGATATAAGATATTTAAGGGTGATTATATATGTGCGGAATTGTAGGTTATGTCGGGAATAGAGATGTGGTTGAAGTTCTTTTTAAGGGCTTAACTAACCTTGAATATAGAGGTTATGACTCTGCTGGCATGGCATTAAGAGATGAGGGAGAAATTAAAATATTTAAAACTCTCGGGAAATTAATTAATCTTAAAAATGAACTGGAAAACAGAAAATCCGAACTTATTCATCCTGTTTGCGGTATAGGACATATCAGATGGGCAACGCACGGCTCACCGTCGTTAGTTAATGCTCATCCTCATACATGCAATTGCGGGAGGCTCGTTGTTGTTCATAACGGGATTATTGAAAATTATAAAGAATTAAGAGAAGAATTAATTAAAAAAGGTTGTAAATTTAAATCTCAAACAGATACCGAAACTATTGCACACCTTGTAGCAGATGAATATGCTAAGGCTAAAAATCTTGAAATTGCAGTAAGAAACTCTGTTAAGAAATTACAGGGTGCTTATGCTATTTGCGTTATGCATAAAGATGTTCCTGATGTAATAGTAGGAGCAAGAAAACATGCACCAATGCTTGTCGGTATCGGTGGAAATGAAAACTTTATAGCCAGCGATACCCCCGCTATTATTGAATATACTAAAAAGACAATATATCTTGATGATAATGAAATTGCGGTTGTTACTAAAGACAGTGTAAAAATAACTGATGTTGACGGCAATACCGTTAATAAAAAAATTGAGGTACTTCCTTGGGAACCCGTTGCCCTCAGTAAACTCGGATATAAGCACTTTATGCTTAAGGAGATCCACGAACAGCCTGATGTTATAAGAAACGTTTTAAACGGAAAACTCTTTGACATTGATTCTCCCATAATTTTAAATGAAGTTAAAATTGATAAAGATATTTTGAAAAAACTCAATAAGATTGAAATTATTGCCTGCGGAACTTCGCTCCATGCTGCAATTGTAGGTAAATATTTAATAGAAGATTTTGCAGGAATATCGGTAGAAGTCGAAGCATCAAGCGAATATATCTACAGAAAAACCACAACAGATGCCTCAACTCTTGTAATCGGAGTTTCTCAATCAGGTGAAACTGCTGATACAATTACTGCAATTAAACAGGCAAGAGAGAAAAAATCACATGTATTAATAATTACAAATAGACCCGATTCAAATATGGCAAGATTAGCAGACAGTTTAATCCCCGTTAATGCAGGTATTGAAGTCAGTGTTGCCGCAACAAAATCATATACGGCTCAGTTAATGTCATTTTATCTTTTAGCGCTTCACCTTGCTGAAATAAAAGGCTCGCTGGATAAAGAGTATATTAAAACTCTTAAACATGAGTTAATTCAACTCCCGACAAAAATTGAAGAAATTCTTTCAAATACCTCAATAATTCAGGAATGTGCAAGAAAATTTTCTTCATATAAAAACTTCATATATATTTCAAGAGGTGTAAATCTCGCTTCAGCTTATGAAGGTGCTTTAAAACTTAAAGAAATAAGTTATATTAATGCAACAGGCTACCCTGCAGGCGAATTAAAACATGGACCTATTGCCATGCTTGATGAAACCATGCCCGTATTATCCATATTAATTCCCGGGGGAATAACTTATGAAAAGGTGTTATCCAACAGTGAAGAGGCAAAAGCAAGGAATGCAAAGCTTATTGCACTTACTTCATCTGATGATAAATCATTGGATAATCTTTTTGATATTGTAATAAGAATACCTTCGGTAAGCGAAATTCTTTCGCCCGTTTTAACATGTGTTCCGCTTCAACTGTTGGCATATTATATTGCGGAATTTTTAGGTAAAGATGTTGATCAGCCGAGGAACTTGGCTAAATCAGTTACGGTGGAATAATGATTACAACTAAAGAAGTTAAAATAAAAAAAGCTGATGACTTTAACAGCGAATACATTGAAACAGAACTGAAAAATATGGGATTTGATGTGTTAAGGTGGGCGGTTACAAAAATAGAAAATGGTTATTATATTTTAAATATTGCGGTTGTTCAAGACTAGAAAAGGAGTAAATATGGATTTAAAAGGGTCTAAAACAGAAAAGAATTTAATGGAAGCATTTGCAGGGGAATCTCAAGCAAGAAATAAATATACTTATTATGCTTCTCAAGCAAAAAAAGACGGGTATGTTCAAATTAGTAAAATATTTGAAGAAACTGCAAATAATGAAAGAGAACATGCAAAATTATGGTTTAAACTCCTTCATGGCGGGAAAATAGGGTCTACAATAGATAACTTAGAAGATGCCGCAAGCGGTGAAAACTACGAATGGACAAAAATGTATGCCGATTTTGCCAAAGAGGCAAGAGAAGAAGGATTTAACGAAATTGCATTTTTGTTTGAAAAAGTTGCTCAAATAGAAAAAGACCACGAAGACAGATACAGAAAATTATTGAAAAATATAAAAAATGAAACGGTATTCCAAAAAGAAGAGGAAATTGTTTGGGAATGTGCTAATTGCGGGTATTCATATAAAGGAAATGCGGCTGTTGAGACATGCCCTGTTTGCGCACATCCGAAAAGTTTCTTTTTTGAAAAAGCTAAAAATTACTAATATTAAAATTAAAATAAAAGGAGGGAATTTAACCCCTCCTTTTTATATGTAATTAAGAAGTTCCGTTAAGTCTTTATTATTAATTATAATATTTGCGTGTTTTTGAAGTATGGGTTTTGCGCAAAAGGCAACACGGTTTTGAGCATACTCAAACATGCTTAAATCATTTGCGCCGTCCCCAACGGTTAAAGTATCTTTTTTATCTATATTTAATAGAGATTGCAATCTTTTTAGCATTTTACCTTTGCTATCAGAGAACATCATCTCACCGCCTAATGTTCCCGTTAAAATACCTTCTTTAAAATGAAAAATATTTGAAAACTGCGCATCATAGCCTAATACCCTTTGGGCAGGGATAGTCGCTGTTTCATATCCGCCGGAAAAACACACAACTTTATATCCCATTTTTTTTAATTCAGTAATAGTTTCTTTTGCGCCTTTTGTATATGGAAGATTTTCGCATATTTCTTTAATTTTTTCTTCTTTTGCACCTTTTAAAAGATTAACTCTTTTTATTAGACTTTCAAAAAAGTCTATTTTGCCCTCCATTGCCTCTGTTGTTATTTGTTTCATTAACGGCTCGAGATTATATTCTTTGGCGATAAATTCTAAAGTTTCACCCTCCATTAATGTAGAATCAAAATCAAAAACCGCTAATTTCATTTTTAACCTTCCTGAATTGTAAATTTTTTTATTTCCGAATAAATTAATTATATAAAAAAATCCAGTAATAACAATATTTTTAAAACATTTTAAAATATGAATGTAAATATAATTTTGAAAAACTCTGGCGAAAATCTTGCTTTTTTGTTATCTTGTTGGTATAAGATACTAGACGGTAAATAATGTTCAGATTATAAAAGGAGTACCCAATGGGATTACCAAATGTAGCATATTTCTCAATGGAAATAGCAATTGATCAATCTATCGCAACATATTCGGGCGGACTGGGTTTCTTGGCTGGATCGCATATGCTTTCCGCAGGATATCTTCAAATGCCTATGGTGGGTGTTACTATCTTATGGTCATACGGTTATTACAATCAAAGAATTGACCATGACGGTAATGTAGAAGTTGCGTATATCAGAAAACACTATGATTTTTTGACCGACATTAATGAATCGGTAAATGTAGAAATTTACGGCGAAAATGTTAAAGTAAAAGCTTATAAACTTGAACCCGGTATATTTGATACATGCCCTGTTTATTATTTAACAACGGATATTGAAGAAAACTCCGAATGGGCAAGGTCAATATCTCATAAATTATATGACGGTAATGAAAAAATCAGAATTGCACAAGAAACTGTTTTAGGTATTGCAGGTATAAGACTGTTAGATAAAATAGGTTATAAATATGATTGTGTCCACTTAAATGAAGGGCATGCTCTGCCTGCTGCATTTGAATTATTAAATCAATATAACGGTGACTTAAACAGAGTAAAAGAAAAGGTTGTATTTACTACTCACACACCTGTTGCAGCAGGTAATGAAGTTCACTGGGTAGATAACTTATTAAAAGGCGGGTTCTTCGCAGGCTGTTCAAGAGAAAGAGCAGTTCAATTGGGTGGAGAACAATTTTCTTTAACCGTTGCAGCTCTTAGAATGTCAAGACTTGCTAATGCGGTATCTCAGCTTCACGGTTTAGTTTCCAACAAAATGTGGAACTGGGTTGAAGGCAGATGTCCTATTAGGGCCATTACAAATGCCGTTAACCTTCATTATTGGCAAGATGACAGGATGAAAACCGACAATCTTGAAGCACTCTTAGATGCTAAAAAAGAAATGAAAAAAGAAGTATTTGAATTTATTGCAAATACAGTAGGTAAAAGGTTAGACCCAAATGTCTTAACAATTACATGGGCAAGAAGATTTGCCGATTACAAACGTGCATGGCTTATCTTTATGGATGAAAACAGAATTTTAAAACTGTTAAATGAAAATAAAGTTCAGTTAATCTTTGCAGGTAAATTCCATCCTGATGATGTTATCGGTAAAGAAATGTTCAATAAAATCTTAAGAAGTTCATATTCTATGAAAAATGTAGTTGTTTTAACAGGTTATGAACTTGATTTAAGCGGTAAGTTAAAAAGAGCTTCAGATATCTGGTTAAATACACCTTTAAGACCGTTCGAGGCATCAGGAACATCAGGCATGAGCGCAAATGCTAACGGAGCATTGCACTTATCTACATTTGACGGCTGGACAGTTGAAGGTACATTCCCCGGAATTAACGGTTATACAATTGAATACCCGGGTCTGGATGATAACATTCCTTGGGAAGAAAGACACAGAAAAGACTATGAATGTATGATGGATATTATTGAAAATCAAATTATCCCGACATACTATAATGACAAAGTAAAATGGGCAACAATGATGCGTCAGGCAATCAGAACGGCGGAATCTTACTTTAACTCTGACAGAATGGTTATAGAATACTATAACAGATTATATAAACCAATTGCTCACGGCAGTGATGAAGGCGGTGTTTCAAGTCAGGATTATCAGGCTGCAACAACTCCTGCAAGTGATGCTTGGACGTTTTCAAATATTAAATAACAATTTAATTAATATAAAAAAGGGACTTAATTTAAGTCCCTTTTTTGTGGTTTAATTATTCTATGAAAGAACAATTAAGAAAACAAGCACTTGAATTAAGAAAAACTTTACCTTTAGAAAAAATCAGTAAAGATATTATTAATAATTTGTTTTCTTTAAATGAGTATAAAAAAGCCGAAAATATACTTTGTTATTATCCTCTGCCTTTTGAGGTTGATGTTAAATCCTGCCTTTTGGATAAAACAAAAAAATGGTATTTGCCAAAAGTTAATGGTGAAAATCTTGAAATATGTGAATATTTAGGAACAAAAAATATAAAGGAAGGCAGTTTTAAAATATTTGAGCCGATTAATGAAAAAACAGATAATCTTAATAAAATTGATTTTATAATTGTGCCATGCGTATGCGCCGATAAAAACGGCTTTAGATTAGGCTACGGAAAAGGTTATTATGACAGGTTTTTATCTTCTTTAAATCATAACCCCGTCAAAGTTTTGTTAGTCCCGTCTGTACTCCTTTATGACAGTGTTTCCCCAGACAAAACCGATGTAAAATGTGATATTATATTGACCGAATCTGAAAAAATATATATTTAATGTTAAAAAACGGTTAATATATTTGTCTTGTATGTTTTTTAGAGTAAAATTATATTAGATACAATATAATTAGGAATATGATAATGGAATTTTTTAGAAATAACAGAAAAATAATAATACTTACAATAACATTATGTTTTCTGCTTTGGACTTTTGGTTCAATGCTGTTTATTATGATGAATTAAAATACGGAAGTATAAATGTTGAAAATAAAAAAAATTATAGCCGGAGTTTTTATTTTCGCCATGATGTTTTTCATGGTTAATTACAGCTATGCGGATAATGCCAGCCAAGTAAGAAAGGTTGAACAAAAAAGACAGCAGATAAGGAAAAAAATTAATTCACTTAAAAAACTTGAAAGACAAGAAACAAATAAATTAACAAGAAATCAGCAGAAATTAGAGAAAAATCAAAAAACAATAAAAGAGTCTCAAGCAAAATTAAAGAAAAAACAATCAAATATAGTTCAGCTTCAAAGTGAACTTAATACTTATTTAATACAGTATAATAAAAGGCAAAAATCTACAGCCGAAAGAATAAGAAGAATTTATAAAACAAATCATACAATGATTTTGGATTTGTTGTTATCTTCTGATAATATAAGTGATTTTTTGGACAGAATTTATTATCAAAATTTGATAATTCAATCCGATAAGAAAAAAATGCAAAGTTTGAAAGCGGAGGCTCAAAATATTGCACTTTTAAAAAGAAGGCTGGAATATGAAAAATATCAGATTTCAGGACTTATTAAAACAATAGACAGAGAAAATGCCTCAATTCAGACAACAATCAATCAAAATAAATCAATGATTGAAAAAATCCAAAAGGATAAAAGGGCATATGAAAAATCCGAAAGAGAATTAAAGAAACAATCGGACAGATTGACATCTCTTATTTCAAAATCGACTAAAAATAGCGGAGTTGTTGTCGGGAACGGATTTTTATTGCCTGTCCACGGCAGAGTTACATCTCCATATGGCTGGAGAACACATCCTATTTTTAAATCAAGAATTTTCCATACAGGGATAGATTACGGTGTACCATACGGAACTCCGATAAAGGCTGCAAATGCAGGAAAAGTAATCTACTCCGGCTGGTACGGAGGGTATGGAAAGGTCGTAATTCTTGACCACGGTTCTTGTACCGGGCAGCCTACAACAACTTTATATGCACATATGTCCCAGCAAAAAGTATCAGTCGGGCAAAACGTAACAAGAGGTCAAACTATCGGACTTGTCGGTACAACAGGTTATGCGACAGGGCCTCACTTGCATTTTGAAGTTCGTATTAACGGTAAGCCTCAAAACCCAAATAACTATTTGTAAGGATAAAATAATTGAAAATAAAGCATATATTAACAATTTTATTTATTTTTATTCTACCGTCTAAGTTGATGGCAGCGGATTTTTATTCTGAAATGGGAATGGATCCTTTTTATTCCTCCTTAAATCCGCAATATGTTGAAGGCGAAGTAAATAAATATGATACTTTGGCTGACTTCTTAAAAAATAAAAAATCTAAAAAGAAAAATAATAAATCTAAGGTTATTAAATATTCGGATGAAAATACTGTTCAAAAAAATAATAATGAAGAAAAAAAAGTAACAGAAACATCTGAAATAAAAAATCAAAATTCAAATACAAAACCCGAAGTTCAAGAGAAAAAGATACTTCCGGGAATTCTTCCTGACGAAGAAAAAAAGGAAAAAAAGAAAAAAGAAAGCTTTGTAACTCCTAAATATAAGGATAATGCAAGTCTTGCAAGAGCATTAGATAGAGAGGAAAGAGAAAAAGAGCGGCAAAAGGAACTTGAACAAAAAAAACTGTCGGGTGAACAAGAATTCAGTATAAAAAATATATGGCCGTTTAATAAAAATAAAAAAGCTAAAGCAGCATTAGCAGAAAATAAAGAGCCTGATGTTGAATTTACTGCTGACTATATGGAATATTTCCCTGACAGGTATGAAGTTGAAGCGGTTGGAAATGCAAAAATTGAATTAAAGAAAAACAAAATTTCTTTAAGTGCAAATAAGATTGTTTTTAATTATGACAGAAATATCTTAAGAGCAACGGAAAATGTAGTACTTGTTTCATCAGGTTCGGTTACGGAAGGTGATTTTATAAAGCTTGATTTAACTAAGCCTGAAGGATGGATAGAGTCACCCGTTACGATAAATGATGACATAAAGCTTTCCGCTAAAGAAGCATATATATATTCTGATAGGATTGAAGAGTATGATGGTGTTGCAAAAATACTTCAGAATGATACATTAAGGTTTGGTGCTACTTCATTTGCAAGTTATATTGATTATAGCGGAGTATTTGCAAACAGATTTGAACCTCAAAAAATACCCGAAAAGGGTGTTTATTCAATTAAAGCAAAAACCGTATATATTGATTCAAAAGATGATCATGAAGTAGTTACTGTTAATAATGCTGATTTGTATTTGAAAAATCATAAAATTGCATCAATACCTTCAGCAAGAATTGTATCAAATAAAACTCATTCAAGCATGGAAACAAACATACCGGAATTCGGTTCAACGGCAAGTTTAGGAATGTATGTGGGACCTGCAGTTGTTCTAAATGTACCGGGAGGTTCAACATTAAAGCTGGCTCCGTTATTAACATACGGTAATGATAAGTTCGGTATTGGCGGGCTTGCCAGATTTAGAAATCAATATAATATGACGGAACTTGCTTATGGTTCTTCAAAAGATGAAGTGTTACTCCGCGGACGTCATAAAATAGCTGACGGTTTAGTTTTAAATTATTCAAGATTGACAAATCAAAGCGAATGGTTTTTAGGATTTAGAAAACCAAAATACTCTGTATCGTTGGACTATTCACGAGATGATTATATTGATGATTTAAAATTGAATTTTTCTCAAAAATATTCAGTTGGTTTATACTCCGATCTTATCTCTGAAGATAAAATCGGTGCAGGTGCAAATGAAGGCAGATTCAGATGGATGACACAATCTTATAAACCCTTTTATTCTTATGAAAGCGGTGAAGGTCATATAGCAGTTGATGCAGGACTTGTTGCACAAACTGCTGCAACTGTTTATACAACCGGAGATGTTAATGGAATATTCAGGTTCGGCCCTGCTTTAAATACGAAAACCGGCCCATGGCAGCAGTCTGTTATGTATTATCAAACAGCTATTGCAGGTGATACTCCGTTTATGTTTGACAGATACAGATACGGCCGTTCTAACTTCTTACTGCTTGAAAGTTTAAAGGTTTGTAAGTATCTTACAATAGGCTATTTGACTTCACTTGCAATGAATAGAGATATACCGACAGATGATGTGATTCAGGAAAGCAGATTGTTGTTAGGAATCGGCCCGGATTATGCTAAATTAACTTTTGGTTACGATGTAAAAAGGCAAAATGCCATGTTTTCTATTTCCATGCTGGTTGGCACTGAAGATTCCGACATATCTTTTGAAAAATCAATTGTTAATAATCCCGATAAACTTGGCAGGGAAAAATCAAAAGATAAAAAACCTAAAAAGAAAAACTACAAAAAATATAAAAATCCAAAAGTTCCGATTGAAGGTTAATGTATTAAACAGCCTTCATCCTGCATATCTGTTTTATCATCGTAGTCGTTATCAATATTATCATAACAAGAGCCTATTGATTCTGTGGATTCCGCTTTTGGGTCGTATTTTTCATATTTATCTGGAATTTTATTCCATAAGTATAAAAATACTTGTTTCAAATATTTTGTTATTTCTTTATTACGGATTATTAAAACATTTTCATCATTTCTTTTTTCACCGTTATTAGAGAAATTCATTGAACCGATTATTGAATATTCATCATCGATTATAACTGTTTTGGAATGCAGTTTACCTGCGTAATTTTCTGTTTTTACTTTTATTCCCGCATTTCTGAGTTCTTTATGGATTGAATATTTTGTATGTGCATTTGTTGCATCATTTATAACTTTTATTTCAACTCCCCTCTTATGTGCATCAGTGAGGGCTGTTATAAGTTCTTTTTTTGTTATAAAAAATATTGGAATATAAATATACTCTTTTGCCTTTGATATATGCGGGATAATACTTTCGGTTATTATTTTGTCTTGAGGAGAAAATAATACTTTTATTTTCGTATTTTTATTTATACTTATTTCTTTTTTGGGGAAAGAACATTTTTCAGTGTGAAATTTGCCGTTATACATTTGTTCAAATTCTTTTTTAAATATTTCCGCAGTCTGTACAGAGTTAATTAATACCGAAAGATTTTCATTAAATCCCGTAATGCCTGTTGATGTTATATTGGTGCTTCCCGTAAATACTTTTTTATTGTCAAAAATAAAAAATTTATTATGCATAATTGCACTTCTGTTATTATGGTCATATTCTTTATCGGTATTATAACTGCCAATTATCTTTTGTAGTTTTTCCGTATCTTTATAGTAATTAAAATTATTTTTATCATAATCAAAAACAGCCCTTATTTTTACACCCCGTTTCTTTGCATTTACAATTGAATTAAATATTTCAGGCTGATTATCAATTCCGTAAATCGCAATATCTAAAGTATTTTGTGTATTATCAATTTCCTTCTTTAATGCAATACAGGCTTGTGTTTGACATTTATATGACGGTTTCATTATTTTATTTAAATCAAGAAAATAAATTTTTATATTTTCTAATTCAAAGATTTCTTGTATATTATTTCTGTTTACATTGTCTGTTTGTTTTATATTTTCTCCACTATGAAGAATACAATTTCTGCAGGGAATAAAATTTTCGTTTAAATCAGATTTTTTTATAATTTTATAGTTTTTAACTTTATATGCCTCAGGACAGTCTAAAGAGTGATATTTTCTGCTCCTGATGTTATATAAAACATAATTATCAAAGTTAATTTGTTTAACTGTTTTTATAATATTTCTTTGTGAGTTTTCTGTTTCATCAAAGAAAAGCCCTGAATTCATCAAAAGATTTACATATTTTTCATTTTTAATAACAATGTTATTATCTTTAATTTTTACAAATTTGTTATTTAATAAATTTTTGGCTGTTTTTCGAGCATTATAGTCAAGAAATAATTTTTCTTTTTCGCTAAGGTCTTTTAATAGGGGATATTTTGATAAATCAGTATTTCTATCAATATAATAAATATTATTAATTTTTATAGGCTCAGTTTCATCAAAAATAAAATTCTTATTATAATCAACATAAATTTCAGCAGGCGATACAATTTTTAATACCTTATAATAATTATTTTTATAATAGGGAATGTAAAATGTTAAAATTGTAAAGCAAATAACAAATAGAACAACAAAAAATTTTTTCATACAGTTTATTATACATGAAATTATCAAAAATATTAAAAGTTTTTCCTAATTTTATAGATAAATACTAGTTAAAAGAGGAAAATATAAAATGTAATTTGTGCGTTAAAAAGAGTTTTATTTATTGCCTAAAGGCAATAAGATTGTAATATAGTGTTGTATTGTGGAGAAGTATGAAAAATTCAAAATTAAAAATAGGAGAACAAATAAAAAAATACAGATTAATGAGAGGTATGACCCAGAACGATTTAGCCGAAAAAGTAGGAATTACTGAAAAGCAAATATCAAAAATTGAAACCGGTGTTCATTATCCCATGTTTGAAAATTTCGTAAAAATTATGGATGTACTTGGTGTACAAATGAAGGATTTTGATTACGAAATTCCAACAGAAAACAATATAATAAAAAACGGAATTTTAAAAATATTAAACAGAGCAACAGATTCTGAATTGAAATATTATTCTATATTAATAAAACAATTAGACAGATTATTTAAAGAAAAGAAAAGTAAATAAAATATTTACATTAAACTTTGAATCCGTTAATATATAGTAAACAGCAATGGAGAGGTGTCCGAGCGGTTTAAGGTGCAGACCTGGAACGTCTGTGTAGGGGATAACTCTACCGCGAGTTCGAATCTCGCCCTCTCCGTTTGTTTTTTTGATGTTATTAACAATTAAACTTAATTAAAGGAACCTATAATATACAAAAACAAAGGAACTGTTATTGTTGTTAAAATTCCTACGATAACAAGAGCCACAGATGCCATTGCTATTTGCTTTTCGTGTTTTGTTTCAACACATTTTGCGCTGCCTATAATGTGGCTTGCCGCCCCTATTGACAATCCTATAGCAATATCACTTTTTACTTTTATCAAATTTAATATTTTATGTCCGAACATTGCTCCGAATACTCCTGTTAAAACAACCACGCAGGCAGTTAATTCGGGAATCCCGTCTGCCATTTTTGATATTTCTATTGCAATAGGGGCTGTTACGGATTTAGGAAGCATAGATTCAATTATATTTAATTCGCTATGACAAAATTTTGCTATGATATAAGTAGCTAAAATTGCCGTAACTGTTGCTACAAAAAAGGCACTATATATTATTCTTTTATATTTTTTCAAAAGTTCTAAATTCTTATATATGGGGTATCCGAGTGCAATTGTTGCGGGAATTAAGCAAAGTGTTAAGTAGCAAGCACTTTCATTATATTTATCAAAATCAATTTTAAATATTTTTAAAGTAATTATTAATAAAATACCTGCAATAACAATAGGCGGGAACTTCCCTATGAATTTAATTCTCTTGCAGAATTGACCAAGTTTAAAGTATAAAACAGTAATTATCAAGCCAAAAGGATTAATCATGATTTAATTCCTTATTTTTATTAACTGTTTTCATTTTATTTAGTCTTAAAAGCTTTATTCCCCATTCTACAAATAACCCTGTAACTGCAATAATGACAGTCGTTGAAATAAAAATTACCACCAAAATAACAAGCCAATTTTTCATTAATAAAGATTTATAAACAATAAGACCGCCAATAAAAGGAACAAGAAACATTGCCATATTATTAATTAAAAACCCGCAAGCATCTTTTATCCAACTTTCTTTTATAATCCCTTCAATAAGAGCAAAAGAAAATAGAATTAAACCTAAAATCGCAGGCGGAAAAGAAATGTGTAATAGTTTTAATATATAAAAACTTAAAAAATAAAATCCGATTAAAATTAAAAATCCGATGATAAAATTAAAAAATTGTTTTCCCTGTTTATTCATTTCCATAATTTATAAATAACATAAAAATAACCTCATTGTTTGTTTTTTTAATTAGTGTAAAATATTTATATGAGTGAGAAAGAAATAAAAAAAATATCCCCCAATCTGAAACAGCAGGAATGTATTGATACCTTAAACGGGCCTGTTATGGTTTTAGCCGGCCCCGGGACGGGTAAAACATTTACGGTTATTCAGAGGATTAAACATATGCTTGAAACGGGAATTAACCCTTCTTCCGTTTTATGTTTAACCTTTTCAAATACTGCTGCCAATGAAATGAAAGCAAGGGTTGTCAGTGAAATCGGCGCAAGAGCATCAGCTGTTACCGTTAATACTTATCATTCTTTTTGTAATGAGATAATAAAGAACAATCCTGAAGAATTTGAACTTTTAAACGGGGTAAGTTTGGTTGATGAACTTACAAAACGAACTTTAATGAAAGATGCAATTGATGAAGTAAATCCTGAATTTTACAGAACAAAATGGGGTGATGCTTATCATTTTATACCTGAACTTATAGGTTGTGTTAAAGAGATTAAATCTTCTCGAATTACAAAGGAGGAGTATTTTAATAACTTAAATACACATCCCGACTGGCAGGGGCAGATGGATTTATTAAATTCAGAATATATTGAAAGGGAGCAAAAAGGAAGGCTTGTTCCTACTTTCCTTACTAAAATTGATTCTCATAAAAGAAAAATGGGTAAGGCAAAAGAGGCTTGGGATATTTATGAAGCCTATGACATAAACCTCAAAAAAAATAATTTTATCGATTTTGATGATATGATTTCTCTTGTTATTGATACGTTTGAAACAAATGATGTGCTTTTAAAAAGAGTTTCTTCTCAATTTGAATATATTTTGGTTGATGAATATCAGGATACCAACTATTCCGAAAACGACATTGTATTTAAGCTTGCGCAAGGCGCAGGGCATAATAATATTTTTGTTGTAGGTGATGATGATCAGATAATATATGAGTTTCAGGGCGCAAAAACGGATACTCTGCAAAAGTTTTTAATAAAATATCCCCAAACGAAAGTCATCTGCCTTAACGAAAATAACAGGTCAACTCAAAATATTTTGGATTTCAGCAACAAGCTTATTTCTCAAGATTCTTCAAGGCTCGAATTTAATAAGGATTTTTCAAATTATAAAATTTCTAAAAGGCTGACTGCTAAAAATCCTAAAATTATTCCTTTAAATAAAAAAATTCAAATCCACGGTTTCAGCGACATTAAGCAGGAAAATAATTTTATTATTTCGGATATAAAAAAACAAATTAATTCCGAGGATTTTCCACTTAACGACAACGGTGAAAAAGATTTGTCAAAAGTTGCTGTTTTAACGAGGGATAATGATGAACTTACAACATTTGCCAAGCTTTTAGAAGCTGAAAATATTCAATATCAGGTAAAAGTTAATAAAAATATTTTTGATATTCGTTCTTCCATTTTAGTATATTTTTATCTTCAAACACTTGAAAACTATGTTATGTATGCAGATAAGATGTTTGCACTGCTTTTAGCAAAACCCTTTGAATTTAATCCTGTTGATTATAATTTCCTGCTTGAGTGCAACAGATATAATCATAAAGACTTAATTACAAATATTACCGAAAATCTTAAAACGCATAATTGGGAGAACTCGGATAAAGTTAAAAATTTTATTGATACGTTTAATTATCTGACGGATTTGAAATCCTCGGAAAATATTAAAAATTTAATAATTGAAACAATTAACAGAACCGGAATATTAGAATATTTTGTGCATTGCGATGTAAATAAAACCGACAATATATATGCCATAAAAAAAATAGTTGATGAAGCCCAAGGACTTATTGATAAAAATCCTATGGTTACTTTGAACGATTTTATAGAACATATAAAAATGTCTTTTGAAAGTGCAATCCCGATTACGATAGATAAAGAAGAGTATACGCAGAATGCAGTTCAGCTGTTGACTATTCACGGGTCAAAAGGCAGAGAATTTGATTATGTATATATTCCTAACTTAATATCAAAGAAATGGGAAAACCGCAGTATATCCGATAAAAAACGGCTTCCTGTAAACTTGCCTGATGAATTGGTTGACCCCGCAGCAGCTAAAAAATCCGAACATTTAAGATTGTTATTTGTTGCAATTACAAGGGCAAAACATTATTTAATGCTTTCCTGCTCCAATGTAATTGACGGGGCTTCACAGGAAATGACATCTTATATATCTGATATTATTGATGAAAAAGATAATCTGGTTGAAACATATAAACATGAATATTCAAATGAAGAGTATTTAAAAGAGTTAACCTCCTCCGTTACAAGAATTGGTTTTGATTATAAAAAAGCATTTGAAGGTGAATTGAGGGCAAGGATAAAAGAATTTGTATTAAGTCCGAGCTCTTTAAATTCTTATTTGAATTGTCCTCGGGAATTTTTGTATTCAAACCTGTTAAAAATCCCCGTATTTGAACTTTCTTCTCAAGTTTTAAGCTACGGGCTTGCATTTCATAAGGCAATGGAACTCACAATCAAACAGGCAAAAGAAACAGGTAGTTATCCTTCTAAAGTTCAAGTTTATGAAAACTTTAAGAAAGGTTTAAGCCTGCAAAAGCTTGAATCTGTTGAAAAACGTAATGAACTTCAAGCAAGGGGCGAAAAATCCATTGATGGACTTTATTTTAAATTTACCGAAATACCTGTTTCAAGAATATTTGCAACCGAATTTAATATAAACTTAGTTCCCTTTGGAAAGCACTTTTTAAAAGGTTTTGTAGACAGAATTGAAATTAATCACGATGGCACATACGAATTATATGATTATAAAACTAACTCCGCTAAATCTAAAAGCAGTATATCGGATGGCGGTAAGTACGAAAATTATTTAAATCAACTTAGGTTTTACAAGTATGCTTTTGAAAAAATGTATCCTGACAGAAAAGTTTCAAGAGCGGGGCTTATATTTGTTGAAGATTATTCTAAAAACTACTATACAAATTTGACCGAAGAAGATAATAAAATAATAGAAGAAAAGATTTCCTATGCGTATAAAAATATTGAAGATTTGAATTTTAATCCTGCGGAAAAATCTGAAAAAACTTGTCAATATTGCGCATTTAAAGAATTTTGCGAGTTGGATATTTTATAAATTTTTTGTAAATAATGCTCTAAATGAGTTTAAAATACATATAATCATTACACCTACATCCGCAAAAACTGCTGCCCACATATTAGCAATACCTATTGCTCCTAAAATCAGGCAGATAAATTTAACTCCGAGCGCAAACAATATATTTTGTTTCACTATATTCAGGCATTTTTTTGAGATTTTTATTGCTGATGCTATTTTTAAAGGATTATCATCCATTAAAACAACGTCCGCTGCTTCAATAGCGGCATCAGATCCCATCGCCCCCATTGCAATTCCTATATCGGCTCTTGATAAAACAGGTGCATCGTTTATCCCATCCCCCGCAAATGCTGTAATATTTTTATTATTTATAATTTCTTCAACTTTTTTTAACTTATCATTCGGCAAAAGTTCGGCATAAAATTTCTCAATCTTGAGTTTTTGCGCAACCTCCTGCGCAACATTCTTTAAATCACCCGTAAGCATAATTAAATTCTTTATACCCGATTTCTTAAGTTCTTCTATTGCACTTTCAGATTCGGGTTTTATAACATCTGATATGACTATATGACCCATATAATCTTTATTTATTGCAACGTGAATAATTGTTCCCATTGAATGACACTTTATAGGCTCAATACCGTATTTTTCCATTATCTTCTCATTGCCTGCGATTACTTCACTGCCGTCAATCTGCGCAATAATTCCGTTTCCGCTTATTTCTTGTATGTCTTTAACCCTTGATAAGTCTAATTTTTTATTATATGCCTTTTTAAGACTTACCGCTATAGGGTGCGTGCTTGCACTTTCTGCCAGTGCTGCATATTCAATTAGTTTTTCTTCCTCTATTTTGTTATGGTGTATCGCATTAACTTCAAAAATTCCTTTTGTTAATGTCCCTGTTTTATCAAATACTATGGTTTTTACTTTTGACAGGGTTTCTAAATAGTTTGAGCCTTTAATTAAAATACCCGCTCTTGATGCACCCCCTATTCCCGCAAAAAACGTCAGCGGAATACTTACAACTAATGCACATGGACAGCTAATTACAAGAAATGTTAATGCCCTGTATATCCAGATACTCCATTGCGCAGGCATGTCTAAAAATAAAACTCTTATAACAGGCGGAAATATAGCAAGCGCAAGTGCCGAAAAAACAACAAACGGAGTATAAACTCTTGCAAATTTTGTTATAAAATTTTCAGACTTTGATTTTTTTGAACTTGCATTTTCTACAAGTTCTAATACTTTTGATACTGTTGAATCACCAAAACTTTTCGTAACTTTGACTTTTAAAAGACCGTTTAAATTAATAGACCCCGAAATAATTTCATCATTAACATTTACGGCTCGGGGAATGCTTTCCCCTGTTAAAGCAGAAGTATTTAAAGAAGAAGAACCTTCAATAATAATACCGTCTAACGGAACTTTTTCTCCTGCCGTTACAATAATTACATCCCCGATTTTAACTTCATCGGGATTTATTTTTTGAATTTGTCCGTTTATTTCTATATTCGCATAGTCAGGTCGTATATCCATTAATTCTGCTATATTTTTTCTGCTTTTAGCAACTGCGATACTTTGAAAAAACTCGCCGATTTGATAAAAAAGCATAACAGCGATTGCTTCCACATAATCGCCCGCCTGCCCATGGGCTTCATTATATATTGCAAGAATAATTGCGCCGAGTGTTGCAACTGCCATCAACAGTGATTCATCAAACGGTTTGAGATTTATTATCCCCTTATAAGCCTTTTTTATTATATCATTGCCGATTATGTAATAAGGAATCATATAAGCAAAAAATCTTATCATTCCTTTTATCGGGATGAAATAAAGCCCTATTAATAATATGCTTGCAATAATTATTTTTATTAAAGTTTTCTTTTGCTTTTTATTCATAATTTTTCGGCTTATTATATGTAAATCTCGCAGTCTTCTTCAACCTTTTTGCAGTTTTTTAAAACTTCTTTCATAACACTTGCTTCGTCTGTGTTATCGAAAAATTCTACATCCATTTTTTGCATCATAAAATTGACAACGGCATTTTTAACACCCTTTGTCTTTTTTGCGGTTTCTTCCATTAAGTTTGCACAATTAGCACAATCAACTTCAATTTTATACGACTTTTTCATTTTAAACTTTCCTTTATTTCTTCTAACCTTGTTTGCAGGGATTGTGTGTATTTATTTAAAACATCATAAGTTGTTTCAAGCTCTTTATTATTAAAGTGTTTGAATAAGGCTTTGTCTTTTTCGCACCAGCTTTCGTGCATTTTTAAATGTTTATCAAAGACTTCTTTGCCGATTTTAGTCAGTTTATAGTATCTTTCTTTCTTATTATCGGGATTTTTGTATATTTCTATTGCTTTCTTTTCTGCAAGTTTTTTTATAATTTTACTAATCGCAGCTTTTGTTAAATTTAAATTTAGGGCAATCTTTGTTACATTAGGATTTTCTAATTTGCCGATAGAATCTATAGTATGCATTTCCGTATAAGTGTAATTCGTTAAAATATCACCAAATTCTTCCTTGTACAAAATCTCAAGCTGGTTTGTTATATCAAATAAATTAAATAAAGTATTTAGTATTTTATCGTGCATTTTAATTCCAATTTTGTTAACCTGTTAACAATATTATTTATCTTTTTTTATAGTCTGTCAATCCCAAGATGAACTTTTGTTAACTCGTTAACAAAAATAGTAATATAATATTTATGAAAAGCCAACAAAATAAAATACAGGGTAATTGAACGTAAAAACTGGGCCCGGTAGGATTCGAACCTACGACCAAAGGATTATGAGTCCTCTGCGCTACCGCTGCGCCACAAGCCCAAGTGTTTTTTATGAAGGACTTATGCTGCGGTAGCTTTTGCGCTACCTACCTCTCCTCAAAAGGTTATCAACCTTTTTCGCCTACTGAGTGCCACAAGCCCAATTAACATTTTTAGAATAACATTAACAATTTTTTCAGTCAAGTTTTTTATTCTCGGTATTTTGACAGTAAAGAAGCACCTATTACTCCCGAAAAATCACCAAGTTTTGCTTTCGCAAATCTTATCGATTTAGAAGGGGTCGGCAATGATTTAATTTTGGCTATCTCTATTGAATGTTCATAGAAATAATCAATCGCATTCATTAACCCTCCCCCGAGTATTATTAAAGCGGGATTATAAAAATTAATTACACTGGCTAAGCCTGATGCTAAGTATTCTGAGGCCTCATTTATTATCTGCGTTACAAGTTCATCTTTATTATCTAGTGATTTTTTTATCATGCTTGTTTTTATCGGTTTATCTTCTTTCAGATAGTTCTCAATATCAGAGTGTCTGCCTTTTTTTAATGCGCCGATAATTCGTTTTTCAATTGCTAATCTTGATGCATATGCCTCAAGACATCCGCAGCCTCCGCATCCGCAGGAACGGCCCCCGATATCTACTATTATATGTCCTATCTCGCCTGCCGTACCTGTTGTACCGTATCTTAGTCTGCCATCTTGTACTATGCCTGAGCCTATCCCTGTCCCTACAAATATGCAAACATAATCTTTTTCGCCTTTGCCTGCACCAAAGTACATTTCGCCGATTGTGGCAATCTCAACGTCATTTCCGAGATATACGGGTTTATTAAATTCTTTTTCCAGTATTTTTTTTAATTCTATATTATTTAAATCTATATTAGGGGCATTTATTATTATCCCTTTTTCTCTGTCTATCTGACCTGCTACCCCTATTCCTATATTATCTATTTCAGAAGGATTTATTTGTGAATTTTCAAGTACTTCATTTATTGAATTTATTATCTTTTGTACTATTTTTTCTGCACCTTTGTCTTTTTTAGTCTTTTTCTTAATAAAAGATATAACTTCGCCTGTCTTTTTATTGACAATACCCGTTAAAATCTTTGTTCCGCCTAAATCTATTCCAATAGAATAATTATTCATATTTTATCCTTTTCTCATTTAAATTATATCATTCTTTAATATTTTTAAAAATAAATTTTAATAAGCGGGTTTAAAACATGCCTTAAATAGGGTATAATATCTAAGTAGATAAATTATGGAGGCAGAATTAATGCGCATTATTGTTAAAGGGCGTAACATTGAAATTACGGATGCTATTCGTTCGTATGCGGAAGAAAAAATCGGAAAGGTTATGAATCATTATGACCAAATTCAATCTATTGATGTGGTCTTAAGTGTTATAAAAAATCCTTCTGTTTCTCAAAGTCATACTGCAGAGGTCATTTGTAAGTTTGTTTCAGGCTCGGTTAAGGCTGAAGAAAATGCAGAATCTATGTATGCAAGTCTTGATCTTGTTGCAGATAAATTAAACAGACAGGTAAAAAAATTCAAAGAAAAACAAATTTCAGGTTCTAAAAATGCATCTATCAGAACGGATAAATTACCTGAAGAAGAAACAGTTGCCGAATAATTAAGTTTGATATAAAAAGAGTCCCATTTTGGGACTCTTTTTATTTATGTAATTTTTCTTTCGTATAATTAATTAATCCGCCTGCATTAATCAAATTTTGGATTTCGTCAGGGAACTTGTTACATGTATATTCTTTTCCTGTTGTCAGATTTTTTACGAACCCTTTAGCCAGGTCAAATTCTAAAATATCATTTTTTGAGCATTCATCAGATAAATATGGATGTTCAAGTATTGCAAGTCCGATATTAATTGAGTTGCGGTAAAAAATTCTTGCAAAACTTTTTGCTATAACAAGGCTTATTCCTGATGCTTTAATTGCGATAGGGGCATGTTCACGCGATGAACCGCACCCGAAATTTTCTCCCGCTACAATTATATCTGACTTTTGTACTTCATTTGCAAAGGTTTTATCAATATCCTCCATGCAATGTTTAGCGAGTTCTTTTTCGTCTGCAGTATTTAAATAACGGGCAGGTATAATTACATCCGTATCTATATTATCAGAGTATTTCCAAACTTTTCCTTTTATCATTTTATTCTTTACAACCTATGTTATCTGTACTATACTATGATTATACATTACATGGTTGAAATGTTAATAGTATTACGAACAAAGGAGAATTACATGATGGAAATGATAGGCGAAACAGCAGGACAAATCTGGAATTATTTAAATGAAAACGGCGAAACAACCATCGCTAAAATGAAAAAAGATTTAGATTTAAAGGCAAATTTTGCTGAATTAGGCTTAGGCTGGTTAGCAAGAGAAGGCAAAGTTGAAATGACTAAAAAAGGTACTTCAACTAACGTTAAATTAGTTTAGTATTAAATATTAAGTTTAAAGTCCGAGATTTTTCTCGGACTTTTTTTATTGTTTTTTTTCTGTAATAATACTCGTAACAGATAGGTGGAAAAAATGGAAACAATTAAAATAAAAGAAGAATATTTAAATCAAGCATCAATTTTAGCAAGAGGCGCAGAAGTTTTACCCGGCGGTATTGAAGAATTAGCTTTAAAACTTCAAAAATCAAAAGAAGAAAATAAACCGTTAAGAATAAAACTGGGAATGGATCCATCAAGACCCGATCTGCACTTGGGGCATACTGTTGTAATGCGTAAAATTAAACAATTTCAAGATTTAGGTCATCAAATAATATTAATTGTTGGCGGCGGTACTGCTATGATAGGCGATCCCTCCGGCAAATCCGATACCCGCCCGAGTTTAACAAAAGAGCAGGTTGAAGAAAATGCTAAGACTTACTTTGACCAAATTTCTAAAGTTGTTGATGTAAATAAAGCAGAAATAAGGAATAATGCGGATTGGCTGTTTAATCTTAACTTCGTTGATATGTTGAAACTGGCATCGAAGGTAACCGTTGCTCAAATTATGACAAGAGATGATTTTGCTAAAAGATATGCCGAAAATAGACCCATCTCTGTTCACGAATTTTTCTACCCGTTAATGCAGGCTTATGACAGTGTAGTTATTGATGCGGATATTGAACTTGGCGGAACTGACCAAAGATTTAATAATCTTCTCGGAAGAGAAATCCAATCCGCATACGGAAAAGAACATCCTCAAATGGTTATGCTCTTACCTTTATTAGAAGGAACGGACGGGGTTGTTAAAATGTCTAAATCCTTCCCTCAGCATTGTATATCGCTTACGGATACCCCTAACGATATGTACGGCAAATTAATGTCTATTTCGGATAATTTAATTGTTAAATATTTTGCACTTTTAACCGAAATTTCAAATGATGAATTAAAGCAAATTGAAGAACAATTAAAAACTTCTAATCCGAGAGATATTAAAATGAAACTTGCATATATGATTACGGAAATGTATAATGGCAAGCAATCAGCGGATGAGGCTCAGGCTAATTTTATTAAGGTTGTTCAAAATAAAGAAATCCCCTCTGACCTGCCCGAGGTTAAAATTGAAAATGATATTACTTTAATAGATTTTATTTCTGATTTTGATAAATCCTTAAGCAGAGGCGAAATTAAAAGACTTGCTCAGGCAGGTGCTTTAAAAGTTAATTCCGAAAAGCAGGCTAATCCTAATTTCTTAATTACAAAATCAATGCTTCCTGTTACAGTTCAATATGGAAAAAGAAAATTTATAAAAGGTATTTAATAAATGCGTTTATTAAAGAAAGTATTTTCTCAAATAAAAGAGGATATAAATACTATCTACGAAAAAGACCCTGCGGCGGAAAATATTTTAGAAGTTCTATTCTGCTACCCGGGGCTTCATGCTCTTATTCTGCATAGGATTGCTCATAAGCTTAATTACTGGAAAATACCTTTAATCCCGAGAATAATATCAAATATATCAAGGTTTTTAACGGGGATTGAAATCCATCCATCAGCAAGAATAGGAAGAAGATTTTTTATTGACCACGGAATGGGAGTTGTAATAGGTGCAACTGCTGTAATAGGCGATGATGTATTATTGTATCAGGGTGTTACTCTTGGAGGAACAGGTAATGAACACGGAAAAAGACATCCCACCTTGGGTAATAATATTGTTGTAGGCTCGGGTGCTAAAATTTTAGGCAATATTGAAATAGGTTCTAATTCAAGGATAGGTGCAGGCTCTGTTGTAGTTGATAATGTTCCTGAAGATTCAACAGTTGTTGGAGTGCCGGGCAGAATTGTCAAACAAAAACTTTTAATACAAGGTCAGTTAATGCACAATAGAATCCCTGACCCCGTTACATGCCAGTTAAACAGGCTAAAATATGAGATAGAAGATTTAAAAGATGAAATAAATACAATAAAAAAAGACGGCTGATGGATACCGTCTTTTTTCTTTATTAATGATGAGTTAATCTTATACAAACAAACCGCCTACGAAACCAATAATACCTCCGACTATTGCACCGGGTACAGCCCCGATACCGCCAAAGATGGCTCCTATTGCAGCACCAGCTGCTGCACCGCCTGCTGCGCCAACCCCTGCCTTACAAACCTTACCGCCTGCTCTTTCAAGGCCTTCAAATCTTGTTGTTTCATCTAAGTCACACATTGTTTTTAATACATCTTCTTCTGTTGCTTTATCGCCGTCCCAGTTGATTTCAAAGCCTCTTTGAAAATTGTTTGCCGTATTTGCTCTGATATAATCTTCAAGAGTTTGACCGTCTTCTAAGTTTGACTGTATTAATTCTTTTGCTATTGCTTTTAACTGTGATTCATTTTGTGCGATTACCGCATATCTTTCTTGAGTTGAAATTTCATCTAATAATGCTTGGTATGCTTCAATGGCTCTATCTTCTTTGCCTTGTTTTAAATATGTGCAAACATTTGAAATTTTTGTATTTAAAGCTGCATCTTTACCTGCATAACCAATTTCATAACCTTCTTTTGTATCCTGATAATCATATCTTTTATCTAATGCATCAGTATTGTATAAACTTGCTGCAGTTACACCGCCGTTAACTGTATAAGTACCTGCTGATGCGCTTCCGCCTAAGAAACTTCCGTTTTGAAAAGAAACTGTCATAACTAACCTCCACCATATTAAATTTTTAAACTAACCCACATTTATATAAAAACATTTGCTGTTTAAAAATTTACTATTGTCTCTTTTTTGTTAACATTTCTTAACATCAGCTTAAAATAATTCCGCCTGCAGCCCCCGTCAATATTACTAATAAAGGTCTTTTTTTCATAAAAGAAAACGGCAGTATTAATATTATAAATAAAAGTATTGCATGATAATCGAATTGAACGGGAAATGACCATTCCGCTTTGTTATAAGTTATACTTTGATATAAAAGTTTTAAACCTATTGAAATTAAAAGTGCGCACGAGGCAGGTCTTAATCCGTTAAATATATAGTTTATTTCTTTGCAGGATTTAAATTTATTTATTAATTTCATAATTACAACAGCAATTATAAAAGGAGCCGTAATTATTGCGATTGTTGTTATAATAGAGCCTATAATTCCTGCAGTTGTAAAGCCTGTATATGTTGCCATATTTATTCCGATTGGACCCGGAGTTATATTTGATACGGCTATCATATTTGTTAATTCCTCAAGACCGAACCAATTATATTGACTTTGTACATAGTATAAAAATGGTAATGTTGCATAACCTCCGCCAATCGCAAAAATTCCGATTTTAAAAAATTCATAATACAGAAGAAAATATAATTTAAGCATTTTTCTTTTCTCCTATTTTTGAATAAAAGAATGCCGTTAAAGCAGCTATTATAATTATAAATGCAGGCGAAACAGGTAATAAAATTAACAGTAAAAGTATTATAAAAAATAATATATATGTAAATTTCGAGTTTACACTTTTACTCCACATTTCTTTAACGGTAATTAAAATAAGCACTATAACAGAAATTCTTATTCCCCAAAATGCTTTTTGAACGTAAATATTATCGGTAAAATTAATTAATATATTGGCAAGAATTATTATTGCAAAAAAGGAGGGTGTAATAAGCCCAATAATTGCCGTTAATGCGCCTAATGATTTCCTTGCTTTATAGCCTGAAAACATTGCAATATTGCCTGCGATAATCCCGGGGATACATTGGCTTACGGCAAAATAATCAATTAATTCTTCTTCGCTCAGCCATTTTCTTTCTTCAACAAGATATTTTTGAAGCAGAGGAAGAATTACATAACCCCCGCCAAGAAGCTGTATTCCTATTAAAAAATATATTTTATATATTTCTGTTAATGAAGGTTTACTCATAACTTTATTATCGCATAAAAGTTCTGAAATTGTTTAATTTTATTGAAAAACGGGAATACTACAAGTGTAGGAGTTTATATGAATAAAGTATTATTGCTTGATTTTGAATGTAGACCCATAAATATATGCAGCTGGAAACGGGCATTAATACTTTTGATGAAGGGAAAAGCCGTTAACGCAAGACGGCTGAATGATATAGATAGTATGATTAGAATTGAAAATATATTAATTCCTAACGTTATTAAATTAACTTATAGATTGGCAGTCCCTTATCAGGAACTGCCTTTTTGCAGAGAAAATATTCTTGTTCGCGATGAATTTGTATGTCAATATTGCGGGAAAAAATTCCCCGCAGATGAATTGACCTTAGACCATGTATACCCTAAATCCCGCCTTGGACCCGATATTTGGGAAAATATTGTTGCTTGCTGCAGAGAATGTAATCAAAAAAAAGCGGATAGAACTCCTAAAGAAGCAAGAATGAAACTTCTGCGCCGTCCCTATAGACCTAAAGATTATCTTATGTTTGAACTGAAGAAGTATCCTGAACATATTGTCCGCCAGTGGCTCGATTATTTTGAGGCTTCTTAACAAGTCCTTTATAGTCTTGAAGCAGTCCTTTTTCCATTATTTTCATTTCTTCTTCCGTGTAATTTTCGTAATAATTGAAGAAAAACTTTGACCGTACGTCATAATCATCAACATTTATAATTTTATCGTACTTTACAGACTGTTTAAGCGCAAAGGCAGCCCTTGCTTTTGCTTCATTTTTTTTGCATTCTTCATCAAATACTTTTTTATATTCTTCTCTTGCTTTTGCTATGTTCCCGCAAAATCCTATCCAAGGATCAATAATAAGTATATTTTTTTCGTCAAACGAATTTGTTCCGTCAATGGTTGTAATGGCTGCACTGTGGTCTATTCTATCCGATAATTCAAATTCGACTTTGCCTGTGTGTTTATTTATAACTTCAGAGTTTACTGATAATGAACCTTGTTTAGAATTATATAATCCGTTTGAAATTAATCCTGCAAGTACGGATATTGCCATTTCATAACAATTTCCGACTTTGGAATTATTTATTGCCGTAAGTTTATTTGAGTATGGATATTGAATTTGGGTGTATGAACTTACTTCCCTTGATTTTGATATTTGACCTGCCAGTTTGTCAATTAATATTTTTTTATTAAATGTAGTAGTATTACCGCTATTATACATTCTTATATGTGTAGAACTTAAAATAGGGAAAGTCTTTTTTGCAAGCCTTGCTATATCATCAGTATTTCTTGTTTTTTTGTTCTTTGCACAAAAATATATATTTGAGTAATTACCGTTAATTTTCATATTTTCTATAAAACATAAATATATATTTTTTTGCTGATTATATTATTTTGAAAATATAGATATTCAGTTATTTTAATTAATCTTTTTATTAAATAAATTAAAAAAAAGGATTAAAAATGACTAAAAAAATTTTATTTGTTGTTACAAACTTTTCTGAAATAAATGAAAATATCCATACGGGAGTTTGGCTTGAAGAGTTTGCAGTGCCGTTTTTAGCTTTTCAAGCAACAGGTTATGAAATTACTGCTGCATCACCTAAAGGCGGTATTTCGCCAATTGATGAGAACAGCCTTTCTTGTTCAAATCCTATGGAATGGGATGAAACCGCAAAATATTTAAAAATTACTCAAATGTTATCTGATGTTGATTATAAAGATTTTGATGCTTTATTTATCCCCGGCGGACATGGGCCTATGTTTGATTTGGCTTATGATAATAAATTAACCGAAATTGTTGAATACATGTATAAAAATAAAAAAATAATATCGGCGGTCTGCCATGGTATTGCGGGGCTTATTAATGCAAAAAATGAAAATAATGACTCAATCTTAAAATATAAACATGTGACTTGTTTTACCGATAAAGAAGAAAAAATTGTTAAAATGACGGAATTTATGCCGTTTTCTTTGGAAAATAAGGTAAAAGAACTGGGGGCTGATTTTATTGAACATAAGCCTTGGAGTGAACACGTTGAAATTTCAGAAAATATAATAACGGGACAAAATCAAAATTCCGCTTTGCTTACCGCAGAGGCTGTTATTTCATTACTTTAAATAAAAATCAACATTAACGTAAACTCTGACTTTTACTTTACCTGATTCCACGGGAGTTGAAACTGAATTTTCAACTGCAGCACCATCTGCCATCATTGCTTTTGCACTGTAAAATCTTCCGTTGGATATTGCCATATCGGTATTACATGATGCATTTATATGTTTTATGCCCGTAACGGCGGAACCGCCTGCAGCAGCTATTGTTTGTGCGTTATTTTTTAATTCTTTTAATATTTCGGGATAAAGTTCATTACATATACTGTTATTATTTTCAAAAGTGTAGTATAAATTATTTGTTCTGTTTGCCCCGTTTGCTATAGCAGTATCAATTAATTTTGAAACTTTTGAAATATCTTTTGTTTGAACGGTGACTGAATTAACTGCCGAATAACTTTTAATTTCTCTTTTCCCTGAGGATGAGGAAGAATATATTGGAGATATAGAAAAATTAGATGTTTTTATAACATCAGTTTGGGCATTTGTTATTGCTTTTAATGCCGTAATAATTTTATTAGAAGTATTATTATTTTCTTCGGCTGCTTTTTGTGCGCTCTGTGCAGTATTTTCAACTGCAAATGTGATTTTTGCCAGATTGGGTTCGACTTCTTTTGTTCTTTCACCGCTTAAAGATATATATCCTTTATCTTGTACCGGTTCATGGGCAAAAGCATTAATATTTGAGTATGTTAATATAAGTCCAAGACAAATTGAAAATATAATTAAATTTTTTTTCATGTTATCTCCTTTGTTCTTCAGGTGTGGCTTCAGAATTTTCTTGAGCCTGTTCTTTATTTTCAACCGTTTCTTTTTTCATAATTTCAAAATCTTTAACAGTATTAAATACTTCGCTTTGTCTTGCTCTTTGCATAATTTCTTTTATTTGTTCGGGAGATAAACCTTGATATGAGCCGAAACCTATCAATGGTTTTCGGTTATTTACCGCATATAATACAAGAGCGATAATTGCCCATAGTATTATTCCTTCAAATAAATTCATCATTGCAATTGTATTTGATTCTTCAAATATATGATTCCAGATTTGCATACAAGCCCATCCGGGAGATATTACAAAACCTGCTATAAGCCCTAAAACTATAAAAACAAGGGTTATCATTCCTCTAATGCCGTTTATTGTTATAACTTTAAAATTTCTGTTCATTAATTATTGTCCTCAAATAATAAATTAAAATCCCTTTCAGTCAGTATTATAACACCTAAAGCAGTTGCTTTGTCAAATTTTGACCCCGGATTTTCTCCTGCAAGTACGTAAGATGTTTTTTTGCTGACACTGCTTGAAACTTTCCCGCCCGCTTTTTTAATTTTTTCTTCAAAAACAGTTCTCGGCATAGAAAGTGTACCCGTTATTACAAATGTTTTTCCCTCCAGTTTATCAGAGGTTTTTTCAAATGCACTGCCCTTTGGCTTAACACCGTATTCACTAAGTTTATTTAAAATTATTTTGTTATTTTCATCCTTAAAGTAATCTATAATGCTTTGAGCGGCCTTTTCTCCTATTCCGTCTATTTTAATTAATTCCTCATATGAAGCATTCATAATATTTTCCAATGAAGGAAATTCATTTGCTATAAGGTCTGCCGTTTCTTTTCCTATAAATTTTATGCTTAGAGCCGTTAAAAATTTTGTCATGGACGGATTTTTAGAAGCTTGTATTGCGCTATACAAATTATCGGCAGATTTTTCTTTTATTAAATCAATTGTCATAAAATCATTTATTGTTAATTTATATAAATCTGCGAAATCTTTTATAAGTCCTTTCTCATATAGTTTTTCAACAATTGATTCTCCTATGCCGTCTATATCCATAGCCTCTTTAGATGCCCAGTATTCTATTTTCCCTTTAATTTGAGAGGGACAGCCTAAAGTATTCGGGCAATAAAGTGCAACTTCACCTTCGGGTTTTATTAACGGAGTTCCGCAAACAGGGCATTTATCGGGTGCATTGTATACTCCAAAATCTTCGCCTTCTCTTTTCCTGATTACCTTTGGGATAATTTCTGCAGCTTTTTTTATTAAAACTTCATTACCTTTATTTATTTCAAGTCTTTTTATTTCGTCAAAATTATGCAGGCTTGCTCTTTTTACGGTAGTTCCCGCTAACTGTACGGGAGTTAAATTGGCAATTGGAGTTACTGCACCTGTCTTTCCTACACTTAGTTCAATGTCTTCTAACTTTGTCCAAACTTCTTCCGGCGGAAATTTAAATGCTGTCGCCCATTTTGGCGCTCTTGAAGTGTAACCGAGTTCATTTTGTTTGGCTAAATCATTTATTTTTATAACCATTCCGTCTGTCGCATAGTTAAGATTAAATCTTTCCTCCGCCCAATACTCGCATTTTTCTATAACAGGATTTATTCCTTTTACAAGTACATAATTCGGATTTGTTTCAAATCCTAATTCTTCAAGCAATTTCATTCCTTCATAGTGAGTTTTAAAAAGTGTTTTATCCTCTGAAATCGCTGTGTATGCAAAAAAATGCAAATCTCTTTGTGCGGTTATTTTTGAATCTAACTGCCTTAAGGAGCCTGCTGCTGCATTTCTCGGGTTTGCAAACTCTTTTATCCCCTTTTCAATATTTTCTTCGTTTAGTCTTTCAAAAGAAGTTACGGGCATGTAAACTTCGCCCCTTACCTCAAGATTAATAGGTTTTGTCAGTTTTTGAGGAATGGTTTTTATCTCTTTTATATTTTGAGTAATATTTTCGCCTATAATGCCGTTTCCTCTTGTAGCACCTATAACAAGTTCACCATTTTCGTAAGAAAGAGCACACGATAGTCCGTCTATTTTTAATTCAACTACTAAGTCCAAATCACTTTCATTCGGATATTCTTTTTTTACTCTCTCGTACCATTTTCTTAAATCATCATAGTTGTTTGAGTTATCAAGACTATATAGCCTGTATTTATGAGTATGCTCTTTAAATCCTTGTACAATGTTTCCGCCGACTTTTTGTGTCGGGCTGTCTTGTGTCTTTAAATCGGGAAATTCTTCTTCAAGCCGTTTTAGTTCTCTATAAAGTTCATCGTATTCAAAATCTGTTATTTTAGGAGAATCAAAGACATAATAAGCTTCATTATTTTCTTTAATTATTTCTTTTAATTCTTCTATTCTTTCTTTTGCTTTAATAAAATCCATATTACCTTCTATTCACACAAGTTAATAAAATTGTACTTGTTATTATTTCATTTTATAATAAAAGTATATGTCTATAATAAAATTTATAAAAAAAATTAAGAAAATAAACAGAACATTATTTACGACACCTTCTCATAATCAGGGAAAAGGCGGAGCACCTGAAGTAATTAATATGCTTGGTCGAAAATTCTTTTCATGCGATTATTCCGAGATAGAAGGCGCTGATAATCTTGCTAACCCTATAGGAATTATTAAACAGGCGCAAGATAATGCTTCACATATATATAATTCAAAAGCTACATTTTTCCTTACGAACGGTTCAACCTCAGGTACAATAGCCGGAATGAATGCAATATTATCAAGAAACGATAAGGTGCTTATAACAAGAAATTGTCATAAATCTGTTTATAACGGCTTAGTTATAACAGGGGCTGTTCCGATTTGGCTAATGCCTCATTATAACAGAGATTGGGGAATATACGAACAGGTAAATATTGATTATCTTGATGAAACATTATCAAGAAACAGAGATATTAAACTATTTATAATGACCAATCCGACCTATGAAGGCTTGCTTTCTGATGTTCAAGCCATTAGTGATATATGCAGAAAACATAATGTTAAACTTCTGGTTGATGAAGCGCACGGCGCATTATGGAACTTTCATAAAGCACTTGGTACTCCTGCCTTGCTTCAGGGGGCTGATATTGTTGTTCAATCTCTTCATAAAACAGCAGGTGCATTAAATCCCTCCGCTTTGCTTCATATAGGACTTGAATCTGATATTGACCCTAAATTGGTTCAGCAATCATTAAATTTAATTACAACAACCTCTCCTTCTTATCCTTTACTTTTAAATATAGAAGGTACTGTCAATTATTTGAACTCGGAAAAGGGAAAACTTGAATTATCTCAATTGGTAAAAAATATAAACAGAATGATTAGAACTCTTAGAACCGTTCCTAATCTGGAAGTCTTTTCATATAATAATGATGTTACAAAAATTCTGGTTAAAGTTACAAATATGTCCGGATATGAACTTTCTGATATATTGTTTGAAAAATATAATATTGAAGATGAACTTGCAAATGAAAAATCTGTTTTATTTTTAACAGGAATAGGTACAACAAAAACTAAACTTAAAAAATTAGAAAAAGCATTAGTTGAAATTTGCTCAAATAATATAAAAATAACAGAAGATGAAGAAGATTATAATATTTTCACTCCTGTTGAACCACGAGTTAAATATACCCCCGCTTTGGTTTGGGGAATGCCATATAAAGAAATTGAATTGAAATATGCACTTTCAAGAGTTTCAATGGAACTTATATCCGACTATCCTCCCGGTATTCCTATTTTGATTCCGGGTGAAGTAATTAAAAAAGAACATCTTGATTTTTTAAAAAATAAAAAGAAAATAAAAGTCTTGATTTGAGACTTAAAATTATAAATTCTTATTAAATGTAAAAATCTATAATTAATCAAAAATAATTTGACATTTTTTATAAAATAATATACCCTTGTAATGTAGGAATATAAGCATATAAGGTGGTGTATATGGGTAGAATATTGTTCTGGTTATGTGTAGTTGCTGTTGTATATTTTGCAGTACAAAATAATTGGTTTGCGCCTGTAGCTAATTTCTTTAACGGGATTAAAGGTGATGTTGAATATCAACAAAACTATGTACCTGAAGCTCATAATGAAATTAATGACGGCGGAGTACTTACAATAGAAGAGCAAAATAGCAAAGTAGTAAGAAGAAACGCTCTTGGCACCGTACATAACGGAAGGTAATTTAAGAAAATATGCATATAAGAAAAGGTCAAGAGCTAATCAATAAATTAAAAAATATAAATTTATTCAAAGATTGGTCTGTTCCTTATAATAAACCGTTAAGTACATATAAAAATTTGGTATGTATTACAGGGTTTGGATATAGCGGGAGCGGTGCTGTTATAGATTACCTTTCCGAATTTTCAAATACTACAATCCTTGGACATCATGATATGGCATTTTCTCAAGCCGGTAAAGGCATAGAGGAAAATCAAAATCTGGAAATTGGTTTTATTTGTGATCTTGGCGGAATTATGTGGTTAGAAAATGAAATTATTAATTCATCTAATTTTCTGCATAAAGATTATGCTGTTAAATTATTTTTGCATATTGCTGAAAATTGTTATAGGCTTGGCGGAATGTACAATGATGAATATTGGAAATTGACCTTAGAGTTTGTGGATAAATTAGTTGATTACAAAATCCCTTTCCCCGGATTTCTAAAACAACTAAATTTTAATTATAGCGGAAAAAAATTTGCAAATATAGGCTCTGAACTTTGCAAAAATGTAAGACATAGAATGAAATATATATACTATCTGAAACCTTTAACAATAGATGAATATAGAAAAATTGCCAAGGAGTATATTATATCCTTTTTAAAAACAATTAACTCTAAAGATTTTCTTGTTCTTGATCATGTTCTTTCGTCAAGTGTTTCGGAACTTCAAAGAAAATCAGATTATGTTGGTGATTATAAATTTATTTGTTCTTATAGAGATCCCAGAGATGTTTATGCTCAAGGTTTTCGAGATAAATTAAATTGTATACCAAAAGATACTGAAACTTTTATAAAATGGTTCCGCAATAATGGTATAAAAACTTATATTGACGATGATTATAAAAATAAATTAATTATAAGGTTTGAAGACTTCGTTTTAAATTACGAAGAAACTTCTGAAAAAATAAATGGATTTTTACAATTGGATGAAATAAATCATACGAAAAGGAAAGAATATTTTGTTCCTGAGTATTCAAAACAAAATATTGGAATATATAAAAATTTTGAAAATCAATCGGCTATTAAATATATAGAAAAAGAACTCCCTGAATTCCTGTATATTGGCCTCGGGGGGGGGTAAAAACTAATCTTTTAATATCTTTAAATAATATATTTATAGATTTATATAAACGGGTCATTAGTTTCAAAGAGAACTTAATGACTTTTGTGTGTGAATTTTTATATTTTTGCTCGAACGAAAGAAGGCTTCGCCTTGCGTTCTCATCGCATATATTAAATAATAAATAAACACAAAAAATACGCCCGGCGCGCTGTCTTGGATTTGCTCTGCGCTCACAGAGTTTCGTTTTCAGCACTTCGTGCCTGTCAACTCAATCTGTTCGCTATCCGGACTTACTTCGTGCCGTCCGTCCGCAAATCCGCTCGAACGAAAGAAGGCTTCGCCTTGCGTTCTCATCGCGTATATTAAATAATAAATAAACACAAAAAATACGCCCGGCGCGATTCGAACGCGCGACCCACTGCTTAGAAGGCAGTTGCTCTATCCAGCTGAGCTACGGACGCTTACTTTTTTATTTAACCATATAAATTTTTTATTTCAACAAAAATTTTTTAAACTCTTTTGTTACAATTGTAAATATTTTTTAAATTTTGAGCAATTTTTTATCAATTTTAAACTTTATATATATGATATACAGGAGATAATAAATGGCAATTCAAAGTTTAAGTTTATTTGGTTATCAAAATAAAAATGCACAGCCGGCTTTTGGCGGTAATTATTCTCGCCAGGGGGCTCAAGCTGTAAATCCGTTTTCTCCTTCTAAAGTATCTTCTCCAATGGGGCAGCAAAATCAAAATACTCCTGATGGATTGGTTGCTCGTTTAGACAGAATGGATGCATCTATGCTTAAGCCCGAACATCAATGTGATACTCGTGCTAATAAGCTTGATTTATTTGCTTAATATTTGATTAAAATTATCATTTTGCATATAATTACTGTATGAAGAATCTATATGATATTGATGACTGGTCAGATGTTTCTTATCTGCGTCTCGGTGAAATTTTAATTGAGTCGGGTAAGATTAATCTTGTTCATTTGTCAATGGTTTTAGATATTCAAAGATTTAAAAAAATGCCTATGGGTAAAATCTTGTTATCTATGAAAGTAGTTTCAAAAAAAGATTTAAATCAGGCACTTATAATACAAAAATACTTACAGAAAAGATGCAATAATGCTTAAAAAATTATATATATTACTGCTTACTTTTTTTACTTTGATTAGTTCGCAAAGCCTGTCTTTTGCTGAGGAACTTCAGTTCGCTCAGGTTAGTGATATTCATTACTTATATCCTGATGAACAAATGGATAAATATTTATATTTTCTTTCCTTGTCTTTAAAAAAGCAACATCCTTCTTTTGTTGTTTTTTTGGGTGATAATGTTGATAAATCCAAAGATACCCATGTTATAAGTCTTATGCGGGCTCTGCATTCAATAAATTCTGATTATTACCTCGTTTTAGGCGATAAGGATGCCTATTCTTTCGGCGGACTTGAGAAGAATATCTATCTTGATATTGTTTCAACATTTAACTCTAATCAAAAAAATGATGAAAAATATTATTATTTTAAGCCGAATAAGGATTTTATATGTGTTGTACTGGATGATACATCAGACTTCGCTCCTTCAACACATGGTGAAATCTCTGATGAACAGCTTAGCTGGCTTGAAAATCTTTTAATTAAGTATCCGAAAAAGATGTTTATTATTTTTGAACACTCACCGCTTGTTCCGCCCAGAGTTGAATATAAGATGAGTATGCTCAATACTGAAAGTTATCAAAACCTTATTAAAAAATATAAAAATATTTTATTGATATCCTCCGGACATTATCATCAGGAGGCAGTACTTACAGATGATAACGGAGTAAGGCATATAAGCGCTCCTGCGTTTAAAGATATACCTCACTCGTATCAAATGATTAAAATTATTTATGATGAAAACTCTTATAAATCTCCGGATAAAGTTGAAATTTCTGTTACAAAAGTTAAAGTTTAATTCTATTTTATTTTTTTGTAAACATAATCTCTTGAACAGTTAAACATTGAGGTTAAAAGTCCTTGATTATTTTCCGTATTAAATCCTGCATTTTGCAGTACCTGTTTTAATCTTGATTCCCAGAAATCATACATTTCTTCTTTTGATATATCAAGTACCTGCGCAATAACACTTAATGCCTCCCAATCAAGCGGTATTGGTCTTGCGCCTCTTAATATATCAACTATCTCTAACCTTTGTTTTCTCGGAAATGATTTTAAAAGCTGTACCGTAGACATTTTTTTCTCTTTTTGTTTTTCTCTTAAAAATTCTGTTGTTTCATCAATAACTATAGGGTCTTGCGGTATTTTATATTCGCTGAATTCCTCGGGTGATATATCCATTACGGTCGCAATTCGCTCTAATGTCGTACTCCTTGTTGAAAACGGTATTGTTTCATCTATAAGATTATATACATATGATAGTGTTACTCCTATCATTTGTGCAAAGTCTTTTTTGTGTAAATTAGTATTTTCTAAAAAATTGTACAGCATTTCACTGCTTTTCATATTTACTATTGAATTACTTTTACTCATAACAAATCTCCTGCTTTTTTATTATGATTAGTCATATATTTAAGTTTTTAATTGGTAAGTAGATTAAAAATGTGGGATAATTTTTGAAAGAGGATAAGCATGACATGAAATTATTATTGTGTTTGGGTAATCCGACGGAAAAATATTCTAATACAAGACATAATGCAGGCTTTATGTTTGCTGATATTCTTGCCTCAAAATTAAATGGAAATTTTTCTTTTGAAGGTAAATTTAAGTCTTTTATATGTAAAACTGTTTATAATGATGAAACCATTTGGATTATAAAACCTCAGACATATATGAACCTGTCAGGCGAAGCATTAGCTGCTTTGAAAAATTTCTATAAAATAAATATTTCGGATTTATTTGTTGTTTATGATGATATTTCTTTAAACTTAGGCACAATCAGATTTCGTTCAAAAGGTTCTGATGGCGGTCATAACGGGATTAAATCGGTTATAAAATATGCTCAAAGCCAAGAATTTGACAGGCTTAAAATCGGTATAGGTCCTCAGCCTCCTTTTATGAAGTCAGAAGATTATGTTCTTCAAAATTTTTCCAAAGATGAACAGGAATTACTAAAGAATACTTTAATTAAATCGGTTGATGCATTCTTATATTATTGCGAGTGCCGTGATTTGGTAAAAGTTCAAAACAAATATAATTAAGATTTTATTTTTTATTCTCGTAAGTTTTATTAACTTTCCTTCCTCTCAGGCAAGTGTTTCACTGTGCTGATTTATATTAAATCTTTCCAATTATATTAGAGCCAAACTTTAAACCGGCTATGCCGGCGCAAAATTCGCTGTCTTGAATTTTGCTCACTTAGAGCCTGCCGTTCCTTCACTTCGTTGTCGTCACTTCGGCTCTTTCGTTCTTCGGCTTTCAGCCTGCGCAAAATTCGC
>CANQNW010000009.1 GCA_947625305.1 Candidatus Gastranaerophilales bacterium | reverse complement strand
GTAAATTGCTTTTTTTAATTAAAATATTAAGAAATCGTTACAAAAAATATTTAATTAGTATATATAATATATATACTTAGTATTTAAATATGATTTACCATGTTGTATATAAAATACTGAAACGCTTATTATATCAGCATTTTGAGCCTAATAACTCCTTAATTGAATTATTAAGGCTTAAAAAATCGGCATTAATTGAAGGGGATTTAGCTGTACAAATTATGGACATATATTTATTAATATGCTCAAGAGTATTATTTTTAAGTATTAAGCGGACACTTTCTCTCATATATCTTTTAATTTTATTTCTTACGACTGCTCTTTTATGAATTTTTTTACTTACAACAAACGCAAATTTCGTAGGAATATCGGGAGAAGTTTTTTCTTTGCCGAAATAAATACAAACATTATTATCTGCAGCAATATTTTTAAGTTTATATGTTGCAATAAAGGCAGAATATTTTTTTAATCTGTATTGTTTTTTGAGCATAAAACAATATTAACAAAAAAGAACTGCAAATGCAGTTCTTTTTTATCTTATTTATTTTTTTAATTTTTAAGCACGTTCTTTAGCAGTAATTGCAATTTGATGACGGCCTTTAGCTCTTCTTCTGTTAAGAACTTCTCTTCCGCCTGCTGTTGCCATACGAGCCATGAAACCGCTTACATTTTGTCTTTTTCTCTTAGTTCCTTCTAAAGTGCGTCTCATTTTATTTCTCCTTGAATGTGTTGTTTTTTGTTATATCATATTAAATAAGACATAACTGAAAGTCAATCTCGAAAAAAGAAAAGGTTAAATATTATGAACAAAACAGGTTTTATCGGCGGCGGGAAAATGGCTTGTGCAATTATAAAAGGGCTTATTAATTCAAATTTATGTCTTAATGAAAATATTTATGTATCCGCTAAAACTCAAGAAACATTAAATTCGTTAAAAAAAGATTTTAATGTTAATACATCATTAAATAATTCAGATATAGTTAAAAGTGCTAAGGTAATAATTTTAGCGGTAAAACCTTTTATATTAAAAGATGTATTAAACGAAATTAAACCTTATCTAACAAAAGAGCATATAATTATTTCAATAGCAGCAGGAGTTTCAATAAAAACCATTGAAGAAATTATAGGGCAAATCCCTGTAATAAGAGTAATGCCGAATACCCCCGCACTCGTAAACGAAGGAATAAGTGCAATATGCAGAGGAAATTATGCTTTAGAGAAACACATTAAAACGGCCGTTGATATATTTAAATGCACGGGTGAAGTTATAACGGCTGATGAAAAATATATTGATATAATTACTGCAATATCAGGTTCCGGTCCTGCTTTTTATTATTATTTTATAAATGAAATGGCAAAAGCGGGTGAAAAACTCGGCTTAGATTATGAAACCTGCTTAAAACTGTCTGCTCAAACAGCATTAGGCTCTGCTAAGATGATTATGAAATCAGGGGTTAATCCTGAGCAGTTGATAATCAATGTTACGACCCCGGGAGGATGTACGGCAGAAGGCAATAAGGTGCTTAAAGATAAAAATATTTCCGCTATTATTGAAGAAACAATAACAAAGACCATGGAAAAAGCTAAATCATTAGGTTAGGAGTTAATATGGAAAAATCACAATTATTAAGTGAATGGATTAGAGATAATTCTTCATCGTTAAATATAAAAGATACGGTTGACTTGAAATACGGAGAAAATCCGCATCAATATGCGTATATGTATCATACCGATAATACCATTGACTATGAAATAATAAATAAAAAGGAACTTTCATACAATAATATAAACGATATGACGGTTTGTACAAATATTTTAAGCGAATTTTATGATGTTTGTGCTTGTATTATAGTCAAAAATAACGGCCCTTGCGGGGCTGCATTAGGTAAAGACATTGAAGAAGCCTGGCTGAAAGCCATAGATTGCGACCCGTTAAGCACATTTGAAGGAACAGCGGGGTTTTCGCAAGTGGTTAATGAAAATCTGGTAAAAAAACTTGCCTCAAGGTATTTAAAAGTTATCATTGCGCCCGATTATACTCCTAAAGCGCTTGATTTGTTAAATAAATATGAAAATCTTATTATAATTAAATTAAATACAAGCTTAGAAGATTACAAAAAATATATAAGCGAAGAAATAAAAATAACACCCTTTGGAACATTAGTTCAAACTAAAGACAGAGGCGAACTAAACAAAGATAATTTTAAAGTTGCAACAAAAACAAAACCGACTGCAGAAATGATAGAAGATATGATTTTTGCCTGGAAGATAGTAAAACACGCAAAATCAAAGGCAATTGTCATTGCAAAAGATTTTAAAGCAATAGGGATAGGGCAGGGGCAGACAAGCAGACTGGATGCATTAGAACTTGCATTAAATAAAGCCTGTGACGGTTCAAAAGATGCCGTTTGCGCTTCAGATGAATTTATACCTACGATTGATAATATATATGCGGCAGCCCAAGGCAGAATTGCAGGGATTATACAACCCGGGGGAGGCAGTAAAGATATTGAAGTCTTTAAAGCATCAGATAAATATAATATTGCAATGATTACAACAGGGATAAGACATTTAAAACATTAATATGGAAGATAAAAACACTAAAAAAATAATAAATACACTTGCAGCGGGACATTTTACCATTGATGCGTATTCAGGGTTTTTAAACCCGATTATGCCTTTTATAGCGGCTAAAATCGGTATATCAATGGCAATAGCCACTCTTTTGATATCAATCTCCAATTTATCATCTTCATTATCTCAGCCTTTTTTCGGTTATATTGCAGACCGTTGGCAGAGAAGATTTTTTATTTTCTGGGGAATGCTTATGGCAAGCATATTCTTATCATTTCTCGGAATTGCACATAATATATATACTTTAATAATATGTTTAATATTAGGACATATGGGAGTTGCATTTTATCATCCGCAGGCAACAAGTATAGTTTCCAATTATTCTAACGAACTGTCAACAAATAAAGATATGAGTTTTTTTATAGCACTCGGGACTTTCGGGTTTGCTTTAGGGCCTGCTATTTCATCAGGTATAACCGAATTTTGGGGATTAAATAAACTTCCTTTTGCCTGTTTTTTCGGAATTATTTTTGCCTTTTACATATTAAAAACCATTCCGAAATTAAATAACAAAAGTATTGAAAAACCCAAAGTATCACTTATAAATGCCCTAAAAGAAATATTTAAAAATAAGCCTGTTGCCATCTTAGTTTTTGCATCTATAGTTAAATCATTTGTTGTATCATCATTTTCAATTATTCTGCCGTTTTATTGGAAATCCATAAATTTTAACGTATCTAAAATCGGGATAATATTATTAATATTTATGCTTGCTGGTGCATTAGGAGTTATAACAAGCCCTATATTAGAGCGAAAAGCAGGGATAAGAAATGTTTTTTATATATCTTTAATAACAGTAACTCCTTTAGGAATAATCTTTTATCTTTGCAAAGGGAGCGGGATTATCGGTTTAATATCATTTATACTTATAGGTTTTGTAAGTTTTCTTGCGGTTCCCGTTAATATGTCGTTAGCACAAAAGCTTATGCCTGAATTTAAAAGTATGATTTCAGGTTTTATTGGCGGATTCAGCTGGGGTGTTATAGGAATAATCCTTCCTGTTATAAGCATTTTAGCCGAAAAGTGCGGAATTATTAATATATTATTATTAATGACCTTCATTCCGCTTTTATTTTCATATTTTATAAAATATCTGCCCGAAAAATAATTATCATATATTTGAAGGTAAAAAACTTTTTAAATATGTTTTATTATTTTAAAATACAGGGGAGATAAAGTGAATAAATTTATTGAAAAAAAATTAGACAGAGCCTTAATAACTTCATTAATAAAAGAAAATAAAATAAATGAAGCTATTAAAACCTATGACAATTATCAAAAAGATTTAAAATCTTTAAAAAAAAATAAAAAATTATCTAAAGAAGTTAATAAAGAAATAAATTATTCAAAAAAAGAATTTACGGAAAAGTTAGCTGAGTGTGCAAAAAATTTTAATGAAAAAAAAGATTACACAAATGCACTAATATGTTATAAAAAAATATTTGAACTCGATAAAACGGATACAAAAAATCTTAATAACTATATTAAATGTCTAGATAGTATAAACGAATTTGATTTGGAATTAGATTTGGCAAAAAATCTTCTTTCTATTGAAAAGAGTTCAGATAATTATAAAACCTTAAGTTCGGCATACAATAAAAATGAAAAATATAACTTAGCAATTTGGTATTACAATAAATATCTGAATAAAGCTAACAAAACAGCTGATGCTGTAGATAATAATACACTTGGCTGTCATTATTTTAATAAATATTGTAAAAAAGGTGAAAATCCTAAGGATGCGGAATTATCACTTAAATATTTTTCAAAATCGCTAAAAGCAGAACCACGAAGTAAAATATATTTAAAAAATACTATTGTTGCAGCAATGAAACATAAGGATTTTGAAACGGAAAAAAAATATTGGACTGAATATATTAATTTAGGATATATGAATGCGGATGATGAGTTTACTTATAGTGCCTCCTGCATGAGAAATGGCGACATTGAAGGCTGGAAAAAGTATTATAATTCAAGGTTTAGAAAGGATAATATGACTATATATCCTAAAATTGATAAACCTGAATGGACGGGAAAAGAAGATTTATCGGATAAAACACTTTTAGTGCATTATGAACAGGGTTTCGGCGACAACTTTTTAATGTTTGGATATGTGCCAAGATTAATAAAGCTGGCGAAACATGTTATTTACTATATACAAAATGATGCATATGAATTGGTAAAAGATAATGAATTTGGGGTTGAAGTTCAAAGTCCTAAAACGAAATCCGTAAAAGATATGAATTTTGATTATCATGTTCCCTGTATGTCATTACCTATTGTTTTAGATTTAACTAAAGTTAATATTTCCGTAGAAGGCGGTTACATCAAACCCGATAAAAATCTGGTTATTAAATTTAAAGAGAAATATTTTAACGACAACAAATTTAAAATAGGTATTGCCTTTGAAGGAGTAAGTGCTAATGCAAAAAGGAATATTCCTATTGAGAAACTAACAATATTAGACAAACTCGATGATGTTGAAATTTATTGTTTTACAAAAGATATTGAAGATGAAAAATTAAAATGTTTCAAAAATCATAAAATAATAAATATAGCAAAAGATTTTAATAATTTTGCCGATACTGCAGCAGCAATAGAGAATACCGATATTATATTAACAAGTGATAATTGTATTTTAAATCTGGCCGGGGCAATAGGTAAAAGGGCAATTGCTATTTTCAATTATCATTATGAATTCAGGTGGTATGATTTAACAGGTGAAGACTGCGGCTGGTATAAATCCGTTAAACCGATTGTCAACGATAAATATAATGATTGGGATAAATCAATTACAAAAGCAGTAAATATAATAAAAGAATTAATAGTTAATAAATAAGGAAAGACCTCTTTTTGAGGTCTTTCCTTAATATCACATGTTTATTATGTTTTATAATTCAGGTTCCGGTTCACTAATTGTCGGCTCCGTCGGTTCCGGCGGGCATGTAGGAATATCAGGCTCTGATGGAACAGGATCATTAGATGGTTCAGGTTCATCATATGAAGGTTCAGGTTCGTCATACGAAGGTTCAGGTTCGTCATATGATGGTATCGGATCATTTGTCGGAGCCGGGTCACCTGTCGGAATCGGAGGTTCCGGATCAATATCTTCTCCACCGGGATTTATGGGTATTGTTTCCGTAGTCGTTTCGGTTGTAGTGACAGTACTTGTTGTTGTTACAGTATCAGTTGTTGTCACTGTATCTGTCGTCGTCACGGTATCTGTTGTCGTCGTTGTTACCGTATCTGTTGTTGTGGACGTTACGGTATCTGTTGTTGTAGATGTTACGGTATCTGTTGTTGTAGATGTTACCGTATCTGTTGTTGTAGATGTTACCGTATCTGTTGTCGTCGTTGTTACCGTGTCTGTTGTCGTCGTTGTTACTGTATCTGTTGTTGTTGCAGTTACCGTTGCCGTTGTTGTAACAGTTGATGGTTCTGTCGGCTCAGTCGGTTCTGTCGGTCCTGTTGGGCCAGTTGGACCTGTCGGACCTGTTGGGCCAGTTGGACCTGTCGGACCTGTTGGTTCCGTCGGTCCCGTTGGTCCTGTAGGCCCCGTCGGAACCATACTCGATTTCCAATCATCTATCTTCTTGTATAATGCCATTAAATCATGTTCATCAAGTCTGACACCTTTGTCATCTTTATCTTTACTTGGAAATATCTCTTCTCCTAAGTGAGATAATGCCTTCAAATCTTCTAATGACATCGTGCCGTCTTTCCCGGCTACTACATCATATATCTGTCCGATTTGCTCCTCTGTTAATGCATCTTCTCGTCCTTCTATATGCAAATATTCTATAAATTTATTCCTGTCTACGTCTCCATTCTTATCAAGTATCCCCTGCAACTCCTCAGATAACGCATATGTCCCGTCTTCTTGCAGCTCAAATAACTCTAAATCTTTTACCTCTTTTGATTTATCGCCTTTCTTCATACCCCACGTATCTACACCATACGCATCATCATAATCTATATCAAGTTTATATTTCTCTTCTTCCTCTTTTGATTTATTTCCTGCTGACTTCACATCATTATCCGCATTGTATATCATTGATGCTAACGTCTTTAAATCATATTCATTAAAGGTTAATCCGTTTTTATCTTTATCAACCTTTACTCCGTCCGTTGATAAATGACTTCCTAGTTTCGCCAGATTTTCAAACTCCTTCTGAGACATTACTCCGTCACCATCTTCACCTGCTATGAAATCATATATCGCTTCTGCTTGCTCCTGCGATATCCCGTTCTCTTCATTTGAAAATATACTCGCAAAATCGTCTTTTGATATATTCCCGTTTTCATCTAATATATTTTTATACTCATTTGTCATCTCATATTTGCCGTCTACTAATTCAAACAGCTGAAAATCCTCCATCTCCTTTTTCGAAAGTTTACTATATTTTAAATTCTGATCATATCCTTCATTCTTTACTTTCCCCGTTAAGTAATCCTTAAAATTTGAAAAATCTGACATATAATACACTCCTTTTTTTCTTACTACTACACAAAGTACTTTATCGACAAATAATTTTAAAACTTTAGTTTTTTTAAAACAAATTTTAACATTTCTTTACAATAAACATTCAATCTGATATCAAGATTTAGCGTAAGGTGTTTTGAGATTTCATATTGAAAAAATTTAATAAAAGAGAAAAGACCCTAATAGGGTCTTTTCTCTTTTATTATAATTCAGGTTCCGGTTCAGGCATTGTAGGTTCCGTTGGTTCCGGAGGACACGAAGGCTCATCTGCTTGAGGTGGCGGATCCGGTTCTCTTGGCGGCGGATCTTCAGGTCCCAATTCTACCGGTCCTGTATTAACCGGTGGTTCAGGCGGCTGTGTATCCGTTGGCTGATCCCAATCTGTTTCACCGGGTAATGTCGGACCAGTCGGATCTGCTGTTGGTCCTGTTTCCGTCGGTTGATCCCAATCTGTTTCACCCGGCAGTGTCGGACCCGTAGGATTCGTTGTCGGAGCAGTTTCCGTCGGATTTTCAGGGGGTATATCTTCACCTGTCGGATTTGACGGAATATCTGTCGGTTCAGTTGGTTCATCACCGGTTGGACCTGTTGGTCCTGTCGAACCTGTCGGTTCTGTTGGTTCCGTTGGCCCCGTCGGTCCCGTTGGTCCTGTAGGACCTGTCGGTTCTGTTGGTTCCGTTGGCCCCGTCGGTCCTGTCGGACCTGTAGGTTCTGTCGGCTCTGTTGGTCCTGTTGGTCCTGTCGGTTCTGTCGGTTCTGTTGGGCCCGTCGGTCCTGTCGGTTCTGTTGGGCCCGTCGGTCCTGTCGGTTCTGTTGGGCCCGTCGGTCCTGTCGGACCCGTCGGTTCTGTTGGTCCTGTTGGTCCCGTTGGTTCTGTTGGTTCGTCTGTAGGTTCAGGATCGGGTCCAACAGTCGTTTCTGTCGGCTCTGTCGGCCCCGTTGGTCCTGTAGGCCCCGTCGGAACCATACTCGATTTCCAATCATCTATCTTCTTGTATAATGCCATTAAATCATGTTCATCAAGTCTGACACCTTTGTCATCTTTATCTTTACTTGGAAATATCTCTTCTCCTAAGTGAGATAATGCCTTCAAATCTTCTAATGACATCGTGCCGTCTTTCCCGGCTACTACATCATATATCTGTCCGATTTGCTCCTCTGTTAATGCATCTTCTCGTCCTTCTATATGCAAATATTCTATAAATTTATTCCTGTCTACGTCTCCATTCTTATCAAGTATCCCCTGCAACTCCTCAGATAACGCATATGTCCCGTCTTCTTGCAGCTCAAATAACTCTAAATCTTTTACCTCTTTTGATTTATCGCCTTTCTTCATACCCCACGTATCTACACCATACGCATCATCATAATCTATATCAAGTTTATATTTCTCTTCTTCCTCTTTTGATTTATTTCCTGCTGACTTCACATCATTATCCGCATTGTATATCATTGATGCTAACGTCTTTAAATCATATTCATTAAAGGTTAATCCGTTTTTATCTTTATCAACCTTTACTCCGTCCGTTGATAAATGACTTCCTAGTTTCGCCAGATTTTCAAACTCCTTCTGAGACATTACTCCGTCACCATCTTCACCTGCTATGAAATCATATATCGCTTCTGCTTGCTCCTGCGATATCCCGTTCTCTTCATTTGAAAATATACTCGCAAAATCGTCTTTTGATATATTCCCGTTTTCATCTAATATATTTTTATACTCATTTGTCATCTCATATTTGCCGTCTACTAATTCAAACAGCTGAAAATCCTCCATCTCCTTTTTCGAAAGTTTACTATATTTTAAATTCTGATCATATCCTTCATTCTTTACTTTCCCCGTTAAGTAATCCTTAAAATTTGAAAAATCTGACATATAATACACTCCTTTTTTTCTTACTACTACACAAAGTACTTTATCGGAATAAATTTCTATAACTTTAGAATTTTTTGAATTTTGTAAAGAAATATTAACATGTTTCAAAAATTAGTCAATTTTAAATATTTATACTCATTAAAAATAACAACAAGAAAGGCAAAATTATGAATATTAACTCTATTAGTTTTGGTCAAAATTACAGAAATCAAATTGATATCCCTGTTACAAACGCAGAAAATTTTCATGAACAATATGTAAAAAAAGACTCTTTTGAAAAACAACATAAAGGAAAGACAAAAACAGCAAAAAGATGCCTGACCACAGGCGCATTAATTGCTTTGTTACTTTCGCAGATGGCAAGCTGTACAGCTAAACAAATTGATAAATATACTTTTAACTCGGTTGAAATTCCATACAGTGATTCTGTATCATTAGAGGAAACCGCAGAAGTTTATAATGTATCTCCCGAATTTATTGCGGCATTTAATAATTTAAATGAAGAAGGCAATACTCCCGAAACAATTAAAATCCCTGAAAGAATTGATTTAACGGATAATAAAATTGCGCAAGTCAGAGAAAAACTCTATGATGACAATTTAAGCGACAGTGAAAAGGCAGAATATTTATTAAACTTAGCTGAATTAGAAGATAAAAAATCCACCCGTGATGAAGTAGCTGAAGTTTATGCAGACGGCAGATATACTTATTTCTTTATGAAAGCAAATGTAAATGTTGAAGACTTTAAAGAATTATTTGACATAAAAGACGGAAGAATTAAGGCTAATAATAAACTTGAAGACTACGGCTGGGGTCCTTATCATCCTGAAATGGGTACATATAAAGATTATACAAAATGCGTGATTCATAATGGCGACATAATTAAAGTACCGAACTTTAATTCTTTTGAAGACTAATTTAAATATATAGCACCTTGTCTTAAAATCTTGCGGGAATTTTCTTCAACAAGTACAACTGTTGATTCCAAGCCCTTACAGGTATATCCGTAATCATCAAAAACAATATCAACAAGGTTACCTATAGAATTTAAAGCCTGCTCATAGGTTTTTGATGACGGCATGCCCGATAGATTAGCACTTGTTGTGGCAAGGACGTGCCCATCAATTAGAGAACATAAATTCTTAAAAAATTCATTATCGGGTACTCTTATCCCGACGGTATTTTTACCCGAGGTAATAATATCAGGTGTTTTATCAGACTTTTCGGCTACAATAGTTAAAGCCCCCGAAAAATACTTATCAGATAAGCTTTTTACTAAAGGAGTTACTTCTTTTAAATACGGAAAAAGGTATTCCGTTTTATTTGACATTAATATTAAAGGTTTAGACCTGTCCCTGTTTTTAATTTCATAGATTTTATCTACCCCTTTTTTATTATCAGGCAGTGTGCCTATTCCCCAGACTGTATCTGTTACAAATGCTATAACTCCGCCATCATTTAGGATTTTATTTATATTATCGGCGGATAAATTTCCCTCTGATATAGTTTTTAATTCTTTCAAGAAGTTCTCCTACATATTCTATTTTAAATATTGCCGCAAATATTACATACAACGTCATGCTGAATATAAAAATACTAAAGGTCTTAACAGCAAGCATTATCCAAGAGTTTGCATCGCAAGTCCAATATTTATAAATTACAAAGTTAATAGAAAATGCCAAAATTGCCGCAATTAACATTTTAAATATATTTTTAAAGTATATTTTATAATCAAGATTAATACGTTTTAGTAAAATTATTCCGAGTAATGATGCATTAAATAATGTTACAAGCGAAGTTGACAGTGTTATTGCAGCTATTCCGAGTTTTTCTATAAATAAACTGTTTAATATAAATTTTAAAATTATGGAAGAAAACGCAACTAAAAACGGGGTTTTTGAATCATTAAAGGAATAAAAAATTCTTGTTATTGAATCCCTAAATACATAAGGAATTATTGCAAATGATAAGAATATAAGCGCTTGAGATACCATATATGTAGCATGAGAATCAAATTCGCCTCTTTGGAAAATCAACTGCACCGCATCATATGCGAGCATTATAATTCCGAACATAATAGGAATTGCAACAAAATTTAAAAGCCCGACCCCCTTATGAAAATAATATTTTATATCATCATAATTTTTTTCTCCGACAAGTTTAGAAAATATCGGAAACAAAGGAACAAGAAATGCCGTAACCAAAATCCCGACAGGAAACTGGAAAACTCTGTTTGCATAACCTATCGCAGTCCAAGCTCCTTCTTTTAACTGGGAGGCAAAAAACATATCAACATATACATATATCTGACCGATTGTTGAACTCAATGCCGCAGGGAATACGAGTTCAATTAAATTTTTAAATTCGGGATTATTTTTAAAATTCAAGTTTGGTTTTATTTTAAATCCTAATTTTTTAACGGCAGGAAACTGAACTATAAATTGAAGCACAGCACCTATAGAAGTTGCAACGGCAAGTGATATCCCTAAATTATCGCCTTTAGAAAATGCAATAATTGATATAATACTTAAACTCATAAGCACGGGAGATATATTAGGAAGTAAAAAACTTCTGTAGGTAATCAAAAGCCCGTAATAAATTCCGATTATACCTCCTATTAATATAACAGGAGTCATTATTCTAAGGTGAACACCCGCCAAATTGACTAATTCTGCATTATCACCGTGGATTATAAATCCTAATATTTCATCCGAAAAAATAAATATTAATACTGAAAAAATCGCAAAAAAGATAAAAGACCCGGTTAAAAAGGTATTGAATAGCTTATTCACCTTTTCAGAAGGCATTTTATCATCAGGATTTACCAGTTTTGCAAATACACTGACAGTAGCGCTATGGAATGGCCCTCCTACTCCGCCCATTAATATTATTGCTAAAGAGGGTATTTGATAAGCATAAAAATATGCATCAGATACAAGCCCCGCTCCGTAATAATTTGCGATGCAAACATCTCTCAAAAATCCGACAAATTTTGATATTATAGTTACAAAAGCAATAAGCCAAGCAGCTTTTAATAATGAATTTTCCTTACTCATTATCTGCCTCTTTAACTATAATGTAAACTTGAGCCTCGACTTCAGAGCCCGAATCCTCCGTAATTTCAACTTTAATTTTATTTAAACCGTCTAAAAGATAATGAGATAAATTATATTTTTTTTCGCTCCCGAATAATTTTTTTGTATCAATTTCTCTGTCATTAAGGGTTATTTTAAAGGATTTTATATTGTCAGAATTTTTTATAACCAAATAAGCATCAGATTTTTTCTTAGCATAAAAAGTATCTGTATAAGGTTTATATTTATACAATTTAGCGGGCATTGTAGAAAGCTTTATTCCCTTATAATAATGCTGAAGAATTTCATCATAAGAATATCCCAGAGATGCCATTTTACCTGCACCCCATTGACTTAATCCCACACCATGCCCGAAACCTCCGCCGTTAAATTTATATACGGGAGTTTCGGAATCAATATATGTAATTACGAAATTTGCACTCGGAAGCGATATTGCATTTTTTTGAAAACATCTTCTTATAACCAGTTCTTTTTGAACCGTGAAAGTATTTTTATCCGTTACGATTTCAAGTTTAATTATTTTACCCGATTTCCCTCTTTTAATAACTTTTATGGACTGAAGTTCACCGAAATCTTCAGCATTAGTCAAAGCAGGAGAGATAAATCCTGTTTTTGATTGAGCTATAAGTGTTTTTGCTAAAACAGATTGAAGTTCATCTTTAGTCCATTCTTTAGACCATCTGTAATACGGGGACATATCATCAAATGCCTCGGGTTTAGACATATAAAATTCTTCTGCTGATTTTTCATCCTCCAGCGGTTTAAATTTTTTATCATCAGGAACTGCAGTTAAATAAGGAATATCATTAGAAGGAAACTGTTTTGTAGAAGGATCCGAAAATGCATACTCATAGCTTTCTGTATATCCGCCTGCCGTAGAACTGTATAAGGCTAAAATCGGTTTATCCTCCTTATCGGTTGCAATTATTCCGTTTGTTTCATCTATCGCCTTATCTGACAAAGGTTCTTCTGTATTAGCGCCGTAATATACCTGACAAGCAACCGAATCACAAAGGTCAAATTCTTGATATGCTTTAACTCTCGGTGTAACAGCATAATTTCTTGCGGCAACCGTCTGGGCTTTTAATGCTTCAAGCCCAAATTTTACAGGCATTTCATTCGGAACAACTCCTCTTAAATAGTTTTTTAAACTTAATACATTTACTATTGCAAATTTACTTATATCCTTTTTGCTTCTTGTTAATTCAATGTAGCCTCTATAAAGAGCCTGTTTGCCTTTTCGTTTTAGACCGTTTATTGGGATTAATTTATCCTCAGAAATCGACCTTATTAAAATCGGCCCGGTTAAATTTCTTGCAACAAGTTCACCGTCTTGATAAATTCTAAATAAATTATTTTCCGATGTTATTTTATATATACTTATATTATTATTTTCAGGAACGGTATATCCCGTAGCAGAATCCATTACAACCAAATTTTGAGCATCATTAAATTCAATCTCGTTAAATAAATACGTATTAAAATTAGTATTGCTGATTCCTACTCTGACAGCAACATTATTATCAGATGCATAACAACTCTGAGTACATATCCCCGCAAGTATAATTAACAATAAATATATTATTTTTTTCATGCTCAATTCCTATCGTTTATTATAAAATAAAGAGTAAATAAAGTTAAGGATTTAAGGAAAATAAAATGAGTCTAAATTCAACACCATCGTCAGAAAGAGTTCAAATAGGAATATTCGGTCAAACAAATACGGGAAAATCAAGTATTATTAACTCAATAACGGGACAAAACCTTGCTGTTGTATCTGATATAAAAGGAACAACAACAGACCCAGTATATAAATCAATGGAACTTCTTCCCATTGGGCCTGTTACTCTTATAGATACTGCAGGATTTAATGATGATGGAACTCTCGGAAAATTAAGAATTGAAAAAACAAGACAAATTCTAAATAAAACAGATATTGCAATTCTTGTAACCGAGGCTCAACAAGGTCTGCAAAAAATTGATAACGAATTAATTTCTATTTTTAATGAAAAAGATATTAAATATATTGTTGTTTATAATAAATCGGATTTACTGGCTGAAATTCCCTCGGCAAAAGATAATGAAATATACGTAAGTGCTAAAAACAATAAAAACATTTATGAACTTAAAGAATTAATTGCGAAACTCTATTCTCAAAATACCCAAACAATCCCGCTTGTAAGAGATTTGGTAAGTAAAAATGACTGTGTAATTTTAGTTACCCCAATAGATAGCGCAGCCCCGAAAGGCAGAATAATTCTGCCCCAGCAGCAAGTATTAAGAGATTTACTTGATACAGGCGCAATCTCAACTGTTGTAAGAGAGCATGAACTATCTGAAGCACTTAAAAATTTAACAAAAAAACCTAAATTAGTAATAACAGATTCTCAAGTATTTGAAAAAGTATCATCTCAAACCCCCGAGGATATTCTTTTAACCTCTTTTTCAATACTCTTTGCAAGATATAAAGGTGTTTTAAACTACGCAGTAAAAGGAGTTACCCACTTTAATAATCTTAAAGATAATGATACAATCTTAATCTCTGAAGGCTGTACACATCACCGCCAATGCGAAGATATCGGCACGGTTAAACTTCCTAATTGGATTAAAAACTATACGGGCAAAAATCTTAACTTTGAATTTACTTCAGGCGGAAGTTTTCCTGAAGACCTAAAAAAATATAATATGATAGTTCACTGCGGAAGCTGTATGCTTAAAGACAGAGAAGTTTTATACAGATATAAATCGGCAGATGAACAAAATATTCCTATTACAAATTACGGTATTGCAATCGCATATATGCACAATATTTTAAAACGAAGCCTGCAGGTGTTCCCTGATATATATAAACTTATATAAAATATTAAGTTTTGTAAATTAAAAATTTTCATATATTACTTGTTTTTATACGATTTCAACGAAATTTGTACGAAATAAAAAGCAATTTTGCGGGTATATATTTTTTATATATAATGTATAGATTTTAAAGAAAGAGTAAAAAATGAGTTTCTTTTCCGACATTAACGGTTATAACAAAAAAGCAATGAACAACAATTACGAAAGAAAAAGCGAAAACAAAACCGATTTTTCTGAAGTTGATTTTTGTATAAATGATGAAGAAAAGAACACGGCTAAAAACTTCAAAGAAACAGATAACATATTCGGAGAATTTAAAGATTTTGAAACAATCAAAGAAGACTATATGTATAATTATGATTTAACTGAAGAAGAAGCCGAAGATTATATAAATAAGCACTTTATGGATGAAGGTTAAAATAATAATTAAAGAAATAAAATTTCCCGCCCTAAGCGGGATTTTTTTTATCCTTTAACAGCCCCTTCATTAGAGCCTGAAACAAAATATTTTTGCATTGTAACAAAAAATATTATTATAGGGATTATTGAAATAATCGAACCTGCGGCAATAAGCCGCCAATTAGCGCTGAACATGCCCTGCAAATCATTAACTCCGACAGGAAGTGTATATAAAGCTTTATTTGTTAAAACAATACTCGGCCATAAAAACTCGCCCCATGAGCCTATAAAAGTAAATATGGCAAGTACCGCAAGGGTGGGCGCTGTCATAGGGAGCAGGATTTTCCGCCAGATATTAAATATACTGCACCCGTCTATAAAAGCAGCTTCTTCCATTTCCTTCGGAATTGTTAAAAATGCCTGACGCATTAAGAATATTCCGAACGCATTAACCGCAAAAGGAAGAATTAATCCCAAATATCCGTATATGCTCCCGTATGAATCAACCAGATGAAGTTTTAAAACAATTAAATAAACAGGCAGCATAATAGCCTGAAAGGGTATCATAATTGTAGCCAAAACAAGCGAAAATATAAATTTTTTGCCTTTAAATTCCATTCTTGCCAGCGGATAAGCCGCTAGTGATGACAAAATTAAATTTAAAACGACCGTAAAAAATGCAACAATAAAACTGTTAAAAAAGTATAAAAGAAAAGGAATTTGTTCCCAGGCCCCTATAAAATTATCAAAAGTCGGATGAGCGGGGAAAATTACGGGCGGATATTGAAAAATATTTTCATCAATACCTTTTAATGCCGTTGAAATAAGCCATAAGAAGGGAAACAATGACAAAAACGACATTAATATAAGAAAACCGTGTACGGATAAACCTTTAATAAATTTTCTCATAACTTATACCTCTTATTTTCAAAAAAGGTAATATTTATGACAGAAAATACAAGAATTACGATAAGCAGAACCACAGAAGCGGTTGCAGCCATGGATAAATCCAAATTTTCAAAAGCTTTTTCGTAAATATAATATACTATGGTTTTAGTGGAATTTAGAGGCCCGCCTTTTGTCATAACATAGATTTCGGCAAATACTTTTAATGCGGATATTGAAGAAATAGTTACAACTAAAGCGATTACAGGCATCAGATGAGGGATAGTAACATTTAAATGTTTGTAAAATTCATTAGCCCCGTCAACCTCCGAGGCCTCGTATAAATCCCGTGGAACACCTATTAATGCGGATAAATAAATCATCATATAATAGCCTATACCCTTATAAATAGTGACAAGGGCGACAGAGAGCATGGCAAATTTGGTATCTGTCAGCCATCCTATAGGATTGATATGAAATACTTCAAGCACATAATTTAAAATACCCTCTTGCGCATAAAGCCACTTAAAAGCAATCGCAACAACTACAATAGAAACAACAACAGGTAAATATATTAATACTTTATATATTCCTATTCCTCTTATTTTTTGATTAATAAATATTGCTACAATTAAGGGAATTATTGCAAGAACAGGCACGGCAAGTATTAAAAACAAAAATGTATTAAATAATGTCTGATAAAATTCCGAGGAATGCAAAAGGGCTTTATAATTGCTTATCCCTGCATATGAAGGATTGTAAATATCAGTTGAATAGTCCTGAAAGCTTAATATTATAGTTTGAAAAAACGGTATAAAGAAGAATACCGCCAATAATACCAAGGCAGGCAGCAAAAACATATACGGAATATATTTTTTATAATAAGTATTCATATTTTAAGTTTAATTAAATTATAAACGTATTTGTCAATATTTTCATTAAAAATGTTTTTATAAATATAAGAGGATTATTATGCAAAAAATTAATCAATACTTAGCACAATTATATATAAAATTATTTGTAAGAAAAAAGAATACAAATAAATCTAAAAGTGCATATTATAAAAATTCCACAACTAAAAAAGCAATGAATTCAAGTTGTACATTAAATCTATCGGCAGAAACGGAAAAAACAAAACTTCAAATTCATGATGAATTAAAACCCATAGTAAAAAAATATATTAATTATCCCGAAAAACTTAAACAATATATCAGAACTCAAGGGATTAAAGTATATACAATAAAGAACGCAGATAAAATGCTTGGCTATATAAATGAAAAATCAGGATTTATAACTCCAAGGAAAGGATTTAACGCACTGTATATAAATCTTTTAACAGGTTTAATGTGCGAAAAACGCATAAATATAAGTTTATCTACAAAAGAAATAATGATATTCGATTCAAGTAAAAAACATCTGTATGAAATAATAAAGGCAATGTATAAATATAACGGCTATAAAAAAGATATGCCCGGTTTTGACGAAACATCGCAGGAGGTATTCAGAAAAGTATACAGTAAAAGAAACACTGCAACACCTTTTGAAAACTGCTCAATAAACGATATATTTGCCTGCAAAGAAGCTATAGCAAGAGATATAGATTCAATTAATTTTTCAATAGAAATAGCAAAAGAAGTTGAAAATACAAAACAGGCTCACGATAAATTAAAAGCTGAAAAATCAGCAGAGGTTTAAACTAAATCGTCCTCTTTGACATTTACGGGAAGAATAACGGTAAAAGTAGAGCCTTCATTTTCTTTACTCGAAACAATTACTCTGCCGTTATGATAGTTTTCAACGGTTAATTTAACAAGGTGCAAGCCAAGCCCCGTACCTTTAACGGTATGAGTGGCATTTTCAACCCTGTAAAACCTGTCAAAAATTTTATCCAAATGCTCTTTTGCAATACCTATTCCGTTATCTTTAACCGCAAATTCAACAAAATTACCGTTTTCCTGAAGGTTTACGGTTACAAGAATATCTTTACCATTATCCGAATATTTAATTGCATTAGATAGAAGATTTCTGATAACTCTGTCTATACTTTCAATGTTTATGGGGATTTTAGGCAAGTCCCCCGCTTTTTCAAAATTAATTTTAATATTTTTTTCCTCGGCAAGAATTTTTATGGAATTAATATTCTGCTCCAAAAGTTCAACAATATCTGCATATTCTTTTTTTAGACAGATATTACCCGATTCAAGCCTTGAAAAATCCAAAATATCATTAACCATAGTATGAAGTCTTTTTGCTTCCGTATCTGCGGTATGAAGAAATTCCTTTTTAGTTTCCTCATCAAAATCATCGCTGTTATTGTAAAGTGTATCTATGTATGTTCTTAAAACCGTAACGGGGGTTCTTAATTCGTGCGAGACATTGGAAATAAAAGTATTTTTTAATTTATTAACTTCCGTTTCCCTTGTTACATCAATTAATACAATAATATATCCGACATAATCCTGCTGTTTTGAGAACATTGGGGAAATCATTGCTTTAATAATTTTTTTACCCGCTTCTATATTAAACTCAATCGGCTTAATTTCAATGATATTTAAAGGAGTATCCTTAAATTCTTCAATTTTTTCAAGAAAGCATTTTTGACCGTGAGTATCCGTAAAATCCTGAATTTTGGTATTTAATAAGTTTTTTTCCTCAACGTCAAGCATATTAAGCGCAGCCGAATTAGCCAGAACAACATTATCAAAGTTATCGCATACAATAACCCCGTTTATAATACTCATTAATACAGCCTCTAACTTATTTCTTTCAAGTGTAAGCTGTTCAATATTTTGTTCTTCATAATTAGAAAGGATTTTGGACATATCATTGAAGGCATCCGTAAGTTCACCCATATGTTCCGATTCAAGCTTATAGCCGAATTTTCCCGTGGCAATCTGCTTAACACCTTTATATAATTTACTTAATTCCTTAGACATTAAAATAAAATTTATTAATAAAATCAGAGTAAAAGTAAGCCACGTAAGAATAAATATAGAAAACAAAGTCTTTTTTGCCGAAGCTGAAATTAATTTAACCCCGTTTCCCGTAAGTCCCAAAGAAACAGAACCTATAATTTTATCATCAGAAATCACAGGTGAACTGACATTAATTATTGTTTTATCATTTTCAGGTAATTTATCATTTTTTGCGGTATACAAAATATTATTATTAATATCCTTATATTCTATAAAAGAAATATCCTCGTTATTATCAATAAAATCGGCAAATTTTCTGGAAAGCACTTCCTTAGCATTTGTATTTTCATTATTTTTAATATCACTAGCCGACATAGCCGCAGTTTTAGTGATTAATTGAGCAAATTCGGTATAATTGTTATCAAGTTTATTTTGAATATTATTAACCGAAATCAGGGCAATTGAAAAAATAATAACAGTACCGATGAGAAGTCCCGTAATAATATATTTTGCCTGTGAGTTCATATGTAAATTTTTAAAATCCATAACAGACAAATTATACCATTTTAACAGGATATAATAAAGCATAAAGAAACATCATTTCAGAAGGCGGCAAAAATTATGGGACTTGACAGTGTAATGCAATTATTGTAAGGTTTTTAGTCTAATTCAAATTAATTTTATAACTTTTTGTAAACATTTGTTTAACAAAATCTTTTAAAATCGTTTTTTTTCTTGACGGGTATGTTTTAGCAAGTATCATTTTATAATGGCTGTCAGTGCGTTTAAGCACCGAAAAATAAATCGCAAAAGCGGTAAAAGCCCCAAATGTTAATATGTCCGAGTAAATTTTTAGATAAGCCGAAGGTGTGAGTAAAAATTTACGAGTGGCATATTGAAAAGGTGAGCAACTATACGGTTGCGAGGAGCAAGCGTAATGTTGCGACACTAGATTAAATATAATTTTAATTTTATAGTTGTAGTACACCACATAACGAGAGGTGAATGAATGTTAAAGAAACCATATTCTGAGAGAATAACTCCGATGGGCATGCCCAAAACAAGATTGGATGATCTTCCGGATTTAATCGAAATTCAGAAAAAGTCATTTGAATGGTTTTTAAAAGAAGGGTTGAAAGAAGAATTTCTTTCATATTCTCCTATTAAAGACTATACAGGCAGATTAGAATTACACTTTTTGCCTAATTATACTTTTGATAATCCAAAGTATTCTTTGGAGGAAGCAAGAATACATGATGCTACATACGCAAAGCAATTGCGTGTAATGGCTCGTTTAGTTAACCGTGATACCGGTGAAATAAAAGAACAAGAAGTTTATATCGGCGACATTCCGACCATGACAAATAAAGGTACATTTATTGTAAACGGTGCGGAACGTGTTGTTGTATCACAGATTGTTCGTTCACCCGGTATTTACTATAAAAGAGAAATCTCTCCTACGGGTAAAAGATTATTTAATGCAACTTTAATTCCAAACAGAGGTGCATGGTTAAAAATAGAAACGGATGCTAACGATATAATCTATGTAAAAATAGATAAAAACAGAAAAATCTTAGCAACAACTTTGCTTAAAGCATTGGGAATAACAGTTTCCGAAATGGAAACATTATTTACCCACTTTGAGTTTTTAAAGAAAACATTGGAAAAAGATACGGCAGAAACAACGGATGATGCATTAATTGAAGTATATAAAAAGCTTCGTCCGGGTGATCCTGCATCTGCTGCCGGCGGCCGTTCAATTATTGAAGCTCGTTTCTTTGATGATAAAAAATACGATATAGGCAGAGTCGGCCGTTATAAGTTAAATAAAAAATTAAATTTAAACGTAGCTGAAACACAAAGAACATTAACAATTCAAGACTTGGTTGCAGCCGTTGAATACTTAATTAACTTAACATACGACGAAGGAAGCTGTGACGATATCGACCACTTAGGAAACAGAAGAATCCGCTCGGTTGGTGAATTATTACAAAACCAATTCAGAGTAGGTTTATCAAGAATTGAAAGAATAGTTAAAGAAAGAATGACCCTTCAAAATTCTGAAACACTTACTCCGTTGAACTTATTAAATACAAAACCGTTGATTGCGTCATTAAAAGAATTCTTCGGTTCATCACAGTTATCACAGTTTATGGATCAGGTTAACCCGTTATCAGAGTTAACACACAAAAGACGTATATCAGCATTAGGCCCCGGCGGTCTTGTAAGAGAAAGAGCAGGGTTTGCAGTTCGTGATATTCACCCGTCACACTACGGAAGAATATGTCCTATTGAAACCCCCGAAGGTCCTAACGCAGGTTTGATAGGTTCATTAGCTACACACGCAAGAGTTAATGATTACGGATTTATTGAAACACCTTATTTCGTAGTAAAAGATGGTGTTGTAACAAATGAAGTACATTACATGAGTGCGGATGAAGAAGAAAACTTCCGTGTAGCACCATCTGACTTAACATTAAATCCGGATAGAAGCATAAAAGCTCAATATGTACCAATTCGTTATAAATCCGAATTTACAATGGGCGAATCAAAAAGAGTTGACTATATGGGTGTTTCACCTATTCAGGTTATCTCAGTTGCTACTTCGGTTATTCCGTTTATTGAACACGATGACGCCAATAGAGCCCTAATGGGTTCTAACATGCAGCGTCAGGCAGTTCCTCTTTTAATTACCGATAGACCTGTTGTTGCAACGGGTTTGGAAAAAAGAGCAGCTAAAGACTCTTGTATGGTTGTTGTTTCAGATGTAGACGGAACCGTTGTAAAAGTAGTCGGCGAAGAAATCTGGATAAAAGATAAATCAAATAAATTACATAAATATCAATTAATGAAATATGTAAGAAGCAATCAGGATACCTGCATTAACCAAAAACCGATAGTATCTGAAGGCGACAAGGTTAAAGCAGGCGATGTAATCGCAGACGGTGCTTCAACACACTTCGGAGAACTTTCGTTAGGTAAAAATGTTTTAGTAGCATATATGCCTTGGGAAGGATATAACTTCGAAGATGCTATCCTTTTAAGCGAAAGATGTGTATATGATGATGTATTTACATCACTTCACATTGAAAAGCTTGAAATCGAAGCAAGACAAACAAAATTGGGACCTGAAGAAATTACAAGAGAAGTTCCCAATGTATCTGAAGATTCACTCAGACACTTGGATGAAAGAGGTATCGTTCGTATAGGTGCAAGAGTTTATGCGGATGACATCTTAGTCGGAAAAGTAACACCAAAAGGTGAATCTGAACATCCGCCCGAAGAAAAGTTATTAAGAGCAATCTTTGCCGAAAAAGCAAGAGATGTAAAAGATAACTCATTAAGAGTACCCCACGGCGAAGGCGGAAGAGTAGTCGATGTTAAAGTATTTGACCGTGAAAAAGGCGATGAATTAATGCCGGGTGCAAATACATTAATTAAAGTCTATATAGCACAAAAACGTAAGGTATCTGTAGGTGATAAGTTAGCCGGAAGACACGGAAACAAAGGTATTGTTTCAAGAATATTACCTAAAGAAGATATGCCGTTCTTACCTGACGGAACTCCTGTTGATATCGTATTAAACCCTCTGGGTGTACCTTCTCGTATGAATGTAGGTCAGACATATGAATGCTTGCTTGGCTTAGCATCATACTTAACGGGCGATTACTATGAAGCACCATCATTCGACGAAATGTACGGTGAAAATAAATCAGAAATATCAACAAAATATGAATTATTAAGAGGTATAAAAGAATCAGGCTGCGACTGGGTAGGCGAAGACGGAAAAGTTCTTCTATATGACGGAAGAACGGGTGAACCTTTTGACAGACCAGTTTCAGTAGGTATAACATACTTCTTAAAACTTGTTCACTTAGTAGATGATAAAATCCACGCAAGGTCAACAGGTCCATATTCATTAGTAACACAACAGCCTTTAGGCGGTAAAGCTCAATTCGGCGGACAGAGATTCGGAGAAATGGAAGTTTGGGCTTTAGAAGCATACGGTGCGGCATATACACTTCAAGAAATGCTTACAATCAAATCAGATGATGTTAACGGCCGTTCAAGAGCATATGAAGCTATCGTAAAAGGCGATAATATTCCAAGACCGGGTATACCTGAATCATTTAAAGTACTTGTAAGAGAATTACAAAGTATCGGTTTAGATATATCCGTATCTAAGAAGAGCGGTGAAGAAGTTGATTTAATGTCGGATACAGACGATTTAAGAAAGGCAGCTCCAAAGAGAATACTTTCAGATATCGATTCTGAATTATTAAATATTAACTTCTTAGAAACACCAAGCTCATACAAAGAATAAGAATTAAAGGAGATATAAAATTGTCTACAAGTATAGATTATTTTGATTATATACGAATAAGTATAGCCTCTCCGGAGCGCATACTTAAGTGGTCATACGGTGAAGTAACAAAACCTGAAACCATTAACTATCGTACATTAAAACCCGAAAGAGACGGTTTATTCTGCGAAAGGATTTTCGGACCGACAAAGGACTGGGAATGCTATTGCGGTAAATATAAAAGAGTAAGACATAAAGGTATCATCTGCGAAAGATGCGGTGTTGAAGTTACGGATTCAAAAGTAAGACGTCACAGAATGGGACACATTAAACTTGCAGCACCCGTCAGCCATATTTGGTTCTTAAAAGGGATACCAAGCTACCTCGGTTTACTTTTAGATATGACATTAAAAGATCTTGAACAGGTTATATACTTTAACAATTATGTTGTTATAGACCCTGCAGACAGCGAATTTAAAAAATATCAATTATTGACCGAAGAAGAATACGAAGACTTCATGCTTGAAAATGAAGACTCACAATTAAAAGTAGGTATCGGAGCTGAAGCAATAAAAGAACTTTTGGGCGAGATATCACTTCAAGATATGGCAGAACAAATAAGAGGCGAACTTTCAGGCTTATCAGGCAGTGTTCAAAGAAGAGCTAAATTAATAAAAAGATTAAGATTAGTTGAATCATTGCTTGAAAGCAATACAGAGCCTACTTGGATGGTAATGGATGTATTACCTGTAACCCCGCCTGATTTAAGACCTATGGTACAGTTAGACGGCGGAAGATTTGCCACATCAGACTTAAACGATTTATACAGACGTGTAATCAACAGAAACAATCGTTTATTAAGATTATTAGAAATGGGCGCTCCCGAAATTATCGTAAGAAACGAAAAGAGAATGCTTCAAGAAGCCGTTGACTCATTAATAGATAACGGAAGAAGAGGCAGAACGGTAGTAGGCCCGAGCAACAGACCTTTAAAATCATTAAGCAACATAATCGAAGGTAAACAAGGTCGTTTCAGACAGAACTTATTAGGTAAACGTGTTGACTACTCAGGCCGTTCGGTTATCGTAGTAGGTCCTAAATTAAAACTTCATCAATGCGGACTTCCGAAAGAAATGGCTATCGAACTGTTTAAACCATTCGTAGTAAATAAATTAATTGAAAGAGGATATGTACAAAACATAAAATCCGCTAAAAAGAAGATAGAAAGATCGGAAGCAATAGTATGGGATATCTTAGAAGAAGTAATCGACGGACACCCCGTATTATTAAACCGTGCTCCAACCTTGCACAGATTAGGTATTCAAGCATTTGAACCGGTACTTGTAGAAGGAAGAGCAATACAATTACATCCGCTGGTATGTACGGCATTCAATGCTGACTTCGACGGTGACCAGATGGCTGTTCACGTACCGTTATCAATAGAGGCACAATCGGAAGCAAGAATGTTAATGTTAGCAACAAATAACATCTTAGCGCCTGCAACAGGTAAACCGATTATTGCAGCTTCTCAGGATATGGTATTAGGTATGTATTATTTAACTCTAATGAACAATGACGAAAATAATACGGAATTAAAATACTTCTACAGCTTTGAAGATGCAATCGCCGCACACGAAACAGGTGTTATAAAACTTCACGATAAAATCGTAGTTCGTGATGAAGAAGGCGAAAGACTTGAGACAACAGTCGGAAGAATTATCTTCAATGAAACGGTAAGAAATGCAATATTTGCATCGTAGTTAAAAGTAAGGGTGAAAATAACATGGATACATTACTACATAAGAATACAAAAAAATCGTTTGATTTCATCAATGAACAGGTGAATAAAAAATCGATTAATAAATTGTTAGCACAAGTATATCTTGAATTTGGCGGTGCTAAGACAGCAACATTAGCTGATAATCTTAAGAATTTAGGATATCATTATGCAACTAAATCCGGAACAACAATATCTATAGCAGATTTATCAGTACCTGCAGATAAAAAAGAACTTTTAAATGAAGCTGAAAAAGAGATTGAAAAATCAACTCACAGATATTTAAAAGGCGACATTACGGAAGTTGAAAGATACACAAAAGTTATTGACACTTGGAGTGAAACAACATCAAAATTAACGGCAAGAGTAGTAGAAAACTTTGACAGACTAAACCCCGTATATATGATGGCATTCTCAGGTGCAAGAGGTAACGTTTCACAGGTATCACAGCTGGTTGGTATGAGAGGTTTGATGGCAGATGCGCAAGGTCAAATCATCGACTTACCTATTAAATCAAACTTTAAAGAAGGTCTTTCTGTTACCGAATATATTATTTCATCATACGGTGCAAGAAAAGGACTTGTAGATACGGCTTTAAAAACAGCCGATTCAGGTTACTTAACAAGAAGACTTGTTGACGTTGCACAAGATGTTATAATCCGTGACCACGACTGCGGAACCCATAAAGGTATCTTAATGACTGATATTTCTGACGGAGAAAAAATTGTTGCTCCTTTAACAGAAAGATTATTAGGAAGAACAATAGCAGAAGATATTAAAGATAAAGACGGAAATGTTATCATTCCCGCAAATACAACAATAGACAGAAATGATATAAGAAAAATTAAACCGTTAGATCTTCATCAGTTAAAAGTTCGCTCACCGTTAACATGTGAACTTGAATACGGTATATGCCAAAAATGCTATGGCTGGGCTATGACAACACAAAAGCTTGTTGATGTTGGTGAAGCAATCGGTATTATTGCAGCTCAATCAATCGGTGAACCCGGAACACAGCTTACAATGAGAACATTCCACACCGGCGGTGTATTTAAAGGCGCAGGTGCAATGAAAGAAATCATTGCTGATGTTGACGGTAAAGTTGCAACCAAAATATTTACAAGAGATTTAAGAACCCGTCACGGTGATAATGTTGCCATAACAGTTCAAGAATCGGATATGGAAATCAAATCAGGTTCCAAAACAAAGAAATATCATATACCTTCAGGTGCTATTTTATATGTACATGAAGGACAGGAAATTAAAAAAGGCGACAAAATTGCCGTTTATGAACCTGTTTCAGGCGGTGACGGAAGCCGTTTAACAGAAAAGGCAACAAAAGATATTACCTCTGATTTATCAGGTGAAATAGTTTTTGAAGACTTTGTGGCAGACGAAAAGAAAGACAGACAAGGCAACATTTCAAGAACTGCAAGTAAAAACGGTATTGTTTGGGTGCTTGGCGGTGATGTTTATAACTTACCGGGCGGTTCTACAATACTTGTTCAAGACGGGAAAGCAGTTAAACAAGGTGATAAACTTGCAGAAATTCATATTATCTCAGAACACGGCGGTGAAGTAAGACTTGGTGATAATCTTAAAGTTGAAGATGTTAAATTTGACGGTAAAAAGATTAAGAAAATCGTTCAAGGTAAAGAACTTACTATTGTAATTGCTTCAATTACAGCATCAAATGCCGAATTTGAACAGACAAAGAAAGAACAAATCTGGACTGTTAAAAAGACAGGGGAAAAATATATCGTTAAAGCCCCGATTGATACGGTTGTTGAAAGCGGTATGATTATCGCAGAACTTATGGATGAAGAATATATGGTTCCATCTTCGGGTGAAATCAGGTATAACGGTATTGAAGTTGATGAAAATCAAATCATTACAAAACCGGGTGAAGTAATATTTATCCCCGATGAAATCCATCAGGTAAATAAAGATTCAGCATTGAAAATGGTTGAATCAGGTACTTTCGTAACGGCGGGAACAGAAGTTGTAAAAGACTTATATGCTCACATTGACGGTATTGTTGAAATAAAAGAATTCAATGATATGATTCATGAAGTTGTAATCCGTCCGGGCGAAATATACAATTTAAGCGGAATAGGTGAATTAAAAGTTGATGAAGGCGAGGTTGTTAAAAAAGGTACGGAAATTGCACCAAAGATTAAAGCTAAAGCTGATTCAATAGTAACAATCTTAGATAACGATAAAGATAATCTTGAAATAGATGACTTAGAAGAAGATTTAGGTGTAGCAGCATTGGATGAAAAATCTATATCAAATCAGCCTATACAAATCTTAGTAAGACCTGTTCAAAGATTTAATATTGATACTAAAGATGTTTCTATTAAATTTAATTCAACCGATGAAGAAATTGATTTAGTTCCGGTAACACAATTACAGTACAAAGACGGAGCAAGGGTAAGAAATCTTGACGGAAGTGTATTAACAAGAACAAGTTTAGTCCTTCAAATGGGCGGATACTTAAGCCACTTAAAAGGCTTGGTAGAACTTGATGAAAATAAAAACTTAAAGATTGTTGTACTTGAAAACTTAATTGTAAGAAGAGAAGCAGAAGGACAATCAAAAACTTCAGCATCAATGCAGACAGAGTTATTAGTATCTGAAGGTGAAATAATAAAACCGAAAACTCCTGTTGCTAAAACACAAGTTCTTGCAATAAGTGATGCTGTTGCAAGCATAAAAGATAATAATCAGGATGTAAGAAGATTACTTTTAGTATCTGACAGCAGTGAAGTTAAAGTATCTACAAAATCAAAACCTACTGTTAAAAAGGGTGATTTAGTAAAAATGGATGCCGTAATATCTGAAGGCGGAGAAACATCTGAAATATCAGGTCTAGTTGTCAAAACAGATAAAAACTCAATTACATTAAGAGTCGGCAGACCTTACTTAATCAGCCCCGGGACAATGCTTCAGGTTGCAAACGGTTCCTTAGTAAACAGAGGCGATATGATTGCAACTTTAGTATTTGAAAGACAGAAAACAGGCGATATCGTTCAAGGTTTACCTCGTGTTGAAGAACTTCTTGAAGCAAGAAAACCAAAAGATTCAGCTGTAGTAGCTGAATACGCAGGTAAAGCCGAAATCGAAATTGAAGATGATGTTCCCCGTTTATTCTTAAACGGAGAAAACGGCAGACAGGAAGTTAAATATTCAATCGATTCAAACATTATTGTTGCGAACGGTCAGGATATAAAAGTCGGTCAAGCATTAACGGGCGGGCCGTTAAATCCGCACGATGTAATAAGATTAAACGGTGTGGAAGCTGCTCAACAATACTTAGTAGACGAAGTACAAAGAGTATATCGTTCACAGGGTGTTGAAATCGCTGATAAACACGTTGAAGTAATCGTAAGACAAATGACAAAGAAAGTTAAAATTCTTGAATCAGGCGATACAAAATTACTCCCCGGGGAATTTTTAGAACTTAAAGAAGTTCTTCAAGAAAATGAAGCGGTTAAAGCTGCAGGAGGAGTTGAAGCTACATATGAAGCAGTACTTTTAGGTATTACAAAAGCAAGCTTAAATACCGAAAGCTTTATATCAGCAGCATCCTTCCAAGAAACGACAAGAATTCTGACGGAAGCTGCCGTTGAAGGTAAAAAAGACCTGTTAAGAGGATTAAAAGAAAACGTTATTATCGGTCGTTTAATCCCTGCAGGTACAGGTTTCTACCACTTAACAAATGCATCTGAAGAAAAGGATAGAGAAGCTCAAAGAAGAGCAGCAGAAAAGAACAATGCAAGAAAACCGTCTGCTATCTTGGAAGAAATAGAAGGAATGTTTGGTACTCCCGAACTAACCGACTATACGATTGAATAATCTTATAGTTTCATAAAAAATGTCAGTAATTTAACAATTGTTAGATTACTGATATTTTTTTGGGAGAAATTATGAGAAAATTACTTGTTCTGCTAATTTTAGGAATATGTATTAATTTAAAGTGTTCTGCTGATGAAATACAAGATGTTCAATGTTTTTTTAATGAATATACTAATGCTGCAAACAGTTACAGCAGTGATTATTTTAAATATTACAGCGAGGATGCAAAGATAATAAGAGTGGTTGAAAAGCCTGACGGAACTCAAGAGAGTGTAAATATTCCGCTTGAAAGGTATAAAAGTGAGGCAAAAAAATCAACAAAATTAATGAAGTTAAGGAAGTATAAAAATAAATATTTTAATATAAAAATAACCCGACAGGGCGATGATTACAGAGTTGCTGCAATGAGAATGCCATCCACAAGCGATTATAAAATTCCCGCCCATTTTATTATAGGGAAAGATAATAACGGAAATTGGAAAATAAAGGAAGAATCCATGAATACAAAAGTACAGAGATTTTTAGATAAGTATTAAACAATTTCGTTATTGTCATTTAATTGAACAATAGTTGGTTTAAATGTTTTTGCCTCATCAGGTGTCATTTGTGCATACGAACATATAATTATTTTATCACCCACCTGAGCTTTTCTTGCCGCAGCGCCATTCAGACAGAAATCTTTATTTCCCGGCTTTCCTGCAATGATATATGTTTGAAATCTTTCACCGTTATTAATATTTAAAATATCGACCTTTTGTCCTTCAGACATATTAGCCTTATCTAAAATATTTTTATCTATTGTGATAGAGCCGACATAATTAAGATTTGCATCGGTAACAGTTGCTCTATGGATTTTTGCGTATAAAAATTCTAATAACATAGTAATTTTATTTTAGCAAAAACAAAATTATATAATCAAAAAATTTAATTTTTTTTAAATCTGCATAATAAATTAAAGTAGTATGCTATAATAAACAAAAATGAGGAAAATATTATGAGTAAAATTTTAGTAGCATACTTTAGTCCGACAGGAAGTACAAAAAAAATAGCAGAACAAATTGCGAAAGCTGCAAATGCGGATATATTTGAAATTATCCCTAAAATTCCTTATACGGAAGCTGATTTGGAAGGGTTAGATGAACACAGCCGTTCAACACAAGAAGCAAGAAACAGAGATTTAAGACCTGAAATAAAAAATAAAGTTGAGGATATGAGTAAATACACAACTTTATTTATAGGTTATCCCGTTTGGTGGTTTTTACCTCCAACCATAATAAATACTTTCCTTGAAAGTTATGATTTACTCGGTAAAAAAATTATTCTTTTCGGGACTTCGGACGGAAGCAGCATAGGCAATTCGATTAATGAATTAAGAAACTCTGCTCCAAAATCAATTTTTATAACACAGCAGCTTATCAATCCTAAAGTTTCACAAAACAGACTTGAAGAATGGGTAAAACATCTAATATAGAAATAAAGGGAATTTAACAATTCCCTTTATTTAATTTTTTAAGATAATTTTTAATTTCCTGAAGTTGTTTTGGTTTTATATATTTAAATTGGCCTTTTTTAAGCCCCTGTAAATCAATAGGCCCCATACTTAATCGTTTTAAAGAAATAACACTATGACCTAAAATATCAAGCATTTTCCTGATTTGCCTGTTTAATCCTTGGTATAAAACTATTTCAAGTATGGTATTTTTACCTTCAAATTCAATAATTCGGGCAAAAGCATAGGCAATTTGTCCTTTTTCAATTTCAATACCTTTTTCCATCAAGGTTAAATCATTCAAATTAAGTTTACCTTGAGCGCAGACACGATATACTTTAGGGACTTTTACTGAAGGATGAGCAAAAGAATTAATAAAATCTCCGTCATTTGTAAGAATTAAAAGCCCTGTCGAATTTTTATCAAGCCTGCCAACGGGCTTAAGTTTTTGAACTTCCTCCGGCAAAATATCATAAATTGTCTTTCTGCCTTTTTCATCATCCATGGTTGTAATATAACCTGCGGGTTTATAATAGCGGATATATGTAAGTTCTTGAGGTTTAATTATTTCACCTGAAACCAAAACTTTATCTTTAGGACTTATTAAAAGTCCGAGTTCGGTTACTACCTGCCCGTTAACTTTAACCCTGCCCGCTTCAATAAGTTCATCTGCCTTACGGCGAGAACAATATCCTGAAGATGCTATAAATTTATTTAATCTTACTTTTTGACTTTTCATATTGTTATAATAACTGAAAAAATTTAGTTTTTATAGTAAAATTTTATTGTTATGTTTGATAATTTATCCGATAAATTACAGGAAATAATAAAAAAGGCATCAGGCAACAGCAAATTAACCGAAGAAAATATGCAAGATGCCTTAAGAGAAGTGCGAAGAGCCTTACTGGAGGCTGATGTCAGCTTAAAAGTTGTCAAATTATTTATGACAAATTTAAAGGAAAAAGCACTTGGCGAAGAGGTTTTAAACGGAGTAAATCCCACTCAGCAGTTAGTAAAAATAGTTCATGATGAACTTGTAAGTATTTTAGGGAATGAAAATTCACCGCTTGATTTATCTGGACATCCCGGTTTAATAATGATGTTAGGACTTCAAGGGTCAGGGAAAACCACGTCAGCCGCTAAACTTGCCGTAAAATTAAAAAAAGAAGGCAAAAATCCTCTGCTTGTAGCGGCAGATGTATACCGCCCCGCAGCAATAACACAGTTAAAAACACTTGGCGAGCAGACCCAAACCCATGTATTTACTGTTGAGGGTTCAACAAATGTTCAGCAAATAGTATCAGGCTCAATAGATTATGCAAAAAACAACGGCTATAATGTAGTAATTATAGATACGGCAGGTCGTCTGCAAATAGATAATGAAATGATGGCAGAACTTTTGCTTATAGATAGGGCTTTTCATCCTCAGGAAAAGTTACTTGTAATTGACTCAATGCTGGGTCAGCAGGCGGTAAGTGTAGCCGAAAATTTTAATACTCAGCTGGATATAACAGGTATTATTTTAACAAAATTAGACGGCGATTCAAGAGGCGGTGCTGCTTTAAGTGTTGTTCATTCTTCAGGCAAGCCCATCAAACTGACGGGTACAGGCGAAAAACTTGATGCACTAAGCGATTTTCACCCCTCTAGAATGGCAGATAGAATTTTAGGAATGGGCGATATTGTTTCATTAGTTGAAAAAGCGCAAGAAGTATTTGATGAAAAACAGGCTAAAGAATTTGAAAAGAAAATGGAAAAAGCCCAATTTTCATACAATGACTTTTTAAAAATGCAAAAACAAATGAAAATGTTTGGTTCTATGGAAAATATTTTAGGTATGCTCCCTATTCCGGGGTTAAATCGTGATACAAAAGAAACAATTGCAAATGAAGGTGAAAAACAAATGAAAAAAGTTGAATCCTTTATTTCAAGTATGACCCCTGAAGAAAGAGCAAACCCGAATATAATTAATACTTCAAGGAAAAGAAGGATAGCGCAGGGCTGCGGTTTACCTATTTCTGAAGTAAATCAAATAATTTCACAATTTGACCAAATGCGCCAAATGATGAAAGGTTTTTCGGATATAAAACAGAAGGTGAAAAAAGGGAAACTTAAAATACCTAAAAATTTAGGAGGCAGATTCCCATTTTAATAAATAAGGGTGAAAATATGTTAAAAAGAGCAATGATAATGGCAGCAGGAGTGGGTTCAAGGTTAGAACCTTTATCAAGCATTGTACCAAAACCCTTGGTTCCGCTTGCAAATATTCCCGCAATGGATATACTCTCTCAGCACCTTGCTAAATACGGCATCCAAAATATTATTGCAAACACATATTATAAAGCTGATGAAATACAAAATCACTATAAAGAAAATAACTTCGGAATTAATTATAGTTTTATAAAAGAAACTGAACTCTCAGGCACTGCGGGCGGAGTTAAAAAATGTCAATTTTTCTTTAATGAAAAAGAAGATTTTATAGTTATGTCAGGTGACGGTTTGACTGATTTAGATATCAATAAAGCATATCAATCACATGTTAATTCTAATTCAATAGTAACTATAGTTTTAAAAGAAGTGGAACATTCGCAAGTTAATAAATACGGCATTGTTGTACCTGATAAAAAAGGCTATGTCGATAGTTTTCAAGAAAAGCCCATACTAAATGAAGCTAAATCCAATTTAGCAAATACGGGGATTTACATATTTAAATACGATATTTTTAAATACATACCTGAAAATACCTTCTTTGACTTTGCAAAAAATGTGTTTCCGCTTATACTTGAAAACGGTTTAAAAATCAATACATACATAACGGATGGTTATTGGTCTGATATAGGTTCACTTGACCAATATCATAAATCAAACATAGACATATTAAATCATACGGTTAAAAGCTGTAAACCTATAATTAGTATAACAAAATCAGGTAAATACATAAAAGGTGATAATACCAAAATTCAAAATAATACACAAATTGAAGGGTACTGTATACTCGGAAACAATTGTAAAATAGGTAATAACGTTAAAATTATAAATTCAATTTTATGGAATAATATTGAAATTTCTGATAACGTTGTAATAGAAAATTCAATAATATTATCAAACAGCAGAGTAAATGAATCAGTAAAAAGTCAGATAGTAAAAGAAGATATGTTAAAAGAACATACATATGCAACGGTATAGAAAAGAGGAAAGATAATGATAATAATAATGGAGCCTTCTGCTACACAGCAGCAAATAGAAACAGTAGTAAAAGCACTTCATAATAAAGGATTTAAAACCGTATTAAACCACGGTGATGTTATGACCGTAATAGCCGCAATAGGTGATAAAAGGCTTATAGAACCTCATGCATTCCAGTCATACGAAGGGGTAAGGAGTGTAAAATTAATCCAAGAACCCTATAAATTAGCCTCAAGAGAAGGCAAACAGGAAGATACCATTATTGAATTTTCCAACGGAGTAAGGATAGGCGGTCTTGAAAAACCCGTAATAATAGCAGGTCCTTGCTGTGTTGAACAGGATTTAGACGGACTTTTAAGAGTAGCTGATGCCGCAAAAGAAATGGGATGTCATTTTTTAAGAGGCGGTGCTTTTAAACCGAGAACTTCGCCGTATGATTTCCAAGGGCTTGAAGAAAAGGCACTTGAGTACCTCGCTATCGCAAGAGAAAAAACAGGGCTGTTAATCGTAACGGAATTAATGGATACTTTAGATTTGGACTTAGTCTGCCAATATGCCGATGTTATACAAATCGGTGCAAGGAATATGCAGAACTTCAAACTGTTAAAAGCTGTCGGTAAATGCGATAAACCCGTTATATTAAAAAGAGGCGCAGCCGCTTCAATAAGAGAATTCCTGCTTGCCGCAGAACACATTATGTATAACGGCAATGACAAGGTAATTTTGTGTGAACGGGGAATTAAAGGTGTTGATAATACATCAACAAGAAATACACTTGATATAGCAGCAATTCCCGTAATAAAAAAATATTCACATCTGCCCGTAATAGTTGATCCAAGCCACGGAACGGGAAGAAGATATTTAATAGAACCTATGGCAAAAGCAGGATTAATCGTAGGCGCACACGGTGTAATGATGGAGGTGCACCACGACCCTGAAAATGCCTCATCAGACGGAGCTCAAAGCTTACCTATTCCAATGTTTAAAGAAGTTGCAAAACGTCTTAATAAACTTATAGGCAGAATTGATTACGACAACAAACATTCAATGAGTATGGTGTAATTTTGTATAAGTTTGATTTTATACCCGATGAATTTCAAAAAGAAGCTTTTGATTGCATAGATAACAATAAAAGTGTTGTTGTCTGTGCGCCAACTGGTGCAGGAAAAACCTGTATTGCTGAACATGCAATACAAAAGGCACTGGAAGAGAATACAAGGCTTTTTTATACAACCCCGTTGAAGGCATTATCAAACCAAAAGTTTTATGATTTCGGGCAAAAGTACGGAGAAGGGAATGTCGGACTTTTAACGGGCGACACATCTATTAACAGGGAAGCCCCGATTGTCGTTATGACAACAGAAGTATTCAGAAATATGCTTTATAATACTAATTTCGGTTCAGCTAAAGACATTATGAAGGATGTTAAATATGTTGTTTTAGATGAAGTTCACTATATGAACGATGAAGAAAGAGGCACCGTTTGGGAAGAAAGCATTATATACTGCCCTAATAACGTGCAGATTATTGCCCTAAGTGCAACAGTTGCTAATTCTCAGCAGTTGTGCGATTGGATAAACACGGTACACTCGGGAACTGAACATATATACACTGATTTTCGCCCCGTTCCTTTAAGGCATTATTATTTTGATTCATCAAAACCATTTGATATATTGCCTCTTTTAACTCCTGAAGGCAGGTTAAACAAAAAAATAAAGCCTGAAAAGAAAATGAACCTATACTCCCGTCAGGCAAAAAAACGAAACAATGTAAAAGATGTTATAAATGTACTTCATAAAAAGGATATGCTGCCTGCCATATTTTTTACCTTTTCCCGTAAAAAATGCGACGAAAATATGGAAAAATGTTCGGATTTAAGACTTATAACCGAGGAAGAAACAAAACAAATAAGAAAAGAAATCTCTGAATTTTTAAAAGATCACACATATTTAGAAAATAATAAAAATTTGGAATACCTTTATAACGGTGTTGCTTCGCACCATGCCGGGTTATTGCCTGCCTGGAAGCTGTTAGTTGAAAGATTATTCCAAAAAGGACTAATAAAAGTAGTATTTGCTACGGAGACTCTGGCTGCAGGGATAAACATGCCCGCAAGAACAACAGTCATATCGGCAATCAGCAAAAGAACAGACTCAGGGCACAGAATGCTGACTGCAAATGAATTTTTGCAGATGTCGGGCCGTGCAGGCAGAAGAGGTATGGATAAAATCGGCTATGTAGTTGTAATGGGAACTCAATTCCAATCACCCGAAGAAGTTGCAGACTTGGTAAAAAGTTCCTCCAATCCATTAGAGAGCAGATTTTCTCCCGGGTATTCAATGGTGTTAAATTTACTGCAAAATTTAGAACTTAATCAAGCTAAAGAATTAATTTTAAAAAGTTTTGGGTATTTCTCATCTAATGACAGATTAAAACCGATTATATCTCAGCAGCTTCAATATGAACAAAGTTTAGCAAAATTAAAAAGCGAAAAATGCCCCTTCGGGCTGACAAATGAAGAATTTTTAGAATTTAACAAATTAAAAGATAAATTTATAGTATATCGGAAATTAACAAGAACACTTCAAAAACAGGCAAAACAAAAGGGCGATAAAAATGCTCCCGAAGTAACCGAATACCTTGAAAAAACAAGGGAACTCCGCCTTGCACTTGAAAAGTACAAATGCGAAATCTGCCGAGGTTATAAAAAACATATGAAAAACCTCGAAATAATAAACAGGCTTGAGAAAAGATATAAAGAAACAACTAAAAACATAGAAAAACAAAAGGATATCTATTGGAATAAATTTCTTGCCCATAAAGAAATATTAGAGAAAAAAGGCTACATTCAAAACGGAGTACCGACAGACAGCGGTATTACCTGTTCAATGATAAGAGCGGAAAATGAACTGTTTTTAGCGGAAATAATTTTAAAAGGGATTTTAGATGAACTGGAACCTTATGAACTTGCTTCGGTTATTTGCGCACTTGTAACGGAGGATTTAAGGTCGGAGGTATATCCAAATCAGCCTATAAGCAGAAATTCAAGAAAAGCATTAAACAAAATTAAAGAAATCCGCAAAAATATTGCAATGCTGCAAAGGGACTATGATATAAATACGGAAATGTATATTAATTCATATTATTCACCCCTAATAGAGCAGTGGATATTAGGTACACCTTGGGAGGACATAGCAAAACAAGTCGATTCCTCGGAGGGCGACCTGGTCAGAATTTTTAAAAGGACTGTAGATATACTAAGACAGCTTACTATTCTTCCCAATTTAAGCGAAGAATTAAAACAGCACGCGAAAGATGCCATTACCGCTATATTAAAAGAACCTGTTGATGCCGATTAACCGTATATGGCTTTAATGCCCTGCAGGTTATAAATAAGGCTGTCAAGCGCTTCTTTATTTCCTTTTTTAATTTGAATAAATTTAAGCACCATGTCTTTGCTTGCTTCAGTATCAAGAATATCAAGCAAACCTGTGGCTTCTTCTTCAGTCAAATTAAATGTTTCTTGGAAATAAGCAATACATGTCATATCCATTTCCGTTCTCTTTGACATGAACATGCTTCCTTTGCCTGTTAAAAGCCAATTTACATTAACATGATACTTTTCTATTACGGCACAGAAAAATTTTGTACCCGGATGTGCTTCTTCTCTTTCATAACTGCCGATTGTTCTGACAGGAATATCAAGACCCGATGCAATTTCCGTAGCAGTTAAACGCAGTTCTGCCCGTAATTCTTTAATTCTTTTTCCTATTCCCATAACGTACCTATTTTTAATTTTTGTTACATTTTTCAGTATTATTTCTTGTAAAATTTTACATGATAATGTAGTATAATTTTATAATTATAATATCCTGTAACTTCCAACTAAATATATTATACTACAAATTACATATTATTGCATTATTTTTGGTATTTATACATTTTTTGGATGTTACAAGATGTAATTAGGGATGGTGAAAGATGAAAAAAAGATACTTGCATCTTGTAGTATCACAGAAATGTGAGTACAAGCAAAAACCTTTTGTTATAAGGTTTTTAAAAAAAGTTAAAACAAAAATTCAGAACATTTTTATTTCCAAAAGAGAAAAAATTTATTTTTTAAAAGACATCTTAACAAAAATTTATAGAGATTACGAAATTACAACGGGGATTATTGATGAACCCTACTTTATCAGGGCTGAAAATAAACTAAGGTGCATAGTTAAAGATAATAAAATTGACTATTATTACAATTTATTAAAAAGGCATAGAAATAATATTTTTTACTGATAGGCTGCGGGGAAGTTTTGAAGTATGGATTTGTTAGATTATAAAAGGTTAGCGGATATTTATTATTATGTTATTAAAACGGAAAAAATTAACGGGAAATTAATATTTGACAGATTTTATTCCGATAAAGAAGTTACAATTACATTATCTGCAACAGTTTGGAACTTAAAAGACTGGAAAAATTACAAAAAATTTTCTGCATCGTTAAAAATACCAAAAGAAAAAATAAAAGATTTTACAGAAAAAGAAATAAAGAAAATCCTTTTAACTAAGCTTTATAAGCAGGTTATCAAAAAATATTTATAATGATATAATTCACATATGGGCAGAAAAATAATATCAACAAACAAAAAAGCATTTCACGAATATCATATATTCGATAAATATAATGCTGGATTAGTGTTAACGGGAACGGAAATAAAATCCGTCAGGAAAGGTGCAGTCAACTTAAAAGACAGCTTTGCAAAACTTGAAGATGGTGAAGTATTTTTATATAACTGCCATATTAGCCTGTATGAGCAGGGAAACAGGTATAACCACGAAGAAAAAAGAACACGTAAACTTTTATTAAATAAAAAAGAAATTGAAAAGTTAACGGGGAAAATAAAAAAAGACGGGTTTGCAATAATCCCTTTGGAACTATATCTTGAAAACGGCTGGGCAAAACTTGAAATTGCCCTCGCAAAAGGTAAAAAACTGTATGATAAAAGAGAAGATTTAGCAAAAAAAGCACAGTCAAGAGATATTGAACGAGCCGTTAAATCCAAATTTTAGTCAATTAATTTCCCGTCAAAAAGTTCTTTTACCATACCCGCCTGACTTGAAGAACTCAAAGTGACGGGAGGTTTTGATTCTTCTTCTTTTTTTGCTTCCACAAAAGAGTTATAATCCTCTTCATCCTGTTTTATATTATTTTGTTCTTCCTCTGCTTTTTTTATGGGGTTAGCGGCAGGAACGGTTACTTTTTTCGATAAATCAATATTATCAGCAGTAATCAATTCAATATTAGGATTAGAAACATTTAAATATTTTGACACTGCATCATATATAGCCTGTTTTTTAGAACCTTCACCTGCCTGCTTAACAAACATTTCTTTTGTAAAAGCAATAACCACTCTCTCGGGCGAGATTTCAACAGGTCTTGCGAGGTTTGAATAAAATGCTTTATTGGGCGGACTTTCAATGCTTTGAAGTATTGAAACCCACAAATTGTGCAAATCAGAACTTGCGCCCTGCTGAGGTTTAGAAGGAGTTTGAGTTTCTTCTTTTTCCTCCTGCTTAACTTCTTCTTTAGGAGGTTTAACTTCCTGCTTGAACTGAGGTGCTGATTTTACCGATTTAACTTCGCTTTGTACGGATTGGATTTGTTTAACAGACGGTGTAAAATCACCTTTTGCAAGTTTTTCTTCAAGTTCTTCTATCCGTTTTAAAAGGTTTTCATTAGAGGGCAGATTTTTATAATTTGTTAAATCCATTATACAAAGTTCAAGCCATAGGTACTTATTAGTTGTATCCTTTATCTGAACTGCATAATAGGATAACCTGTCTATAATTTGTATTATTTCAGATACCGAAAAGCTGTCTGCCTGGGTTTTTGTTTTTTCGTAATTTACTTCATTTATGCGGGTAAGAGAATATATTAACTCTTTATCGGTGCAGTTTTTTGTAATCATTAAATCTCTAAAGTATTGAATTAAATTGGTTACGATTTGAACAGGTTCATTACCTTTAGAATATATCTTATCTATCAGCAAAACGGAATTTGAACAGTCGGAATTAATAATATATTGGGTTATTTCGTATAGAGTTTCATACGAAATTTTACCTAATATTTCATTAATATCTTCAACATCAATTTGTTTATTAACACCCAGCACGCTTATTTGGTCTAAAAGCGCCAAGGCATCACGCATACCGCCTTGAGAATTTTTTGCAATCGCAAACAGTGCATCTTTTGAGATGTTAATATTTTCCTGTTCCGAAATATATTGAAGTCTCTTAACTATGTCATCCGTCGTAATTCTTCTGAAATCAAACCTCTGACATCTTGAAATAATCGTATCCAAAACCTTATGCGGTTCTGTCGTAGCCAAAATAAAAATAACGTTTTCAGGCGGTTCTTCCAGTGTTTTTAATAGCGCATTAAATGCGTGGTTAGAGAGCATATGAACTTCGTCTATAACATATATTTTATATCTTCCGTTAACGGGAACATATTGAATTTTTTCCAATATTGCCTGAGTATCCTCAACACTTCTGTTACTTGCAGCATCTATTTCAATAACATCAACCGGAATTGAATTCATAATATCAAGGCAGGCAGGACATTTTCCGCAAGGGGTAAGTGTCGGACCTTCTTTACAGTTTAATGATTTAGCTAAAATCCTCGCTGAAGAAGTTTTCCCTGTTCCTCTCGGCCCGCATAAAAGATAAGCATGCGATATTCTGTTTAATTTTATTGCATTACTTAAAGCATGCACTATATTTTCCTGTCCTATAAGGTCATGGAAAGTCTGCGGTCTATATTTGCGATATAAGGGGATATATTTATTTTCCAATTGCCTGCTCCAAAAATGTCTGTTAATATCAATTATATATTAATAAATAAAAAAAGTGTGTAATATGAAAATAATTAAACCTCAAAAATTAAAGAAAGGCGATACAATAGGCATTTTAGCCGTATCGGGCGCTATAAAAGATTTTAAACAAATAGAAAATGCCAAATCCTTTTTTGAAAGCCAGGGGTATAAAGTAAAAATATCAAATACATGTAAAACCTCCCACCGTTATATGGCGGGCAATTGCGACAGTGAGTGTGCTAAGGCTTTAAACGAATACTTCTCTGATAAAAGTATAAATGCAATTTTATGTGCAAGAGGCGGTTACGGCGCTTTAAGACTTTTAGACAAAATAAACTTTGATATTATAAAAGAAAACCCTAAAATTTTTGCAGGCTACTCGGATATTACAATACTCCTTAACATGATTTTTAAAAAAACGGGATTAATTACCTTTCATAGCGCCATGGCAAAAGGTGATTTCGGCGAAACTATTGAACCGTATACAAAAAACAGCTTTTTTAAAACTTTATCAGGCGAAAAAACAGAATATACAGCTGAAAATATAACATTAAACTCTTATGAAACGGTATCAGGCAGAATTTTTGGCGGTAATCTTGCCTCCTTAATATCTTTATGCGGGCTGGATTTTATCCCGGCAGAAGATTTAATATTAATCTTGGAAGACCTTAATGAACCCGTTTATAAAATAGATAAAATGCTTACACAGCTTTTTAATATTAAAAAGTCAAGGGAAAATATAAAAGCTATCGCAATCGGGGAGTTTAAAGATATAGAAGATATTGATATGCTTAATGAGGTAATCTCAGAAAAGGCAAAAGAACTTAATATTCCTATATGCAACGGGTTTAAAATCACTCATAACAAGATAAAAGATACTATTCCGATTGGAGTAAAAGCGGATTTTGATACAAAAAACGGTATAATAAAATTAACAGAACCTTATGTAATATAGGAGAAAACTTTGAAAACAGCATTTTTTTCACTTAGAGAATACGATGAACTTCCGTTTTGCGAAGAATACAGCAAGAAATATAATATTGATTATACTTATACGGCACAATACCCGAATGAAGAAAATTTATCTATAGCGCAAGGCTGTGACGCAATAAGTATAACCCCTTGCGAAATAACCGAAAAATTTATGGAAAAACTCTCCTCATACAATATAAAATATATAATCTGCAGAAGTATAGGCTACGACCATGTTCCTTATGAATGTGCAAAAAGAAACGGGATAAAAGTATGCGCTGTCAGCTATCCGCCCGACTGCGTTGCGAATTATGCAATAATGCTGATGCTTATGGCATCAAGGCAGGTAAAAGAAATTATGCTGAGAAACGAAACACAGGATTTTTCATTAAAGGGGAAAATGGGCAGAGATATATCAGACTTAACAATAGGGGTAATCGGCACGGGAAATATCGGTGCAGCGGTAATAAAACATCTTTCGGGGTTTGGGTGTAAAATCCTTGCCTATAATATTTTTGAAGTTGAAGAATTAAAACAATATGCAAAATTTGTAACACTTGATGAATTATATAAAAATTCCGATATAATAACACTTCACCTTGCCTCTAATCCTCAAACATATCATATTATTAATGATGAAACATTTAACAAGATGAAAGACGGTGTTATTATTGTAAATACAGCCAGAGGAACTTTAATAGACAGCAAAGCATTAATTAAAAACATCAAATCGGGCAAAGTATCTTCTGCGGGGCTTGATGTTATTGAAAATGAAAATGACATCTGCTACCATAACCAAAGCGGAAAAGTTATGGATAATGATGAAATGGCAGTTTTAAAAAGCTTTCCGAATGTAATATATACTGCCCATATGGCTTTTTATACCAAAACAACGGTATCAAACATGATAGAAAAATCCTTTGAAGCGCTAAAATACTACGAAAGAGGCGAAGCAAATCCTTATGAAGTTTGTATGTAATTTTATACAAACCGACAATAATAAAAGCATAGAAATAATGTATAATTAAATTTATGAAAAATCTTTTTGAAGTAAAAAACCTGAATATGCACTATCCTGTTATTGACGGACTTATGGGTAATATAAAGGGATACGTCTATGCACTTAACAATGTAAATTTGGAAATTAGAGAAAATGAAATACTGGGGCTTGTAGGGGAATCCGGGAGCGGTAAATCAACTTTAGGTAATTGCATTTTAAAACTTATAACCCCTACTTCGGGAGAGGTTTTATTTAAGGGCGAAGATATCCTTTTAAAAGATAAAAAACAGTTAAAAGAATTTAGAAAACAAGCCCAGCTTATATTTCAAAACCCATATATGAGCCTAAACCCAAGAATGAAGATATATGACATTCTAAAGGAACCCTTTATCATAAACGGGATTAAAGATAAAGACGAAATAAACGAAAAAATTAAAAATATAATCCGCTTAATCGGAATGGATGAAGATGTTTTAACAAGATACCCTCATGAATTTTCAGGCGGACAAAGGCAAAGAATAGCAATAGCAAGGGCAATTATATTAAACCCCGAGTTTATAGTGGCAGATGAACCCGTAAGTGCTTTAGATGTAAGTATTCAAGCGCAGATTGTTAATTTGCTTTTATCCTTAAAAGAGCATTTAAACTTAACAATGTTATTTATTTCGCACGATTTAAGCATAATAAAATACATATCTGACAGAATAGCCGTAATGTACTTAGGCGAAATAGTCGAAATTGCGGATAAAGAAGAACTTTTTAACAATCATAAACACCCCTACACCGAGGCCCTGTTAAATGCAGTCCCCGTAATATCAGAGGACAGAAAAACAAAAAAGATAATACTCTCAGGCGACCTGCCCTCTCCTCAGAACCCACCTAAGGGCTGTAAATTCCATACAAGATGCCCTTATGTCATGGAAAAATGCCAAAATGCTCATCCTGATTTCTATGAAACTATGCCTAATCATAAAGTAAGATGTTTTTTATGTGAAAATTCTGGTTAAATTTTATGATTTATTGTAAAATACAGTTATGGCAAATATCGGGCTGTATTTAAAACAAACAATAACCTATCAAATAACTCTTATGTTTATAGAAAATGTAAGAGAGTTTTTTGAGACTTTCGGCGAAATTGCATACAGATTTTGCCAAGTGCTTAAATATTTATTTACTTTTCAAATAAACAGAAAACAATTACTGGAGCAGGCATCAAGGTTTGCGGTTGATTCTCTGCCGATAACTCTTTCCATAGTATCATTAACAGCAGTAATATTAGCAATGCAGGTAGCACCAGAACTTGTAAAGCAAGGCGGTAAAGACTACATCGGTTTACTGGTTGCTCTTACAATGGTTAGGGAAATCGGGGTTATAATGTCAGGATTTGCCATAATATCAATGATAGGTTCATCTCAGGCAAGTGAACTTGCGACTATGCGTGTTACGGAACAGATAGATGCAATGGTGGCATTAAGAGTATCGCCGTTCCAGTATTTATTTTTACCCAGAGTACTGGCAGGTGTAATAATGATGCCGTTTGTAGTTATATTATCAACCACCGTAGGTATCATAGCCGGAGGGTTAACCTCAATGGCAGCCGCAAAAGATGTGACGTGGCTTTGTTATGTAACTTCAGTCTGGCAGGGACTTTATATCAGAGATATAAATATAATGCTTTTAAAGGCATCTTGTTTTGGCGGTGTAATAAGCCTTATCAGTTCAAGCTGCGGATATGATGCAAAGGGCGGAGCAAAGGGTGTAGGTATTGCAACAACAAAAGCCGTTGTCTGGTCGTTTGTTGCCATAGTAATTATTGACGGTATATTTGCGGCAGGGTTTTATTTCTAAAAAGAAGGTTATTATGTCTATAAAAGTTGAACATTTAACAAAAATATTTGATGATAAAAAGGTTTTGGATAATATATCTTTTTCCGTAGAAGATGGCGAAGTTCTATCAATAGTAGGATTTAGCGGTTCGGGGAAAAGTACTATTTTAAAAATATTATGCGGACTTTTACAGGCTGACTCGGGAGAAATAGAAATCAGCGCAGGAGATATTGCTATGGTGTTTCAATATTCCGCTCTGTTTGATTCATTAAACGTATTTGATAATATATCCTTTGCCCTGCAGGAAAGAAAAGAATTTAAAGGCAAATATACCTATAACGATTTAAAAGAAATAGTAAAAAAGAGCCTTAATACTGTAGGGTTATCGGGCATAGAAGATAAATTCCCGCATGAACTCTCGGGCGGTATGCAAAAAAGAGTAAGCCTTGCAAGAGCCATAGTTACAAAACCTAAATTTATCTTATATGATGAACCCACGGCAGGGCTTGACCCTGTTGCCTCAACTGTCATTGAGGACTATATCTTAAGGCTTAGGGACGAAACAAAAGCTACTTCAATAGTAGTAACTCACCAAATGTCAACAATAAGAAGATGTTCGGATAAAGTTATAATGCTCTATGACGGACATATAGTCTTTAGAGGAACACCTGATGACCTTCTAAAGCAGGATAACCCCTACACCAAACAGTTTGTATCGGCAGAAATAGAAGGTCCTATGAAAATAACAGCATCAAGTTTTTAGTTTTAGCTTTTTTGTTGTAAAATGTAATAAGAAAAGGAACAATATGAAATTTTCATCATCATTTAAAGTTGGAATATTAGCAATATCGGCAATAATTATATTGTTATTTACCGTTATGTGGGTAAAAGGAAAAGCAATATCAAACAGCGACAGAATAACAATAAGCTTTAAAGATGTAAACGGAATGCGTGCAGGTTCTGCCGTTCAGATGATGGGGGTCAGAATAGGACAGGTTGAAGAAGTAACACCCGTTATTGATTCCGATAAAAGCAGTGTTAATGTTAAATTTGTTATAACAGAGCCTGATATAAATATCCCGAAAGCCTCTGAAATATCTATTCAGCAATCAGGGATAATCGGCGAACAGTTCCTTGAAATTACTCCGCCGAGAGAAAGAACTATTTATCTGCCCGAACAAAATAAATCACTTATTCTTCACGCAGATGATAAAGTGCAAATGAAGCTTGACGATAAAAATTATGATATCGGAACAGTTAAAAAAATTGAAATAGTTGAAACAAACTCTCTGCCGATAATAATTAAAGAAAATATCAGCACCAAAAATGCTTATAAAGTAAAATATATAGTTGATTTACCGGGCTTAATAATCCCCGAGCAAATTTCAGGAAAAATTATAGAAGATGAAAATCTGAAAAAATTAAGGCTTATACCTAAAGAAGATATGGAAATACCTTATCCTAAAACGGATTCGCCTTATACAATAATAGAGCCGATGAGAATTGCAGACTTTCTGGACTTACAATATAGAAGTGCCGCATCTTTAATTGAAACAAATGAAAGAATTTCACTTTTGCTTTCTGATGACGTAATAGAAGAATTAAAGCAATCAGCTTATAATGTCAATGAATTAACGGCAAAAACCAATATAACAATGGAAAAAGCCCAAGAATTAATTGATCTTTCCAAGGCTGAAATTGAAATATTATCATCAAGCATTAACGAACTTGCCGAAAATATCAATAAAATTACGGGGGATGATACGTTTGTTCAAAATGTCGCAAATGCTACAAAATCATTTGAAAGATTATCAAATAATGTTTCAACTCTGCTGGAAGATCCAAAAACAAAGACAACTCTTCAAAATCTGGATATAACAGCCAAAAATGTTGCTGAACTTTCCTGCTACATTAATGATATGTCTAAAGATGCAAAATTAAAAAGCTATGTAAAAGAATCCGTTTCTAAATTAAATACGGCATTAGACAAATTGACAATTACATTAGATACAGTTAATTATGCAACAGAGGATGAAGAAAAACTTAAACAAACGATGGATGATATAAATGCTACTTCAGAAAATGTAAGAAAATTCTCTGAAAAATTAAATAAAAGATTTCTATTATTCAGATTAATGTTCTAGGCAGATTATGAAATTATTTATATCACAACTTCATTATAAAAAGGATTTAAGCATACTTGAAAAGGTAATTGTACAATCATTAAGAGTTTTAAGCCTTCCTTATACTCTTATAGTTTCAATAAGAAATGCGATGTACGATAAGAAATTACTGCCTTCATACAGTTCAAAGTCTTTTGTAATATCAATAGGAAACATAACAACGGGCGGAGTAGGGAAAACTCCGTTTACATTGGAAGTGGCAAAATATTATTTGAGTTTAAATAAGAAAGTAGCTATAATATCACGAGGCTACGGAGCAAAGCTTTCAAACAAAAAGCCCCATTTAATTTCAGACGGTTCCGGAGCATTATTTAATGCAACTGTTGCAGGGGATGAGCCTGTTTGGCTTAGCAATAACTGTAAAGGGGCATATGTTGTAACCTGCGCCAGCAGAATAAAAGCGGAAAAATTTCTTCATGAAAAATATAATCCCGATATCATTATACTTGATGACGGATTTCAGCACAGAAAGCTTAAAAGGGATTTGGATATTTTGCTTGTTGATGCAAAAAATAAGTTCGGAAACGGCTATACACTGCCCGCAGGCCCTTTAAGAGAGAGTTTAAACGGTATAAAAAGAGCCGATAAAATAGTTGTCGTAAATAAAAATTTTGAAACACAAAATGCTTTAAAATATTGCGATTACTTGAAAAAACGATTTAGAAAATCAATTTATATGTGTAAAATAGTCCCGGATATTGCATATAACATATATACGGGAGAAGTTTTACCTAAAGATACAAAGATTATGGCATTTTCGGCTATCGGGCAATCTGCAGGATTTTATGATTTCTTAAAAAAGGACTATAGATTAATTGCCGTACTGGAATTTGAAGACCATCACACATATGAGCCAGATGATATTTCTAAAATTATTCATTTTGCTCAGGAAGAAAACATTGAATGTATTGTTACAACCGAAAAAGATGCCGTTAAAATTCTGGATATAGTTAAAAATATTGAACTGCCCGTTAAAATATATGCGCTTAAGCTTAAAACATATATGGATATTAAAGAGGTTTGCGGGGTATAAACTTGAAAATACTTGTTGTAAGATATCGTTTTATAGGTGATATGATACTGACAATCCCGTTTTTAAGGAATTTAAGATACCAATACCCTGACGCGCAGATAGATATGCTTGTTTCTCCAAATTCGGGCGAAGTTATTGAAGATTGCCCTTATATTAATAACTTTATTTATTTTGACACAACAAGAAAGCATAAGTACGAAAAAGGCGAAGGCAGTAAAAAATCTTTTTTTCACTATGTTTCTCTTTTAAGAAAAGAAAAATACGATAAAGCATATGTATTAAAAAGGTCGCTATCCAGTGCTATATTATGTTTTTTAGCGGGCATAAAAGAAAGAATAGGCTATAATACCGAACATAGAGGTTTTTTGCTTACAAAAAAAGTTCAGTATGACAAATATAAGCACGAATCATTATGTTTTTTAGATGTATTAAAAGCAGATAATATCGAAATAAGAGATACATATCTTGAAAATTGGATAAACGAGAAAAATCAAAATAAGGTTAAAGTATTATTTGAGCAAAATAATATACTAAACTCCAACCCCAAAGCGGTTGTAAATGTAACGGCTACAAATAAGGGAAAAATTTGGGACATTGAAAATTTTACAAGGATTATAGAATATTTATCAAACGAAAAAGGGGTTCAGGTAATATTTATAGGCGCCCCATCGGATAAAGAGATTTACGAAAATATTCAATATAAAGAGGAATTAAAAATTAAACCCGTCAATTTATGCGGAGAAGTTAATATAAAAGATAGTCTTGCACTGTTAAAAGAGGTTGATTTTATTATAGGTAATGATTCGGGGACTTTGCATATGGCATCATCCTTAAATACCCCTGTTATAGGGTTGTATGGGCCTATGCCGTTTGAAAAATGGAAAGCATTAGGTGAAAATAATATCTTATTAAAATCAAATTTAGATTGTATGCCCTGTTCATTAAGTAAAAAATGCCCTAATAATCATGCCTGTATGAAAAATATAACGGTTGAAGAGGTAAAATCCGCAGCAGATAGGATTTTAGACAAGATAAAAATTTAAAACATATTAAATAAATTATTATAATATGAAGTATATCCCACATAAATAACATAACCGGCAACTATGCCTACAATAACCATCATAAGCGGTTCAATACTTTTTAACAGAATTTTAACTGCTAAATCGACTTCTTTTTCATAGTTTTTAGAAATAAGCATAAACATTTTATCAAGTTCGCCTGATTGTTCGCCTGATGATATTTGTGAGATTGCGTAAGAAGAAAACACCTGTGCGACATTAAAAGCGGTTGTTATTTCACATCCTTCTTTAATCATGTTTATTGATTTATTTAATTTATTTTTAATATTTGAATTACCGATAACAGAGTTTGCAAGTTCAAAAGTTTGAATGGGCGGTATACCTGCCTCATAAGCCAAAGAGGATATTGCAAAAAAATTGGCAAACCCGTAATTGTTTACAATCTTAGAAAAAATTAATAAATTAGAAAATTTACTTTGTATATCGCTCATTAATTTGTTATTCTTAAAAACACAAAATACACAAATGCCTGCGATTACAAAAAATACGGCAATTTTAATAACGGCAGATACAAGCATTCCCATAATTTGAGATTGTGTCGGATATTCATCCCACATTGCAAAAACTTTTAAAACAAACAGTTTAAAAAACAAAAATACAGCAATCGCCATACAAAATAGTATTAACGGGTATGTCAGTGCAGAAACAATGTTCTTTTTAATTTCCTGCTCTCTTTGTATATTTTTAATTATATTTTTTAAAATATGTTCAAGTTTTCCGGATTGTTCACCTGCCGTTAACAATTTAGTATAAACAGTTCCGAGGGCATTAGTATAGTTAGAGAAGGCTGTTTCTATGGAATTACCCCGTTCTATACTTTTTATTACTTTAGAGCATAGCCATCTTATATTTGAATTTTTTGAGGAGGAATAAATTGATTGAAAAATTTGCAGGGCAGAAAGTCCCGATTTGTACATAACATAAAAAGAGTTAAAAAATTCAAGTTTTTCCTGAACGGAAAAAACTGTTTGAGTGCCTGTTTTGTTGTTAGTATAATTATAAGCCGTATCGGAATTTGATTGTTCTCTAATCTCAAGAACTTTAAGTCCGAGTTTTTCGATTTTTTCCGAGGCTGATGAAATATTGAAGGCTTTTACAGACCCTTCAATTATTTTACCTTGTATATCTTTTGCCTTATAAAAAAACTTGCTCATAAAACAATTATATATTATTAATCACTTTAAAGAAAAGAGTTTTTAATATTTTTTTTGTGCTAGTATAGAATTTATGAAAAGCTATATTTTACCATTAATATTAACCCTTTTTGCGGGAATGTCGACACTTTTAGGCGGATTTATCACTTTTTTTATAAAAAGAAATAACCTAAAAGCACTATCTGTCGGGCTTGGTTTTTCCGCAGGGGTAATGGTATATATCAGTTTAAGCGAACTTATGACCGAAGCGCCTAAAATGCTCGAACAATATTACAGCCTTGTTGTTTCAAAAGGTTTAGCCTTCGGCGGGTTTTTCTTCGGTATTATAATTGCAATTATAATAGACTACTTTATCCCTGACCACATAGAATCAGACTTTTTAAGCAATTCAAAAAGAAGTAATCAAAGGCATAAAATAAGAAGAGCAGGATTAATAACCGCAATAGCTGTAACTCTGCACAATTTTCCCGAGGGTATGGCAACATTTTTGGTATCTACTCAGGATATAATGCTGGGAATACCTGTTGCTATAGCAATTGCGATTCATAATATTCCTGAAGGTATAGCAATAGCCCTGCCTATATTCCACGCAACAGGCAAAAAAAGGCTGGCGATATTATATTCGTTTGTTTCGGGGATATCTGAACCTGTTGGCGGTTTAATCGGAGTATTATTATTAAAAACCTTCATGCCTGCTCAGTCCATAGGCATAATGACAGCCTCTGTTGCAGGGATTATGGTATATTTATCTTTTGATACTTTATTACCCTTATCCAGAGAGTACGGCGAAAATCATCATGTAATTATCGGGATTATTTCGGGAATGCTCATTATGAGTCTTGGATTAATCTTCTTATAAGTAGTATTCCATAATATAATCATCCATAACAAACCCTTGCCCGATATCGGTTACATCAGAATTAATCGTTTTAAATCCCCATTTTTTGTATGCGGAAATTGTATTGGTATTATGTTTATTTACCGTTAAATAAATTGATTTTTTATTTAATTCCTTTGAGATTTCGCATATTTTAGCAAAAGCACCCGCACCTATCCCCATATGGCGAAATTCTTTTTTTACATACAATTTAGACAAAAATAATTTTTCTTGTTCGGGATGAATACCGAAATAACCGCAAATTTCAGAGTTTTTCTCAAGGATATTATAAATATAACCCTCGCTGTTTATTTGATTTTTAATTGCATTATAAGATTGAAACTTATTAACCATATAATCTATTTGAGCATCAGAAAGAAGTACGGGCCAGTATTCATGCCAGATTTCACAAGCTAAATCAGCTAATAATTTAATTTCTTCCTCGGTTTTAATATTAATAAAATTCATAAATTTATTATACAGGCAGATAAGCAGAATATACAAGACTTGCAAAATCTTCAAAATAACTTATTTGAGTAGCACTGCCTGTAGGTATATAAACTTTAAACTGATTAGAGGGCGGTATCTCAAGTGCATTTGCAATAGCCGATTGAATAATCTCACCATGGGTTACAATTATAATTCTTTTATTCAAATTATTTTCAATAATTTTTTGGATAGCGGTTTTTACTCTTGCATTAAGCTGAATTGTTGTTTCTCCGCCTTCAGGGCAGTAATTTTCAGGATTTTTATGGTATTCTTCAAGCATATGAGGATATTTTTTTTCAATTTCATCAAAAGAAAGCCCGCTCCATACTCCCGTTTTTCTGCTTTGCAGGTCAGATATTATTTCAAAATCGTGATTACAAATTTTAGAGAGTATTTCTGCACTTTGAACTGTTCTTAAGGCAGAAGATGCAAATATTTTATCGGTTTTTAATCCTTTAGCTTTAACCCACTCCGCAATTCTTGTCATTTCATACTTGCCAAGCGCATTAATTGCAGGATATGTTTCATCATCAAACAGTCTGTTTACTTCCGTATTAATCGTTGCACCATGTCTTATAAAAGTTATTTTACATTTTCGTTTAAAAAACATATAAAGCCTTTTTCTTAATTATACAAATAATATTCCTTAAAATGAAGATTTATAAACAGTTAAATTATAGTAATATATTAGCACTCAGGGAATATTTGTAGTACAATATAATAGATGAGTAGAGTTGGGGAAAAAGCATGACAACACAAACTGATAATTATAACGCAAGTAATATAAGAGTATTAGAGGGATTAGAAGCAGTAAGATTAAGACCCGGTATGTATATCGGTTCAACAAGCCAAAGAGGGCTTCATCACTGCGTATATGAAATTGTAGATAATTCTATTGATGAATCACTTGCAGGATACTGCAAACACATCAAAGTAACAATAAATAAAGATGAAAGTGTAACCGTAGAAGATGACGGAAGAGGAATCCCCGTTGACATAAAACCCGAAAGCGGAAAGTCCGCATTGGAAATCGTACACACGGTACTTCATGCGGGCGGAAAGTTCGGTGACGGCGGATATAAAGTATCAGGCGGACTGCACGGTGTAGGCGCTTCGGTTGTAAATGCGCTGTCAGAGAAAATGGTTGTAGAAGTTTCTCGGGATGGTTTCGTTCATCGTCAGGAATATATGAGAGGTGAACCCACAGGCCCCGTTGAAAAGATACGAGAAACAGAAAAAACAGGTACAAAATCAACCTTCTGGCCCGATCCTGAAATATTTAAAGAAACAACCGTTATGGATAGAGAAGTTATTTCAACAAGATTAAGAGAAATGGCTTTCTTAAACAAAGGATTAAGAATAACCTTTATAGATTCAAAAACGGAACAAACCGAAGAATTCCACTATGAAGGCGGTATCGGAAGTTATGTTGAATTTTTGAACAAGAATAAAAATGTAATGTTTGAAAAACCCGTTTATATTGATAAAACGGTTGACGGCATTGCGGTTGAAATAGCACTTCAATATACGGATGCATATAATGAATCTGTTTTAAGTTTTGCAAATAACATTAACACTCATCAGGGCGGAACTCATTTAACCGGGTTCAGGAACGCAATAACCCGTGTATTAAACGATTACGCAAGAAAAAACAATTTATTAAAAGACTCAGACCCTAATGTAACTGGTGATGATGTTCGTGAAGGGCTAACGGCTATTGTCAGTGTTAAATTGAGCGAACCTCAATTTGAAGGACAGACAAAAGAAAAACTCGGAAACACGGAAGCTCAAAGCGCCGTTAATGATGTTGTCAGAGAAAAATTCCAAGAATGGCTTGAGTTTAACCCTAAATCAGCAAAATTAATCATAGAAAAAATACTTCAGGCTCAAAGAGCAAGAGAAGCGGCAAGAAAAGCAAGAGATTTAACAAGAAGAAAATCTGCGCTTGAAAATTCAACTCTGCCGGGCAAACTCGCCGATTGCTCTAATAGAGAACCCGAAAAATGCGAATTATACATAGTAGAGGGTGATTCTGCGGGCGGCAGCGCTAAACAGGGCAGAAACAGAATGTTTCAGGCAATCCTGCCTTTAAGAGGTAAAATCCTTAACGTTGAAAGAGCAAGATTAGACAAAATTTACGGAAATAACGAAATTCAATCCTTAATTCAAGCAATAGGAATTAACATAAGCAAGAATGAAGATGATGTTAACATAGAAAAACTCCGCTATCATAAAATTATATTTATGACCGATGCTGATGTAGACGGAGCGCATATCAGAACACTGTTATTAACCTTCTTCTTCAGATATGCTAAACCCTTAATAGATAACGGATATATATATATTGCTCAGCCTCCTTTATATAAACTTACAATAGGAAAGAACTCCGAATACTTATATGACGACAGAGCCTTAGATAAAACTCTTCGTGAAAGAGGCACAATAGGGCTTACACTCTGCGACAATAAAAAAGATAAAGTATGCGCTAATGAAGAACTTGTTACTTTAATAGGCAATATGTCAGGCTACTACAATTCATTTAACAGCCCGATTATAAATGCAGTGCCATCAGTTGTAATAAGAGGTCTTGTCAGAGCAGAAATAACTCCCGAGGATTTTGATAACCCAAGCAGAATGGAAGAAATAATAGCATACTTACAGCACTATATTAAAGACCATGCGGAAAACTACGGCATAACAGAAGCTAAAAATTATTCAGTATCACTGAAACAAAACCCCGAAACAGGTAAATATTCTATAAAAGCAGAACTCGGAGAAGGAATTGAACCTGTTTCAATAACTCAAAACTTTATTAAATCAAATGAATTTAACCGAATTAAATCAACTTATCCTTTAATAAGACAATTCTTGTTTGAAGAAGAAAAATCCTTAAATCTTAATACGGGAACGGAAGATTTAACCATCACGTCATTTACCGAGCTTCAAAGAATAATTGAAGAAAGAGGTAAAAAAGGTGTAGGTATTCAAAGGTTTAAAGGGCTTGGCGAAATGATGCCCCAGCAGTTATGGGAAACAACAATGGATCCTGCAAACAGAACATTATTAAAAGTAACCATAGAAGATGCAATGATGGCAGACCAGTTATTTGATGTTCTAATGGGCGATAACGTAGAGCCCAGAAGGGAATTCATTGAAAATAATGCCGTATACGCTACTAATATTGATACATAATTCCAAATAACGGAGTTAGAAAATAGTGGATTTTATTATAAAACTGCTTAAACTTAAAATAACAAAAGTATTTATATGCATTATGATGATTGCATTTATAGCATCTTTATATTTTTGCCGTGATTGGTATTTCAGGCAGTATCATAAATGCATCGGATTTTATTATGTACATAAAGGCGATAAAGCATATAAGGATGAAAAATATCAGCGGGCAATAGATTATTATAAAATTGCACTGCGCAATTATCCGGGGCACTCAAGGGCAAGTTGTAACCTCGGCAATATTTATGTAAGCTTTGAAAATTACTATGAAGCTGTTAATGCCTACGAACAGGCACTTAAGTACAGTCCTAACTTTATGGTCTGCCGAATGGATTTAGGTATAATACTTTCAGAAAAAATGGCAAACTATGATAAAGCTATACAAGAATACGGCAGAGTTATTAATTCCAGACCGTTTGAAATAAACATACCGTTTGTATTCGACAATAAAAAATCAATTCGTGAAAATAAAGGTATTGCGTACTATAACATGGGTCTTGCTTATAGAGGTAAAGCCGTATACATGGGCGACAGAACATTAACTGCAGTAAAATATTTGAAAAAAGCAAAAGAAGCATATACAAAAGCTAATGAATATTTAAAAGATAATTACGATAATTATTATAATCTTGCACTAACAAATCATCTATTAGGCGATTATAAAAGCGCAGGCAGAGAATACTGCCGTGCAATAAATATAAAACCCGACAGTTTTGAAGCTCATTATAATTTTGCTCTGCTTTTAAGAGAAATGCACTACAATAAAGAGGCATTATCAGAATTTGAAAAAACAACAATGCTCCTTGATTATTACGGAAATGACGATAAAAATAAATATGTTTACGGAATAATTACCGAAATTAAACGAAGAATAATAAATGAAGGTGATTATGACTACTTAAAAGATAAAGTTGATTTAACAGCCCTTCCGCAAAATGAAATAGTATATACCAACGGAAAAATTTCAGCAGAAAAACAAAAAGAATTTAATATGAATAAACTTTTAAAATGTACATATGAAAAGCAATTTGAAGAAATATAAATATGAATAAATACAAAATTGAATTACTTAACAAATTATCAAATATATTATCGGGCAAGATGTCGCCTGTAAGAACCATGCCGGCAGTTGAAAAATTATTTAATACATATTTGGAAACAGAAAAAGTTACTTTTGTTATTTGGGATAATAACAATATGCGATTAAAAGATTTTGTAAAAAATACTGAAATCGGTAATACAGAGGGCAGTTCCAATCAAATAAATTATGCATACACAAATTTTGCAGTAAATAAAGGTGAAAAATTTTATTTTAACGAAAGCGAATTCAAAAGAAATATTGACAGCTCCGATATATCAGGGATAACTGAACTAATCGGCGAAAAAAACTATATAATATATCCCTTGATATCAAACGGAGAAGTATTCGGACTTATAAACTTTATTACAACAAAAAAAGATTTTGATAAAAAATACTTTGAAATAATAAATATATCATCAATGCTTATTTCAGGAGCAATAATAAATTACATTTTAAATGAACAAATGGAAATAAGCTTAAACTTCTATAAAGCAATGAAGGATATAGCAAAAATAATAGAAAGCCAGTACGAATTATCCTATATCATACCTCTAATCGGTGAAATGATAGACAGATTTATAAGTTCGCACTTAATCTATATTTTTATATATAAAAATAACAATTTTGAACTTATATGGCCGAATGCCTGCAAAGACGAAAGAATTCATAAACAATTACAGAAACTAACAAAAAACTCGGAATATATACTTTCAAAAGATAACAAAATAGGAATATTTCCAATTGAGAATGAAGAAAGTCTTTTAGGCGCAATCGTTGCCTACAGCAATATAGAAAAGCTGTCAGAAAAAAATATAGATTACCTTCTTCAATTAACAAGGCAGTCAGGACTTACAATACAAAGAGCAAACTCGTATGCGGAAGTTTTAAAATATGCTACATTAGATGCCCTGACAGGTTTAAACAACCGCAGACAGTTTGAAATAAGGCTGAAACAAGAAGTCGCAAACAGCAAAAGAAATAAAATTTCCCTGTGCTGTATGATGCTTGATGTGGATTACTTTAAAAAAGTAAATGATACATACGGGCATGCGGCAGGGGACTGCGTATTAAAAAAGGTCTCAGACATAATAAAATCTGAAATAAGAGAATACGATATCGCTTGCAGATACGGAGGAGAGGAATTTTTTATAATTCTGCCTCAAACAAACATAAAAGAAGCAAGCTTCGTAGCACAAAGGCTCCGAAAAGTTATCGAAAAAACAAAAATAAACATTGAAGAAGCAAATGTAAATAACACTTCTCATATAAATATAACGGTAAGTATAGGAGTTTGCGCATATAATGAATCAATGGAGCCTTATGAATTGGCGCAAAAAGCTGATAAAGCACTATATAAAGCAAAAGCCTCAGGCAGAAACAGAGTAATTATTGTCTAATAATTAACTTTGTTTTATCCTGTTATTATAAAGGATTTTTGGGAATAGTTTATGAAGTACTTAAAACAAATAGGAATAAGCCTTATAGTATTAGTCCCGACAACATTGGCAATTCTTATATATAATGACAAAATAACCGAAAACTCACCTGTATATTATAAACAGGGAGTAGAGTTTTATAATAACGGCGATTACCAAAACGCATACTACAATTTCGGGAAAATAAAATTTATAAGTCCCCTATATACAACAGCAATATATAAACAGGCAAAATCAGCCCAAAGAGCAGGCGACTTTAACAGTGCAATTTTAAAATATAAATTATTTTTGGAAAAAAATCCCAATTCAATATTTGCACAAAATGCACAGTACAATCTTGCCTCCTGCTACTATTATTTAAAAGATTACGAAAACGCAAAAACATACTTTCTAAAAGTTAAAAATAATAAAAATAACGAAATTACAAGTGCTGATTATTTTTTGGGAATAATAGAAAAAAATACCGATAAAGAAAAATCGGCAAAATATTTAAAAGATTATCTTTTAGCCTCTACAGGCAACAGAAATTATGAATTAGCTGCCGCTGACGAACTATCTTCAATAGGCAGAGAACTGACATTTGATGAAAAAAAACTTGTTGGAATAACTTATTATAAAAATAAAAAATACCAAGAGGCTTTAAAATATTTCTATACATTACCCATAAATACCTGCTGGGATTATCTCGTTTTAGCTAATCACTATGCGGGGAATAAAGTAATTGCAAAAAAATTAATTGAAAATGATATTACATCATATTCATCTCAAACGGATAAATCCAATTTAAAACAAATTTATGATATATATACCTCCTATATGCCCGGGAGCAAAATAAGAAATTGGACTTTAATGTCCAATATTATAAAAAGACACAAACTTTCGGGTGAAGATTATGTGTTATATAAATTGGCAAATATACTGCCGAAGGATAAATCAATCAATTTATATAACGAAATAGTTGAAAAATATCCCAATTCCGAATTTGCACCCGAAGCACTGTGGGAACTATTTTGGAATAAATATAAAAATAAAAATTATATATCCGCTCAAGAATTGGCATTAAAGCACCTAAAAACATACCCCAATGTACAATCAACAAAAAAAATGATGTTCTGGTATGCAAAAACACTTATTAAACAAAACAAAATCCAAGAAGCAAATGCCGTACTGTCTAAACTAAATACAAAATATCCCGATGAATATTACGGATTAAGAGCAGAATATATAATAAATCAAAAAAATGATTTTTGGAAGACAAATCAACATATAAAACTTCCCGTTCAAAAAGAAGATTTGGCCTTTCCTATTTCTCTGTCGCAGTTAAATATAAAAGATGTCAAACTGATAAATACATTGTTTGAAATGGGCGACTATGAACTATGGCTGGATGCAGATTATAATAACAAGATAGTTAAAAGCTGGTTTGAAGCCAAAAAAGATAAAAAATCTGCATCTATAGTGCTTGCAAGAGATGAAATAAGTTCTATGAGTGTAAAACCATCTATATTAAGTGCAGCATATAAATTGGCTTATCCTCTATATTATACTGATGAAATTAATATAGCTGCTCAAAAATTAAATCTTGACCCCTATTTGATAACAGGTTTAATAAGAGAAGAAAGCTATTTTAACGAACATGCAAAAAGTTCATCAAATGCAATAGGGTTAATGCAATTAATTCCCGCCACCGCTAATTATATGTCTTCAAAATTATCAATGGATATAAATTCACTTGCTGATTTAGAAAACCCAAAAGTTAACTTATATATAGGATGTAACTATTTGAAATATTTAAAAGATAAATTTAATAATGATTTATATGCGGTCGCCGCCTATAACGGCGGAGAAGGTGCTGTTCAAAAGTGGATTAATACATTTAAAACAAATGATTTAGATGAATTTATTGAAAATATCCCATACGATGAAACAAGACATTATGTAAAAAAAGTATTTAGAAGCTACCATATGTATAAAAAGATCTATCAATAATTACTTATAAACAGAATTTAATCTTGAACTTGTTTTAAACTCATTTTTTAATTTTGAAGCTTTTTCAATTAAATTATTTAATCTTAACTCTTTAGAAACAGCCAGCGCTTTATCGTACATTTGCGCTGTTGTCTGCATATTTTCCTCCGTAAATGAAGAATTAACCTTCATAAATTCTTCCATATATAAACCATATGCCATATATAACTCAGCCACCTGATATTTAAGTTCAAACTGCTTTGCAAGAGTAACCGCTTTTTCAAAATACATTTTAGCGGCACTAAAATCACCTTTTCTCATATATATTTCAGCAATAAGTTTTTGGAAATAAATTATAAAGAAATAATTATTTATTTTTGGACTTTGTGCTATTTCAAGCGATTTTGATGCCGTAGATAATGCTTTATCGTCATCACCCATATCCATAGTTATTTGAACAATTAAAAACCAAGAAAGTAATGCGCCTATTGCAACTTTTTCTTTTGCAAAATAAGTTATTTCCTCATTAAATATTTCTAGCGCCTTTTTAACATTTCCTTCCTGTTTCAATACATAACCTAAAATAAGTTTAATAATATTTTTAATAAAATGCTCATTAATATTATTGGTAAATGTCGCAAGTTCAAATAAATCGGATTTTAATCCGTCATTTTCATTCAAAAGAACTCTATTAATAATATTAATCATATTCCACTCGGATAAAAGTTCTGATTCTATATTCAAAGAAGAAGCATTTGATGCTATATCACCAAGAAGTTCATTGGATTTATGAACTTCACCGACAATTGTATTTGCAAATGCCTCAATCAGATTAATTTGAATAACGTAAAAATCAGTATCATAATTGTACTTTTCAACAAATGACCTTAAATCAGCAATAATACTAAATACCTGATTATTTCCCTGCAGAGCATATGCCTTTGCCAGAACTGTTTTAGCACATAACCAGCCATCCACTAAAAGACTTTTATATTTGGAATCTATCTGCCTTGAATATAAATCTTTTTCAATAGAAGGAATTATTTCCTCATTAACAAGATTTATTATTTGCTCGCTGTTCCCTATATTAAAGAGTGCTTTAAGTTTTCTGGTTTTTATAAGTGCCAATTCCGAAGACAAAGACTCCATATCACTTCCGCTTAAAGAGGCAATGACAGCATCAGTAACTTCAGTAACCCCAAAATAATTTCCGCTTAAATAACAGCTTTTTATTAAGTAACTTGAAATATCCAAAATTTTATTTGTATTTTCGGATTTGATATAAAAATCTAAAATATTTGATAAATAAGATACAGCTTCTGTTGGAGATTTCTCACATAACAGCTTGCCCAATTGCTCATATAAAACAATTTTTTGTTCTTCTGTATTATCAAAATTTTCTTCTTCCATTATTTTTAAGCACTGTTTTAAAGAGATAATATAAAGATTGGTATCTCCGAGTTTTGACGCAATTTTGGAGGTTTCCTGCCATATATAGAATTCCTCTCGTTTATCTAATCCGCCCGTACAGGAAATTATCTTCTGCAGATTACTTGATAATACTAAAGGACTTAATACACTATACAGTTTTTGAGAATTTTCTTTATAAAGTAAATCAGACTTAGCCTCTTGATATATTAATTTCCATAATTCAAGACTTTTGAACTCACATGTATAATTATCAACAAACTCTATATACAATTCTTCTTTTAAATAATCCAAAATTCCCTGAAGTTTTTCACCTGAAATACTTATTGCAGATGCCAGTATATTTGAAGCAAATCTGTAACCCATAATGGCAGACATAAAGAGAACATTCTTTATTACAGGGGTTAAAGTATTAAGTCTTAATTTCACTAATTGTTCAAAAGAGGAAGGTTCAACAGTCGGTTTATTATTACTGTTAACTACAATATCACTGTTATTAACGGATATATATCCGCAATTAAAAAGAAGTGCAATTTCCTGCTCGATTCTAAGTGCATTACCATCGGATTTTTCAATTATTTCATCTAAATATTCATTATCCATAATGTTAGTAATATCTATATGCAATGACCTTTTAACCGCTTTGAGCAAATCAGATTTACTTAATTTATCAATATTTATTACTTCAAATATTTCATCGGAGATTTTTGTCATATCAAAATAACTTTGAATTTCTTTATCTTCCTTAAAGGCAACAAACAGCTTTAATCTGTTATTAAAATAGCCCTTTTGAAGCATATAAACCATAAAATCATAAGAAGCGCCATCAAGTAATTCAAAATTATCTACCGTTATAACAAGATTACTGTTAACCGAAAAAGATTTAATAACTTTTTCTAAAACAGAAAACATTAACTGCTTATTTTTCATTATATTTTCAAATTTATCTTTCTGAGAAGGATAAATAATATTAAGGAAAATATGAAGTTCCTCATCCTCGAGGAAATTAAAGATTTCATAAAGCGGGCTTTTCTTAAAATCTTTAACAAAAGCCTCAAAACTGTTTGTATAAGGGGGGAACCCCATTATACGAAGGAAAGCATCCTGAAAAAAGCCGAAACTGGTTATTTGTAATAAAGGAGTGCAGCTGCCAAACAGGAACAAATACCCTTTAGAGGAAAGACATTGCTGAGTTTGTCTTAAGACAGCAGTTTTACCTGTTCCGTCTTTTCCGTGAACGGCTATAATATGTTTAGAAATTGACGAAGTTATTGATTTAACAGCCATCTTTACCGCATCAGGCTGAACTTCTATTTTTGAATAATCTTCCGGCTCTGTTTTTATTGTACTGTCATCATTTTCATTATCTAAGCTTTCTTGAACATCATAATCCGCAATTTCTTCTAAAGGAACAATATCTTCATTTTTAAGTATATCAATATTTTCAGAGTTTTGAATATTTTCCCCCGAAGGTTTTTCATTTTCAACTTGCACTGGTTCAATTTTTTCATTTTCCGCAGTTTCTGCCTGATTATCCTTTGGTGTTTCAACTATTTCATTTTCAATATTTTCAATATTATTATCATTATAATTATTTTGAGTTTCAGCTATTTCAGAAAAGAAAGAATCAACAATTTCATTTCCTTCATTAGAAGGTGAATTATCAAGCGGTTTAGAGGATAAATCGGCATTACATTTCCTGCATTTAATCGAAAAATAAGAATTAACGGCACCGCAAGAAGGGCATTTTTTAAGCAATTCAAAACCGCAGGAAGTACAAACCATAGTACCGAAAGGCACTAAAGTTTTACACTCGGGACAAACCATATTAACTTTAATCCCGCAATTACTGCATCTGATAGAATCATCAGCTATTTCGGTTCCGCACTTACGACACTTCATAACAGAACCTAACTTTTGCTTCTATCCAAAAAATTACTTATCAATTTAGAGAGCTGCATTAATCTTTTGCTGACTTCAGATTGGGATAGTTCAAGTCTTTCAGCTATTTCTCTCTGTTTTAAATTTTTAACATACCGTAAATAGAAAATATTAAGATAATATTCGGCGGGTCGTTCTTTATGAATAACGCAAACCGCATCAACTATTCTTTGCAGCCAATCTTTGGTAATAATAATTTCCTCAACATTTTCTCTCGGGTCAGGAAAATCCAAGAAAAATTCAGGACCTTTTGTTATTGTTGTTTCAGCGGCATTAGAAGAAGTATTTTCAATCGGTGTTGGAGAAACAACAACTTCTTTTGTTGAAACAAAACCCTGTGATGTTCTTCTTGCACGGCCTGAATTTTTAAGAACACTTAAAATAGAGGTATGAACAACTTTAGAAATATAACTTTCTATTTTTGTAATATTAGAAGATGAGTTAAAAATCATATATGATTTTTGAAAAGCTTCACTGCAAAAATCTTCAAATAAATCTTCATTGCCAAAAAAGTTTTTATCATTCTTGACGAATTTTTCTATTAACGATCTTTGTTCATCAACTAACAGCACTATACTCATCTCTATTTTGTATATCTATACAATATAATAGAATAGAATAACAAAAATTACAATTTTATTATAACCTTAAGATAATATTTATCCGATTTTAACGGACTATCAGTAAGGATTGGGGACTTTTCCCCTTGAAATGTTTCATTAATACTTTGTAACACAATGTTATCTATTTGCTCAGAACCGCTTGAATCTGCAATAACGGCTTTGATGAGATTACCGTCATTATCAACAGCCATTTTTACGGAAACATTAGGATTTTGCGGGTTATCTGTTGCATTAAGAATATTTTTTCTTACATTTAATTTAAGCAAATTATCAAGATTTTGCAGATAAGACTTAAATTGGTTATCAGTAAATAATTGAGGTGTACACATCCAATTCAATGATCTTAAAGATAAAGAAGGAGCACCGTTATTAAACGCATTTGTCATTGCCCGATTTGAATCAGCCGTTACGGGATTTTGAGGCTGTATTAGATTATTTTCCGTTAATTGCGGAGAATCTACAGGGGGCGGATTTGGTATCATCGGCTCAGGATTTGGGCTCATCGGTTGATTTTCAGGCATAGTGTTTCCGTTATCCATCGGCATTTGAGAATTATCCTGATTTTCAGGAATAGGATTGCCGTTATTCTCAGGAGTTTCAAACATATCATTATTTTGAGGCTGTTCTACCTGAACGGTTTCATTATTTTGAGCAATTTGAGGTTCTTGAGCACCCTTCTTAAAAATGAAAAATCCGCCGATTAATGCGCTTAAAATAACTATTCCAAATATAATTCCGGGGAGAGCTAAATTTTTCTTAGGCTGATTTAAATCAACTTCCGTTTCATCATCACTGTCATCATCATATTCTTCAAATTCATCTTCGTTATTTTCATCCTCCTCAGAATACTCTTGAGGTTCTTGTGTTTCTTCATAATCTTGATAATTTACAATTTCCTCTTGAGGCATTTTTTCATTTTCATTATTTTGTTCAACCTCTTCATCTTCTTCTTCATAAGTTTGACTAGATAAATCATTATAAACAACTTGAGAATTATCAGTTTCCGTATAATCTTCAAGTTCTATATCTTTTTCGTAATTGTAATTATCTTCGGGGCTTTCAACAATCTCTTCATCAACCGGACTGTCATTATTATATTCCTTGATATCATCTTCACTTTGAACATATTCAACTGTTCTTGCTCCGCCGTTATTAATATTTGTTAGATCTTCATCAATATTATTAACAGGATTATAAGTTTCAAATTCTTCATTTAAAATATCTTCATCGCTTAGTTCCGCCTCAAAATCTTCTGTTTTTTCATCTTCAGGCGGGACATTTGTAATATAAGAATAAACAGGCTCGCCGTATTCATCATAATCAACAATTACTTTCTGTACATCGGATTTATCATTATTATTTTCTATAGGATTTTGTTCTTCGGCAGAATTATCATCTGAGATTATTTCTAAATCCGAGGAATTATTTTCCTCCGTAATAAGTTGTTCGGGCTCATCATTAATTAATGTTAATTCACCTCCAATGCTGGGCAAATCAACCATTGTATCACCTATTACTTTAAGGTCGGGAGCAGATTCATGTTCCATAAAATCATCAACTTCTTTTATAGAATTTTGCTGAACTGTCTCAGAAATTTCATCTTGTATAATTTCTAAATTTCCATTACTTTGAGTATTATTTAACTCCTCTGTTTCATCTTCTACATTCTGCGGTTCAGGCACATCTTCACTGAATAACTCATCAAGTATATCATCTGAATCATCTTGTTTTTCTTCCTCAGGGTTTGATTCTTGAGACAATTCCTTGTTCTGCATTTCTTCCCGTTCATTTAAATCTATTGTTTCTTCTTTACCTTGATATTTTTCTTCATCAGCAGCTTGAGCACCTATTATATTGAGTGTCTTATCTTCAAATAACTGAGGGAATTTACCAAGATTAGAGTTAACCATTTCAAACCCCGTAAAACAGCAGAATTCTCTTCTGCACTCTTCACATTCAAACAAATGTTTTAAAATTCTGTTTTCATCTTGAGCATTAATTTCCTCATCTATTATACTAAGATATATGCTTTTGAATTTTTCATGTTCCGTTTCATCAAAACTGGTGATTTTAGGTTTATTAACTTTTAATAAAAAATCTTCAAAAGATATTAAAGTATCTAACGGAAGTGAATAATAATGGTAGTCAAATGCTTGTTTTTCAATATTAACAGTATCAGCAAAGCCGATAAGTTCTGCTTTTTTTAAATCCTTATCAAGTTTTATAACAGCATAAAAATCAGGAATTATATCATTATCAAAATGAATCTTAGGTAAAAGAACATTATTGCCTTCAGTGATAATACGAACATCAATATGCCAATTATTTACATAAAAATCTGCAATTTCATACTTTTCATTTAATTTAGGGTTTCTAAAAATGGTCATATTTTTTTGAATATCATTACCGGTTTTTTCAAGAGCATCCACAAGGGCAAATAGTCCTACAATTGAAACATAAGCTCTTTTTCTTTGAAACTCCTCCTGAATTAATGATGCATATATTTTTGCATACCCCAGTGTTCTTTCATTTATATTTAAATCCATTTTATTCAGTGCTGTCATAAATAGTATTTCTCCCCTAAAAAACATCTTCTGTTAATAAAGAATACATATTGTTAAAAAATATTCCAAAATGTTATAATAAAAATTGTAACATTTTTTTAATATTTAGGATTAATACAACAATTTTTATCGTTCATAGGGTTTAATAAAGTACAAAGAAATAAAGGAGGTAATTATGATATCACCGGTAAGTTTTTCAGCAGTACAAGGAAGTAATTTTACGGATTTAATTTCAAGACCTCAGGCATATACAAGAACAGAAACACCTGCAGCAGCATCTACTTTAAAAGATGAAAAAGGTAAGAAAGGTGCGGCTAAAAAAGTTGGTATTGCCGTAGTCGTAACTGCAGCAGTATTAGCAGCATTAGGCTTAGGCGCAAAAAAAGGTATATTTACAAGTGACAAAATTAAACAAGAATGGCTTAAAAAAGGATTGGGTTATTTGAATAAAGCAGGTAATTGGATTGCAGATAAAGCAATAGCAGCAAAAGATTTTGTTATATCTAAATTACCTAAAGCCGCAAAAAAATCATCTGAAGTCGCAGAAAAAGCAGCTGAAACAGCAGAAACAGTTGCTGAAAAAGCTGCTGAAGTTGCAGAAACAGTAGTAAAATAAACTAAAAATATTATAATTATCTCATTAAAAATAAGGGATTTAAAAAAATCCCTTATTTTTTGTTAAATTATATTAATAATATAGTATCATATTATTGATTTTATTATAAAATATAAATGTAGAAATAAAGTCAGATTTAGGGAGACGATTAATGATTAGACCTGTAGATTCAACTTCACACAAGCCGTCAAGAGTTTTAAAAACCGTTGCAAAAACTGCTATAGCTGCAGGCGCTGCAACAGGTGTTGTTCTCTACCTTGCGAGCAAAGGAAAATTAAACCAAACTTCAAAAGATACCATGTTTACTTCACAAGTTAAAGGTTACTTAAATAATTATGCAAAACAAGCTAAAAAAGGCTTAAACTTTATACATACATTATTTGATAGCGCTCGTGTAAGAGTTTTAGACAAATTTAACAAGTTAGAAGCTGCAAAATTTGCAGATAAATTCCATCCGGAAAAGGCAGATATTGCAGAAAAAGCTGCTGAAACTTTTAACAATTTTGTTAAATAATAATTAATTAATTAATTATTTTAAAAGAACCCAAAACAGAAATAAAGTCCGCATTTTGCGATAATTCTTTAATTACGTTTCGGGTTCTTTTATCTGATAAAATTCCCTCTAATTCCATAAAAAACAAGTATTCGCCTAACTTCTTTTTAGACGGTCTTGAATCTATATAAGTTAAATTAAAATTATGTTTAGCAATAATTTTAAGAGCCTCGCATAATGCGCCCGATTCATTTTTAGTGGAAAGAACAAATGCGGTTTTTCCGCTTTGAGTATTTGTTAATTCATGCCTGCCCAAAAGGTAAAATCTTGTTTTATTATCCGGCTCATCATTAAGGTCATTGTTTAAAATATTCAGATTAAAAAGTTTTGCGCAAGTTACATTTGCAATAGCTGCAAGAGTTATATCTTGTTCCTCCGATATTTTTTGTGCGGCATAACTTGTTGACGATACTTCTTTTAATTCCGCATCAGGATTGATTTTATACAAATTGTTATAACACTGAGCAATTGCCTGAGGATGAGAAATAATTTTTTTAATTTTTGATATATCCGTTCCCGTTGAAAGGAGCATATGCTTAATAGGAAGTGTATACTCCGCAAGTATTTGAATATTTTTATCCTCTCTTTGCATTAAATTATCAATAGTTTCACGAACAATTCCCTGTATTGAATTTTCAATAGGAAGAACACATAAAGAATTAACATCTTTTTCCAAGGATTTTATTGCCTGCCTGATACTTTTACAAGGTATTTTATTTTGTACTTCAATATTTCCTTCAATTAAAAAGTTTTGCATGGCAAAGTATGCGTTTGAACCGTCAGGCCCTAAATAGTATATATTTTCAGCTTTTGTATCAGACATTTGCTAAACCTTTTTTTCTTATATAAAATAATTTTACATAAAAAACGTAAAAGAGGTAAATAATGACAGAAATTAAATTCGGCACCGACGGCTGGAGAGCAGTATTAAATAAAGATTTTACGGTGGATAATACAAATAAAGTAATAAATGCAATTGCATATTATATATACAATCAAACAAAATACGATAAACCTGTTATAGTCGGCTATGACCCCAGGAATGAAGCCGATATTTTTGCGGAGTACATAGCTAAAACACTGGCTGATATGGGATTTAATACAATGCTGAGCGATAAAATCATTGCTACACCTGTTTTAGCATACAATGCATTAAAAAAAGATGCTTATGCAATAATGTTAACTGCATCACATAACCCGCCCGAGTATCTTGGTATTAAATTTATCCCTCCCTATGGAGGCCCTGCTGATGACAGTATTGTTAAAGAAATAACAACTAATTTAAATAATACATTTATTCAAAAGTCAAACAGCACAACATATAAAAAAGTATCTTTTGAAGAAGACTACATTAATCATATAAAAACTCTGATAGACTTTGAAAAAATAAAAAATGCTAATATTACAATCAATTATGACGGGCATCATGGTGCAGGTGCTAAATTATTTAAATACTTATTAGATTCTAACAATATAAAAAATAACTCGCAAAATCTTGAAAGAGATATAAATTTCGGCGGACAAATGCCCGATCCTAAAGAAAAATATCTGCCCCAATTAAAAGCATTATGCAAAAGTACAAAATTAATAGGTTTAAGTAATGACGGGGACGGCGACAGATTTGGAGTATTCAATGAAAATGGAGAATTTGTCAGCGCTAACGAAATCATTGCAATGCTTTTAAAACATTTAATTAGGAATAAAAATTATTCGGGAAAACTTGCCAAAACGGTAGGCGCAAGCTCCCTGCTTAATTTATATGCTCAAAAACAAGGTATAGAAGTTATAGAGACTCCAGTCGGATTTAAGTGGCTCGGGGAAGCCATGAGAAAAAATGACATAATAATTGCTGGCGAAGAATCGGGCGGGCTCAGTATTAAAGGGCATATCCCCGAAAAAGACGGGATTCTTGCAAATCTTTTAATAATTGAAATGCTTGCATATTCAAAGAAAAAACTTTATGAACTTCAAAGTGAATTACATAAAGAACTCGGAAGAAATTTTATTAACGACAGAATAGATTTAAAAGTTAATTCCTCGGACGAACAGCAAAAAATAATTGATACATTTAAGTCATATTCTGAAATTGCAGACAATAAAATCATTGAAAAAAATTCAATGGACGGGCTTAAACTGATTTTAGAAAACGGTAATTGGATACTGATAAGAAAAAGCGGCACAGAGCCGCTCTTAAGAATTTATTTTGAAGTGAACAAAGAGGAAGAATTAAACACCCTTAAAACCGCCGTTAAACAATTGTTTTAAATAAAAAAATGTCATTATAATTACTGATTAATATTTTTCCTTTGGCATAATCCTTTTCTAAAGGCTCTTTTGAAAAATATTTATCTATTATATCCATATATTCCGCAGTTTTTTTATATTCCTCCTGCTCTAAACTTTCAATGGAGCAGGCAAACCCCGTAAAGCAAGATGCATAAGCGCCTGAGGATATAATAATACCCGATATAACAGTTAATAAAAATTTATTCATTTTCCACTCCTTCACAAACTAAAATAGGTCTACCATCTATATTTTGAAGGATAATGTAACGATTTTCATTCTGCTTTATAATAAATTATTTAATTACCCGAAAGTTTAATGTAAAATAATTTCACAAGACTGGCAAAAAAAAATTTTTTGAGGAGTTCTGTCAGTATGAATATCCTGTTAGAAAAAGAAACACACAAAACCGAAAAAATAATGAAACCCGATTTTTCAACAAAATCAGGCAGAGAATTTTTAGCAATATATTTGCATTCAAAATTCAAACAAATTCTTGATTATGACAAACACAGCGAAACCCCTATATTTAAAAGTATTCATCCTGATTTTATAAACAAATTTACAAAAAGAATAATAAATAATCCTCAAAAACATTTTCTAATTGGAATAAGCGGAGAATCCGCAAGCGGGAAAACAACCATTTGCAACACAATTAAGCAGGTTACGGAAAATCTAAACATGCCCGTTGAAATATTAAGTGCTGATAATTATTTTAAAGATATATCGGGCTTAATCAAAGAGCATGGCTCTTTTGATAAACTGCTTGAAGCGGGATACGATGTAGATTCACCTGATAACTTTGATATGGAACAGCTTTTTATTGATTTAGATATGTTATCAAAAGGAATTGATGTTAAAATTCCGCAATACCTTGTAAACGGAACGGGAATAGTAGTACCTAATGCGATACCTAAAAAAGCGGAAAAAATAATTGTTGTTGAAGGTATGGCTACAATGTACGGTAAAGTAGCAGATTTATTTGATGTTAAACTTTATGTGGATATAGACCCCGATATTCAGGAAAAATGGTTTATATATAGAGCGCAGACTTCAAGAAATCAAAATGAAGAAAACGCAAGAAAACAACTGGCATATGTTAGACAAGCTTCTAAAAAATATATACTTCCCAAAAAAGATTTTTCGGACATTATTATAAATGGGGCATCATCGCTTGATTACTTTGCTCAGATTATAAATTATATCTATAAAATTACAAATAATTATTCAACAACAAAATAAAAAAGCCTCTAATAAGAGGCTTTTTTTATTATATTGTCCGAGTAAATTTTTACGATAAGCCGAAGGTGTGAGTAAAAATTTGCGAGTGGCTTATTGAAAAGGTGAGCAACTTTACGGTTGCGAGGAGCAAACGTAATGTTGCGACACTAGATTATATAAAATTTGATTATACATATGCACTGATAACTCTTGTTGTACCGTCTTGAAGTCTTTCTCTTCTTGTAACAAGTTCTCTGCCGTTTACTATTTTAGAATCTTCAACCGCATATTTAACAGGGGCGGGTAACATTTTTCTTGAAATAATTTCAACTTCTTCAGGGCATAATTTTGCATTTTCATCTTCAATTGAAACAGCACCGAGTTTTTCTTTATTCGGTAAAAATTTATTTAAAAATAACTTGCAGGTCATGCAAAATATAGCGCCAATTCCTGCCATAAGAGCGAGAGAAGGAATATATCTTTTAATATATCCTGCTTTTCCGCCGCACTCTTTAATAACTTCAGCCATGCCTTTAGGATGTTTTACAAGTGCTATACCTGTTGATGCACCTAATAATGCGGTTGTAGCTGCAGCACCCGAGCCTGCAGAAGTTGTATATGTATTCTGACCGCCTGCGAAATTTGCATTTATATTACTTATATTATTTACTCTCATGAATAATTTTTGCCTTTCCGAATTATTTCAATTATACAAAACTCATAAATAAATATTTTGTTATTTTAAATAATTAACTTAACAATTTTTTATATTTATCTATAACATGCAGTGATATTTCTTCAAGATTATGTTTCTCAATATAATACCAAGATATATCTTTATTGGCATTAAACCAGCTTATCTGCCTTTTTGCATATCTTCTTGTATTCTGTTTAAGCTGATTAACAGCCTCTTCTAAACTGCAGTCACCTTTAAAATAAGGATAAAACTCCTGATAACCGATTGTATTTAAAAGTATATTATTATTTTCATACTTGTTAAACAGACTTGAAACCTCATCCAAAAGTCCTTTTTTCATCATTATATCAACTCTTTTATTAATTCTTTCATATAAAAAATCTCTGTTTAGGGAATTTAAACCTATCCAAAGGGTATCATATTGATTTTCTTTCTTTTTTTGCGCACTGCTCATCGGAATCCCGAGTGTAATACAAACTTCTAAAGCCCTTATAATTTTAACTTTATTATTAAAATGAATTTTCTCTGCGCTTTTTTCATCAAGTTTTTTTAGCATGTCATATAGTTCCTGCGCCGATTTTTCATTTAATTTTTCTCTTAATTCATTATCGGGAGCAACTCTCGGGAGGTCAAAATCCTGAAGCAAAGACCTGAAATATAGTCCTGTTCCGCCTGATAGTATCGGGAGTTTTCCTCTTTCTATAATATCCTTAATTATTAATTTTGCCTCATCACAGTAATCCGCAACAGTATATGGCATTGTAACATCAATAATATCAAGCATATGATGTTTAATACCTTGTCTTTCTTTTATATCCGGTTTAGCACTTCCGATATCAAGTTCTTTATAAATCTGCCTTGAATCAACAGAGATAACCTCTCCGTTTAATTCTTTTGCAAGTTCTATTGATAGTGCCGTTTTACCCGATGAACTCGGGCCCGTTATCGCTATTACTCTTTGTTTTGTCATTATAAAAACAGAATACCAAAAGAATATAATAATTTAAATAGAACGAGAAAAGTATTATTGATACCGCAAAAGCAAGCGAATTAACCCCCAAAAGAGCTGAAATTACATTTAATATTATGTAAATCAGAAACAGCCACAAAATAATACCAATACAGCCCAAAATATTTTTAAATATAAATACTATGGTTTTATACAATAAATAAAATATATTATTTTTTTCAAATATTATAACAGCCAGATATAATGTAGCAAAAAAGTGCATTAGAAGTATAAAAACAGAATAAAGTAAAACCCATTTAATAAATATCAACTGCTGAGGCAGGGTTGTTGTATTAATATAGTTTATTAAATCCTGCTGATTTTGTACGGATAATTTTGTTAAATCATAAAAAATATCGGAGGAACCTATATATATCATGCCTGCTTTGTAAATGAAAAAAGCAAAAACAGAATATATACAAATCAAAATCAATATTCCCAAAAGTATCCTCAAGAAATTTGCGCCGACACCTTGAAAATACAATTTTAAATTTTTTATAGATTTAGAAACTACCGTTTCTTTATCGTCATCAGGGTTATAATCATCAACAGCTTTTTTATTAATAAAAAACCAGCCCGATAAAAATGCCGAAGATAAAAGAAATACGGAAATCATCAAACAAATTTTCGGCAGAGGTAATACTGTTTTACTTACTATATATGCAGGCACCATCATGACTATCAGCATGTATAATAATAACGGCTGAATATACAGCATATTATTTTTTAATATTTGAAATGAAGTTAAAAAGTTATTTTTCATTCTGCAATTATAACATTTTTTTGTTAAAAAACTAAATAACTTTTTGGTTAGTAAAGAAAAGTAATAATTTATAATAAAGCTTTTATGTTTTTGGTAAAATATTTTTAATGAGAGAGAAAACGGGATAAGTTAATGAAAGAAAGAATTACACTTTTAACCATAATAACCTCTTTATTGGTTTTACTATATTTCTTTCAAAATCATATGAACACACCATGTGCCTTTATGACAATATTGATATTTATGTCAATTTATACGGCATATATGCAGATAGCATTTAAACATCAGGTTAGAAAACAAAGAAAACACCCCATAGAAAAGAATTATAACTATACCCCTTATGTAAGTATATTAATCCCTGCCCATAACGAGGCTGATGTTATAGAAGACACAATAGAGAATATTTCAAAAATAGAATATCCGCATTATGAAATAATAGTAATAAACGACAGAAGTACGGATAATACGGAGGAAGTCCTTGAAAAAATCAGTCAAAAATATAAAAATGTAAAATATTTTACAAGGACAAAAGAAACATTTCCCGGTAAATCCGCCGTTTTAAATGATGCCTTAAAAATAGCAATAGGTGAGGCTATACTTGTATTTGATGCGGATGCAAGAGTAAAACCCGATTTTTTGCGAGAACTTATCCCTGCACTTGAAAGCGAGCAAGTAGGTGCCGTTCAAGCAAGAAAAGTAATAATAAACAGAGAACAAAACTTTTTAACAAGATGTCAGGATAATGAAATGGCGGTGGATACACACTTCCAAGTCGGAAGAGACTCTGTTAAAGGCGCGGTTGAACTTAGAGGAAACGGTGAACTTATTAAAAGAACGGCACTGGAAGATGTCGGAGGCTGGAATATATACACAATAACCGATGACCTTGATTTATCAACGAGATTACAGATAAAAGGCTGGGACGTCAGATTTTGCCCCGAGGTATGTGTTTATGAAGAAGGAGTCAGCGCATATATTCCGCTTTTAAAACAGAGAAGAAGATGGATTGAAGGCAGTATAAGAAGATATCTTGAACATTTTTCGGATGTACTTACTTCAAAAGACATGTCATTAAGGGTAAGCCTTGATATGACGGCATACATAACAGAATTTATCCTGCCCGTTTGGATGGTTTCAGAGATGATTATTCAATCATACAGGTATATAAAAGATGACCCTAATTGGATTTTATCTTCTATGGCATTATCCATATTAATGTGCGGATTTTTTATAGTCGCTCTTTTTTACAGTTTAAGGAAATACGTAAAATTAAAACCTTTAGAAAATATTATTCAATCGGTACAAACAGCGGTTTATATTATTGTTTTATGGTTTCCGCTTGCAGTATTTATAATCTTTAAAATTATTTTTATGAAAAATACTATGAATTGGGATAAAACCGCTCACGGAAAATCCAAGTTTAATATAAAATTAAAAGAAAACACTACTCAAACAACAGAAGAAAAAGCTGAAACTTTAATAAAAATTTAAGAAGGGAGAATATATAAAGTGGATTTTACAGCATTAACGGTAGAATTATTAAAAACATTAAATAATATAACAGGCAGTTACGGGTTAGCTATTATAGCTTTAACAATAATCGTAAGATTATGTTTATGGCCGTTAGGAGTATCTCAGCAAAGGTCAATGCGTGATATGCAGGTGCTTCAGCCTAAAATGAAACAAATACAGGACAGATATAAAAATGACCCGCAGATGATGCAGAGAAAAATGATGGAATTTTATAAAGAGCATAAATTTAATCCTATGGCGGGATGTCTGCCTTTATTAATCCAAATGCCGATTTTTATTTTATTATATGCCGCATTAATAAGCCCTCAATTCATACAGGAAGCGGGAAATTCTCATTTCTTATTTATCAACAGACTTGATACTACTTTAAGAGGCAGTGCAGGAAACTCTTATGACGGAGTATTCAGTGTATCTCAAGGCGACAGATTTATTATATTTAAAAAAGTCAAAATACAAAAAGGTGATGAAGTCCTTGAAAATGTTAAAATCCCTTCTAAAAATGCCGTTAAAGTTCAAGGCGATGTAGTCCCCGGAGAAAATATTGATTTAAAAATAAAACTTGATGATATCAATTTAAAATACAGTGAATTGGAAAAAGTAAGTTCCGCTGAAATTGAAATTCAAAATATGAAAACAAGAGAAGTAGAAAATGTTCAATTTGTAAGAAACGGCGATATACTAACGGCATCAATACCTACAAATAACCCTCAAAGCCAATTCCATATTGATGTATTAATTTTAATACTTTTATTTGCAGGTTCTATGATAGCAACACAAAAAATTATGATGGCTGCAAATAAAACAGCTTCACAAGATCCTATGCAGGCGCAAATGCAGAAAATGATGGGTACTATGATGCCGATTATGATTATCTTTATGTTTATAATTGCGCCAATCCCTGCAGGGGTTTTATTATACCTTGTTGTAAGCAACATTTTCCAAATTATTCAAACTGTTGTTATTAATAAACAGCTGGAAAAAGATAAAAAACCAACGGTTATTGAATCGGATAAATAATGTTACTGGAAGATTTTAACTACAAATTACCTGAAGAATTAATAGCGCAAGTCCCGTCTCAAAGGCGGGATATGTCTAAGATGATGGTGCTTAATTATAGTAATAAATCTATAGAACATAAACATTTTTACGATATTACGGATATTTTAACGGAAAATGATTTCCTAGTTTTAAATAATACAAAAGTTATCCCTGCAAGACTATATGCTAAAAAAGATACAGGCGCTTTAATTGAGGTATTTCTTGTTCGGGAAATTAAAAAAGATATTTGGATAGCATTAATAAAACCTTCAAAAAGAGTTAAATCAGGTACAATTTTAATGGTTTCAGATGAATTAAGCATTGAGGTGCTTGAAAAAGATGATGATAAATGGCAGGTTCATCTTATTTATGAAGGAAATTTTTATGAAATACTCGATAGAGCAGGGAATATTCCGCTTCCTCCTTATATAGAAAGAAAAATGACAAATGATGAATATAAATCGCTTGATTTTGACAGATATCAAACGGTTTATGCCCAAAATGCAGGTGCTGTTGCAGCACCCACAGCAGGACTGCATTTTACAAACGAAATATTAAATAAACTCAAAAATCAGGGAACAGATTATTGTTTTATAACTTTAAATGTCGGTTTAGGCACTTTTAAACCGGTTAAATGCGAGAATATTTCAGAACATAAAATGGATTCGGAATTATTTGAAATAACTCGTGAATCAGCAGATAAAATTAATAATGCAATAAAATCGGGTAAAAACATTGTCGCAGTCGGAACAACCTCGGTGCGCACACTTGAAACGGTTATGAATAAATACGGGAAAATTATTCCCGTTAAAGACAGCAGTGAATTATTTATATACCCCGGCTATGAATTTAAAATAGTAAATAAACTTATAACAAATTTTCATCTGCCAAAATCCACACTTTTAATGCTTGTAAGCGCATTAGCGGGAAAAGACTTTATCTTTAAGGCTTATGAAGAAGCGATTAAGAATAAATACAGATTTTACAGCTACGGCGACTGTATGTTTATAGGGAAATAAAATGTTTATATTATCAATTTTATTAATTTTATTATCATCTTATTTTTTTCTTTCAATAATATGTTCAAAAGAAAAAAACTGCGCAGGATTTTTATATTTTCTGCTCCTTGCATTTTCTCAAATTATATTATCTTTTGAAGTTTTATCTTTATTCAAAGGTATTTCCAAAACTAACTTTTTAATATGTAATATATTTTTTCTTCTCTTATCAACAATTATTTTTATAATAAAAAAATCTTCATTATATAAATTCAGCATAGAAAGAAATAAAATTATTTCAGCCTTAAGGCGGGATAAAGTCCTGGGGCTTTTTTCTGTCTGTTTTGTAATATATTTAATATCCGAATTAATACTTACATTATTTTACCCCGTAAAATTCGGAGATGCGCTTGCATACTATTTTACAAGGTGTACATCTTGGGTTCAGGCGGGTTCATTAAACCATTTTATAACTCCTGATACCAGAGAACTCATTATGCCCTTTAATATGGATTTACTGTATCTATGGAAACTGCTTTTTACAAAAAGCGAAATAGGAACGGGAATATTTTCATACATAAGCTACATTGCTTTAATATATGTTATTTATAATTTTCTCAAGGAAATTAATATTCCTGTAAGACAAAGGTTATGGACAATTTTCACGATTTCCTCTTTTGCCCTTTTAACTATTGAAATATACACTCCCTGCTCCGATTTATTTATAGGCGCATTAATATTATCCAGCATATATTTATATTTAAAAGCGGTAAAATATAACAGCAGAAAAGATTTATATTTTTCCTCGCTGGCTTTAATGCTTAGCGCAGGAACAAAAGTTACCGCTTTTATAACTTTCCCGGCAGTATTAATAACATTTGCCGTTATTAACAATTTATACAAGAAAGAAGATACTAAAAAATTCTTATTACATTTTATACTGTTTTCAATAATAAATTTTATTATTTTTTCATCATATAACTATATTTTAAACTTTATACAATTTTCAAATCCTCTGACTACAATCCCACAGAAGGAAATACATAAATTCAGAGGCGGATTTAAAGGCTATATAAGCAATCTAATTAAATATTGTTTTGTAATTTTTGATACTTCCGGAATGCCATTTTTAAATACCTTTAACGGATTTATTACATATATTCAATCACTTGTTTTATCAATATTCGGACTTACAGATAAAAGCTTTACTTCAAATTATTTTAACCCGTATTACTACTTTAACAAAGATATGTTCATAACAAATACTGGTCTGGGAGTAATGGGGATACTTGTTTTTCTGCCTTCTCTTATTAAATCAGTTAAAAGACTTATTAAACATAAAACCAAGCAAAGTATTATTTTAGGTACACTTACGATATGTCTTTTCTTAAATATAATCATATTTTCAAGGGCAATGGTATTTTCAGGTTATAATATAAGATATTTTTTAACCTTTGCAATAATTGCATTTCCGATATGCGCATACTCATATATTCAAAAAAATAAAATTTTTAAATATTTCATATATTTAATTTTATTTATCTATCTTGTAATAATTCCCATACAGCAATTAATTAACAATAAATTTATAATAGCTGAATATAAAACAATAGAAGAAATAAAATTATACGAATATATAAAAGAACAAAATAATAAAGAAATAGGACTTATAATAAGCATTGATAACAAACCGAATTACTATATTGAAAAACTTAAATTAAACGGATTTAAAGCGGATAAAATATTACTTGAAAATATAGAGGCATATAATTTATCAAAATATAACTACATAATAAGCGGAAAAGATTTAATCATATCAAATAACATAGTAAATTTTAAAGACATAATAAAATATCCTGATTTATATGTAAGTAGATGTAGTTATGCTGATTTTAATCAAAATATAATAACAACAAGCGAAGAAAATCCGCCGGCTATGGAAGCCTGTAATATACCATACGAATATTTTAAAGAAAAGGGATTTATACCTATTGAAAAAAAGGAATTTCCCTCATATATAATTTGGGAAAATTCCTTAAAAAATAAATATCATTCATAAGTATGAAATTTTGTAAAAAAAGCTAAAGTTTAAGTTATAATATGCCGATAGAGGTATTATATTATTTTGCATAAAATAATAATATAAAATATAATGGTAGTATAGATTAATTCGGAATTAATAATAAAGAACACGGACAAGGATTATAAATGACAGACAAACAAAAAGAAAATAAAAATGTTTCAGTATTTTCAAGAAGCGAAATATCACTGGAATCAGATCCTTTGGAAGAAATATTTGCACTAAATTTAGGTGATTTTATATCAGAACATTTAATATCAGATGAACTTGTACAAAAAATAAGTAAAAAGAATGTAGATAAACATGAAAGCTTAAAAAAGCAGTTAAAAGAATTAATTTCAATATATTCAATAGATAACACACTAAGAATATTAGGTTTCAGCAGTAAAGAAGATTATGTAATATATAATGCAATAGCCAAAACAATAAGGCAGATGCTTGAAATTGATGCATGCCATGTATTTTTATCAAAAGAAAATGCAATGGGATTAAACACAACAAAAAATGACCTGCTTTTGGTGGGGTCGTCATTAAACTTTAAAGATGACATATATGAAGCTGAAATCGGGTACAAGTTTGATGATAAAAGCTATGTGTCTCAGGCTTATAAAAATAATAAAGCTATTGAAATAAAAGACAGTGTAAAAGATGAAAATTTCAAAGCAATATTATTATTAAGCGAAGACAAAGTAAAATATTATCTTGCCGTTCCGATGTATAACAATATGCAAAAGGTCGGAGTAATTGTAGTAGAAAATTATACGGGAAAAATCCTATCATCTGAATTTAAAGAATTACTGACCGTTACGGCAAGATTATTTGCAACATCAATGTCACTGGAAAAATTAACCGAGGAAACTGATAAATTAATAAATCAAGAAGATGTTACAATATCACAATTGCAAAACAATCGTGCCGAATTAACCGCATTAATAGGTGATTTAAGCAGTGAACAGCAATGGTTTGTAGAAAACTTAGCTAAAGCGGTTGATGCAAAAAGCAGTTTTAAAAATAATTATTCACATGAAGTAGCAGATTTAGCAAAAGAAATATCAACGAAACTCGGTTTAAACGAAAAAACAAAAGATTTAATATATTATGCGGCATTATTAAGAAATATCGGTAAGATTACCCTGCCCGAAGAACTTTTCAATAAAAAAGAAAAATTATCGCAAGAAGATTGGGATAAACTTCAAAATCATCCTAATGTAGGTGTAAGTATATTAATGAGCATTAACTTCTTATCTGAGGTTGTACCGTATATTACATATCATAAGGAAAGATGGGACGGTAAAGGCGAACCTGAAGGTTTAAAAGGTCAAAGTATTCCTCTCGGCTCAAGAATAATAGGGCTTGCGGATGCCTATAGCGCATTAACTTCTCAAAGAGCATACAGAAATGCAATGACAAAAGAAAAAGCACTTGAAATTATTCAAAGTGAATCGGGAATAAAATGGGATCCTGAATTGGTTAAGGTACTTTTCGAATTAAAACAATAAAAGTTTTATAGAAGGCGGCGGCAAAATGCCGCCGCCTCTTTATTAATTTAGTTTGTTTCGCCGTTATATTCTTTTACCCAAAGTCCATGGATATTACAAAGTTCTCTTGCCGTGAATTTATCATAACTGCAAGGGGATTTTAATTCCGTTTTAGGTTCTTCAGCGGGCATTAAATATTTTCTTTTAAGGTATTTTTTATCAGGGGAAACGGTTTCTATAAATATAATATAGTGTTCTTTTTCCATAGGATGAGGAATTGAGCCGACTCTTATTGTTTTATTTTCGCCTTCTAAGGTAACAATCGGGACGTGTTTTTCATTCGCATCATCGTCATTAGAATGCTCCATTAAATGCTCCATAGGGACAGAACAGCAAACAAGTTCGCCTGCCCCCGGATTTATTATTTCAACAATATTTCCGCACACATTACATTTATAAATTTCCATTTTTTCGGTCATAATAAAAACTCCTTTTGACGTTAATAAAATAAAATCAAAAGAAGTTTTAAAAATCGCCTTAATTTATATATCTATCGGTTATAAATTAATTTTATTAATTCATCTTCAAAAGCTTTAACATCAGAGTTATCTTTTGTATAATTTTCAGTCAAAATTGCGACCGAATAAATATGTCCGTCTTGTGATTTTACATATCCCGTTAGCGCACTTATATTATTTAAAGAACCTGTTTTAAGCCAAGTGTCACCTCGTAAATCAAATAATCTGTCAGAAAGTGTGCCTTCACCCGGCTGAGCCAAAAATGCTTTAAATTTTTCAAAATTCTTCATTTTATAAAGTTTATTTAAAGTTTCTGTCATCCAATCCGCATAAATAAGGTCATATCTGGAAACCCCGCAGCCATCGGAGAGTTTTATATTATTTATATCCATCCCTATGCCCTTATAAAATTCTTTAAATACGTCAAATGCGTTCATATCACTGCCAGTTGATGAATATTTTACGGCACCTGCCAATTTATATATTGATTCAGCCGATAAATTACTGCTGTTTTCAAGCGCCTCTTTTATTGCAGGTGATATCGGATTATTTATTTCCGTAATCAATTCTGCATTTTGAGGAACAAGTTTTGATGAATATAAAGTTGATTTAACATCTATTCTTAAATCATCAATTATTTTATCCAGATTATATATAAAATATCTTCTCATACTGCTTAAGGGCAGGTAAATTGTTTTAGGATTTGTAACCGCACCAAAGATTTCAACCACTTCGGGATTATTCCAATAATAACTGTTTACTTCAAGCAAATCTTTTTTTATACCGATTTTAACATCAGATATAATGCTCATAGGATACGAGGGGCTTAAAGTTAAATTTGCTTTTCCTTCCGCATTTTTTTCAATATTAACTTTTATAATATTTTTATCAAGATTATAAGCACTTACTTTTGGTGTATAGGGATTAACATTATCATCCCACATCCAGCCGGGAGCAAATTCCCTTTTATCAATAATACTGTCATCAAAATATAAATTATTATATGAAACACCGGTTTCCTTAACTTTTTGCATTGCTTGCTTTAATTGAGATGTTGTTAATGAAGGGTCTGCCCCGAGTTTTATATATAAATTATTTTGTGAATCTTTATAAAATCCCGTTTTAAAGAAATAATCATAACCTAATGTTTCAAGTGCGCTGAATTGAGTAAAAAGTTTTACGGTTGATGCGGGATGAAGCAGTCTTTTAGAATTTAATTCATATACAACATTATTATTTTCCGCATTTTTAATTGAAACGGAAACAATAGACATATCATTAAGCCCCGATTTTTTTATAAGCTTATCTATTTTACCCGTTTCAACTGCAAAACTTGCGGTCGTTTGAATCGCTATAATAATTAATACAGTTAAAACTTTAAATATTTTTTTCATTTTCACTCCGTAATTTATAACATTTTTTAGTATCTTCTAAAATCGGCATTTGTTTTCTGTATTCTTTCATTTCGTTTAAATCAATAAAAGAAGTTAAAACTTTTTCTTCTCTTTCGAGTTTATCAACATATCTTCCTTTATAGTCAATGACCATTGAATGTCCCGAAAAATTAAACGAATCATTTATTTTCCCTGTCATACAGGAGCAAACGACATAAATTTGATTTTCAACAGCTCTTGCCCTCGTAAGCGATATATATTCCTCCATGAAGGATTGAGGCCATGCCGCAACATTAACAATAAAATCCGCACCGCTATATGTATATAATCTGAACATTTCGGGAAATCTGATATCATAGCAGATTGATACTCCGATTTTTCCAATATCCGTATTAACTATTAACGGACTGTCACCTTCTTCAAGATATATTCCTTCAGACTGACCTCTATGCGAAAACAAATGGAATTTATCATATGAAGTAATTAGGTTTCCCTTGCGGTTAAATATTAAGCAGGTATTTCTGTCTTTTTCGTCATTCTTATGTAATATACTGCTTCCGCCTATGATGTAAGAATTATATTCAACTGCAAGCTGTTTTAGAAAATTATATGTTTTAGAAGAGTATAATTCCTCTGAATACTTGTTAAAATTAGGACAGTCCCAGCCTGTTGTCCATAATTCAGGCATTATTATCAAGTCAGATGAAGTTTCACCGCTGTCCTTCAGCAGTTTTTTCACCTTTTCTATGTTAGAATCAATATCCCCGGTTATTGCTTCTATTTGAACTAATAACAATTTTAATTTCATATTCAAATTGTAGTACAAAACATAAATCTAATCAATTTGAAAAGTAAAAAGCCAAATCTTCATAAACCGTTTGCTCTTTTATGTATGAGCGGAGCATTTTTTTTGAATTTTCGGTTTTTTCAATATCTTTAAATATTTTGTTCAACAGAATTTTATTTTCTATATTAGTTTTAGCAAACTCTTTTAAATAAAACTGAATGCAGTCAATAATATATTCGCCCTCAAGATTATTTTCGCTTTGGTATAAAAATAAATCAGAAGCGAAATCAAGCGCATTTGCCCTGTTAAATTGAGGATAATTATTAAAATATTTTTTAAAGAAATCCGTATTATATTCTTCAATCCGCTTATCAGGCACATAAAAAGCTTGAGAGCGGGAAACAATAGTTTGAAGCAGGTCATCTTTATTATTTGTAAGGAAAATAAAAGTGACATCAGATGGCGGTTCTTCTATGGATTTAAGCATGGAATTTGCCGCAACCGTAGAAAAACAATTGGTATTAATTCCTGAAGGGTACCAGATTTTATCCTCTGAAATTTCCTGAGGCAGAGAAAATCCCGTTGATTTAAATTCTTCATAATCTTTCATTTCTGCTGATGAAAGCTTTTTTATATCCGCATTACAAAATATAAAAACTCTATGAAAATCAGAAGAATTAACAAGAGTATCCAGAACGGAATTTACCTGTTCTTCAGATATTACGGTTTTACTGGAGTCTGTTTTATTATCAATCTTAGAAATAGTCATAACGGCAGGATGTTTATTTTCTCTAATCCATCTGCAGTTTTGGCAATTGCAGTTTTCTTTCTTTTCTTCCAGGCAGTTTAATTGTCTTGCAAGTTCCATTGCCAGTGCATATTGTATATAGTTATTGCTCCCGTACAATATTATGGAATGAAACAACCTGTTTTGACTGATTGCCGTATTAAAAAAATTTGTTAAATATGGATATTTATTATCTAAAATACTGTTCATGCTAACTCAACAATGCCAATTCCAATACCGTATCAGAGGCAAAAGACTGCCCCGATTTTAATTTATACTCTGCATTTATTAAATTTTCTCTTATTTTAAGCAATTTATCAAGAGAAGTATTTCTTAATTTTTCCTGAGTTTTCATAATTATATATTCATGCAGTTTAAGTTTATAAGACATATCTTTTGCACTCATCTTTTTTTCGTACGATTTAATAAAAATAAATCGTTGAAAGTTACTCTGCAAAACGGAAAAAACCTCTAAGGGATGTCTTTTCTCCGTCAAAAGATTATATTGTTTTAATATTTCATTTTTATTTCCCTGAATAATTAAATCAGCCAAAATAAAAACATCTTCAGAAGATGAACAGTATTTATGCACAGCCTCTTTTGTAATATTTTTATCGGGATGAAGTGCAACTTGAAGTTTTTCTAGTTCAGAGTCAATTAAAGTTAAATTAGCCCCTAACTGCTCTATAATTAAAGAAATAACATCAGATGAAGCCGTTAAACCTTTTTCTTTAACCATGGAAAGGATTTGAGAGTTAAGTTCCTTTTGATATGTTTTATATTGAGGAAATTCTCTTACCTGACAGTATTTAGATAAAACTTTAAAAAGTTTCTTTCTGGAATCTGCTTTTTTATTTTCATCACGGGATATTTTGCAGACAAAAATAATATTTACACTATCGGGAATTGTTTTAAGCGAATTATCAATACATTCAATCTGCTTATCATCAAAGGATAATCTGCCTGACATAAGATATTTATCAAGATAAATAACACTTAAAGTATTACCGAACATTAAAGGTACGGATTGAAGACAGGCAATAAAATCGTTATAATCGGGGTTATCAAAAACCTTATAACCCATAGAAACAAAAGAAGAATCAAGAAGAGTATCCTTAAGCTTCTTAATTTCTTTTTCCATTAAAAATTCTTCTTGTCCGTGAAATAGAAAAACCGCCATAATTAATCTTCAATTAATAAGCTTGCCCCGATAACTCCTGCTGTATTACCAAGTTCCGCATGAACGACCTTAACAGCTCCCCCTTGAATGGGCATTGTACGTTTTTTAAGAGTTTCTTTAATGGGAACAAATAATAAATCGCCCGCATCGGCAACCCCGCCGCCAATTACAACTTTTTCGGGGTTTAAAAGGTTAACTACACTTGCTAAACCTATTCCTATATAATTACCGATTGTTTCAAAAATTTTCTTAGCCACTACATCACCTTGTTTTGCCGCTTCAGCAACAATATAAGGTGTAATTTCAGGATTGGCAAGTTCTCTGTATTTAGTAGATTTTCCGCCTTTAATATATTCTTCAGCCATAGCAACAATACTGGGGCCTGAAGCGAAAGCTTCAAGACAGCCTCTATCCCCGCATCCGCAAATAGGGCCATCGTCCATTTGGAGTTTAATATGACCTATTTCGCCTGCAGCATTACTTGCACCTCTGACTAATTTTCCGTTTACGATTAACCCGGAACCTATTCCCGTACCAACCGTAATACATACCAGATTTTTAGCGCCTCTGCCTGCACCGTAATTTAATTCGGCTAATGCAGCACATCTGACATCATTATCCACCTTAACGGGAATACCAAATTCTTTAGAAACAATATCCGCTATAGGAATATCAATCCACCCGGGGATATTAGGCGCAAGTCTTACTATTCCGTTATCGCAGTCTATCTGCCCCGGGAAACCAAAGCCTATTCCTTCTATCATATCTTTTGTATATTTTGATTCTTTTAATAGATTTTGTATTGCTTTTATTATATTTGAAATTGTGTATTCATACCCCATTTCAGCTCGGGTCGGGACTGTATCTGAGTATACAATATTCCCCGATTTATCAACTAATGCCACTTTGACATTTGTACCGCCGACATCTACACCGATTCTGCATTTTTTAACTATAATGGACATCTCAACTCCTTAAATAATATGTATTACCATAAAAAAATGATAGCATAAAAATGCTATCATCTTATATATATTTTTTATTTATATAACTTTATCAATTAAACCGTATTCAACAGCCTCCTGCGCTGACATATAGTTATCTCTTTCGGTATCTGCATATATCTTTTCTAACGGCTGACCGGTATGCTCAGCTAAAAGAGTATTTAATTCTTTTTTCATTCTGAGGATTTCTTTAGCTTCAATTTCAATATCCGTAGCCTGCCCTTGAGCACCGCCTAAAGGCTGATGTATCATAATTCTGGCACTGGGAAGCGCCATTCTTTTACCTTTTGTACCGCCCGATAATAAAAATGCACCCATTGAGGCAGCCTCACCAAGACATATTGTACAAACATCCGCTCTTACGTGTTTCATTGTATCATATATTGCCATGCCTGCCGTTATAACACCACCGGGGGAATTTATATACATCATAATATCTTTTTCAGGATTTTCGCTATCCAATAACAAAAGCTGAGCGACTATTGAATTAGCCATTTCATCATCAATTTCTTCTCCGAGGAAAATTATTCTTTCTCTTAAAAGTCTTGAAAAAATATCAAATGATTTTTCACCCTGATTTGATGCTTCAATAACAGTAGGGATATAATTTAAAATAGTTTTTTTATCCATATAAACCTCTTTTTCAATTAATATTATACAAAAATAGAAAATTTATACAACATCTGATAAAATAACTAATATGTTTATAGATGCTGATTTAATTGCATATGATTTTATGACCGACTTTAACGGGCCAAAAAGGCACTATCCTAACCCGTTTTATCCTGCAGGTATTTACGAGGAGGATAATCAGGTTTATAAACACGGGCCTGAATCCAGCAAGTATCCGAATTTAACTCTGCCTTGCGCATTATATGATGAATACGGCAATGCAATTCCTGACGGATATTATATGATAGTCCTGTCTGACGATATGAAACACCTTGATTTTTACCAGAGCAACACACTAAAGGCAAGAGTTAAAGTAGTAAAACTTGTTGAGAAAATGTACACTCAAGAAGAACTTGACGAAGAGGCGGAAATTATAGACAGACTTCAAAAAGCTAAACAAAAAAAGAAACTTGAAAAATACCAAAAAGCCGAAGAAGATTTAATCGCATTTAAAGAAAGAACCGCTGCTAATTCCTCAGCAGAGATAAAAGACAGCGGAAAAGGGTATTATATTCTTACATACGATTGCAACGGAAAACACGCAACGGGAATAATTCAAAAATAATAATGTAATTTTAAATTAAAAATGTTATTATTAATAAAAAGGAATTATAAATGTATAAACCGACAAGAAATATATTTACAATAAAAACATCACCATACAATGACAATGAAAAACTTGAAAACTTATTAAATGAAATGTCAAAAGACGGCTGGGATATATACGCAATCCAAGAACTTGAAACAGAAGATGAAGAAGTTTTTTATAACTGCATCTTTATAAAAGAAGTAGAAAATGATGACTTAGTAAATGATAATTCCGACTTATTAAACTTTAAATCCAAAATAGAGCGGATAATTAACCCCGAGTTAGACCCTTATGAATTATGCCTTGACATACAAAAGAAAATAAAAGAAAAACGAGAAAAAATCTCGCAGGTAAAATCTTTAATAGATGATACATCAGAAGACTCAAGAGCAATATTAAATGAAGAAATTTCCAAGCACATAAATGAACTTGAAGATTTAAAAAAGAAATTATCAAAAGTAATATCCCCCGATGTAATGGAGCAAAAACTCGGCGAGCAAAAATTAACACTTGCAATCTCGGAAGAGTTGATGGATATATTAAACAATGAAAATGAATATAATATATTGTCGCAAATAGTACTAATAAGGCAGAATTTAACCGAATCTTTAGGGTATATTATTCCAAAAATCAATATAGAAATCGATGACAGCTTGGAAGAAAATGAATTTGCCATAAAAGTACGGGGAATTCCGGTTATAAAAACTCATGCTTATTGCGGTTATACAATGTTCTTTAAAAATGAACTTCAAATTGATGAAATTCCTGAAGACTCAATCAAAGACAGGGACTATATTACAGAACATGAAACAATTTGGATAAATGAAGAAAAAGCAAAAGATTTCTGGGCTAAAGGACTTGATGCTGTTGATTTTATTGCAAGCCTTCTTGAATATACCGTAATTAAATATATTGATGATATATTTGATTACTCTGACATTAACAGATATATTGAAATTGTAAGCAATCAAAATTTATATTTAATAGAAAATATAATTCCTGACTACCTTTCCGTTGCAGAGTTAAAATATATTTTAACAAATCTGGTAAAAGAAAAAGTTTCAATAAAAGATATAGTATACATTTTTGAAAAAATAAACGATTTTGCCGATGAAACAAATAAAGAAGAATTACTTGAAAGAATAAGAATTTCACTTGCAAGACAGATAAGCAATTCTTTAATAACAAACGAAGATAAAACAATAAATGCCTTTGAACTTTCAGCGGAAAGTATTAAGACCTTTTTAGGCGATAAAGAAAATGATGAAGTAATAAGAATTGAAAGTAATAAGATAGAAAATATCGTAAATACATTAAAAGAGCAAATAGAACAATACAGCCCTGATGCAAAAGAAATAATTTTAATTGCACCAATGAAGTTAAGACATATCATTTATCTGGTATTTTCACAAATGATTCCGAACTTAAGAGTAATAGCAAGGGAAGAGTTATTGTTTGAATATTCTTTAAATGTAACGGCAGTAATATAATTAATTAAACATTATATGTACTTCTTGCCATGCAATTATTCAAATTGCGTTTTAATGCAGATAATCTGACATTCATCTGGCTTTTTAAGTTTTGACATCTGATTGCATCAGCAACAATATTAAATTCCATATCTGATAACGAATTGTGTCTAACAGTTGTTGGCATTATATCGTTATGTTCAACCGATAATTTTTTTTCAGACTGCCCCATTCCGAAACTGATAGGTGATATTTTCATATATTTTCCTTATCTTTTATTCGTATTATATAATAATATAATAGAAATTGTTACTGTTTTTTTCTACCCATATAAAAACCCCTCAATAAAAAAAATGCTGGGATATTATGATTTAATTACAAAACTTAATATTAGGCTAAAATGGGTGCATCTATTACAAAAGTGACAGGGCCGTCATTAATAAGACATACTGACATATGTGCGCCAAAAACTCCTGTTTTAACGGGAATATTTTGTTCTTTAAATTTAGAAATGAAATATTCATAGAGTTCGTTCGCTTCATCAGGCGCCATAGCATTATCAAAACTTGGTCTTGTACCTTTCTTTACAGCACCTGCCAGTGTAAACTGCGAAACTATTAATATTTCGCCATTTACATCTTTTATTGAAAGATTCATTTTCCCGTTATCATCAGAAAAACAGCGAAGTGCCATAATTTTAGCTGCCATCCAATCAGCCTGAGCCTTTGTATCACCTTTTTCTGCCCCGAAGAGCAAAAGAAAACCGTGTCCGACTGAACTATAAAGTTCATTATCAATAGTAACGGAAGCTTTCTCAACTCTTTGAAGAACAACTCTCATTAATTTTTTACCGCTATTACTTCTATCTCAACAAGAGCATTTTTAGGTAATGTCCTAACAGCAACGCAAGAGCGGGCAGGCTTTGAGATAAATGCTTTTTCGTATAAATTGTTGAAAGTAGAAAAATCATTCATATCCGCAAGAAAACAGGTTGTTTTAACGACATCCGAATAGCTAAACCCTATAGAGGCGAGAAGTCCATCTATATTTTTAAGAATTAAATTTGTCTGTTCTTCAATTCCGCCTTCTATAAAAGTGTTAGTGTCAGGGTTAATGGCAATCTGCCCCGAGCAATAAAGAGTATTTCCTGCCAATATTGCCTGTGAGTACGGCCCGATTGCTTTTGGGGCTTTATCTGTCGATATTACTTTATTCATTGTCAAGTCCGTCCAATTTGTTTTGAATAGCAGTTTCCGCATTATCTTCAATGGCATCTTCAGGCGCTTTGCCGTCATCTGTATCAGTTACAACTATTTTATTAACAGCCATAACAGAATCGTTATCCATCAGATTTTGAATTCTTACGCCTGTTGCAGGTCTGCCCTGACGAGAGATGTCGCCGGCTTTAATCCTTGAAACTATACCGTTTTGAGTTACTACCATAATTTCATCGGATTCTTCAACAACCGTTAAAGCAACAAGTCTTGAGGAAGCAGATTTAAATTTAGTAGCTATTAAACCTATTCCGCCTCTATTTTGTGCTCTGAATTCCGACAATTTAGACCGTTTACCAAACCCGTCAGAGGTTACAACGAGTAAATCGGCATCAAAGTTTTTAGGAATAATATCACAGCCGATAATCGTATCACCTGTTCTTAATTTCATTGAGTTTACACCTCTTGCACTTCTGCCTAAAGGTCTTAAATCCTCGATAGCAAACCTTATTGCCATACCGCAGCTGGTTGCTATAAATACTTCATCAGAATTATTTGCCTGTTTAACCCAATTTAATGTATCGCCTTCTTCAAGTCCGATTGCAATAATTCCGTTCTTTCTAATGCTTGCAAAGTTATCAAGCCCGATACGTTTTATGTAGCCTTTCTTAGTAAGCATAATCAAATTGGAATTCGGGTCAAAGTTAGAAACAGGAACAACCGCAGTAATTTGTTCATCCTGTTCAAGCGGAAGAACATTTATAATAGGCAATCCCTTAGCCTGTCTTGAGCCTTCAGGGAAGTCATATACATTTAAGCTGTAAACAGTTCCTTTGCTTGAGAAGAATAATACTTTATCATGCATCATTGCAGTAAAGAAATGACCTACATCATCATCTTCTTTAGTTTTTATTCCGCCTTTGCCACGGGTAGCTCTATTTTGTCTTTCAAATACATCAAGAGAAATTCTCTTTATATATCCTTGACGTGTAATAAATACAGCCATAGGAACATTCGGAGTTAAGTCTTCTATAGTCATTTCATCAACTTCGGGCAGAATTTGGGTTTTTCTTTCGTCGCCATATTTTTCTTTATCCTCTTTTAATTCTGTTTTTATTAAAGCCAGAACCTTATTTCTGTCGGCAAGTAATTCTTCATATTCTTTAATTTTCTGCTGTAGTTCTTCAAATTCCGCTTTAATTTTATCTTGTTCCAAACCTGTTAATCTTCTTAATTGCATTTCAAGAATTGCATTAGCCTGATCAACATCAAGTCCGAACTTAGACATCAAGCCAAGTCTTGCATCATCAGCGGTTTTTGACTTTTTAATAAGTTCTATTACATCATCAAGACTTGCTAAGGCAATTAATAAACCCTCTAAGATATGCGCTCTCATCTTAGCTTTTTTAAGGAAGAAAAGAGTTCTTCTTGTGATAATTTCAACCCTGTGTTCAATAAATTCATTTAAGACTTCAAGCAGGTTCATTAACCTAGGCTGCTGACCTACTAAAGCCAGCATATTAACACCAAATGTAGCCGTTAATTGAGTGTATTTATATAAGTTATTTCTAACAACATCAGGCTTCGCATCACGTTTTAATTCAATAACAATACGCATGCCCTCACGGTCGGATTCATCACGGATATCTGAAATTCCGTCTATTCTTTTATCCCTTACAAGTTCGGCTATTTTAGAGATTAAAACCGCTTTATTAACCTGATAAGGTATTTCCGTAACAACAATAGCTGTTTTAGTTTGTCTGCCTGCACCTGTTATTTCTTCAAAAGAAGATATTGCAGACATTTTTATAGAGCCTCTGCCTGTTTCATAAGCTTTTTTTATTTCGGATAAACCTATAATGCTTGCGCCCGTAGGGAAATCAGGGCCTTTGATATATTGCATAAGTTCATCCGTTGTAAGATTCGGGTTATCAATTAAAGCAATTGTGCCGTCTACGACTTCACATAAATTATGAGGCGGAACATTGGTTGCCATACCGACAGCAATACCTGATACCCCGTTTAATAAAAGCATAGGAAGTCTTACGGGGAGAACAGATGGTTCTTCCAGTGAACCATCAAAGTTTGGAACAAAATCTACCGTTTCGCAGTCAATATCTGCAAGCATAGATGTTGTAATTTTATGCATTCTGGCTTCTGTGTACCTCATAGCGGCTGCTCCGTCGCCATCGACCGAACCAAAGTTTCCATGCCCGTCAACGGTTAAATAACGGGTAGAGAAGTCTTGTGCCATACGAACCAAAGCTTCATATACGGCAGTATCACCGTGGGGGTGGTATTTACCTAAAACTTCACCGACTATTCTGGCACATTTCTTAAACGGTTTATCTGGCGCCATTCCAAGTTCGTTCATAGCAAATAAAATACGTCTATGAACGGGCTTTAAGCCGTCACGCACGTCAGGCAAAGCTCTGCCTATAATAACCGACATTGCGTAGTCTATATAACATTGTTTCATCTGTTCTCTGATGTTAACAGGAACTATTTTACCGTCTTCAAATATATTCTGCTGTGCCAAAATCTATCCCCTTCATATATAATTCATATCCCATGATACTTATATTGTAACACAAACAAGCTTTTGAGCAAATTATTTAATTTTTTTGTTTTTTAAAAAATTTTCAAAAATTTATTAAAAATAACAATAAAATGTAATTGATTTTGATTAATTTACAATTATTTACATATATCTGAAATCATGTATTCATCATGATTTCCGCTGTATTTGAAATTGAGTAAAATAATATTTTTATTCGATACATCTTGAAAAGTTTTAAAAAAGATTTATACTGAAAATATAAAGAAACAACAAGTTAGATAAGCTGTTAATAATAAAATGGGGATTAGGTAAGATTATTATTAGTTAATTCGCTGTAGAAAAATAAATTAAGGAAGGAAATTGGTTATGGCTGTTTGGAATGAGGCAGAACACCCTCGTGATGATGAGGGAAAATTTACCTATAAAAACGGGGGAGGAAACTCTATACATAATGATTATAACAAAAAAGATACTGCAGATAGAGTTTTGTTAAAAGGTCAGGTTGAATTTGATGAATATCTAAAATCTGATAAAGAAAAAATAACAAATAATTTCGATTTTAACTCTGATTCTTTAAATACCGTAGATAAAATAAATTTTGTACGGGAAATATTAGAAGAGAAAGAAAAAGATTTTGAGAAACAATTAGTAAATAACATTACAACCGGAATAGAAAATTTGCCGGAGGGAATTCAAGTCCCTTTATATGAATATATGCTTAATAATTTGAATAACTATAGTAATCAAGCAAGAAATTTTTTTGGAATTGAAGCAACAGAAAATGTATTAATGTCAAAGAAAGATTCGTATTTGAATACAGATTATGCAAAAGAACATTTGATATACAACAATTACACAGAATTGGATAATGATTTTCAAGATTATTTTAAAGAGAAAATAAAAACTCAAATCGGAGAAGATAAATTAAATTCAACAAAAGGAATATTTATTAATTCGGAACATCTTTCATCAAAAGATTTATCCAAAGTAATAGTTCAAAATGAAGATTTCAAAAAATTATTTAATGAAAATAATAATAAAATGCAAAAAGGATTAATTACGGAAGGAAGTATTAATTTTACTGATAAGAATTTTCATAATGCATTAGGTAATGTAGATATAAAAGAAATGAAATATAAGAAAAACGGGGATTTGGAATTATATGTAACAGATGTTTATGATTTTAATAAGAATGATAATAATCCAATGGTAAGAGCAGGACGAAGATTACAAGACAGGGGAGAGATTATACCTTATTTTATTATTTATCATGTTATAATACCTAAAAATGAAATAAGGGAAATAAGAAAATGTTCAGAAAAAATGTAATAATCTATTTTATAATTGCAATAATTATATACATACAACTTTTATGTTTTAATTGGATTCTAAATCCTATAGAAAGATGGAAAATAAATTGGGATTTTTATTATTTTTTAAAATTAAATATTCCGACTATAAGCACGATAATAATAAATATAATTGAGGGTAAACTACTAAATAATGAAAATTATAGAATAATTGATAAAATCAAGTTTATCAAAGATATACTTTGTATAGTTTTTCTCATAATTGAAGAAACAATAGTATTTTATTGGCTGGTAATTTCTATTTTTCTTGTATACCCAACTTTACCTACAACATTAAATGTAATAAGGAATATAAGATAAATAACCTATAAATTAATATATAAATAAGAGCATAAATTATAACTTTGGGCAATAAGCCAAAAAAATATAAAAGCAAGGTTGTTTGGTTTGGTTTTAACAAAATTTAAAAATTTTGTGCCAAATATCCGGTTTCCCATAACTCAACCAATAAAAACACATAAAAATGTTTATTTTACTTTTTTACTAATCTACAACTTTAATTTAGTAAAAGGTAAGATTAAAATACATTTTTTAAAAGATTTAATATCAATATTAAGAAAGAAGATAACAAGACAATAAATAAACCATAAAAAACAGATATCACTATACTTATAATCACCCATCGTCTTTGAACCTCATTAAATTGTTCAATGCTCTCCCATTTTTTATTTTTCCATGCCAATTTATTTCCGTTAAATCCGAGTATAAGAGAAAAAATTATATTAAAAACAATTCCTAAATGCGGAATTAAACTCAAAGGTATAATAAATAAACTCCACCATACTTTATGACAAACACCCCAAATCCAACCGCCAAACAATGCACCCCAGTTAAATTTTTCAAGTTCTGTTTCAACAGATAATTCTTTATCTGTAATATTACTTATGTATAATTCTTTTCCGCAATACGGGCAAACTCTATCAGTATCATTAATCAAGTACCCGCACTCGGGACATTTTCCGATAATTTGCATCTTTCTCCCCCCCCCCAGCCTTACACAATAAATTTTACAAGTATTTAGAAAAATGTCAATTGATTTGCTTTTTGATTATGTTTTTCAAAAAATTTTTTGCGATGGTATTTACAAAGCCCGTATTTATCAACCGCATCAAGATGAGCTTGTGTCATATAACCTTTATTTTGAGCCCAGTCGTACATGGGGGGGGGGAACTCTTTATCAAGCTCCGCCATATACCTATTACGAACTACTTTTGCTAAAATACTTGCAGCCGCAATTGAAGCAGATTTACTGTCGCCCTTTACTATTGTTTCTTGAGGAAAATTAAAATTCCTTATCATTTTATTTCCATCAACAAGTTTGTAGGTTGGGTTAAAACCCAACCTACTTGCTTCCCGTAAATCAAACAATAAATTATAAAAGGGCAGTTGAACCTCCCATCTCTCAAAATAAATCAAACAGTCAAATAAATAACAGATATAAAACAAAAGTAGACCCATCTGAAATAGTTGCAAATTGGATAATGCCTTGCGAGGGAG
>CANQNW010000008.1 GCA_947625305.1 Candidatus Gastranaerophilales bacterium | reverse complement strand
TATATATTATGTAAAAACGAAAGATTTGAAACCTGACCACTATAAATGTACCCCTCACTAATTAAAAATTGAATAAAAAGCATTATAGAGGGCTCTAAAAAATCAGCATATTTTTTATAAATGTCATCTAAGTCTTTTATATAAAATTCACGGGCATTATCACCTAACTTTAAAATTTCTGAAAGGAGGAATAACTTTAAATCGATATCACTTACATTATCCTTTATAAAAGGTGAAAGAAATATTAAATCCGAATTTATATCTAAACAATCAATATGCAAGTTTGAATTGCTATTATAATATAATGCACACTTACTGTTATATCCGATTCCGGAGCATATATCTAAAATTTTTATTTCAGGTTTTGATTTTGATAATTCTAATAAACCGGATGGCAAAATAAATTTTTCGTATGCTTCTTTTAACGCACCTGTTTTAGAGTGGTATATATCTTTATATTCACAATCGTATAATCCGACAGAATTATCATCCGTCATGCTAAAATCTATTTTTTTCATTTTTTTATTATATTATTAAATTTATTTTTTTTAACAATGTTATCGATATAAATCTTATAGATATATCTTGTTATAAACATTATAGTTATATATCTATTAGATACTAAATAATGACAAAAAATTTTATAAAAAAAATAAAAATTATTTTTAAATTTTAAACATATATTTTTAAAAAAAATTAATTATACAAAAAAAATAAACACAGAGGGATAAATATAATAAGAGTAATATTTAATATATTCTTGGAGGCGGATATGAAAGACCCTATTAAAATAATGCTTGTAGAAGACCACAAGTTAATAAGAGTTGGCATTAAGACACTTTTTGACGAAGCTGACGGCTTTGAAGTTGTTGCTGAGGCTGATAACGGCAGGGATGCAATCTCAAAAGCATTATCAATAAAGCCTGATATAATACTTTTAGACCTTGGATTGCCTGATATGAGCGGATTAAAGGTTATTAAAAATATTTTAGACGAAAATCAAAACAATAAAATAATTATATTATCATCAAGAAATAATGAAGAAGAAATTTTAAAAGTCTTTTCCTTAGGTGTTTATGCTTATGTAATTAAAGATATAAGCACCGAAATGCTTTTATATATTGTTAAAACGGTATATAACGGGGGAATGTGGATTGATCCTAAAATCGTTCCCGTGCTTAGAGAAAGAAATGATAAAATAATACCTCAAAAACAAACTTCAAGAGCAATGTTTAAAAACACGCATTCAAACCTTACACAGAGGGAATATGAAGTTTTAAAACTTGTAGTTGAAGGTAAATCAAACAATGATATTGCACAAGAGTTATGTATAAGCGAGCATACCGCAAAAGCGCACGTCTGCAACATTATTCAAAAACTTTTGGTTGATGACAGAACACAAGCTGCCGTTAAGGCAATAAAAGAAGGAATTGTTTAAGTAATTATTTATATAAAGTAACGAAATATTAAATAATTTTTTAAAAGTAACAAAAAATTTAATGTCATGTTTTATAATTGGTATAAATCGGAGTGTTTTATGCCTATAAATATTGACAATCAAAGAAAAATTGATATAAATGAACTGCCAAAAGAAATACCTGACTTTTTGTCCTCGTATGAACCAAAAGAATCATTAATAAAAAAATGGATTATTAACTGGATTTTATCTTCAGTTAAAAATAAAAAAATCAAAGAAAATGATATTCTTCCTAAAAAATCTGAAATTTCAGAGTATTTAGGGGTAAGTGTAGGGACAGTTCAAAATGCTATAAGATATGTTGAAGACGAAGGTTTTTTAAAATCCAAACAAAAAACGGGAACTCTAATTTCTAACTTTACTAACCCTGTTTCAGATGTTGTAAAATCTACATCAAAAAGAGATAAAGTAGTTTCAGCCGTAAAAAAACAAATAATTGATAATAATTATAAAATTGGCAAGTCAATACCTTCTGCAAGAAAAATGGCTGAAATATTATCCGTATCACAAAATACGGCAAGACTTGCTTATGAATTTTTAATGCGGGAAGGAATTATTGACTCAAAACAATCAAGAGGTAATGATTCTAACTGGATTTTAAAAAGAATTCCCCATATATCAGAGATAGAAATAGCTCACACAGATAACTTAAATTCTGATACACTTGTTAAAAAATTAACTAATGACATAAAGAAATATTTGTCAGAGAACTGCCAAATCGGCGAAAAAATTATGTCGCATGAACAGCTGGCTGAAATATTTAACGTTAGTATTAAAACAATTCATGATTGTATATCTGTTCTTAATGAAGAAGGAACGGTTATTTCAAGACGAGGTAAATACGGTACAATTCTTGCTAAAAACCCCTTAGATACTTCATTTAATGAATTAAAAGAAAACTCAATTTTTTCAAGTGCAAAAGATGCATCGTTGTATCATTACCAAAGAATTGAAACAAAAATTATATCCCTAATCAAATCACAATATAAACCCGGTGATAAACTTCCGTCTATGCAGGACTTATCAAAGCAATTTGATGTTAGTACAAATACTATCAGAAAAGCATTGATGAATTTAGCACAACAAGGTTTTATCACCTTTGGACGAGGAAGATTTGGCGGAACATTCCTCATTGAAATACCTAATGAAGAAGAAAGGCAAACTTATCAATGGTTATCAATTAATCCCGATTTTAATCATTTTTAATGTTAAAAAAACAATTTAGTTAATTATTTTTTACATCCAAAAAGTCAGGTAAAATATAATTAGTAGAAATTAACCTAAATGACTAAAGTGAAATACTCACAAAAAAATGTTAAAATAAATATGTAATACTTAATTCGCTTAACCGCATGTCATATATGTACTAGATTTTAAAAGGAGGCTCCCTATGTCAACTGCTGTAGAAACAAATAATGCAAACAAAATTACATCTAAATTTACCGAAGAATTTGAAAAATATTTAAAAAAACAAGCTTTAAAAACAACCTTTAACGGTTGTGATATTGAAACCTTCAGCTGGTATAAAAAGATGTTAGGCATAGGTTGTTAATAAGAATAATATCTAAAAAAAGAGGAACGACGGTTCCTCTTTTTTTGTGTACTAAGTTATAATTTTTTGTTAAACTAAATAAATATGAAACAATCAATTTTTTACAAAATAATCTATGTCTTTTTGCTGATTTTTATTCCATTATGTGCTTTTTCATCAACAGAAACTTTAATAATACTTGATCAATCGGCAAGTATGTATGAGCCGTTTGAAGACAAACTCAAATTTTATTATGCAAAACAAGCTGTAATAAATATATTAAATACAATGCAAGATAGTGATTATGTCGGTTTCAGGACTATAGGGATGAATCCTGACAGATTAAGATTAAGAGGAATTGTCGATAATTATGCACTATGCACTGCAACAGAGAAACTAAATAACATAGCATATAACAACAGACATAATATACAAATGAGTTTATACGGAATAATTCCCAGCGGAACTTCACCGATAGAATATGTATTAACTAAGGCGATAGATGAAGATTTCAGTAAAAATGCAGATTTAAAACAAATAATACTTGTTACTGACGGTTACGAAAATTGTAACGGCGACCCTTGCGGGTTTATTAGACGGACTATGCTCTCAAGAAAAGATATAAAGATTAATGTTGTTGCAATTGGTGCATCAAATGATGATATCGAGGGGTTACAATGTCTTACTTCAGCAACAAACGGTCATTTTATTAATATTGATACTCCTTACGATTTTGAAAATTCAATCACAGACATTACATCTAAAATAAATTATGAAAAACAAAAAATTGCTGTTCGGGAAAACAAACAAAAAATTAATCAGAAAAGTATTCAATACAGAAAATATTTAATGGAGTTTAAAGAGTAATATTCACAGCTAAAAGGGTAATGACATCATAATTATTTTTTGATAATATTTAGAAAAAATTAAGGGTGAAATATGAAAATAAAATTTTTAACGTTAATAATTATACTTTTATTTGGAATAACTTTTTTAAAAGGAAATGCCGAGCAGGAATACAACTACTTTAAACCATCGGATATAAAAGAAAATAAAACACCGGTAATCAGCGACAAAGATAAAATACTTTTTATTGTTGATTTCTCAAATAGCATGAATGAAAGGCTCGGGCATACAACTAAACTGGATGCCGCACTTTCAACAATGAAAGATATTCTTGCACAGATTCCCGAGCAAACAGAAGTCGGATTAAGGGTTTACGGACACAGAACCGGTTTTACTCCAAAACAAAGCTGTACTGCATCCCAGTTAATAACTCCGATATCAGCGGGCAGTGCAAATAATATTTATGCGAAACTCACTTCAATTAACGCAGTCGGTTGGACACCTATTACTTATTCACTTAAACAGGCTGCATTCTTTGACTTTGGAGAAAGTACAGGTAAAAAACGAATTATCTTAATTAGCGACGGGGGCGAGAACTGCGATGAAAGCCCTTGTGACTTTGTTATTGACCTTATGAAATATCGTGATGATATTCAAATTGATGTTATTGCTCTTGCGGTTGGGGATGAGGATGCAAACAATCAGCTTAAATGTGTTGCACTGGTCGCCTCGGGGAAATTTTATAATGCTAATACTGCAGCTGAACTTAAAGACAGCCTTCAAGATTCTCTTAACCTTCAAAAAGAAGTACAAGGTATGATTATTAATAAATAAAAAAGAGGCGGTTTAAAACCGCCTCTTTTATTATTAATTAATTTATTTATTGATACAACGGAGCAAGTTTTGCTTCCTGCTGAGGAATTACACCTTCTTCTATCGGTAAATATACTCTGTAATCAATTACCGGGAAACAATTATCAATAGATTCAATCTTCTTAAGTTCCTCGTCGTTTATATTACCTGATTCAATCATATCGGCAATTTTTTCAAACCTTGCAACATGTTCTTGAAATCTTTCTGTTGCATAGTCTTTAGCCTGCCAAGTTGTTATTAAGAACGGCCAATCAGAACTTTGAAGTAATAAGTTTTCTCTTGCAAGCTGATTTAAGGCTCTATGTAACAGCTTATCTTCAGGTATCTTTTCATATTTAGATACGACATCAATAATTCTCTTTTCGCAGGCATGAATAATAGGCCACATCCATTCTGTTAAGTGGTTCATCCATACATAGAAATGACCGCCTTGTCCCCAAGAACTTTCAGGGATTTGAATTGTATCTACAGGCGGATGTTTTTCCAAATATTCACTTGCCGTGCATCTTTCAATTTCAGGAATATAATTATTCATTTTTCTTATAACCTGTTTAATAAATTCAACACCTTCAAACCACCAGTGTCCGTATAATTCGGTATCAAAAGATACCATAATTAAACCTTCTTTGCCGTTATGTGATTTTTTGTAATCATTTAATAAATGATATAAAAGTGTTGTATAGTGGTCAGAATTTGAATTTACCTGATTCATAGCTAACACGGGGTCATAAAGCATTTTATTGCCTAAATCAGTCTTGGAGGAAGTAATTCTCCAATAATTCATACCTGATTTATCGTCTTTTTTATGGAATTCTCTGTAACATCCGTCACCCGGGTAGCCGTCAGCAGCAGACCATACTTGGAAACCTGCTCTGTCATTTCTTCCCATTACGGCAACTTGTGCATCAGGGAGCCAATATGCTGAATACGTATCATACCCTGTCGCCTCTCTTTTTGGGAGCGGAATATATTCAATATTTCCGTATATACCGACTACTCTTCTTTCGCCGACAGAGTTACCGCCTTCAATTACGTGAGATTCCGTAAAGAAATATTCAATATCGTTATTCTGAAGAGTTACTTCTATAGCAGGGCGCCATTTCTTTTGTCCGTCCTTGCCGGTATATTCATAACCTTGCCTGTATGCACATTCAGGAAGCCAGCAGCCTTTTGCCTTTTTCCCGAAAAGTCTTTTTGTTGTATCCTGACCAACTTTAAATTGAGCATTTAAGTTTGAATCTGTTGCAAGTAACGGCGAAAATCCGTGTGTAGCCCCTGATGTCGTTATTTCAATACATCCCAAGTCCTGATACTTTTTAAATGCGCTGATTAAATCCTTATTGTACTTATTAACAAAAGAATCCCTTATATGGTTATACCAGTCAAAATAATATTTTGCCAAATATTTTAAGTGCTGAGAATGCTCAACATTTGGATTAGGATATCTTTCCAAGTCCTCAGATACAGCTTTGATTTTTGAATCCAAATACTCAACAAAGCCGTTTTGCAAATGTTCATCATTTAATTGTTCCGCCAGTATCGGAGTAATTCCGACCGTTAATTTTGCTTTTATTCCTTCTTCTTCATATAATTCAGAAATTGCATTTAATAATGGAACATATGTTTCTGACATACATTCATAGAGATTTTCTTCTCCAAACGGCCACATTCCCGCTTTACGATAATATGGAAGATGTGAGTGTAACATAAATACAAATGAACCTACTGTCATAATTGCCTCCGATTTTTTAACATCATAGTATTTATAGCATAAATTTTAAAAAAATATAACCCTTGAGAACTAATTCTATAGTATTGTTTACAAAAATTATAAATATCTGTGTTATAATGAATTTAGCACATTGAAAATTGAATATGGGGACGTTTTGGATTTGACGGGTGGATTGGTGTAATCAGGCTGCGTGTACGGGCGCTGTTCCCGTTTATCAACGAGCAAACTAAAATAAACGCTACAAACAACGTAGTAAAAGCTGATTTTTCAAGAGCAGCTGCTCTTGCTGCGTAAGCGCAGTTCAGCCGTTATGCTAGACCAGCTTGCCGTTTAGTATAGCGCCATTATGCAAGCTGCAGTTCCGCAACGGAAGTAGCGGAATTAAGTTTCACTTCCAAACTGCGTATCAGTCTAAACTGCTATGGTATCTTTATAGGAAGGGTTCGTGCCGTAATTTTACCTAAATTAACAGACCTACACATGTAGATGCAGGCTTATATCCCATTCCGGACGAGAGTTCGAATCTCTCCGTCTCCATACTTTTAGTAAACTCAAAAGGATAAAGAACGAGATTACGAACCGGTTAAATGCTCTCGTTGTCGCATTTAACAGAGTTCTACTTATACAAGTATCCTGCCTCGTACGGCTCGCAATCGCTCGCCTACGATTCAAGAGAATCTCTCCGTATCCATACTTTTTGTAAACTCAAAGGATAAAGAACGAGATTACGAACCGGTTAAATGCTCTCGTTGTTGAGACTAAAACTATGATTATCAGACAATTTTTACCAATAATTTTATTAACAATATCAAATATATTTATGACCTTCGCTTGGTACGGACATCTTAAATTTAAAAGCACCGCACTTTGGATTGTCATTCTCGTAAGCTGGGGAATTGCACTCCTTGAATACTGCTTTCAAGTCCCCGCAAATAGAATTGGTCACGAATTTTTTACCGCTGCCCAGCTTAAAACCATTCAAGAGGTTATAACTCTTATTGTATTCAGTGTTTTTTCGGTTCTTTATTTAAAAGAAGAATTCCGCTGGAATTACCTCGTCGGATTTTGTTTTATTATTCTAGCCGTATTTTTTATTTTTAAAAAATGGTAATTTTATTAATAAACCGGTAAAATTCTGTATAAAGAAAAAGATTGTAAATATATGTTATTTTTGCTAAAATCAGGTAAAGTTCTTTGTGTGATTATTGAGGGAAAATTATGAAAAGGCTTTGTATATGTACTTCCTCAGAAATAATTAGCCGGGGGGGGGAATATCTTAAATACTATCTGCAGGAATTAAAAAAATTCTGCGAGAAAGTAATTGTTGTCGTTAACGAAAGTCTTACATCAGAAACTTATGAAAAACTAAAAAACTACGATATTATTTATGAAAAATGTCCGAAAAATGATTTTTATTCTTGGAAATCTGTAATAAATAAAATTGGATATGACCTGTTATCTGATTATGATGAACTTATTTTAACTAATGACTCCTGTTACGGTCCCTTTTATCCTTTATATGACGTCTTTAATAAAATGGAAAATGAAGACTGCGATTTTTGGGGGATTACAAAATATCCTGAGAGAAGGAAAAGAATACTTTTTTTTCGTAAAACAATCAGCGAACACCTGCAATCTTATTTTTTAGTTTGCAAAAAAGAATTGTTCTTGTCTAAATACTTTAAATATTTCTGGAAAAAAGTCAAAATTAACAAACTATCTGAAAAATATACAAATTATTATGAAACTTTATTTACCGAATATTTTTTAAAAAAGGGGTTTAAATCAGCCAGTTATATACCGTTATATAAGAATATTAATCCGATATATATGTCTTATTTGTTGTTGAAAAATGAAAAATTACCACTTATTAAAAAAGAATATTTTTACAACCATAAACAAATATTAAAAGAATCTATATCGTCAGGACCTCCTAAAGCATTAAACTTTATAAAGAAAAATACAGAATATGACATAAACTTTATATACGAGGATTTACTTAAAAATCAAAAAATGTCTAATATTCAAAAAACATTGCACCTAAACTACATATTTACTGACAAATGTGAAAATGAAAATAACTATAATCCGAAAACTGCCTTAATTATGAATATTTATTATCCCGAACTTGTCGATTATTGTTATAAATATGCAACCTCTATGCCCGAGTATGCGGATTTATATCTTGTCACAAGCAGAAATGATACAAAAGAACTTATTGAACATAAATTTAAAAATTTGCCCAATAAAACAGAAATCAGGCTTAAACCTAACAGAGGGCGAGATTTGTCTGCGTTTCTTATCGCCTGTAAAGATGTTTTTGAAAATTATGAACTTGTATGCTGTATGCATGATAAAAAAACTGATTATAATTCACTGCAATCAGGCAAAGACTTTTGTGATATATGTTTTGAGTGTAATTTGCGAAGCAGAGGTTATGTAAATAATGTTATTTCTTTGTTTATGAATTCACCTAAAATTGGTTTATTATGTCCATTGCCGGTTGAATTCAGCCGTATTGTCACAATAGGAAAAGAATTGGTCAAATGTGAAAACCCATATAAACAATTGTATGACATTTTAAATTTACAAATTCCTTTTGATAATCATCCTATTGCACCATATGGTTCTATGTTTTGGATAAGAGGTAAAGCAATCAAACCCTTATTTCGGCATAAATGGGATTATGAAGACTTTCCTGAAGAACCAATGCCGATTACAGGTACTATCTCTCATGGAATTGAAAGAATATTTTCTTCTGTAGCTCAAGAGGCAGGATATTTTACTGCCTATGTTTCACCAACGGATTATGCCTCCGTATACACAGATAATTTAATTCAATTATATTCTAAATTTTTTACGAAATAGTATTATTCAAAATGTATGTATTAAACTATATCTAAATTATATTTAAAATATAATTATTAAATTATGTAAAAAAATATAAAAAGCGCTTAAATTTTCATTTTAAGTATAATATTATAAACCTGATAAACCGTACGGGGGGGGGGATTTTAGACCTCTCACACAACCTCGAAAATTAAGAGGCTTTTTAAATGGAGTGTAAAACTAAAGTATCAGTAATAATTCCAATATATAATGTCGAAAAATATCTTAGAAAGTGTTTAGAAAGTGTTGTAAATCAAACATTAGAAGATATTGAAATAATATGTATTAACGATTGTTCTCCGGATAATTCTCTTGAAATAATCAAAGAATATATGGAAAAAGACAGCCGTATTAAATTAATTGATTTTAAAGAGAATAAGGGTGTTGCCATAGCACGAAATACTGCAATGGAAATGGCTCAGGGAGAATATATCGGCTTTGTTGACCCTGATGATTGGATAGATTTAGATTTTTACGAGAAATTATACAATAATGCAAAAAATGAGAACAGTGAACTTACTATAGGAAATATTAAAAAAGTTATAAACCTTAAGTTTTTAAACTATTCATATGACTATAATTTATTTAAAAAATATAAAATATTTTTTGGATTATTTCAGCTTGCTATATATAAAAATGAATTATTAAAGAAATATAATATAATTTTTACACCTAAGTGTATATACGGAGAAGACAGACTTCTACCCATAATGTCAAGCTGTTATGCAAATCATATTACATTTGTTGAAGACACCTTTTATTATCTGTATGACAGAAGTGATTCCGCTACAAAAAATATAGGAAACAAAAAGATTGAAGATTTTATTTCTTCAACAAAACTGGTGATTGACTTTTTAAATACCGCAGATATCAACAATAAAAAATATAATGTAATAACTCATATTTTCTTGAGGTCGGCATTCTTTTTATTCAAATATACAAATAATCAATCGGCAAAAAAATTGAGTGATTTTATTTTATGGTTAAATAAAAATATAAAAGAACCAAACATATTAACTGAAATTGATTTACAAATAATTGATAATATAAAAGCATGTAATATTGAACTTGCAAAAAAGAATATAGCATATCAAAATAAAAAAATAATTTTTAATAGATTAAGAAAGTTTCATACAAATAATATAGCGGAGGCTGATTATGAATAATATACCTGTATTTTTATCTTCCGATAATAATTATGCACCCTATGTTGCAGCAACATTAGCAAGTATTTGTTATAATACAAAATCTTTTTGTGAATTTTATATTATTGATTGCGGAATAAGTCGTGATAACAAACTAAAAATTGAAAAATTAAAAAATAAGTTCAGTAATTTTTCCATAGAATTTATAAAAATCGATATTGATAAATATTTTAAAAATTTACCTGAAATCCGATATATAACCCGCTCAATGTATTCTCGTTTTTTAATACCATATTTAAAACCACAGATAAATAAGGCAATTTATACTGATGTAGATATTATATTTATCGGTGATATTAAAGAAATGTACAACGAGGAATTAGACGGATATGCTCTCGGTGCTGTTTGGGAAGAAAATATGTCTTTTTTTATGGCAAAAAGGATGTTAAAAAAATTAAATCTTTCAAAAGACCATAAATACTTTAATTCTGGAAGTCTTATAATAGATTGTAAGAAATGGAGAGATGATGATATTTATAATAAATTAATCGAAATTTCAAAAAAAATAACTTTCCGCCTCGATTGTCCTGACCAGGATTTATTAAATATTTATTTTGACAATAATTACAAAATAATAGATTCAGGATATAATTTGCTTAGAGAAAACCATATACTCAATAAATATAATAATAAAAATACAATTGTACTACATTTCACGGGTGATATTAAGCCCTGGCACATAAATCCGAAAATAAAAACTAATTTATATAACAGATATTTAGAATTTTGGAAATATGCAAAAATGACCGAGTTTTATAAAGAATTACTTGAAAATGTCAATGATGACCAAAAGCAAGAAATTATTATGCGCCATATTAAAGTTATTGATACCTATGTAAAAGGTATGCGAAAACTGTATGGGGGGGGGTAAAAAAATTATTATTGAATTTAATATCTGTAACATTTGTTAATTATCAAGAGAAGATTTAAATGATTGAAGAAAATATATTAAATAAACTAAAAAATATGAATTCTAAAGTTTTTTACTGTCCCTATTGTAAAAGACTGTCAATATCGCCTTCAAACATAAGGGGGGGGGAATTGATATGGTAATGTGCTCAATGTGTGCATCTTTTGAAAGACATAGATTTTTATACTACGTATATGATAAATTTTTCTTTAATTCAAAAGAAAAAATTAACCTTCTTCATATTGCACCCGAAAAATCTGTTTATGACAAAATTAAACAAAATCCAAGCATTAATTATGTTACCTGTGATATAGCTCCACGAAATTTTCCTTTTGCAAAAAATATAGAAAAGCAAGACTGTTTAAATTTAACATATAAAGATGAAACCTTTGATTTTATTATACATAACCATGTAATGGAACACGTTAAGAATGATAAAATATTTTTAACTGAATGCTTAAGAGTATTAAAAAAAGGCGGGAAAATGATTGTATCAATCCCATATCATCCTGATACTTTATGTGATGATTCAAAGACAACTGATGAAGACAGAATAAAATACTATGGACAAAAAGACCACGTAAGAGTATACGGAAAAGATTTTTATTCTAACTTTAAAAATGAATTTAATATTAAATTTATAAATCAAAATGATTATTTAACAGAGGCTGAATTAGATGCAATAAAAGGTAAATGTAAAACAGAGGATTTATTTTTTGAAATAAATAAGGAAATAGCATGAATTTAAATGAAAAAAAAGAGAATATTTCAAAAAGCTTTTATAAAAGATATTTTGAGCAAAATGCCATTAACAGAATAGCAGATGAACTTTTAAAATTTTTATGGTTTAAAGAAGGGCATTTTATTCATCCTGCAAAAAAAGATGCATATATAAAGAAATATACAGAGGAGGAAATTGACAATTTTTACAATAAAAATCTGTTAATAATGCCTCAACTGGAATTCTGCATAACAACGAAGTGTACATTAAAATGCAAAGATTGCTGTGCATTTATTCCTCAAATAGACAAGATTAAAAGAAGTGAAATGTCATTTAAGGAATTTAAACTGTATTTGGATAAAATTTTAAAAAATATAGACGGAATCAGGCGATTTGTTATTTTAGGCGGAGAAACTTTAATCAATCCTCAGTTACCAGAAATGCTTGAATATGCCTCAGAACAAGAAAAAATTTTTAATATAGAAGTTGTTACTAATGCTACAATTCTACCAAATATAAAATTGATTAAAATACTAAGAAAATATAATAATAAATTATATATTTATATAAGTAATTATTCGGATATTGAAGAACTTGCAGCCATACAAAAAATAAATGAATTTGAAAATATATTAAAAGAAAATAATATTAAATACCAAAAACTTAAAAATAATCTTTGGTATACAGAAAAAGGATTTACAGTAAATCCTGCAGATGAAGAAACAGCAAGAGAAAATTTTTATAATTGTTACAGAACAAAATGTAATCAGGTAATTAACGGATTTTTCTATATATGTTCAAAAGCCTCCGCCCGTACAATCCTTATGGGGGGGGGTATTGAGGACGGCATAGATATAATTAACACAAAAAATTTAAGAAAAGAGTTAATTGAATTCTATAAAGCACCTTATATTGATGCTTGCCGATATTGTATACCCTATACTGAAACAGTAAAACCGGCAATACAAATGTAAAAATATGCAGCATACAGATAAAAAAGTATAAAGCTCACTCTGCCGACGCAAAAGATACGGTGTATCTTTTGAGGAGAGGGGAGAACCGTTGTTTTCAGTGAAAACAACCTGTGAGATTCCGAGACTTGAAATTATATAGTCAAAAAAAATGGTGCCACAACTCACTCTGCCGACACAAAAGATACGGTGTATCTTTTGAGGAGAGGGGAGAACCGTTGTTTTCAGTGAAAACAACCTGTGAGATTCCGAGACTTGAAATTATATAGTCAAAAAAAATGGTGCCACAACTCGGAATCGAACCAAGGACACAGGGATTTTCAGTCCCTTGCTCTACCAACTGAGCTATTGTGGCATCCAATGTATTTATAATACCAATTCAAAACTTTTAGTCAATATCTTTTTTCTTTTCTGTTTTCATTTCAATAAATTCAGAGTAGGATATCACATCAGTACTAATATTTTGAAAACTAAGCCCTTTTATCAATCCCCATTTTGTAATCTGGCATGTTGTAACGATACTACTGCTTTCATATTCAGGACAGGTAAAAAGCTTGTTTAAATACTTGCATGCCCATTTAGGATATTTAATCGATAAAAAATTTTCCATTAATGTACAAGTGCCTTTTTGATTGATAATATTGATATTATTTAAGTCACATAATAATTCTTTTCTACATAAAGGCTTAAAATATTTCATATCAGTCAAATCCGTATATTTAAAGTTATTTAACTCCAAAAACTTATCAAAAGTAATAAGATTTTTTAAAAGATTATCACTATCAAGCCCCAAATCAACAGTCTTTTTAAGGATATTATAACAGCTGTCGCAAGTGCATATTATGTATTTATAATTATATTTTTTTATATTATTAAGAATGTTTTTTATGTTATCGCAGTATTTATCAAAATTGCCGTCCGACAGATACGGGTACCCGCAGCAATTACTGATGTATTTAACTTTATAACCCAGTTTCTCAATTATATTTGCTGCTGCATTCTTATCTGAAGGATTAATATACTTATTATAACATCCTTCAAAAAGAAGAACTACGTCAGTTTTAACCGAATTTACTTTTTTTCTTACAACTCTGACAGTAAAAAGTGAATTTAAATATTTGTTTTTTAAATGAAAAATCTTGTTTATAAGCATTAAAATTCTTAAGAAATTTAAATATAAAAAATAAAAATTTGAAAATTTTAAAAATGAATATTTATAATTATATTTGTTTTTTAAAATTGTTAAAATTTTATCAGTGTCAATATTGCTCGGGCAAAAATCCTTACACAGGTTACAATTTAAACAAAAATCCAAATTTTTAATAAATTCCTTTGAGGGCGAAATACCGTTTTTAAAGATATTATTTAATAAAATATACCTGCCTCTTGGCGAATACATTTCGTTTTTAGTTAGCAAAAAAAGGGGGCAGACACTTTTACAAAGTCCGCACTTAGAACATTTATAAATTTCTTCTTTTAAATCATTTTCATTTAATTTGTTCATAAGTAAATTATCTTATAAAATTATAAATACAACAATTGCAATTTAAAAAATATTATATGATAATTATTAGTTATGGCACTTGATAAACTGATAAAAAACAAAAAAAATCTTGCAATTATAATAACTTTTTCCATACTCGGGCTGGCATGTTTATGGGCATTTATCTATGCAGGAATGATAACAAGTTCATTTAAACATAAAATCATTGATCAAACATACAATAACAAAGAAGCGAATATAGAAAATCTGCTTGTAACAGAAACAAAAGAAGGCGAAAAGTTATGGGAGCTTTATGCCGAAGTCGGAAGATACAGTGATACTGATAATATTGTATTTTTAGAAAAAGTTTTAGGGAATTTTTACAAAAACAAAGAGGTTACGGCAAGTTTTAAGGCAGACAGCGGAACGTATCACTCTATAAAAAAAGAAATAATTTTATATGATAATGTTGTTATCGTATACAAAGACGGAACAAACATTCAGTGCGACAGAATAAAATATGCAGGAAAAGATGAAGATATTATTGCAAGCGGAAATGTCAGAATAGAAAAGCCGAATGAAGCGGTAATAATAGGAAATGAAGCTGTATTAAAAGGTGATTTTTCGGACTTTCATATAGAAGGCAGAACAAAAACTCAATTCTATATGTAAAAAGAGGACAGATAATATGAAAAAGAATATATTAATTTTAATAATGATAATAATTTCAGGGGTTGCATACGGTGCCTCTATGACTGTTGAATCAGACACTCAGGAGTTTAAAGACAGTGATAATAAAATATACTTAGAGGGCAATGTCAAAGTTAAATCAGGCACGGCAAATGTATTAAGCCCACGTGCTGTTGTAGAAGTCGACCCTAAAAGCAATAAAGTTGATAAGGTAAAATTTAATGATAATGCATATTCTTATCAAATGGAATCAGGAAAAAAGCATGAAATAAAGGCACAAATTCTTGAGGTTTCATTACTAAATAAGGTATTTACGGCATCAGGGAATACAATTTCTTCTATTACTGATAATGAAAGACCTGTTGTTATTGTAACGGCTGACAAACAGGAATATCATAAAAATACAAATCAAATGATGGCATACGGTAATGTGAATATACTGTATAAAAATATTGATACTTTATCTAATCAAGCTATTGTTGATTTAAATAAAGATAACGATGTTAAAAAGATACAATTAATCGGGAAAGCGAAACTAAAACAAGATAAAAGTGTTATAAATGCAAATAAATTGACATACGACAATCAAAGAGAAGTAGCTGTTGCTTTAGGTAATGTATATACGGATATAACGACAGAAGATAATAAAAGAATAGAAGTCTGGTCAAGTTATCAATCATACGATAAGAAAGCCAATTTTATAACGGCATCGGGCGGAACAAAGATTAAGTATCTGGACTACACGGCCAGAGGTCCCAAAGTAAATGTATATGCAGACAAAAATACAAAAAAATTAAACGAGGCTATATTTGTTGGCCGTTCAAATATCGAGACAAAAGGCAGAACAATAGAGGCAGACAGAATTTCAATAACAATGAATCCTAAGGATTTTAAAGCCGAAGGGAATGTTAAATCAACAATTCCAAATTTAGGCGGAAGTTCATTATAAATTTTAAATAATGTAAAAAAAGCCCCACAAGAGGGCTTTTATTTTGCAATTTAAAACTTGTAATTGATGTATGTTTAGAGTACATTTTTAATAGACTAGACTTAAGTATTATGAGAATGGAGGTAGTATAAAATGTCAAAAAAGACAATTACGGTTGACGGAAACTACGCAGCTGCGCATATTGCGTATGCACTAAGTGAAGTATCCGCAATCTACCCTATCACTCCGTCATCAACAATGGGTGAATGGATTGATGAATGGGCATCACAACACAAACAAAATATATGGGGAAAAGAAGTAAGAGTTGCAGAAATGCAATCTGAAGCAGGTGCAGCAGGCGCTGTCCATGGTTCACTCGCAGCAGGTGCTTTAACTTCTACATATACAGCATCACAAGGGTTATTATTAATGATTCCTGTTATGCACAAAGTAGCAGGGGAAATGTTACCCTCTGTAATCCACGTAGCTGCAAGAGCTTTAGCTGCTCAATCATTAGCTATTTTCGGCGACCATACGGACGTTATGGGATGCCGTAATACAGGTTATGCAATGCTCGCAGCAAATTCAGTTCAGGAAGAAATGGATTTAGCTTTAGTTGCTCACTTATCAACTTATAAAGCAAAAGTTCCTTTCTTGCAGTTCTTTGACGGGTTCAGAACATCACACGAAGTTCACAAAATTGAAGAAATTTCTTATGAAGAAATAGCTTCACTTGTTGAACCTAAATACATTGAAGAGTTCAGACAAAGAGCTCTAAGACCGGAAGCTCCCGTTTGTAAAGTAGGCGCACAAAATACGGATGTATACTTCCAAGGCAGAGAAACAGTTAATAAATACTACAATGCAGTTCCCGACATTGTTCAAGAATATATGGATAAAGTAGCAAAAGTAACAGGCAGACAATATCATCCGTTTGATTATGTAGGCGCTCCTGATGCTACAGATGTAATCGTTGCTATGGGTTCAGGCTGTGAAACTATTGAAGAAACAATTGAATACTTAAATGCGCAAAGAGGCAAAAAATACGGTTTAGTAAAAGTAAGACTTTATAGACCGTTTGATGTTAAACGTTTCAACGAGGCACTTCCAAATACAGTTAAAAGAATCACTGTTTTAGACAGGACAAAAGAACCAGGTTCAATCGGTGAACCTTTATACTTGGATGTTGTTGCAGCATTAGAAAATAAAGATATCAGAGTAATCGGCGGAAGATACGGATTATCTTCAAAAGAATTTACACCATCTATGGTATTTGCAGTTTATAAACATGCTGAAAATAACGGTTTCCACGGATTTACCGTTGGTATTGAAGATGACGTTACAAATAAATCTTTAAAAATAGATGAACACATTGTAACAGAACCTGAAGGCACCACAAACTGTATGTTCTGGGGCTTAGGTTCAGACGGCACGGTCGGCGCAAATAAAAACTCTATTAAAATCATAGGTCAATATACAAATAAAGATGCACAGGCATATTTTGCTTATGACTCTAAAAAATCATTTGGTGTAACAGTTTCTCACTTAAGATTTGGCGATAAACCGATTAAATCAACATATTTAATCACAGCACCGGATTTTGTATCTTGCTCTGCTCACGCATATATCGGCAGATACGATTTATTAAAAGGCATTAAAGAAGGCGGAACCTTCTTATTAAACAGCCCTTATACAAAAGATGAAGCTTTTTCACATTTAACAAGAGATATGCAAAAAACAATCATTGATAAGAAAATCAAGTTCTACAATGTAGATGCTGAAAGACTTATCAAAGAACAGCCCGGTTTAAGAGGAAAAGGCGCAAATACCGTTATGATGGTTGCATACTTCAAAGTATCAGGCATTATTCCTTTTGAACAAGCTTTAGAAGGTATGAGAGAAATGACAAAGAAAACCTTCAAGAAAAAAGGCGACGATGTTGTAAATATGAACTTAGCTTTAATCGATGCAGCCGTTAACGCAACTGAAGAAGTAGTAATTCCTTCTTCATTAGACGGAGTTTGCGCTGCTGATGATGTTAAATTAATTGATGATAATGCTGATGATTTCGCTAAGAAAATCATTGAACCATCCATGAGACAAAAGGGCGACGATATCCCCGTAAGCGCAATGAGTGTAGATGGTGTTATCCCGACAGGTACAGCAAAACTTGAAAAACGCGGTATTGCTCCTCGTGTTCCGAAATGGAACCCTGAGAACTGTGTACAATGCGGAATATGTGCCAGCGCATGCCCGCATGCAGCAATCAGAACCAAAATTGCTAAACCTGAGGACTTAGCAAATAAACCTGCGTCATTTACAACAATCCCGGCAAAACCGGGTGACGGCGAACAATTTAAAGTTCAAGTTTACTGCAAAGACTGCACGGGCTGCGGTGTTTGTATAGATCAATGTTTAGCAAACAAAAATCCCGAAAAACAAGCTTTAACTTGGTCAACAATTGAAAAAGAAGAAGTAGCTTGCGAATTTGTAAACGAAAAATTCTTTGATGAATTGCCTGACAACTACTTAGGTAAAAATTCACCTAAAACAATTAAGGGTGCAATGCTGAGAACTCCTTTATTTGAATTCTCAGGTGCTTGTGCAGGCTGCGGAGAAACTCCTTATGTTAAATTAGTTTCTCAATTATTCGGCGAAAATATGATAATAGCTAACGCAACAGGTTGTTCATCTATATACTCAGGCACATTCCCGACTATTCCTTATACAAAAACAAAAGAAGGAAGAGGACCTGCTTGGGCAAACTCCTTATTTGAAGACAATGCTGAATTTGGTTTCGGTATGAGATTAGCAGTAGACCAAAACAGAGACACTTTAAAAACTTATGTTGAAAAAGTTGTATCTGATGAAAAAGCACCCGCTGACTTAAAAGAGGCACTTCAAAATGCAATATCATACTTTGATAACTCAAAGACACCCGAGGCATTAGAGGCTCAAAACAAAGCAAAAGAACTTATTAAAAAGTATGCGGATGCTCCATGCCCGAACTTAGCAAAAGTAAGAGAGTTGCAAGACTACTTTACCGATAAATCAATCTGGATTATAGGCGGTGACGGCTGGGCAAACGATATCGGATACGGCGGTATTGACCATGTACTCGCTCAAAACAAGAACGTTAATATATTGGTACTTGATACCGAGGTATACTCAAATACGGGCGGTCAAGCTTCTAAATCAACACCTACGGGTGCCGTTGCCAAATTCGCTACGGGCGGTAAGAGAACATACAAAAAGAATATGGGCTTAATGAGCATGTCATACGGATATGTTTATGTAGCATCAGTTGCACTTGGAGCCGACAGGGGTCAAACTCTAAAAGCTATCCAAGAGGCTGAGGCTTATAACGGCCCATCTATAATCTTTGCATATGCTCCTTGTATCGCTCACGGTATCGATATGGCAAAAACTCAAACCGAACAAAAACGCGCGGTTGAAGCAGGTTACTACCCGCTTTACAGATATAACCCCGCAAATGAACAGCCGTTCACTTGGGATGCTAAAGATCCTAAAGGCAGTTATCAAGACTTCATCAGAAGTGAAGGCAGATATAAATCACTTCTTAAGACAAATCCTGAAGCTGCTGAAGAACTTTACAGCCAAGCTGAAAAAGATGCTCAGGCAAGAATGGGTGTATTTAAAGCCGTAGGCGAATTGATTAAATAATTAAATCCAATAAAGAAAGAAAGAGAGTTACAAAAACTCTCTTCTCTTTCTCTACAGGGATAAGGGAATATGAAAAAAATATTTAAAATTATATTTTTTAATATATTGATATTATTAATTCTTTTTGTATTGATAGAAATAATATCATTTTTCTTTGTATCATATAACTATAGAGATAATCTTATAGGTTGTTTCAAATCAGGCGATAAAATATCTACAATGCTTATTGCAGAACGTTTTGACCCTGAAAATTATGACAAAGACTACATAAAACCAATAATAACAAACAGCAAAAAATTACCTGTAGTCATTTTTGGATGTTCTTTAGCTGAAGGCTCTGCGCTAAATATTAATGAAACCTTTGGCGGTCAAATATCAAAATATACAAACAGAAGTGTCTACAATAGAGCAGAAGGCGGTATCGGCCCGCAAATAATGCTATATCAGCTTCAAAGCGGAAAAATCAAACAATTAACCGATAAATGTGAATATTTTATATACGTAAACATTGATGACCATATTAACAGAGTGCTAAAATTCAGATGTTTTCCATTCTTATACAAAGTCAGTGTAAGATATAATCTTAAAAAGAACGGAGAACTTAAATTAGAAACAAGTTCTTTTTGGAAAACTCATTCTTTCTTTTATAAATGGTATGAAAGTAAATTACCTGAATTTCTTGGTGCTGATTATGCAAATGAACTTTTATGCAGAATAATTGAAGAATCATATAAAAAAGCGAAAGAAATTTATCCTAATTCAAAATTTATTGTTTTAGAATATAGAAATGATGATTTAGTATTCAGAAAAAGATTAGAAGATATTGGAATACAAGTAATTTCTCTAAAAGACCTGACAGATGAAAACCTGTTTCAAGATAAATATTATTTAGGCCCATATGACCAGCATCCTAATGCCGATGCGTGGAAATTAATAACTCCTTTATTCTTGAAAAAAGCTGATATAAAATAGTAAACAATTAAAAATAAGTGCAGTATAAAAACTGCACTTATTTTACATAAAATGTCTTATCCAGATATAAACTGATGATAAGGTAAGTGAAATACAAACAACAACAACTCCGTATTTCATAAATTCTAAGAATTTAATTACATGACCGTGTTTAGCTGAGTTTTCGGAAACAATAACATTAGCGGCAGCTCCGATAACAGTTAAATTACCGCCGAGACAAGCGCCTAAAGACAAGCACCACCACATAGGCAGAACAAACTCTCTGCCTTTTTCAACTTCCATAGCTGATATCATAGGTGCCATCGTAGCGGTATAAGGAATATTATCAATAATCCCCGATAAAATACCTGATGCCCATAAAATTACAAAAGATGCAATTTTCTGTGAGCCTGCAGTTACTTTTAACAGCCAATCTGCCATTAATTGTATACCGCCTGCCGCTTCAAATGCTCCGATAATTATAAATAATCCTATAAAGAAAAAGATTGTATTCCATTCAACATCTTTAAATGTATCTTCGGGATTTTCAAAAAGAAGTAATATACTTGCACCGATAAATGCAATTATGCAGGTTGCAATGTGTGTAATATCGTGTGTTATAAAACCTAAAATAACAAGTGCTAAAACCGTTAAACTTCTTTTAAGTAGAGCATAATCAGTAATTGTTTTTGAATTATCAATATTTTGAATGCTGTCCATTTTTTCTTGTGTAGTAACCAATTGTTTTTTAAAGCATAAATATAAAAATGCAATGACACAGCACATAATCAGGAAACAAATTATAGTTAATTCCGATAAAAAGTCCATGAATGAAAAGTTTGCCGCACTTCCTATAATTATGTTTGGCGGGTCACCAATTAATGTAGCAGTACCTCCGATATTTGAAGCAAATATTTCGGCAATTAATAAAGGAACAGAATTAATGCCCAACTGACTTGCAACAACAAAAGTAATAGGCATAATTAATATAACCGTTGTTACGTTATCTAAGAAGGCTGATAAAACTGCAGTAAAAAATGATAAAACTATTAAAACCAATAAAGGTTTACCCTTTGTCATTTTTAAAAGTTCAATAGCCAGCCAGTTAAATACTCCGCATCTGGTTGTAATATTTACTATAATCATCATTGAAACAAGTAAAAATATTACATTAAAATCAACAAAATTAATAAAATAATGCGCATTTAAACCTGTTTCAACTGTTTTTTCCTGACTTACAAGTCCTGAAAATACAACAACTGCAGCACCTAAAAGTGCGATTGTAACTTTAGGAATTTTTTCAAGCGCAATAAAAATATATGCTAAAATCAATATACTTGCAGAAATTGCAATATTATAATTTTGTACAATTTCGTAAAAATGTTCCATGCTTTCCTCTCCCTAGTGTATAATCATATTTAGTTTAACAGAAACAAAATTATTTTAAAATTTGACATTAAAAACTAATCATTTTATTATGAGTTAACCGGTTGCACTTATGAAAAAAATTTTTAAACGTATATTCATTATCTTAATAAATTTAATTATAATTATTTTACTTACGGAATTAATATGCTATTTAAGCTGCATTTTTTCGCTGAATGAGAAATACGAAGGATTTTTTGCAAGAATAAAAAAATATGAATATAATTTGAATTATTATAGAGATTTTGAAGATACATATGAAAATATAAAAACTAACAGATTAAGAAAACCCGTAGGATTAAATTATAAAAATAAACCTATTTTATTAATGGGGTGTTCTTTTGCATACGGATATAAATTAAATGAAAATGAAAATTTAGGATACAGACTATCACAATTATTAAAAAGACCTGTATATAATAGAGCTTTTGAATGGTGGTGGGGTTTACATACAATGCTTTACCAATCAAGAAGAGAAGATTTTTATAAAGAAGTTCCCGAACCTGAATATGTTGTATATGTTTTCATTATTGACCATATAAACAGAATTTCTACAAGTATTGTTAATCCTGTAATTTATTTGCCGCATGTAAGATACGTATATAAAAAAGGAAAGCTTGAAAGAGAAAAATACCCATGGCGATATAACCTATATATGTTTAGAGCCTATACAATACTTAGGGCACATTCATTAATAGATCACTTTAACAATAAAATATTGAATGAATATTTTATAGAAACAAAGCAGGAATTTGATAAACATTGGAAAAACTATAAATTTATAATTTTACTATATGATGAAACCGAATGGAATGATATAGTAATGAATAAAATTGATGTTGACGGTTTAAGAAAGAATGGTTTCATTGTTATATATACAAAAGATTTAATAGGCAGATATCTAAATCAACCTGAAGATACAATTAAAGGTGATTTTCACCCCAGCAGTTATGCCTGGTCTTTAATTGCACCAAAACTTGCAGATAAAATTAAAGAATTAGAATAATTTATGAAAAAATTTTTTAAGTATTTATCAATTATTTTAATAAATTTAATATTAATTCTTTTGCTTACGGAATTGGTATGTTATTTAAGCTGCATTTTTTCCGTAAATGAAAAATATGAAGGATTTTTTGCCAGAATAAAAAAATACGAATATAAATGGAATTTATATGATACTTTTGATGATGAATATGAATATGTTAAAAACAATAGATTAAGAAAGCCTGTCGGACTTAATTATAAAAAGAAACCCATTTTATTAACGGGGTGTTCTTTTGCTTACGGATACAATCTAAAAGAAAATGAAAATTTGGGATACAGATTATCAAAATTATTAAAAAGACCCGTATACAATCGAGCTTTTGAATGGTATTGGGGGCCGGCACAAATGCTTTACCAATCAAGAAGAGAAGATTTTTATAAAGAAGTTCCCGAGCCTGATTATGTTATATATGTTTTCATTATTGACCATATAAACAGAATTTCAGCGAGTACTCTTAATCCTGTATCATACATACCGCCTCTAAGATACATATATAAAAAAGGAAAGCTTAAAAGAGAAAGATGCCAATGGCTTTATAACTTATATATGTTTAGAGCATACTCTATAATAAGAGCAAAATCGGTATTGACACATTTTAATTATAGGTTATTAAATGAATATTTTATAGAAACAAAACAAGAGTTTGACAAGCACTGGAATAACTATAAATTTATAATTTTATTATATGATGAAAGTGAATACAGTAATTATATAATGACAGATAAAATGAAAACTGATGATTTAAAAAAGAATGGTTTCATTATAATATCAACAAAAGATTTAATAGGCAGATATCTTGATAAACCTAAAGACAAGATTGAAGATAAATTCCATCCCAGCAGTTATGCTTGGTCATTAATTGCACCTAAACTCGCAGATAAAATTAAGGAATTAGAATAATTTAGTCAATTTTTATATCTTGTTTCAAAAAAGATTCAATAAATCCGTCAAGATTACCATCCATAACAGAATCGACATTACCTACTTCAAAATTTGTTCTGTGGTCTTTAACCATTTTATAAGGATGAAATACATAAGAACGGATTTGTGAACCGAAATTTATATCAACATTCTGACCTTTGAGTTTCATAAGTTTTTCTTCATGCTCAGCTTGCTTTATAGCAAGGAGTTTTGATGCTAAAATTTGCATTGCGGTTTCTTTGTTTTGAAGCTGGGAGCGCTGCTGCTGGCATCGTACGACAATTCCTGTTGGTTTATGGAGTATTCTTACGGCTGTTTCAACCTTATTAACATTTTGACCGCCCGCACCGCCTGAACGCATTGTATCAACAACAATATCTTCAGCTGGTATTTCAATTTTTTTACTGAAATCTTCAATAACGGGGCTTACCTCTAAACTCGCAAAACTCGTCTGTCTTTTCCCGTTTGCATTAAACGGTGAAATTCTAACCAGCCTGTGAACACCTTTTTCGGCCTTTAAAAGCCCGTATGCATATTTACCGTAGATTTTTATAGTAGCAGATTTAATCCCTGCTTCTTCGCCGTCAGAATGCTCTATTAAATCGGTTTTCCAATGTTTCGATTCAGCATAGCGCATATACATTCTTAAAAGCATTTGCGCCCAATCCTGCGCATCAGTTCCGCCTGCGCCCGCATTTATTGTTATTATCGCATCAGATTTATCATACTCACCGCTTAAAGTAGATTCAATTTCCCATATTTCAAGTTCGGATTTTAATGTTTTTATTGTTTTTTCTGCTTCATCAAGCAGTGTTTCATCTTTTGTTTCCTCATATAGTTCAAATAATGTTTCTATATCACTGGATAAATTTTTCCAGTGTGATATTTTTTCAAGATTATCTTTATCCTCTTTTATCTCCTGCGAAATTTTTGATGAAACTTCAGGGTTTGACCAGATATCACTTTGCTGGAGTTTTTTTTCATTTTCGATTATTGAATTTTTTAAAGAGTCAACATCAAATACCTTTAATGCTTTATCAAACATTGTTTTAACGGGATTATAACTCTGTTTAACTTCATCATACAGCAATTTGAGTTAACCTTTCTTTTTATCCGCCGCAAATTCGGAATCCAATCTTAAAAATACGGGTTTAATTTTATCTTTTTCGGTTATTTTACCTGATTTAAGAGCGCCCCAAACAAGATATGTATATTTAAAATCTAAATTTTGTGAAAGCTGAGTTAATATATCGGCACAAATATTTGGGCAATACGGATATAACATAATTGCAATATGCCTCATAGCCTCAAGCACATTATATAAAACCTTCCCAGTCTCAAGCATTTTACCTTCTTTAGCCAGTGACCAGGGAGCCGTTTCGGTAACATACTTATTAACAAAATCCGCAAATGCAACTATTAAGTTTGAAGCCTCTGCTATTTCGTATTTATTAAAAGCCTCAATAATTTGAGTTTTTGTATTTTCCGCCATTATGGCAATTTTAGAAGTCTTATCCGTAATAAATTCATCCTTTATTTCGCCGTCAAAATACTTAACAAGCATATTTAAAGTTCGGTTTAAAAGATTTCCTATATTATTAGCTAAATCAGCATTAACTTTTTCTTTAAAATCCTCATCGGAATAATTTCCGTCTTTACCGATTAAAGCAGCAGATGCCATATAATATCTGAAGGCATCGGGCTTATCAAGATTAAATGCTGCTAAAACGTCGTGCGGTGCTATAACATTACCTAATGACTTACTCATTTTTGATTGGTCAATTGTAATCCAGCCATGAGCATAAATTGTCTTAGGAAGGGGAAGTCCCAAGGACATTAAAATTGCAATCCAATAAATAGAATGAAACTTAATAATATCTTTACCTATAACATGCACATCGGCAGGCCATAATTTTTTAAATTGCTCATCAGGATTATCAATATCATAACCGATTGCGGTAATATAATTTGAAAGAGCATCAATCCAAACATAAATAGTTTGGCTGTCGTCACCTTCTACGTCTATTCCCCATTGAACAGAAGATTTTGTCCTTGAAACAGAAATATCTTCTATATTTTCAAGTTGATTTAAAAGTTCATTTACTCTTGATGAAGGCTGAATAAATTCAGGATGCGACTTAATATATTCTGCAATTTTATCTTTATACTTGGTTAATTTAAAGAAGTAATTTTCTTCGGTAATTTCTTCGGGTTTTTTCAGGTGGTCGGGGCAGAGCCCGTCTTCGGTTAAATCCTTCGGACTTAAAAAGGATTCACAGCCCGAGCAGTATAGACCTGTATATGAATGCTTATAAATATCACCATTTTCAAGCAGCTTAGAAAAGATTTTTTTTACTGTTTTTGTATGCTGTTCATCAGTTGTTCTTATAATTTTATCGTAGCTGATTTCAAGCTCTTTCCAAGCAGTTTCAAATTTTGAAAAATTTTCATCGCACAATTCTTTTGCCGTAATACCTCTTGAAACTGCTGTTTTTTGAATTTTAATACCGTGTTCATCTGTACCCGTCAGCATAAAAGCATTATCAGTCAATTGTCTTTTATGTCTTATAATTACGTCAGATAATATTTTTTCGTATGCGTGACCTATATGAGGCGCGCCGTTTACATAATCAATTGCCGTTGTAAGATAAAATTTTTCCTGCATTTAAATTCACCTTTTAAAAATATGATAAAATAAATCTATCACAAATATAATATGAAAAAAAGGATAATTATAATGAGCAGATTAAACAACAGAAAAAATGACGAATTAAGAAATATAAAAATAACAAAAGATTATACAAAACATGCTTTAGGTTCCGTATTAATTGAGTTTGGCGATACAAAAGTTATTGTAACGGCATCAGTTGAAGAAGGTAAACCGAAATGGATGGATAAAGAAGATAAAAGAGGCTGGATAACAGCTGAATATTCTTTGCTGCCCTCTGCTACCCATACAAGATGCCAGCGGGAAAGAACAAAAATTTCAGGCAGAACGCAGGAAATTCAACGACTTATAGGAAGAAGCCTCAGGTCGTGCGTAAATTTAGAAAAGTTAGGGGATAAAACTGTCACAATTGATGCAGATGTTATACAAGCAGACGGAGGCACAAGATGCGCCTCTATATGCGGTGGATTTATTGCAATGAATACGGCTTTTAATAAACTAATTGAGCAGGGTCTGTTAACTGAAAATCCGATAATTGAACCAATTGGAGCAGTTTCTGTCGGACTTATCGATGGCGAAGTAAAACTTGATTTGGATTACTCTGAAGACTCTCACGCACAAGTTGATTCAAATGTTGTTATGACAAAATCAGGTAAAATTATTGAATTTCAAACAACTGCGGAAAGCGCTCCCTTTGAAAAATCAAAACTTGATGAAATCTATAATACAGCCAATTGTGCAATACAAAAAATAATTTCTTTATATTAATTACATATTTTTTATTTTTAATTTAAAATATATATATGGAAATTAGTAAAATAAATTCTATAACAAGTTTTAAGGCAAATAAAATGCCTAAGGCTCAGGCTGAATATTTCAACAAAAAACTTTTATCGTCTGACTCTGTAGATATATTCTGCCATGTTGCAACTGATGAAGATGCTTTTAACAGTGCAAAAATAATGTATGATTATCTTAATTCCAACGGAGTAAAACCTCGCATAATATGCAATAATGCCTCAGAAAATTACGGCTTTAATAATAAAACATACGATATTATAGATATAAATAAGAATAAATCCAAACTACAAAGAGCAAAAACTGCTCTTTGTCTTGATTTTAGCGACCCTATAAGAATAAGAGGCAATGCTTTTGAATATTTAAATTCTTTCCCAAAATCAAATGTATTTTGCATTGACCACCACGAAACAGAAAAACCCATAATAGATTCAAATACAATATCTAAATCAGAAAAAAAAGAACCTGAAATACGAAAAATAAAAAACGGATATTTAGATACAACGGCAAAATCAGCAGCATCAATACTTGTAAGATTTTTTGAAGCCCTAAATATACCGATGAGCGATAATCAAAAAGAATCTGCTTTTTGTGCAATGACAGATGATATGAATAAAGAAAAACTTATAAATATATCTAACGGACAAATATTAAAATCAGAAGAATTTGAAGAAGATGATAATGTAAAAGAAGTTTTTGAAAATATTGAAAATTCAATTTCAAACTCAAAAAAAACTGAAATACTTGAGCATTTAGATGTATTATCGAGGCTCACCCCAAAGGAAAAAGCATTTAGAATGAGCCTTTATAAAAACATAAAAGTTACACCAAACAGAAAATTTGCTTATGTTATAATCCCGCCTGATGACAAAAACTGGAAAAGAATAGGCGGCGATACTCCGACTGCAAGTAAAATTCTAAGGGATTTCAGAACAAGAATTCTTGAACATAAACAAATTGATGAGTTTATAGATAATGATTTATTTAGCCAAATACAAGATGTACAAGCTATTGCTGTTTTTTATCCCGACACAAAAGCCGGAAGATACAGAGTCAGCATGCATTCAAATAAAGATTACGCATTTAAAATAATTGATTTAATAAAAGAACAATATTACCAGCCCTTAAAAGCCGGCGGACACCCAAACAGAGCGGGCGGAAGCACTCAAACATTAGATAAAAATAAATGTGCAATATGGGCTAATAATTTTATTTGTGCAGGTGAAAATATCAAATACTCATAAATCACATCCGCAGAGTGCGCATAAGAATTTGCATAATAGCTGAAAACAATTAAAAGGAAAACGGCGGTAACGGGATTTGAACCCGTGTCAACAGAATGAGAATCTGCTATCCTGACCCCTAGACGATACCGCTAAACATCTATTTATATTTTATTCCTCAAAAAAATATTTGCAAGTTTATAATGTACATAGTTGTATATTTATACTATTATTTTTATTAGTAGGAAAACATATAATGTCTAAACAAATATTTAAAATTATTATTATAAATATTCTGCTTATTTTTTTGGTTTTTCTTAGCCTTGATTATAAATTATATAAAAAAGATAATAATAATCTGCCATTTATCCACATGGTATCATCTTTAAACTCTAAAGAATTTAAAGATCATTATAAAAAAATTATAAATAACGGATATTATCAATTAGGTAATGATCAATCCTCTTTTATGTTTAGACGACCGGTAAAATATAAAAATAATAATAAATCAATAATAATATTCGGAGGCTCTTTTGCATGGGGAGCAAGATTAGATGAACATCAAACATTTCATTACAAAATTTCAAAGCTAATGAAAAGAACTGTATATAACAGAGCAATCTCGGCCTGGGGCACTCAGCATATGCTATACCAACTTTTACAAAAAGATTTTTATAATACTATATCCGAGCCTGAATATATAATTTATGTATTTATATCAAATCATATTGACAGAATTTTTAAATATAGATTCATTAATATGATGGACAAAGACAATTACAACTATTTAAAATACAATAACTTTAAAGATAGTTTAAAAGAAGAACACAGATTACAACATATTCCATACTGGCGATTTTATAATGAAGTAATTTTGCCGTTTATTGCAAGAAAATCAGCTGAAAAACACGGCTTTGAATTTTTAGAAAAACATTTAATTGAATCTAAAAGGGCTGTTGACTCTCATTATAAAAACGTAAAATTTGTAATTCTTGATTATGAAACAGAAAGCAAATGTTTTAATAATTATGGCGATATTTTAAATGAAGAAAATGTAAAAAAACTCAGAAATGATGGTTTTATTGTTATAAAAACATCAGATTTGACAAATATAAAGCTGGATGAAAAATATTATTTGGATAAAAAAGATGAACACCCGAATGAAAAAGCATGGGATTTAATAACTCCGTTATTAGTAAGGAAATTAAAGGAAATTGAAAAAGGTAATTAACATTATACAAATTTTATTAATAATTAACGAATATTTTATACTGACATAATTCATGATATATTAAATTATAAGATTTTAGGAATATATAATATGAGTTTTTTAAACAGCATTTATTCAAGAAAAATAATTGGAGAAAAAATAATATACAGAATTTTTGGTATTAAAATATCAAAAAGGAATAACGGACTGAACATCCAAAAATTTAATCTTATTAAAATGAGAAAAAATATAATTAATAAAATCTTATCATCAAAGACGCAATATGTCAGTTTTGATATTTTTGATACCTTGCTTGTTAGACCCTGTATTAATCCTAAAGATATTTTTGTACTTCTTGCTCAAAAATATAACAGTAAATACAATATTGATTTTCTAAATATGAGAATAAATGCTGAAAATGATTGTAAAATATCAAATGCAAATATTTATGAAATATATAATTTCATTCAAAAGAAATATAATCTGTCTGATGAAATTAAAACTATTTTATTAAATGAAGAAATTGAACTGGAATATAATTTGCTTTCAGTAAGGCAGGATACTAAAGAATTTTATGATACGGCATTAAATAACGGTAAAAAAATAATTGCTGTTTCTGATATGTATTTACCTGCAAATATATTAGATAAAATTTTGAAAAAAAACGGATTTAATAATATACAAAAAATATATGTATCTAACGAATATAAAGCAAGAAAAGATGATGGGGAATTATATGATATTGTAATTAATGACCTTCAAACAAATAAAATTTTACATATTGGAGATAACTATAACTCTGATTATATTTCGCCCCTTAAGAAGAATATAAGTGCTGTATTCTATCCTAAAACAACAGAGATATTTCGCAGTTGTAATAAATTATTTAATAAATTAATATGCAGCTGTTTTTCTATATATAATTCCGACGAACAACTAAATAAAAATATTTTTTTAGGATTTATTGTTAATAATTATTTGTTTAATAAAAATACCTATAATTCCAAAATATTTAACTCAATATCTGATTTTGTAAATTTATTTTTAGCACCGTATTTGTTTTATATTACTTTCAGAATTCAATATAATCCGATAATACAAAATTCATACGATGAAATATATTTTGCATCACGTGACGGATTTTTACCTAATAAAGTATATTCCCTGTTAAACCAAAATACCGTACGGGGGGGGGTAATTTCATTCCTTCAAAATATATATACTGTTCAAGGATTGCCTACTGGACGGGGATTTATAATTCTTTTGAAGACTTGTTAATAAGACAATATGATGATTTTACAAAAGATTATACCTTTGACAACTTTTTAAGTGCATATATTTCTAATACTCAAACACTTGAATTATTAAAAAAAGAATATACATTTGAGGAATTAAATATAAAAATAAAAAAGAACCTTGAAACAACCATTAAACTATTAAAAAGAAATAAAAATCTACTTCATGAATACTATATTTCTCAAAAAAATCTTGCAAAAGAATATTATAATAACACTTTTAAAAATGAAAGCAAACGTGTTATTATTTTTGATATTGGCTATAACGGCTCAATTTCCTTAGGAATTTCCGGGTTATCTTCAAAAATTATTGATAAAATCTATATTCATCAGACAAATAAAAATGTATTTAGAGATAATAAAAATAATTCATATACTTTTATTTTAAAAAACGGAATTGAATCTAATAAATACTGCGAGATAGATTTGCTGCTTGAAGAATGTTTTTCATCCCTTGAAGGAACATGCATCGGATTTAAGAAATCCTCAGAAAATATTTCCCCAATTACTGAAAAACTTAATATTTCAGAAGAAATGAAAAATACACATAATGATATCCAAAATATGACGGAAATTTTCATTAAAAAGCTTATTGGCACATTTGGTGAATACATAAAATATATTAATATTGTAGATATAAACTCAATTTTTGAATTGACAATTAATAATTTTAAAAAGAATTATAAAGAAAAAGAAATTTTTAATTCAATAATATACAACGATACAGCCGTAAGACATAAACAAATTCCCCTGAGTAAAAAATGTTTAAAATAAATTATAAGTAAACTCCTCAGGTAAGACATCTGCGGCTTTGCCTTCGCATACAAGCTCACAAAGCTCATTCTTCGCTTGTTCGTTTTGTATCTCACTAAGTTCTCGTCTTACAAGGGAAAATAATAAAAAATGATAAACTCCTCAGGTAAGACAGCTGCGGCTTTGCCTTCGCATACAAGCTCACAAAGCTCATTCTTCGCTTGTTCGTTTTGTATCTCACTAAGTTCTCGTCTTACAAGGGAAAATAATAAAAAATGATAAACTCCTCAGGTAAGACTCGAACTTACAACCCTTCGGTTAACAGCCGAATGCTCTGCCATTGAGCTACTGAGGAATATTACATATCTATACTAACATTAAAATTTATATTGTAAATACCTTATGTTTAATACTATAATAATATTGAAATTTTGGAGAAATATAGATGTTATTAGGTGTTAATATTGACCACGTCGCAACTCTTAGAAATGCAAGAGGAGAAAATGACCCCTCTGTTTTTGAGGCTGCCCAAATTTGCATTAATGCAGGTGCAAACGGGATTACTACCCACTTGCGTGAAGACAGACGGCACATTAAAGATGATGATGTATTCAAAATAAAAAACAACCTCGACTGCAAATTAAATCTTGAAATGGCAGTTACTGATGAAATGCAGGAAATAGCACTTAAACTTCTTCCGCACTCTTGCTGTATAGTACCTGAAAAAAGACAAGAGGTTACAACTGAAGGCGGGCTTGATGTATACTCAAAAAAAGATAAAATAAAAAATTTTATTGCACCTCTGCTTGATAAAGGAATTGAAGTTAGCCTTTTTATTGATCCGGAGGAAAAACAAATTGAGGCCTCTAATTATACGGGAGCAAAATTTATTGAACTTCATACAGGCTCATATTCCAGAGCTTTTGGTTCTGTTAACGAAGAAGTTGAATTTCAAAAATTATATAATTCCGCAATTTTAGCGCAAACATACGGCATTACAGTAAACGCAGGCCACGGATTAAATTATAAAAATGTTCACAGAATGCACGAAATAAAGAATTTGCACGAACTTAATATAGGTCACAGTATTATATCACGTGCAATATTCACGGGTCTGGACAATGCTGTTAAGGAAATGCTAAAATTAATATAGTATTTTATACTTTACAAAAGTTAAAATATGACTAAAAATAGTCAAAAAAAAATGTTCATAGGTTTTTTATAGATACAATTTAGAAGTGAGGCAGGTATGACAAGTAATATATTCAACGATATCAGTCAAACAACACAAGCAGCTAAAAGCTATACATCAGCCCCAGCAACAGTTAAAGTCGCAGATGTAATGCCTTCAGTTCCGGCTGCGAGTACTATAGAAACAGATAGAGTTGATTTATCCGCATCAAAAGAACCTAAACAGAAAAAAGGTCCGATTAAAAGTATTAAAGCTTTTATAGCTAACATTAAAAAAAGTTTAGCAACATTTAATGAATATACAAAAGGTTTCTTTAAAGGAATTAAAAACGGTGCAATCGTTGGTTCGTTAATATATACCGCAGGTAGTATAATTAACCATTTGAAATCTAAAGCGGCAAAAGGTGGAAAAAATCTTCCTAATAAAACACTTGCAATTGTTGCAGCTGTTGCAGCCATGGGTCTTAATCTCTGGAACGCATCACTAAATGCATCAGAAAAACGTTCCGATGTTGACCACAGATGGACAGGGCATGAAAAATAAATAAATTTTAAAATAAAAAATAAAACAGGCGGTTAAAGCCTGTTTTATTTTTATAGAATGTGTTATAATTACACTCGTACTTGTATTTAATGGAGGATATTATGAATAAAATCGAAAATTTTAAAAGACACATCGAAGAAAGAAACGCAGTTAAAATTATTGCAGGTATTGATAATTTTAATAAAGAATCTGTAAAAAATGTTGTATCTGCTGCTGAAATGGGCGGAGCTCATGCTGTAGATATCTGCTACAACGAAGAAATCATCTCTATGGTTAAAGAAATGACTACTCTTCCCGTATTTGTTTCTTCTATAGTACCTGCAGAACTCGCTAATGCTGTAAGACTTGGTGCTGACGCTATTGAAGTAGGAAACTTCGATGCTCTCTATAAAAAAGGACAAAGAGTAAGCGCTGATGAAGTTTTAAATATCGTTAATGAAACTCTTAATCTTTTAAACGGTGAAAAAACATTTATTTGTGTTACAGTCCCGGGTCATATTGAAATTTCAGAACAAATTAAACTTGCTGAAAAACTTGAAGAAATGGGCATTGATTTAATTCAAACAGAAGGCGCAGCTACTGTTACTCCCGATAAATCAGGAGCAAGAGGACTTCTTCAAACTGCAGAAGTTTCAATTTCAAATACAATTGAATTAACAAGAAATATTTCAATTCCTGTTATGACAGCTTCAGGTATTACAACAACCACAGCGCCTATGGCATTCGCCGCAGGTGCAAGTGCAATCGGTGTGGGTTCTTGTGTTAACAAGCTTAACTCTACAATCGCAATGATTGCTGTTGTTAAATCTTTGGTTGAGGCAGTTTCTAAATCATCAAAACAACAATTAACAAATGTTTAATTTTATATTTTAAAAGGAGTGTTTCGGCACTCCTTTTTATTTTGCAGTTAAGGGGATTATCATTAAATTTAAATTTCTTACAAAGGATGAATTAATTATTAATCTTGATAGATTATCAAGATTTAAACATCCTGAAGAATCTTATTTTAGAGTATTTTCGGGAATAATTTTAAAGAATTTAATTATTCCTAAATATTCTTTGCAAGATATTGAAAATATGCAAGAAAATGAAATTTGCAGAGTCGTTTCAATTATCTGGAATAAATCCGTTGAAAATTTATACGGAAAACAAAGCCATAGAAATAATTTCAATATTCTTAAATGGTTATGCGAATACACATTTAAAGACATCGATGAGAAAACAAAAAAGTTTATTAATACAAAATTAAATATTAGTCCTGTTTTAGAAAATTTAAATTACGAAAAATCGCCTGTAAATATGAAATTTTTAATAAAAACGCACAAACTGACGGATGAAAAAGAGATTTTAAATATAAGCCAAAAACACTCACTTTTATTCCCAATCAGAAAACTATTAATAGTTGAAGGTATAACAGAAGAAATTCTTCTGCCTGTTTTTGCCTCAAAATTAAAGTGTGACTTTAATAAATCAGGTATTTATATTTTAGGAGCAGGCGGTAAAAGTAAAAGTCCCAACCTGTATCTTAAATTAAAAAATAAACTAAAAATCCACGTTATTTTGTTATTTGACTCGGATGCAAAAGAAATATGCAATATATTAAAAGAAAATATTTATCCTAAAGATAAAATTTTACTAATCGAAAAAGGTGAGTTTGAAGATATTTTGTCACTAAATCTTATTAAACGAGCATTAAATAATGAATATGAAACAGTTCTGCCCGTTATAAAAAAAGATTTACTTTTATTCCCAAAGATGTGTGAAAATTTAGAGCATTTATACAGAACAAGACAGCTTGGAGAATTTAAAAAAGCTAAATTTGCTAAAATTATATCTCAAAATATCTGCTATAAAACGGATATCACAGATGAAATTAAAAACCTTATTTTCAATATAAATTAACTATGATATTATAATCATAATTAAGAAAGGATTTAATATGAAAAAGATAATTTGTATTTTAGCAATCTTTTTATTTTTTACGGGGCTTAATTATTCTTGTGCAAAAGAAACAAAGACTTCTGACGAAATAGTTCAAACATCTTCATCTGAACAAGAACAGACAATAGTAAGTGAAAATGCAAATACCATAATTTTTAAGATTAACGACAAATACGGACTTAAATACAAAGATTCTGATAAAATTATTCTTAAAGCGGAATGGGATGAGATAACACCAATCAATGACAATGAATATAAAATAATAAAAAACAACAAAGCAGGTTATATAAATATAGCTTTAAAATCAACTTTTCTAACACCGTATGAAGATATTACTACTATCGGGGGATATGTAAAAGTTAAAAATGACGGGAAATACGGACTTGTTGATAAGAAAGGGAATGTAATACTTCCGCCTGCATTTCAAAAAGTTGGTGTTCTCAATTCAGGAGGACAAGAATATTTAACAGGTAAAATTGAAGGAAAATACAGATTTTTCCAAAATACAGGTAAATTAATACCTGAAGATGAGTTATATACAATTACCCCCGACAAAGAATCTTTGCTTGCAAACGACATTAGACCTATATTTAAGACTAAATACACACACACAGAAACAACTTATGAAAAAGAAACAGCTAATACAAATCTTGTTTATGAAATTCAAGAAATGAAATCAAACAAAAAAGTAAAAGCAGCCTTCTTTAAGAAAAATTCAAGACTGCCTATGCGCGGAGACAAGCTTGTAAAATTTGAAAATACGGATAATAATTTCATTTCTATAAATAACAAAGATTATTCAGTAAGTAAAAATGGTGATAAAATAGGTCTGAAAAATAAATCAGGTGTTGAAATTTTACCTTCGAATTTTGACAGCATTAAAATATTAAAACCATGCTCTCATTTCTTTAATTCCGTAATTCTTGCCCAAAAGGACGGGTTATATAATATATATGACTTAAAAGGAAATTTAAATGCCCTGCAAAATGCAAATAATATTACAGTATATTCAGGTAGCAGGGTATATGTTTATTATGACGGAATTGTAACTTTAGATGATAAACAAATAGGCACCATAACAAAAAGTGAAAACAAGTATCAAACAAAGAACGAAAAATTCAAGAGAGTTCCTCATAAAGTAAATGAACTTATAATAACAATATTATCAAACACAAAATAAAAAAAGCCCCAAAGGGCTTTTTTATTTTAAGAAAGTTCTTTTGCCTTTTATAAAATCATCAACAATATCGCCACTGCCATAAAGTTTATATTTATATATTGTTAAGCCGTCAAGCCCGACAGGGCCTCTTGCATGGGTTTTATTTGTTGATATCCCGACTTCTGCGCCGAAACCGTATCTATATCCGTCTGCAAATCTTGTAGATATATTTTTATAAACACCGGCTGAATCCACCATTTGCATAAAGTATTCAGCATTATCGTTGTTTTCGGTAATAATACAGTCAGTATGCCCTGAGCCGTATTTATTTATATGATTTATGGCTTCATCAATTGTTTCTACGATTTTTATTGAAACCTTTTTATCGCTGTACTCTGTTGACCAATCCTCCTCGCTTGCACTCATAACAGTAGGAATAAGATTTTTTATATTTTCATCTGCCAGTATTTCGACATCATTTTCCCTAAGAGCCGATATCAATTCAGGTACAAATGAATTTAAAAGTGATTTATGAACAAGTATTGTTTCAACGGAGTTACAAGCGCTCGGGTACTGACATTTTGCATCAATACAGATTTTAACTGCTTTATTTAAGTCGGCATATTCATCAATATAAATATGGCAAATGCCGTCCGCATGCCCTAATACAGGAATTTTTGTATTTTCTTTTATATATTTTACAAGCGAATTAGAGCCTCTCGGAATAATTAAATTAATATACTTATCCATTGATAGGATTTCTTTTACATCTTCTCTTGAAAAAACAAGATTTATAAGCCCCTTGGGTATTTGAGAAAATTCATTTAATGCATTTTGAATTATATTAAAAATAGCTTGATTTGTATTAACAGCTTCGCTGCCGCCTTTTAAAACAACTGAATTTGAGGTTTTTAAACATAATGAAACTATCTGGCTGATTACATCAGGTCTTGCCTCAAATATTACCGCTATAACACCTATCGGGCATGAAACTTTTTTTAAAGTAATTCCCTCTGCAATATCTCTTTCTAATAAAACTTTATTAACAGGTTCAGGAAGTTTTGCTACATCTTTTATCCCTTGAACCATATCATTCAGTTTATTTTCATCAAGCTTAAGCCTGTTAAACATTGATTTTGAAATTTTACCTTCGTTTAACAGAATAGATGCACTTTCTAAATCTTTTTTATTTGCTTCATAAATTATGTTTTTGTTTTTATAAATTTCTTCTGAAATTTTTATTAATGCATTATTTTTAACTTCTTCAGATAAAGAAAGAGCCTTAATTGAAGCCTCTTTAGCTGATTTTGCAATACTTAAAATATCCTGCATAATAACTCCTCATACTAATGCAATATTATCTTTAGTAATTACGGCATCATAATTTTTATGACCTAAAATTTCATAAATATTATCTGAGTGCATTCCGATAATTTTAGAACAATCTGCGGACGAATAATTAGCAATGCCCCTTGCAAACTCATTATTATTTTCATCAAGTATTGAAATAACATCGCCCCTTGAGAACATTCCGTTTACTTTAACAACCCCAATAGCAAGAAGGCTTGTATTCTTTTCTGTTATTGCTTTTTTCGCACCTGAATTTACGACTATCTGCCCTGTAATATTTGTTGCGTATGCTATCCATCTGCGCTTTTGAGATAATTGTTCAACGGGATAAAAAGTTGTTCCGAATTTTCCGCCCGTAAAGAGTTTTCTTATAATTTGAGGAGTTTTTCCGTTTGCAATAATTACACTTCCGCCCGAGTGTGTAACCACTTTTGCCGCTTGAAGTTTTGTAATCATACCCCCACGACCGCCGTTTGAAGCTGATTTAGCATAATTTTCAATTTCCGGTGTAAGTTCTTTTACTTCACTTATAAGTTTTGCATCAGGATTATCTTTTGGATTATCATCATATAATCCTTCAATATCTGATAATATAACAAGTAAATCCGCATCCAGTTTACTTGCAACAAGTGCAGAAAGTTTATCATTATCTGAAAAACTGACACCATATAAAGGGTTGCCCGCTTCTTCAAGTTCAGAAGTCGAAACTGTATCATTTTGGTTAATAATAGGGATAACTCTTAAATCAATCAAAGTATTTAAAACATTGTTTAAGCTTAAATATTTAACTCTGTTTGTAAAATCATCTTCCGTCAAAAGAACTTGAGCCGTATTAATTGAATACTTACCAAAGCCATCCTCATAAATGCACATTAACTGACTTTGCCCTACAGCTGCACATGCCTGCTTAACGGATAAACTCTCGGAGGAATTAACATTCAATCTTTTAGCGCCGAGCCCTACTGCCCCTGAGGTAACTATAATGACCTCCATACCCTGCTTATGCAGGTTTGAAATATCTTCGATAAAAGAATAAATTCTTGATAAAGAAATATCTTTATCATCATTTCTTAAAACATTTGTTCCGAATTTAAAAACAACTCTTTTATAATCATTTATATTCATAAGATTAATTATATATTAAATAGTGAGGTTTGCAATAAAATCGTTTATAAACTGCCTTGCAATTCTCGGTGTCATAATTCCCTTTTGGATAGAAAATGCAGAGGCATCTTTAAGAAGTTTTTCATTAACTTCAATACAGCAATCATTAGCAATTTGTTTAACTATATCAAGATATTCATTTTTATTTAATGATGAGAAGGTAAGCATTATGCCGAACCTGTCTGAGAGTGAAACCATTTCATCTATAGTATCGTTATAGTGAACTTCATTTCCTTCCCTTGAGGAAAAGCTTTCTTTTACAAGGTGCATTCTGTTTGTAGTTGCATATATAATAAGGTTTTTAGGAATGTTATACAATGAACCTTCAAGTATAGCCTTTATTGAAGAAAAATTTTCATCATTCTCATCAAATGAAATATCATCAGCAAAAATAATAAATTTTAAAGGCAGATTTCTTAATTTATCGTATAAATCAGGCAGATTGATAAATCCTTTTTTTGAAACCTGAATAATTTTTAAATTGTAATCAGAAAATTCATTTATCAAAGCTTTAACGGTTGAAGATTTACCGCACCCTCTATCACCATATAATAAAACATTATTAGCGGGTTTACCCTGCAAAAATGCAAGTGTATTTTGTTTTATGATATTTTGTTGATATTCATAATTTTTTAAATCCGAAAAAGTAAGAGTATCAAAATACTCAACAGGCTTAATTTCTTTGTTATCCAAGTATTTAAAAGCACTGTAGCAGGAAAATATACCATAACCGTTTAATGAATAAGATTTTATAATATCACTTAAATTAAATTCATTAATACTCCGAGTATTAAATAACGGCAAATGAGAAATTATATCCTGCATTTCAGGATACTTATCATTAAACATATGTTTAATTTTGTTGTAATCATATCCAATTAAATCATATAAAAGAGATAACTCATATTTAGCTGTATCAAGCAACTGATTATTTTCTCTAATACAGTCGCTGCAGCCTTTAGAGATAATATTTTCATCCGTATATATAAGTTTAAAAATGTATTCATAAAGATTTTGATTTTCATTTTTTAAATAAAGCGCCTCTACAAAATCAGAATACAATTTTAAATCACCTTCAAGATTTTTTTCATCCGAGGTTAAATGCTTTAATAATTCAACAAAAAGACTTATAACATTATCATTAATAACATTTTTAAAAATTGATATTAAAATTAAAGAAGTTAATTTTAAACTCATATTATTTTTTTCCGCAAAGTATCTTATTTAATTTATTAAAACATCTTGTTAAAAACGGTTTATTAAAGTTAGCGAAATTATGTTTAAAATTACAGTTAAGCATTCTGCAATACATTTTGCAGGTTTTAGTCATTTGTCTGCATTCTGCTGATTTCGCATTATTCCATATTTCTTCCGCCGTATTTTCTTTAATATTACCGACAGGGAGCATATTAAAACATAATCTTACATCACCATAAGGGTCAATCGCCATATTAGTAGAACCCACATCACAAATAATTGTTTTTAATATATCATCGGGATTATTAAAAAATATTTTCATAGCATCAAGCTGTTCATAAGAATTATATATAGAATGACCTGCTTTTTTCATTTCAATAAGTCTGTCAACAACTTCAATAGCTCTTTTTGCCATAGATTTGTACTGAGCTCTGAGTTCTTTTGGCATTTCATATGTTGATGTCTTACATCCTTTTTGAAAGTTGTAGCCGTGGAAAGATTCTTTATCATCAAGTAATTGGAACATTATACCGTTAATTCTATTTCTAGTAACAAATTCCACAAGAGGAATTGCCTCTTCTATATTTTCAGGGAACAAAATCGTTGCAATGTTTATTCCTAAATTTCCGTTTTTTGAATCTCTTATTTTTTTTAGTTGAAGTATAGTATCAAGCGCCTTTTCAAATGAACCCGTTCTTCCTCTGGATACGTCATGAATAACAGGGTTTGTAATTGCATTTAAAGAGATATTTAAGGATTCAATAGGAGAATCGACAATTTTTTCATATAAGTTTTGAATACTGAATGCGTTTGTCATAGAGGCAACTTTAATGCCTAAAGATTTAGCATATTCTGCAAGTTCAAATATGTCGGGTCTTAAAAACGGTTCACCGCCCGAAAAACAAAACCAAAAGCCTTCACCAAGCCAAGCTCTTAAGTCATTTAAAACTTTTTTCCATTCATCAGTCGTAAGTTCTTTAGGCATTACTTCTGATGCAACAGTTTTCCATTTTGAACAGGTAACACATTCCATCTGGCATCTGTCTGTTATATCAAAAGTAATTTGCATCGGTTTTGCTAAATTTTCACTCATAATTGAAATCCTTATTTTAATTAAATGTTATCAAAAGGAAATTTCACTTTCAAGACTTTGAAACCGTATGAAAATAGTCATATACAATTTGCGCTTGATGTTTTGACAGCAACAAAAGAAGTTCTTCTTTTGATAATTTGGAAATTTTAGCTACACTTGAATACTTGTCAAACAATAACTTCTTATTTTTTGCGTATAAACCCTTTATTTCATCCAGCTCGGAATGAAGTGCATCTTTATCTCTTAAATGACGGTGAAAAGTAATTGCAAACCTATGGGCTTCATCTCTTATTCTTTGGAAGAAATATAAAGCCTGAGAGGTAGAAGGAAAAATTACAGGGCGGGATTTATTCGGAATAAATACTTCTTCAATTCTCTTTGCAAGAGAAACAATATCCTGATTTTTTACCCCGAGTTCATTTAGTATTTCAACGGCACTTGAAAGCTGACCCTTTCCGCCGTCTATTATAATCAAGTCCGGAAATTCAAGGTTTTCCTTTAGTAATCTTGAATATCTTCTTGTAACGACCTCCCGCATGGATTGAAAATCATCGGGTTTGCCTTCAGCCAGTGATTTAATTTTAAATCTTTTATACTCGCTTTTCTTTGGCATACCGTTATAAAAACTTACCATTGAAGCAACCGTATGAGTACCCTGTATATGAGATATATCAAAGCACTCAACTCTGTGAGGAAATTTATTTAATCCTAATTTTTCCTGAATATAAGCACCGGTTTCATTATAATTATTTTGAATATCCTGAAGTGACTTAACCTTCATTTCTTCAAGATGATAATTGGAATTTTTGCAGGCAAGCTCTAATATTTCTTCATTCTTTTTATTGGTTTTAGGATTTATAACAACCTTTGAGCCTTTTTTTGAAGTAAGCCACTTTTCAAGCAAGTCTTTATCCTCTGAGGATATTTTATAAGAAAATACAATTTCAGAGGGGATTTCCGTTTCTGCCGTCATTTGATAGTATTCTTTAATAAAATATGTTATTATTTCATCTTCGCAATCATAATCAGATTTAGTGATTTCAAAATCTTTTTTATTAGTCAGCCTTCCGTCTCTGATTTGAAGAAGCGAAATACCTCCCATATAACTATCCGTACTTATTGAAATAATATCCTGATTAATTTTAGTATTTTCATAAACTACTTTTTGTTTTTCGATTGTTTTTAAAACATCAAAATAACTGTCACGATACTTTGCGGCCTTTTCGTACTCTTCACTCGCTGAATACTTTTCCATCATGGACTTTAATTCTTCCACTAACTGCATTTGCTTGCCCGATAAAAAGAGTTCAACATTTTTAATTAATTTTTTATACTCATCAGGAGAAATCATCTTTTGGCAGGGCGCAAGACATCTTCCTATCTGATAATAAATGCAGGGGCGGTCTTTAAATTTCGGAGTTTTACACTGCTTTAAAGGGAAGAGTTTTTTTAATAAATCCAACGTCGTATACATTGATTTTGCATTGGTATACGGCCCAAAATATTTACCCTCCTCCATATTTTTATTTTTCTTTCTTGTAACAAGAATTCTGGGGTAATCTTCTTTGGTTATAAGAAAATACGGAAACTTTTTATCATCTTTCAATAAAACATTGTATTTCGGCTTATATTTTTTTATCAAATGAGATTCTAAAATTAAAGCTTCAACCTCTGAATTTGTAATGATAAACTCAATCCGTTCAATTTTAGGCACCATAACCGCCAATTTAACGGAATCGTGCTTTTTATTAAAATAACTTGAAACTCTTCTTTTTAAATTTTTAGCCTTCCCGACATAAATTATCGTATTATCCTTATCGTAAAACTGATAAGAACCGCTTGATTCCGGGATTAGCCTTAACTGCTCTTTTATATTCATAATTATATTATAATAGATAATATGGGATTTAAAAAATTTATTTATAAATATATTTTAAGAAGAAAATATTACCGCACAGGGCATTGCATAAGATGCGGAGCCTGCTGTTCCAAGATTTATGTTAATCATAAAAAAGATACCATAAAATCGGAAGAAGAATTTGAAAAATTAAAAAAACTCCACCCTTTTTACACCTACCTTGAAGTTATTGATAAAGATGAAAACGGACTTGTCTTTAAATGCAACAAATTTGATAAAGAAAAAAGAATTTGCACAATACATAAATTCCGCCCCGGAATATGCAGAAGATACCCCTCTGAAGTCATATTTAAAATGGGGGCTGTTATGTCAGAAGACTGCGGATTTAAATTCACCCCGATTGAAAGTTTTTCGCAAGTTTTTGAACAGGTTAAAAAGAAGTATAAGAATTAATTGATTTTATTTGCATATTGCAAATACTGCTTAACAAGTTTAACATTATGAACCCTATGAATATTCACATTCTTAATTAAAGATGAATATAAAGCAGTAGCAATATCAGCTTCTTCAAAGGGGATATTAAAAGTTTTTGTAATAAAAGATTTTCGTGATATTCCTAATAGCAAAGGAACTCCCAAAGTATTAAATTCATTAAATCTTTTTAATATTTCAAAATTACTTTCTGCGGATTTTCCAAAGCCAATACCGGGGTCTGCTATTATGTTTTGAATTTCCATACCCGCATTTTTTAATTTTTGAATTTTATTATATAGTGAAAAATAAATTTCTTCGACAATATCAGCTTGCGTAAAATCAATGTTTTTTGCGGGAACAGAATTTGAATGAACAATAACAGAAGGGATATTATTTTTAGCAGCATAATCAAAAAGATTATTATCATACTCAAAACCCGAAACATCATTTATAATATCAGCGCCTGTTTCAACAGCCTCTTTTGCCGTTTGATAATTTCTTGTATCAATACTTATAGGGATACCTATGCCAGCCTCTCTAATTTTTCTTATAACGGGAATAACTCTATTTAATTCCTCATCAACAGAAACACTTTCAGCATCAGGGCGGGTAGATTCACCGCCGATATCAATTATATCAACTCCCTGTTCAATCATTTCAACAGCACGATTTAAAGCAGCTTCAACATTAGAAAAATTGCCCCCATCCGAAAACGAATCGGGTGTAACATTTAATATCCCCATAATATAAGGTCTTGACCAATCAAAAGTATATTTTCTAATTTTTAGAGGTTGGTAATTGTAATTAAGCCGATTTATAAGTTCGGCAAGCTCATTAAGCCTGAATGGCTGAAGTCGGAGTTTTTCAATAAGCTGTAATATTTGAGCTTCAGATGCAAAAATAACGGCATCGGTATAGTCGCACTTGCACATTATAGTTTCTCTTCTGACAGCACAGTCAAACCCCAAAGAAAGACACAACTGCTTTAATATATTAGCTTCATGCGGCTTAAGATTAAATATTTTATATGTAGCACCCTTATATTTATTTACAGCATAAGATGAATATGAAGAATCAAAACCTATATTTTGAAGTTCTTTTGAAATATTTGAACTTGCAATTTTAACAACAATATCATTCATAATTAAATTATAAAAAAAAAAGACTGCCTTGTATAGCAGTCTTTTTTATATTTTAATTACTAATTATGTCAATATTGAAACTAAGTCACTGAGTTTGCCGACATTATTTAACATATCAGACATTTTGGTTTTGGTACCTGTATATGCATTTTGACCGATTTGGAGAATATCAGCAACACCGTTTTCATCGTTATCTTTAGCGCAAACCGTAGGTAATATAGTAGCAACACCAAGTGCACCGCCCATATTAGCGAATGCTTTTGATTTAATAACTTCTGCTGTATCTTCTGCTAAAACTCTTGAATAAGCAATTTTCTTATAACCTTTTTTAGCTACATTTTCAGTAGTTGAAATAATTTTAGAAAGAACATTTTTTGCTTTTGCTGATTTTGTTGCAGGATCTTCGGTTAAAAGTTTAGATGCTGTTTCTTTCATTTTGCCTGAAACTTTTCTTAAAGAATTATCCATAACCCCCGGTAAATCAACATGTGCTGATTTTAATACTTCAGCAATTTTATTAGCTGCAAGTTTACCTGATGCAAAAGCAAGCATAGCAGCAAGTCCGACAGAAGCAGCTGCTGCAAGAGGTTTCTTTATATTAGTTTTTTTATCTTGTTGTTCTGATGCAACAAATTCATCTATAACCCCATCGGAAAAATCTTCAAGTTTACAAAGTTTTTGATAATCATCTGATATATTATTACCAAAAGTTTGAGGTTTAATAGGTGTACAATTCACTGCAGAAATATTCATGATAATAACCTTTCTTACTATTTAATTCTACTACAATTAAACCGATAAAGGTTATTTTTTGCCTTTTTATCATAAAATGTTAAGAAAAATTTACAATTATATTTTTATAAAATTAGCCCCACTTAAGTGAACAATATATTTCCTCAGTCTGTCTAAGCCATGCTTCTGAGCCGGGACACCATATTGCACCTATATCTTTAAGTTCATATATACTTATTTCATCAACACTGTCAAATCTTTCGACATAGCTTGCAAGGTTTTTGGCAACAGCCTCAATACCCTCTTCTACATCTGAATATGAATTAAAGTCGCCGTCACCGCCTTTAACACCGCCAAATCTGTTTTCATCAACACAAGTTTCATCATCACCCCAGAGTGATTCTTTACACATTATAGCAGCCAGTAATTCAGGCTCAATTTCGTATTTATTTGCCGTATCTATAATAAAATCAATACGGGGTAAAAATACTGAATCAGGATGCAATTTATTTAATTTTTGTGAAAATCTTTCTTTAAATAATTTTTCTTTTTCCGTATCATAATTAAATTCAGCCTTATCAAATTCATATCGTTTTAAATCGGCATACTTTTCTCTTGAATTTAATTCATCAAGCATACCCTCTAGCATACCGCTTTTTATGTCATTTAAAGTATTTAGATGTCTGTTTACGGCAAACATTGCAATTTTAGTATTTTCCTCAGCCATAAAAGGTTTCAAGTGCGATATAATTTCATCTCTTTCCTGCGCAAGTAATTCAGGTTTATAATTCATCTCCGCAGTATTAAGTTCAAACATTTTATCACTTAATAAAGACTTTAATTCATTCATTCTTGTTTCTAAACCGTCAATAGAGGCATTTTTATTTTTAATATCTCTTTCAACATCTTTTCTGCTCAATTTCAATTGTGTACGCATTGTACTGTCTTTAGGAAATTGTTCCCTATCTTCATTTCTGTCCTGAGGCATAGATGAATATCTTAATTCAAGTTTTTTTAACTCTAATTTCTCTTTATCAATTTCTTCCATAACAGAGGCAATTTCGTCTTTAATATCCATTACATCAGATGTTAAAGTAAATACTAAATTACTTGATTCAATATTTTGTAACAAGGCATCTTGTAATGTTTCATACTCCTCTAATTGTTCATCAGGTATATTATCAGCCTCTTCATCCAAGGATACAAGCATAGTGTCATACCATTTATTAAATACTCTTTGTTCCTGATTTAATTGCTCATTAGACCCAGTCCCGTTTAATATAATATTAATTTGGGCTCTTTTATTATCCACCTGCTGTTTAGCAACATCTAATTCAGAATAAAATTCACTAACTGAACATAATTTATCTTCTTCAGTTTCTTCTTCTACCGGATAATCCTGCAATACTTGGGCCGGTTCAGAATATAAATATACACCATTTCTATTAAAAATACTGATTGGCATATTCATTTCTTCACTATTATTAATATTATTATTTTTAATATTATAATTTCCTGTTAAATTTACCTGCCCGGTAGGATCTATAGGCATAAAAAAACTCCTTTAATACTATTCAGTATTATAAATCGGAAAAGAATAAAAAAACTTTAATAAAAATTTTAAAATATAACGAAACATTAAGATAAAATAAACTATCTTTAAAATAAATATTTATATGTTAAAATTCTTGTAATAGGTAGATTAACGGAGATTAAGGGATAATGATTGACCTGTTGTTAAAAATACTGGGCGATCCTAATAACAATAAAATCAAAAAAATGATGCCGATTGTAGAGCATATAAATAAACTTGAAGAAGAATTTTCTAAATTAACTGATGAACAGTTAAGGAATAAAACCGCAGAATTTAAAGAAATACTGGCAAAACGTCCAACATCTAATGACATAAAAAAAGACAGAGAACTTGAAAAACAGGCACTTGATGCAATATTGCCCGAAGCTTTTGCAACCGTCAGAGAAGCAGGTAAAAGAGTTCTTAATATGAGACACTTTGACGTTCAGCTGTTAGGCGGAATTTTTCTTCACGAAGGTCAAATAGCTGAAATGAGAACAGGTGAAGGGAAAACTCTTGTTGCAACACTTCCCGCATATTTAAATGCCCTTACGGGGAAGGGTGTTCATATTGTTACGGTTAACGATTACCTTGCTCAAAGAGACAGCGATTGGATGGGCAAAATATATAAGTTTTTAGGACTGTCTGTTGGTGTAATTCTTTCGGGAATGAATGATTATGAAGACTTTAACCGAAAGAAACAGGCATATTTATGTGATATAACCTATGGAACAAACAACGAATTCGGCTTTGATTATCTTCGTGACAATATGGCAACATCAGTTGAGCAAAGAGTTCAAAGACCTTATAATTACGCAATTATAGATGAAGTTGACAGTATTTTAATTGATGAAGCAAGAACACCGCTTATTATCAGCGGAAGGCTTGATAAATCTGCCGAACTATACAGAACAATGGCTGCAGTTGCTCCGCAATTAGAGAAAAATAAACACTATGAAGTGGATGAAAAAAACAAAAATGTTATTTTAACCGAAGAAGGTATTGATAGAGCGCAGGAAATTCTTGAAATTCAAGACTTATTTGATATTAATAATCAATATGCACATCACCTTCTGCAGGCATTAAAAGCAAAAGAACTTTTCCATCTTAATACGGATTATGTTATTAAGAACGGCGAAGTTATTATTGTTGATGAGTTTACGGGCAGACTTATGGAAGGAAGAAGATGGTCAGACGGACTTCATCAGGCAGTTGAAGCGAAAGAAGCGGTTCAAATTCAAGATGAAACTCAAACTCTTGCAAGTATTACCTTCCAGAATTTATTCAGATTATACCCGAAACTATCCGGTATGACAGGTACTGCAATGACAGAAGAGGCAGAATTCGGCAAAATATATAATCTTGAAGTAACAAGAATACCTACGAATAAAACGGATATTAGAATTGACCTTCCAGATATTATATACAAAACGGAAAGAATTAAATATCTTTCCGTAGTGGACGAAATAATTAAAATGCACGAACAGGGCAGACCCGTTTTAGTCGGTACTATAAGTATTGAAAAATCCGAACTTGTATCTGATATTCTTAAGAAAAAAGGAATTAAGCATAATATTCTAAATGCGAAACATCACGAAAAAGAAGCATATATTATCGCTCAGGCAGGCAGATATGGTGCGGTTACAATAGCAACAAACATGGCAGGACGAGGCACCGATATTCTTTTAGGCGGGAATCCTGAATACCTCGCAAAACAAGAGCTTGATTCCAAAGGGATAACCCCTGAAAATACACCTGATTATGAAAAAATCAAAAATGAAGTTCTTGAAAAAACAAGAAAAATAACGGAAGAAGAACATAAAAAAGTTGTTGAAGCAGGCGGACTGCACGTTATAGGGACGGAAAGACATGAGTCTCGCCGTATTGATAACCAGTTGAGAGGTCGTGCCGCAAGACAGGGTGACCCCGGTTCTACAAGATTTTTCCTCTCGCTTGAAGACAGCTTAATGAGAATTTTCGGCGGTCAGCAGATCATTACTTTAATGAACTCCTTTAACATTGAAGAAGATATGGCTATCGAAAATAAAATTATTACAAGACAGATTGAAAGAAATCAAAAGAAAGTTGAAACTTTCCACTTTGATGCAAGAAAAAGTGTACTTGAATACGATGATGTTATGAATTTACAAAGAGAAAAATTCTATGCACAAAGAAATCGTGTTCTTGAAAATACAGACCTGCATGAAGATATTATGTATATGATTGAAAGAGAAGTTGACAGGCTCTTAAAGTCATATATTGCACCCGGAATGAACCCTGATGAATATATTTACGAGGATTTAGTTTCTCTCGTTAAGGAAATTCATTCGGTTATTCCTCAGTTATCACATATAGAAGTTAAGGATATTCAAGGGCTGAAATTTGAAAATGTATATTCAAAAATTAGAGATTTTGCACTTGATGCCTATAAAGAACATGAAGAACAAACTGTTAATTTTTATAATCAAGTAGCGGAACAATACAATTTAGCGCAGGAAAAAGAAGTTGCATTCAGCAATAATAATATTATGCGCCACTTGGAAAAAGATTTATTATTAAGGGTTGTCGATAATAAATGGATTGACCACCTTCATAATATTGATATGCTTCGTGACGGTATCGGGTTAAGAGCATACGGACAAAAAAATCCGCTTCTTGAATACAAAAAAGAAGCATACGATATGTTTAACAACATGATGTATGAAATTCAAAGCGATACGGTAAAACACCTGTTTAGAACAAAATTCGGGATACAAATTGTATCTCCTGACCAAATGAATCAGCCTGAAGAAATCATTATGCAGGATAAAAAACAAGAAGACAAATAAAATATGATTATAATATACAATTTAGTTTTAATAATTATTTCAATTCTTCTTCTGCCTTTTATTATATTGGCTTTTATTGTGCAGCCAAAGTTCAGAGCTGGCTTTTGGGAAAAACTCGGATTTTATTCTTTTGACAAAAAAGGTAAAAAAACAACGGTATTCCACGCAGTTTCAGTTGGTGAAGTAAATGCGGTAAAAGAACTTATAAAAGAATATAAAATAAGACACCCCGAAGAAATTATAATCGTAACCACCACAACAAAAACAGGGCAGGAACTGGCAAAAAAGACCTTTGATAAAATTGCGGATAAAGTAACATACTACCCTTATGATTTCTTTTTCAGCATAATATCATTTTTAAATACATTTTCCCCTGAAAAAGTTATTATTGCGGAAACAGAAATTTGGCCTTGTTTTGTTACCATTGCAAAATTTAAAGGGATTAAAGTTTATACGGTAAACGGCAGAATTTCTCCGCACTCTTTTGACGGATACAAAAAAATAAAACTCTTTTTATCTCCTGTTTTAAACCGTTATGAAAAAATATTTATGCAGTCTGAAGGTGATGCACAAAGGATTATCGGAATCGGAGCTAATAAAGATAAAACCGAAGTTATGGGAAATTTAAAGTTTGATATATCACAAAATCTTAATACGGATGAAATTGAAAACTATAAAAAACAATTAAAAACAAATAATTACAGAGTATTTATAGCTGCAAGCACTCATAAAGGCGAAGACGAAATTGTATTAAATGCATTTAAAAATCTTAAAAATAACTGCCCTGATGCAAAATTAATGCTTGCCCCAAGACACCCTCAAAGGTATGACGAAGTTTCTGAACTTTTAAATAAATCAGGCTATAAATGGGGAAAACGGTCAAATAACGAGGATTTTGAAAATAATGAAATAATTATGCTGGATACAATGGGAGAATTATCTAAATTGTTTTCAATCTGCCATATAGCTTTTATTGGCGGAAGCTTTTCTTCAACAGGAGGACATAATCCGCTTGAGGCAAATATCTGGTGTAAACCCGTTATTTCAGGCGGGTGTATATTTAACTTTAAAGATGTATATAAAATTACAACCGATAAAAAATGTGCAGTAATTGTAAATAACGAAGAAGAATTTAAAACAGAATTACAATCCTTCTATACTGATAACGATAAATACCAAACCTTCTGCCGTAATGCAAAATCCGTTTTTGATGAGAACAGAGGCGCAATAAACTACATACTTGACAGAATTTAAAATAGTTTATCTTTTACGAAACATTAAATACTTACCTTTACCGTCATTAATTTCTTTAATAATTACACAGTTGTTTTGAATGTAATCATATATCTCACTGCTCGTAGTTCCAATATACGGGTAATCCATAAGGTAAATATGTATTATTTTATTGTCGGACTTTGGATTATTAATAAAGGTTTCAAAGTCATTAATTTCTTCAGCGTCCTCAAAATTTATAATTCTGTTATTTAAATCATAAGTTCTAAGGCTTGCATCCCGTCCGCGAGAATATATTAAATGATGTCCGTCCGGTTTATAATCCTTTATTAAATAGGGATAAAATTCTTTTGCCGTTGACATTCTGTAATAATCAGGGTTAGAAATAATATCATTTACATATCGTGCATCATAATATTTAAAGATGTAGAAAAGCAAACAAAAACAAATAATAGGAATTATTAGCAAATATTTACTTAAATTTTTCCACTCAATAAAATCAATAGATTTTGCCGATATTATAAGCCATATCGGCATTAAAAATAATGTCTGTCTTTCAATAAACGGAAATAATTCAAAATACCCAAATAAAAGCATTATAAAAACAGGCGAAATAAAACATAATGTTTTAAAACCGTTTCTCTTAAACAAGATAAATAATCCGCACAGTGCAATAATAATCCAAATTATAACAGTGTTATTATCAACATATAATCTTGTATGATAAGATATTAATTTTGTAATATCCTCGATATTTTGAGGGAAATAATTACCAAGCTGTTTCCAAGCTTCATACAGATAATTGTCGTAATTTGTTCTTGTTGTAATTACTTGAAAAAAGTAAAAAACGGTTAACGAAAACCAAGGAAGGACAAAAATTAAAAATTTTTTCCAATTATCCTTGGATTGATTAAACAATAAACGTACAAATAAACATAAAGATATACCCGTTAAATAAAATATTGAACTATAGGCACTGTAAGCTAAAAGAACGGCAAGAAGTGAATATAAAATTAATTCTTTTTTACTGTATTTATTTATATTAAAAATTAAATAACCTATTAAAACTGAACATAGGAAATCAGAAGAATAAAATTTAAAATATTGTGAATAAAATATTAACTCGTGATTTATTGCAATAAAAAATAACGGCAGAAGTGATATAAAAGGGGTTTTTATAATTTTCTTTAAGAATATAAAAAATAAAGGAAGCATTAATACAGATGAAACAAAGGGTATAAATCTAAAAGCCAACTCATTATAACCGAATATTCTATATAAATATCTTCCAAATAAAAGTATAAAAGGAGTAATATATTCAGAATTCAAACCGTGCCAAAAATGTTCCGTGCCTTTAAAAATATTTTGTGAATTAAGAAAAAGAGCATCTTCATCAACCCAAAAAGACAAATTTGCACTATATGTCTTATATCTCAGATAAATTCCAAATAAAATAATCAAAAAGCCTAAGAGATATTCAAAAATATTTAAAACTCGACTTAATTTATTCTTCATGCAAAAATTATAACATAAGAGGAAATATGAAAAAATTAATTTTATATAATATAATTGCATTTATTTTTGTTTTTATTATTTCAGAAATTATATGCTATATAATGGCAGTAAATTTTCAATCACAATTTATGAGTAAATTAGAAGCGATTAAGTTTGTACTTAAAAGCTATATTGTTAAGGAGGAATACAGATTTTATGATGTACCTTCTGAAGAACAAAGACCGATAAGCGGAAAAGATTACAAAAAGAAACCTATATTATTATTTGGCTGTTCGGTTACTTATGGTAATAAATTATCTGATGATGAAAATTTTTCGGGAGTACTTTCAAGAATAACAAAAAGACCTGTATATAATTTGGCACAGGACGGCTGGACAATTTCTCATATGTACAGACACCTTCAAATAAATAAAGCTATAGAAAAACTTGACCCTGAATATATCATATATACATTTATTCACGATCAAAAAAGAAGACTGTATTTTTATCAAGGATGGCCTCATGATACAGGTTTATATCTACATTACACTTATGATAAAACAGGAAATCTGCAGGCGAATAAAAGGGTTTACCCGTTCTTCTACAGGTTATTAACAGTAAAATATATTCAGTATGGAATTGAAAAAATCAAAAACAGTAATAAAAAAGCAACCTCAAAATTAATGTTTGATTTATTTTCAAGAAGCGTAAATATAATAAAAGACAGATATCCTCATGCAAAATTAATAATGCTTTTATATTGGGATAATGATTGTAATGAAGATGATTTAAAACACATACACAACCTTAATACCTGGTTTACGGAGGAAGAATATAAAAAGCTTACAAATCCAAGGGGGGGGGGATTTGAAATTATTAATATGGAAGAAACGGCAAATAAGCCATATTGTACATCGGATTATAAAATTGATAATCATCATCCCTCCAACAAAATGTGGGAGGAATTTGTCCCGATTTTAGTTAAAAAATATAAAATGTAAATTATTACAAACATTACGCATATCTTTCAAAGAAGATAATTCCGTAAGGGGCAATGGAAAAATATGAAAACTGCTCTTTAATATCATCATTTATGAATTTACCTTCACCGCCGTATTTAATGTTGTCTGAATTTAAGACTTCTCGCCACTGTCCTTTAGGGAACATTAATCCGTATCTTGTATACGGTTGATTTGAGAAGTTAGAAACCGAACAGATTTCATTATAAATTTTTCTGCAATATATTCCGTGGATATCTGATTGTTCCTGAACAACCGTTTTTTCAATATGCCCGGAGGCAAGCGCAATATTTTTCTCGCACAATAGATTTAAATCTTTAATAAATTCCTCCATTGCAGTATTTAAATACCTGTACTTATCGCAAGGTTTAACCTTAAATCTTTTAGAGTCAAGGAAAGCAGGCAATCCGGGTTCATATCCTTTTTCTCTTAAATATGGTTCGGGGCCTGTAGAAAATTTCCTAAAAAACTTAAAATACGAAATATCCGCAGATTCATCCCCTTGAAAAATCATTTTCGGCCCCGGAATTGAATAAACTTTACCGACTGCAAGCTTATGCATATTAAATGCTTTTATATATGCGTTATGGATTTCTTCTATTGTAAAATCAGCCTCAAGATTATTTATTTTAAAGAAATTAAGCCTTTCTTCATCGGACATTTTTTCAAGCCTGCCTGTAACAAGCGCCTCTAATATATTATGAGCAGCATGAGCAGCAAGTTTGCATTTCATAGTATGACAGCATTCACAAACTTTTTCGTTAAGATTTAACTCGTTTGTCATAATCTTAGGTATAAGCCTTGTGCCGTCGACATTACCTATCTCATCGTGGCTCATCGGATATTTAACTCTTGATTGTGCATCACGAAGTGAATAATCAAAAGCACAAAGATTTTTCTGTCTGCAATCCCAAATACCTAAAACAGAAGCTGCAATCTGTTTATGAAAAGGAAAATCCCACTCCGTGTCAAAACCTAATGCAGATAATGAAACATCATTTTTTTTAATTCTGTCTATAAATTTTTGATGATTGAGTTCATTTTCTTCCAAATCTGACGGGCTGAAAGGTTTTGTAACCCTGTTATCATTATCTCTGCCGTCCTCAGCAATTAAGAATGCATCAGGTGCATGAAAATTAATTTCTGCCGCCATTTGTTTCATTGTAAAATCACTGCACATAAATTTTGTCATATCAACTCTTAATCCGTCACAGTGATAATTAACAATCCAATTCAGCGCAGCACCAATTATAAAATCCCTTACACGGGGGCAGAATTCATCTTTTTCAAAATTAAATTTATATCCAAAGCAGTTATCACCTTCTATATAAGGCCCTGTCTTTTGTAATTGAGCAATATCAGGCCCGAGATGATTTGGTACTACATCCATTATTACATTCAAATTAAGGCTGTGAGCATAATCAATCAATGCCTTTAAATCATCAGGAGTTCCGTATGTATGATTTGGGGCATACTTGTCAACTCCGTCATAACCCCAGTTAAATGAATAAGTGTTTTCAACTGGCATAATCTCTATAGCATTAAAATGAAGGTCATTAGATATCCTTTGAAGTTGCGGTATAGCAGATAAAAAAGTTCCTTCATCCGTAAATGTACCGATATGGAGTTCATATATTCTTAAGCTTTCAACGGGCGAGAGTTTATTTGTCTGATTAGATAATCTGCTTATTCTTTTATGATTTTGTCCTTCCATCCAGTTATCGTCAGTCCAATTAAATGAAGCATGGTTATACAGTCTTGACCATTTAAAATAAGCATCCTGATACATGGAACAAGGGTCTTTAACAGGGATTAACTCATCCTTTAAGTCAAGAATAAATCTATATCTGTCGCCCTCTTTAACAATTCCTTCTTTTAAAACATACTGCCAAATTCCAAGCCCGAAATGTTCCATTGTAAATTTTTGAATGGGTTTACCCTCGGGTTTTACTTCCAAATAAACGGTTTTAACCTCTTGAAATGTAAATATTTTAAATACAATATCCCCGCTGCAGGTAAAATACGCACCAAAATGATTATGCCAGCTGTCAAATACACAGTCAGTCTTATGATGATGATTAATAAATGATTTATGTCCTTTCATATAACCTCTATTATTCAGTATTCTACAATTTTTTATTTTTGTCTATAATTAGGTTATGAATATATATAATGATTTAACTTTTATACAAAATTCATCACTTGCGCTGGGTTTTTTTGACGGATTGCATTTAGGGCATAGGGTAGTTCTTAAAAATGCAATTCATGTTGCAAAAGAACATAACAGTGTTTCTACCGTCATTATTTTTAAAGAACATCCGCTTAACTACCTTACGGATGCAAAAATTCCTCAGATTTTAACACTTGATGAAAAACTTGAAATTTTGGCAAAAATAGGCATAGATAATACAGTTATTCTTGATTTTGAAAAATATTCCCACATTAAAGCGCAAGATTATATTGAAAATATTTTAATTAAATATTTTTCTCCCATAGCAATAACAACAGGGTTTAATCATTCCTTCGGATTTAAAGGAGAAGGAAACGGAGAACTTTTAAAACAAAATAAAGAAAAATATAATTATAAATACTTTGAAGTCCCGCCTTTTGTTGTTAATAATAACATTGTAAGCTGCTCTGTTATCAGAAATTATATACAGCTTGGTAATTTCCCCGACAGCGAAAAGCTTTTGGGCTACAGATTTTTTATAAAAGGAACAGTAATTGAAGGCGACCATCTGGCAGCAAAACTAGGATTTCCAAGTGCAAATATTATTTATCCCGAAGATAAAATTAACATCCCGCACGGAGTTTATTTCGTCACGGTTACGGTAGATAACAAAAAATATAACGGAATATTAAACTACGGCTTTGCTCCGACGGTTGATAACATAAATAATCTTAAAACGGAAGTTCATATTTTGGGATTAAATCAAAATATATACGGAAAAAATTTAAAAATTTCTTTTATAACAAAAATTCGTAATCAAATGAAATTTGAAAGTATTGAGAAATTAAAAGCTCAAATAGTAAGAGATATTGCATTTACGGAAATATATAAATATTACATAAAATAAAAAGAGAGCTGTAAAAGCTCTCTTTTTACTATAGCTATTAAAAATTATGCATTTTTAACCGCATCAACAATTGAAGCAATACCTAAAACTAAACTGCCGACTCCGCAAGCGATTGCAAGAGGAGGACATAAAGCTATAAATGCTCCCGTTCCTGTTCTTAACGCAAAATTAGCAAGCAGATGAGCAACACCTTTTCCCCCTTGCCCATTACAGAATTGACCAATTCCGGGAACAATAGCCGAAGCAAGACCAACTCCGATTTTTTTAGCGGTTGAAACTTTTTCCTTAACAGGATTTTTTGAACTAAATTCCACAGTATCTTGCGGAGTTGATAAATCTACTTTCGGGGCATATTCTATTGGCATATTAGCTGAACTGACAGGTCCCATTGCCGTTGCTGCACTTACATTCTGAATTTCCATACTTAAAAATCTCCTTTTCTTATTATATAATATATAAAAAATTGCACTTAAAAAAATTTACAAGAAAATAATACCAATTTACATTTTTTTACATAAAATCATGTAAAACTTTATATATAAAACTTTAATATTGATTTACACTATTGTAAAATCAAGTTATGAAAATTCATAAGGAGATATTATGACAAACATAATTGAAGGAATGCTAACGGTTAAAAATGAAAAGTTTTGTATAGTAATAGCAAGATTTAATGAATTTATAGGTTCTAAACTGTTATCAGGAGCCGTAGATGAATTAATCCGCCACGGAGTTAAAGAAAATAATATAGATATAATTTGGGTGCCGGGGGCATTCGAAATCCCGCTGGCTTCTAAAAGAGCAGCTTTAAGCGGAAAATATAGTGCAATTATAACACTTGGCGCAGTTATAAAAGGTTCAACTTCACATTACGATTATGTTTGCGCTGAAGTATCAAAAGGTGTTGCTTCTGTCAGCCTTGAAACCTCAATACCTGTTATCTTTGGTGTTTTAACCTGCGATAACATTGAACAGGCAATCGAAAGAGCAGGAACAAAAGCGGGCAATAAAGGTGCAGATGCGGCTAAATCAGCTATCGAAATGGCTAATTTATTAACCGTTATCTAAATTATTCTTTTTAGTTCAACCTTCACATTATTGTTGTTAAGATTTCCTTTAAGCTTAACTCTAAATGCCTGTTCATCTTCAGGCTTTGAGATTACGGAGGGAACTTCTTCTATTTTATCTTTGTAGATATCCATGGTTTTTTCAGGGCGAAATACAATCTTTATTATCCAAGAAAGCGGAACATACATTATTCTTATGCCTTTTTCAGCAGATTTATTATACCTGCCCCACAACTTTAAATTAGCATCCTGATCTTTAATATCGTAATCCCCTTCTATAAGCAAAGATAAATATTTCTGCTGAGAAGTTAATTTTAAATCTTTCATATCATAATTATCAATATCAAAACTTCCTTTTATATCGGAGCTTAGTGCTTTTGATTTAGTAATATCTACATTTATAATGTCTGATATTCTTATTTTTATCGGTCGTTTTAATTTTCTTGATTTTTTTATCATAAACTCCGTACTGCCGAGTTTTAATAAGTAACCGTCTTTTATTTCAAAATCCGCATGGGCTTTTATATTGCTTAAGTTCGCCTCAGTTTGCGCATGAAATTTAGCAGAGGCAAAGCCGTGGATTTCATCCGGCAAATTAAATAACACATCAGCTACAATATCTGAATTTATGTTATTTGCATTAAAATCAACAAAAGCAGAATGATTTGAAAAATTATACTTCCCCTTTGCATTTAATGTGCCATCCGCAAATTTAACAGAGGGCATTGAAAATTTAAATACATCATCTTTTAAGCTTCCTGACATTAAAATATCCGTAACAACTATCCTGTTTTTGGATATTTTATTCATTTTAATCTGCCATTTATCAATATCAATTTTTATATCTTCCACGGAATCAGGGATATCAATATCTTTAGTTTTTAATTTTGATGTTGTCTTTGCAGTATTTACAACCAATTCATCAAGGAAAAAGTCCATATTATAAATATGAATTTTCTTTCTGAAATCATTTTTTGCCGATAAATCCCAATTAAATTCGGAATTATCATAAGTTCCATCGGCTAATATTTTCATTACATTATCATTTGCGGTAATAACAGCTTTTTTTAAGTAAAAATCTTTATATTTTGAATCAACAACGGTAAAATTTCCCGTTATTCTTTCATCTTTAGCATTATATTTTAAATCACCGTCAAAATAACCGCCGTCAACATATTTTCCGAAAGACCCCGTAATGGAAACGGGGGCATATCCGTTTGTTTTACAGGTTATGTAATTTAAAGCAAGATGAGAGTTATCTTTAAGAAGTAAACCTTCACCTAAAAGAATATTTGTTATCTCTCCCGAGTCAACTATTGAATAATCATAATTAGTTATAACAAGTTTTTCCGGAGTTTTAACAGTTTTAACAAAAAGTCTTCTGTTTATATTTTCTAACCCCAAATTAGCATTTTTATAATATAAATCAGAGCCCTGACTTAATTTTAAAAGATAATTAACATTTATAATCCCTTTTTGAACGGTATAATCAACACTAACATCAGCGCTGCCCTTTAATCTTGTTTGAGGGACATATTTATCAACTATTTTATCTGATAATTGCGCTTTTACACTGCCTTTTACTTTTTGTTTATCGGTAGCTAAATCGCTTAATTCAAAGGAAGAATATAGTTTTTCTCCGCCGATTAATCCGAAGGAATTTGATTTTACGGTTCTATTTTCAAAATTAAAAACTGCCTTATTAAAACTTACGGGGACATTAAATAGTACAGTTGAAGCCTTTAAATTATTAGCAACGCAAGCACCGTAAAAACCGCCGTCTTTATACAACAAATTAACATCTATATCCCCTGAAAAATCATAAAAATTCTCAATAAATACCTTGCCTTTTTTCTTCAGTTTTTGAAAATATAATAAAGATGTCTCTAAATCAGATACTGGTATATTATTTCCGATAATTTTCAAGTCCGATTTTTTGTTTTTATCTATAATCTTACCGTCAAATTCAAGTTTAGCACTGCCAAACATTATATCTAAGTTTTTTGCATATATTCCGCTGTTATTTATATATATGTTATTTTCTGATTTTATAAAAACGGGATTTTTAAGATTTGATGATGTAAGATCAGAGTTAAAACTAAAATTATAGTTATTCTTTTTTCTTTTTCCTTCAATATTATTAATTGTAATCAGGAAATAATCTTTTTCGGATTTATAATTATTTATTTCAATTTTTTTTACATTAACATAAGGAAAAATTGATAAATCAATTTCAAGCGGTTTATTGTCTGATTTTTTATTTGAAAAAATTTCACTTAAAGTGTCAGGTTCAATGTAAATATAATCAGAGATAATTTTATTCATTTTTTTACTGAATAAATTATAAAAAATAGCAATATTATCAAGATTGACAGCATGTGCATGATTATTGCTAATTAACGATAAATGTTTTGCCTTAATTTTAAAAGATAAATTAGGATAAGTTGTTAACCTTAAATTATCAATGTCAATGTTTAAATTATTTTTATCTTTAATAATTTGTTCTATTTTATCTACAATTTGTGAATTATTAAAGATAGGAGGAAGTATAAAAAGAAATGCGCAATATAAAAATATAAATATTACAACAAAGAATAAAAATATTATTTTTAAAAGCTTTTTCAATACTTTCATAAAATTATGATACTATTCAAAAATTATTAAATCAAATACATGTAAAAGCGGGCTTATTAAATAAGCCCGCTTAAATTTTAAACTTCAATATATTCTTTTAATCGTTTACTTCTGTTCGGATGTCTGAGTTTTCTTAAAGCCTTTGCTTCTATTTGTCTGATACGTTCTCTTGTTACTCCGAATAATTGTCCGACTTCTTCCAAGGTTCTTTGTCTTCCGTCATCCATACCAAATCTTAAACGAAGAACATCTCTTTCTCTCGGAGATAAACCGCTTAAAACTTCAGCTAAGTCTTCTCTTAAGAGTTCCTGCGCAACAGTTTTAACGGGAGCATCAGCTTCTTTATCTTCAATAAAATCACCCAGTCTTGAATCTTCTTCTTTTCCGATAGGTGTTTCAAGAGATAAAGGTTCTTGAGCAACTTTAATAATTTCTCTAAGTTTTGGAACAGAAATATTCATTTCAACCGCAAGTTCTTCTTCCGTAGGTTTACGAGAGAGTTCCTGCGCTAATTTTCTTGTAACTTTTTTAAGTTTATTAATTGTTTCAACCATATGAACAGGAATTCTGATTGTTCTTGCCTGATCAGCAATTGCTCTTGTGATAGCTTGTCTAATCCACCAAGTAGCATATGTAGAGAACTTATAACCTCTTTCATGGTCAAATTTTTCAGCTGCTCTGATTAATCCTAAGTTACCCTCTTGTATAAGGTCTAAGAATAACATGCCTCTGCCGACATATTTTTTAGCGATACTTACAACAAGTCTTAGATTCGCTTGAACTAATTTTCTTTTAGCAATAACACCTGCATTTCCGCCTTGTATAATCTTTTTAGCAAGGTCAATTTCTTGTTCTGCTGTTAATAATTTAATTCTTCCGATTTCTCTTAAATACATTCTTACAGGGTCATCAAACGAAACACCTTTAGGTAAGAGCGCATCTGTTATAGATACGTCATCATCTTCGTCTTCATCAGTTATATCAGAAGAAAACAAATCTTCATTTTCCATAGTATCAATAATTTTATTACGTTCAGAGTTCATAAGAACATCCATACCGTCTCGGCTGATAGAATCAGGTTCAGTCATAAGAATAATACCGGAGGTTTCGTTTGTATCACTCTCCATATTTTCCTCTTCCTCTAGCATCCCTACAACTGATAAATCTGACATTTTCTTTTTACTCATTTGTTATATTCTCCAATTGTTATTTGTTTCTTAGTTTTTCTCGCAGCTGCATTTGATATTGCATTGATTCTACATCATCATCATTCAAGCTTTTAGATTTTGACACAAGTTCTTTTTTCTCAAAATCATTCTGACAGCGCAGAATTTTAGCTTTGTTTTCTCTTGCTGCAGCTTTAAAATCACTCTCAGAAAGGTTTTTAAAGCTTTCACTTATATATATTAAATCTGTAATTATATCCTTTAATTGATTATCCTCGGCAAATTGTCTATACAGGGCTTGTATTAAATTTTCCACTTTATTATTTACCTGACATAACAATTTGTCAATTGTCTGTTGAATAATAATTAAATTTTTATCTGTAAATTGAACATCCTTTACTATTTCTGATAAATATTTTTTATCTGCATTGCTTTCACAGATTAGAAACAAGGATAATAAATTTTTTTGTGCTTTTTCACTGATATTTGAAGATTTTGTTACAATTCCTGAAAAGTCTTTATTTTCAAGAGTGTTCATCATCTTACTTCTGTTAACCTCCCTAATCATTGCTTTTTCATCTATGTTAATTCTGTCAGAAATTAACCTTATATATTCATTTTGAACTATATTGTTTGGAATTTCCTCGATTAAAGGCATGATTTTTTTAACAAGTTTTAACTTATCTGTTGGAGAAAATTCAGGTTTATATTCTTTTAAAACCTGCTCAAGTTCAAAATCCAAAAGCAAAGGAGCTTTTTTAATATATTTTTTGTATTCATCAATCCCGTATTCACGAATGTATTCATCCGGGTCTTTGCTGTCAAAAGGGGCAACAACTCTTATTTCACAGGTATATTTATCTGAAGATAATGAAGAATATGTTTCATCATATATTTTTAAATTACCAAGTCCCGTAAATGCTTCTTTTATAACGTCTGTACTTCTTTGAGTTGCCTTTAGCCCTGCACTATCGGTATCAAAAGCAAGAAATATTTTTCTTGATTTTGAATATTTTGCAATTAATTTGACATGGTCAACTGTAAGGGCAGTACCGCAAGATGCAACTGCATTTTTTAATCCTGCCGCCTGAGCCGATATAACATCAAAATAGCCCTCCATTATTACAACAAAATCATCTTGAATCATTTTATTTTTAGCGACATCTATTCCGTATAAAATACGGCTTTTATTGTATAAGACGGTATCCGGCGAATTTAAATATTTAGGATTTTGATTTGCCTCTATTGCCCTTGCACCAAATGCAATTACCTGTCCTGCTTCGTCTCGTATCGGAATCATTATCCTATGGCGGAATCTATCTACGGTATCGCCTTTTTCTGTTTTTACCGTAAGCCCTGATTTTTCCATTATAGACGGTGTAAATTCAGCTTTATAATGATTTTGAAGTTCAGTAAACCCTTTTTGAGAATACCCTAATTTATATTCATCAATTATATCTTTTGTTATTCCTCTTTTTTCAAGATATTCACGGGCGCTCTGCGCTTCAGGTAAATTTAAAAGATTATCATGAAAATAATCACAAGCCTTTGATAATATATCTTTTATCTGCTGTTTTTCCTCGGAAAATTGTTTGGAATCACCTTTAAATGCAGGAAGTTCAATACCGAATTGAGCCGCCAAATCTTTAATAACCTCAGCGAAAGATTGATTATTTATTTTCATTAAAAAAGTAATGGCATCTCCGCCTTCACCGCATCCGAAGCATTTAAATATCCCTTTTTGCGGGCTTACACAAAATGATGGTGTTTTTTCGTTATGAAACGGACAGCATCCCCAGTAATTAGCACCCCGTTTTTTCAAAACAACACGGGACTGTACGACATCCAATATGTCTAACTTGTTCCTAATCTCATCAACCGCTTCACTATATGTTTTATTATTCATTAACTATTTTAATCCGTTCATTTCAGCCAGTTTATATAAAAATTTATCGCTGTTCCTTTGCATTAGAGGAGATGGCAAAAATAATTCCTCAAATTTTATAAGAACATACCTGTCAGTCATTCCCGAGACATAATCGCATGCCGTCAGCATTACCTGTTCTTTTGTTGATGACTTATATTTTTTAGTTAAATCATCACAATAAAATTCAAAAACCTGTTTAATTACATTCTGAGCTTTATCTTCTTCCAATTTTGCAGGCGAGTTATTATAAACATTATCGAACATCCACGACCTTAAATTTATAAACTGCCGTTTACATTCTTCTGACATTAATATTTTATCTTTTCCCATACTGTTTTCAACAATGTCATTAACAAGTTTTGTAAGTCTTATTCTGTTTGTTGTTGAAAAATAATTAACGCTTTCTTTAGGGATGTCATCAGAATTTATAATACCTGCTCTGATTGCATCTTGAATATCATGGTTTATATATGCAATTTTATCGGATAATCTTACAACCTGCCCTTCAAGAGTAGAAGGCATGCAGTTATACGAGTGGTTTAAGATACCGTCTAATGTTTCTTGGGTTAAATTTAGGTTTTCTATAAACTCTGCGACACGAACACTTTGCTCATTGTGTCTATAGCCGTTAGGCATAAGTTCATTTAAGACTCTTTCTCCGCTGTGGCCGAAAGGAGTATGCCCTAAATCATGCCCGAGTGCAATAGCTTCTGTTAAATCCTCATTTAAGTCTAAAGCCCTTGAAAGAGTTCTTGCAATTTGAGCAACCTCTAATGTATGTGTCATTCTCGTTCTGAAATGGTCATCATAAGGAGAGAAAAATACCTGTGTTTTATGTTTTAACCTTCTAAAGGCTTTTGAATGAAGTATTCTGTCTCTATCTCTTTGAAATTCCGTTCTTAATGGGCATGGTTCTTCATATCTTTTTCTGCCCTTTGTTTTTGAACTTAAAGCTGCTTTATCGGATAAAAAGAGTTTTTCTCTTGCTTCTATTTTTTCTCTTATTGTAGAATACTTAACATCCATAAATTAACCCCTGCTCAATAAAATTTTATAAAAAATAAAGCTTATTTACCATATAAAAAGACTGTTTTCTTCAAATTAGTTAATAAAATTTTTTATTAATGCTTGATTAATTGTTTTTTTTTATATATTATTCAAACATATAATACTTGAAAGGAAAATAAAATGTCAGTTGAATGCGCAATTTGCGGAAAAAAACCATTGAAAGCAGCAAAACTTTCATTCTCTCATAAACACAATGTATATAGACAAACTCCAAATTTACAGACTGTTAAAATTAATGATAACGGTACTATTAAAAGAGTAAAAGTTTGTACTTCTTGTTTAAGAGCAGGTAAAGTTCAAAGAGCTGTTTAAAAAAACTTATAGATGATAATGGGGTGCTATTAAGCACCCCATTTTTTTAACGGAAAAATTTGCGTAGACTTTAATATATTTACTACTTCTGCACTTACTTCGCCTTTTTCTGCTTTTTGGTCAAGGATTTCAAATGCCGTATCAACTGACATAGGCTGTTTATAAGCCCTTTTTTCCCTAAGCGCTGAATATATATCAGCGACAGACAGTATTTGCCCCAACAAGTCATTATTTTCCGTTACATTTTTATGATGATTTCTAACTAAATTTAATACACGATTACTTAAACCTGAATTTAATAATGCCTGATATCCGAGTTCAGAATGTAAATCCATTATTTCTTTTTCATCTTGAGTTAATTTACCGGGTTTATTTAATATTTGTGATGGAATTAACATTTTACCAAAATCATGAAAAATACAAGCCTGTTCAAGAATCTTTTTTTCTCCTGCGGAAAGCCCCATTTTATTTGCAATCATTAAAGCATACATTGTAGTTGTAGTTAAATGAGAATCTGCTACCTCCAATATATTTTTTTTATTTATTTCTTTTAAGTTATATTTATCAAGAATTGCTTTTAATTCAGGATTTTCATTAACAGCACTATTGATATAGTCATAATTTGCCAGAACTTTTAGTAAAAGTTTGGGATTAAATTGATTTACATTCGCAGTTTTAGCAGTATTACCAGAATATTTATTCTGCCCGTTAGTTTTATATACATCCTTTTTTAAATTAGGGCAGTAAGTATCCATGCTGATATTAGCAGATTTTGGAAGTCCGTTATTACCGTTTATCTGAGGTGTACCCACAGAGGACAATGTAATTTTACTAACACTATTTTCCAAAAAAATAATCCTTTTAAAAACCACCCTATGATAATATAAAGTAATTTATTAAATAAAAATTGCGCAAATTTTAAAATTTATAACATTTCTTGACATTATATAAAAAAGAAAGACAATAATATGTTATAAATATATATAATTGTGGAATAAAAATAAAGAAAATACGAGGTTATTAAGGAGATAGTAAATGTACTCAAAAGAAGAACTTGCAGAACTGATTATAAAAAATCCCGAGGAATATAATTCATACAAAAAAACAATAGGAGAAGGTCTTGACCTTACGGAGTTAGATTTTTCTAACATCACACTGGAAGAAATTGATTTTTCAGGTGCAGAACTTGCAGGTACTTCTTTTGTTGATTCTCATTTATCAAATTGTAATTTTACGGGCAGTGACTTAAATGCTGCTGATTTTACAAGAGCAAATATTGTAGAATGCGACTTTACCGAAAGTATTTTAAACGGTACGGATTTCAGCTATGCTACGGTTAACTATTGCAGTTTCCCTGATGCTGATATGGCAGGGTGCATAGTAAAAGAAGCAGACCTAACGGATTCCGATTTTTCGGCGAGTTTAAACCTTTCAGCAACAAGAGCAGATGATACTACTATTTGGCCTGATAATGACTTACTGCCCGATGATTTTGACACTAACTACACAAAAGATAATAATGAAGAAGAGGAAGAGGAAAGCAGTATTTCCGATTATTAATATCAGATTAATATTCGCACAAAAATGCCCCTTTTAAGAAGGGGCATTTTTTTAACTTTCTTTATTTCTCTGAAGGAATTCTCATTCCGTAGAATGAACGAATAACAAATATAATTGCTATCACGAACAGAATAGCACCCGCAATCGGAGCAATACTCTTAAATGCGGGAGCAATAGCTATTTCCATTGCCAATAAGCCAAACAAAGTTGTAAATTTAATAATAGGATTCATAGCCACTGAAGAAGTATCCTTAAACGGATCACCAACAGTATCTCCTACAACCGTTGCATCATGAAGTGGTGTTCCTTTTTCCGCCAAATCAACTTCAACAATTTTTTTTGCATTATCCCAGCAGCCGCCGGCATTTGCCATAAATACAGCTTGGAATAATCCGAATATTGCTATACCTATTAAATAACTTACGAAAAATGAAACGGGATTATTATTTTCCGACATTGGTGCTGATAAGCAAGCAAAAGCAAGTGCAAATGCAAACAGTGCAATAAATATATTAAACATACCCTTTTGAGCATATTCGGTACATATTTTTACAACTTCTTTTGAATTACCAACATTTGCCTTTTTATCATCGCTTTCACCAAGCTTAATATTTTGAGCAATATATTTAACAGCCCTGTATGCTCCGGTTGTAACAGCCTGCATAGAAGCTCCCGAGAACCAATATATAACGGCACCGCCCATTAACAATCCTAAAATTGTATAAGGATTTAATAGGTTTAATATAGCCTCAGGTGCAATTCCCAATGTTTCTTTGATTACAAGTATTAAAGAGAATATCATTGTAGTTGCACCAACAACGGCAGTACCAATTAAAACAGGTTTAGAGGTTGCCTTAAAAGTATTTCCTGCTCCGTCATTTTGTTCTAAGAATTTCTTAGCCGTTTCAAAATTAGGTTCAAATCCAAACTCATTTTTAATTTCCTCTGATATATTCGGTATTTCTTCAATTAAAGATAATTCATAAACAGATTGAGCATTATCAGTAACAGGCCCGTAGCTGTCAACAGCGATTGTAACAGGCCCCATTCCCAAAAAGCCGAATGCAACTAAACCGAATGCAAATACTGATGAATATATCATTATGTCTGAAGGAATATTCAAACTTGCAAAATATGCCAATGTCATTAAAGCAACAATAACAAGCCCAATCCAAAATCCCGAAAAATTGCCCGATACTATACCTGATAATATAGTTAATGATGCTCCGCCTTCTTTTGAAGCTGTTACAACTTCAGAAGTATGTTTTGCTTTAGGACTTGTAAATACTTTTGTAAATTCGGGAATCAATGCAGCGCCTAATGTACCGCAGCTTATTATTATGGATAATGTTAACCATAAATTATTCGGCATATTACCGAGCAAATATCTGCTTACACTAAAAGTCATAATAATCGACAGGATTGAAGTTATCCAAACAAGATTTGTTAAAGGAGCCTCAAAATCTAAATCTTCTTTTTTTGAATATAAAATTACGTTTAATACTCCGTTTATTCCGTATGAAATAACAGAAGTAATTATCATAAGAAATCTCATAACAAATATCCAAGTCAAAAGCTGGATTTGATGTTCGGGAAATACACCGAGCAGAATAAAGCTTACCAGAGCAACACCTGTTACACCGTATGTTTCAAATCCGTCTGCGGTAGGACCGATTGAATCGCCCGCATTATCACCCGTACAATCCGCAATAACCCCGGGGTTTCTGGGGTCATCTTCTTTAATTCCGAACTGAATTTTCATTAAATCAGAGCCGATATCAGCTATTTTTGTAAAAATGCCGCCCGCAACACGAAGTGCCGATGCCCCTAATGATTCACCTATTGCAAATCCGATAAAACAAGCACCTGCCAAGTGTCCCGGTACAAATAATAATATTGCAAGCATAACAATTAATTCAACGCTTACAAGTAATACCCCGATACTCATGCCTGCTTTTAGCGGAATATTAAGAATATCCAAAGGTTTATTTTTTAATGCCGTAAATGACGTTCTTGCGTTAGCCAGAGTATTCATTCTTATGCCAAACCAAGCAACACCGTATGAGCCTAATATACCTATTACTGAGGCAGCAAGAATTATAAGAACATTTTTAATACTCATTTCCTGTAAAAAGCCGAAATAAAAGGCTATACATACTGCAATTAAAATTTCCAATGCTATTAAAAACTTACCTTGTTGAATTAAATAAGTTTTACAGGTTTCAAAAATAGTATTACCAATTTCAAGCATACATTTATGAGCTTTAATACCTTTTATTTGAGTATATGCAATTAAGCCCCAAATAAGCCCTAAAACGGAAACAACAATACCTGCAAGTAACAGATTAAAGTTAGCGCCTTCAATTTTAGGAACAACTAAATTTGCCTCACCCGCAAAAGCAGGCACTGCCGTTAAAAATATTACCGATAATGCCATAAATAAACTTTTAACGGAGTTTGTTATGTTTTTAAATAACGGCATAATTTTCTCCTTCTATCTACCGATTACAGCCATAATTATATAATATTATTCAATTTTTAACCACTGTTTTTATGTTTTAAGTATGCATTACGATATGCCTTTGCAATCTCGCAAAGCGTAGGGGATTTTCTTAAAAAACCTGTCTCGTTTGAGGATTGAAGCGAGCAGTACTTGCAAAACCTGCAATAATCGTATTTAAAACATTCTTTAAGATTGGATATAATAAATTGCTCTTTAAATTTAGGAAGAATTTCTTCGGAAAGTTCCTTTAATGAGGTTGAATTATAATTACCTAAAACATGGTTAAACCCGACACAGGGAGTTATATCCAGATTAGGCCGTATACTTATTAATGTTTGGCCCGCTGCGCAAATTCTTTTATCTGATTTTTGAAAATTTCTAATATTATTCAAATCTATAGTATCAAAATAAAACTTTTCGATATCGGCAAAACCAGATTTTATGTTTAAGTTATTATTATCTTTATTGTAAATAAAATTACATCCCGCACTAAAACCCGCCCCGATTTTTTCGGCGAATTCTTTAACCTCCTTATAACTACCGGGATTAAGAATAAGCTGAGGCGCGGCAATATAAACAGTTATACCTTTTTCTCTCAGAGATTTAATTATACTTAAAGACTTATGATGAGAGCCTTTAATCCCCGTAATACTATCATGAACATCAGGATTCATTGAATAAAGGGATATTTTAAAAGACTTGGGATAAATATTTAAAAGTTCATTATATAAGTTTTTATCATCATAAAGCTTTTGCGCATTAGTCAAAATATCCAAATGAATATTTTTTTCTTTAATGTATTTTGCTATTTTTAAGAAATCATTATTTATTGTACATTCACCGCCGGTAAGTGCAATAGAGTATATATCGGATGAATATGCATCATCTATAATTTTTTTAGCAGTTTCAAAATTTATTGAATACTCGTTTATATTCTTAGGATTAAAACAGTGTTTACATTTTAGATTACAATTATAATTGAGTTCCAGGTGCAGGGAATAAATAAAATTATTTTCAATAAAAAATTCTTTAAGCTGCTCAAGAAAATACATAAAATTACTGCTGTCTTTACTTATTGAACATTTTAAATTTTTATTATTATATACATCAAAAAGAAACTTCTCTTTATCTTCGGCATTATACCATTCTTTTAGAAGTTCATTTTTAAATATATAGAAAATATGATTTTTTAAATCTTCAACAAAACATACAGCATAATTTTTATCTTTTGTATGATATGTTCTTGATGTAATATTCATTTTATTCTTCGTTAAGTTTATTTTCCTCCACCGCAGCTAACGACATTCGTCCCACCGGTCAATAATCCTGGCACATTCACAGAATCCATTGCGATTCTACCCTCGTATGGGGGGGGGATTCTATTATGTCCGAGAAAAGTTGGTTTATTTCACTAATGCTTAAGTCTGGTATATCATTATTGTTATCTGTCATATTACGCTCCTTTTAAATTTAACCTTTTACCAAGTTTATTTTGGACCTCCACAACCTAAACCCGGAGTAGCGGATATTGTATACATGGTATCCATTGCAACTCTAGCATCTATGGGGGGGGGGGAATTCTATTATGTCCGAGAAAAGTTGGTTTATTTCACTAATGCTTAAGTCTGATATATCTTTATAGTCATTATTATCAGGCATTTTATTCTCCTTTCAAATTTAACATTTTACCAAATTTTATTTGCAGTTCATTATGATTTTCAGGGAAGATAATAAACCCTGAATGCGGTGTAAAAGTCATTTCCTGAAAATACAATTTATCTTGATGAATTAACCAATCCACACGAACGAATTTAAAAGTTTTTGCAAGCTTTTCACTTAAAACCTTTGCTTGTCTTAAAATTTCATCAGGTTCAGTGTGCAGAATTTCATTTGTTTTATAGAACCTGACATCAAAGTAATTAAAATTTTCATCGTATGAACATATTTGCCGGTATAAATTTTTATTATTTTTATTAATATACTTACATTTTTGGATAATTTTAGCTTTTCCGTTAAAACACCAAATTTCAATTTCCTGCGGCTGTTCATTATCATCAACTATTAAAAACGACTCAATTATAATTTGCGGGCTGATATTTAAATATTGTGTTTCAAAGTCGCTCCAACCAAAAAATGTTTGAGTCATCCATAAACCAAATTGTTTTTTAATAAGCTCGAATAATTGACTGTTACTTAAAAATTCATCTTTATTTTTTAATGCAACCTGCCATTTACACCCATGATTACATTTAATAATAATTTTTTCCTGAAATTTATCAAAAGGAATATCATCAAAATTATTCCCAATCCAAAGAACAGGCTTTAAATACTCTTCACCTATTTTTTCTTTTATCCAATCTCTAACCAGCACCTTATCGGTTAAAGTTGTTTTAATCGGCTTATTATCATATATTTTTAACCATTGAATTTTTTCATTTAAAATTTTAGGATGCTTTAAATTAAGTTTTTGTCCTGTTTTAACATAATATGCTTCACAAAGATATTTTGGATATTCTTTTTCTTTTAAAGACAGAATAAAATCATACTGATAAATTGAATTCTCGTTATATCTGAATCTTTTTATATATAATTCATTATTTTTATCAACTATATTAAATTTTTCTTTAAAAGCTTTTATAATATTCACAACAATACCTGTATTTCATCTTTATTATAACAATTTATATATATAATACAATATCATATACTAAGTATTGTTAATATTATTTTACTTTTTCCTTAACACCCTCGGGAATAAGTCTGTAGCCGCCGCCATATATTGTTTCTATATATTTTTTACCGTCTGAGATTTTATCCAGCTTTGTTCTTATATGCCTCATATGAACTCTGATTGTTTCAACTGCATCATCCGCTGCATACCCCCAAACATCATTTAATATTTTAGCACTTGAAACCATATTCCCATAATTTTGCATTAATAAATTAACTATATCAAACTCAATGGGTGTTACTTTTGCCGATTTTCCGTTAATGACGACAGAATATGTTTCTGGTATTAAAGTTATATCGCCCTTAGCTAACACCTCTTTAACCGCTACTGATTTTGGAATATTATTTGTTCTTTTTAAAAGCGCCTTAACCCTCATCAGGAGTTCTTCCATTTCAAAGGGTTTAACCAAATAATCATCAACTCCTATATTAAAGCCCTGCGCCTTATTTTGAAGCATATTTAAAGCAGTAAGCATAATAATCGGTATATCTTTAGTCGTTTGATTTTCTCTAATCCTTTTAGCAACGGTGTAACCGTCAACTTCAGGCATCATAACGTCAAGAATAATTAAATCGGGCAGTTCCTGTTTTGCAAGCGCATATCCTTTGTTTCCGTCAAATGCACAAACTGCCTTATAACCGGCTAACTCTAAATTGACTTTTATGAGTTCATTAATCGCTGTATCATCATCAACTACTAAAATCTTTGCCATAAACCGACCTCAATATTGATTTAAGTCTATCATAAAAAGAATGATTGCTTAAAACATTTTTTCTTCCGTTTAATGCTATTAACTGCGCAATGTTTAAATTATTCAGGTAAAACTTAATTTTATCAATTAGTTCAACCTGAGAAGTATAAAAATCAAAATCTTTACCGTAGTCAAAAAGATAATCCGTCTGAGCAGTTTTCGGAGCAAGCATAAAACCACCCGATGCTAAAATTTCAAAACATCTGTAATTTGCAGATAACTTTTCAGTATTCAGCATATCTATATTAATTTTTGAAGAAGAATAAATTTCCGCTAATTCTTTTTGAGAATCAACATATCCTCTATATGCTGAGCGATATATATCAATGTATCTATCCGGCAGCAGGTTTAATTTATACATTTCCTCCGCACTCTTGTAAAAATCATACGAACGGCAGAATATATTTAATTCTCCAAAATTATAGATTATCGAGGCTAAAAGCCTTTCCCTGTACTCATATGCAGGATTTCCCGCAAAAGTAATTGAATATTTATATCCTGAAAATTTTGATTTGTAATCTTTTCCGTTTATACCAAGCAAAATCTTGTTTTTTTTAACTTTTTCATCTTGTGAAAAGCAATATGATAAAGTTTTTTTCCTTAGCTCTTTGGGGATATTTTCAGACATTTCCGCAAAATTAATCAATTTAATATTTTCAATATTTAAATCTTTATAAAAGTCAAGAACAGCAGTATTTTGAGAATTATTTGACCAAAAATAAAAAATACAATCGGGTTTAATTTTATAGACTTCATCTAAGAATAAGTCATATATCTTTTTTTCAATAACAAAAAACCCAAGGTCTTTAAATGCTGAAGAAAAGCCCTTTGCGATGTATTTTCCCTTATTATCTTCAGGGATTATTACCAATACTTTTTTCATTCTTATATTTTATCAATATTTAAAAATAAATTAAAGTATTATTTAATTATTCCATATTTTCTGCCTGTTTCTTCCAAAATATCAACAGCTCTATCTATTTGACTATAAGTTAAATCCTTCATTGCACATAATCTTAATCTGCATTCTTTTCTGCGAACTGCAGGATATGTAACAATATTGACATACAAGCCTTTTTGTCTTAATTCGGAATGAATTTTAAATAATTTTTCTTCATCATAAATCATAACGGGTATAATAGCGGATTGAGAATGTCCGATATCAAAACCTTTTGATAATAATTTAGTTTTTAAATAATTGATTTTATCCCATAATTCAGTTCTGCCTGCATTATCTGCAAGAAACAAATCAAAAACTTTGTTCAATCCGCCCGCAAGTGATGCAGGAAGTGCTGTAGAGAAGAAATAAGTTCTCGCATACAATTTTAAGAATTGTACAATTTCTTTTGATGCAGCACAATATCCGCCCAGTCCGCCCGGAGATTTACTTAACATACCTACATGTAAATCTATTTTATCCATTACATTATGATGTTCTGCAGAGCCTTTTCCTGTTTTACCTACAATACCTATACCGTGTGCATCATCCACCATAACCCTACATTTATATTCTTTTGCAAGCTGAGTTATAATATCAAGTTTTGCAATATCACCATCCATTGAGAAAACACCGTCTGTTATTATAAGTCTGCCTGTAGTTTCTTCGGGAAGTCTTTTTAAAACTCTCTCAAGCCCGTTCATATCTGCATGTGGAAATACTTTTATATCCGCACCGGATAATCTGCATCCGTCAAATATTGATGCATGGTTTGCGCTGTCATTTATAATTACATCGCCTTCATTACATAATGCAGAAATAACACCTACATTTGCACCGTAACCGCTTGGAAATACTATTGAACTTTCGGTTCCGTAAAATTTAGCAATTTTATTTTCAAGGCTGTTATGAAGTTCCGTTATCCCCGCATAATTTGAAACAACTCCCATTCCATAGCCGAATTTATCCAAAGCCTCCCTTGCAGCCTTAACAACTTCTTCATTTGTAGAAAGATTTAAATATGAATTAGACCCGAGCATAATTACCGAATGAACTTCGCCTGATTTTTCTTTAATTGGGTATTCACCCTGAAGCTTATCCATTGAAACCATTCCAAGCCCTTCATTGCCTGTATATGTTTCACTATGTAAAACCTCATCAACAAGCATAGCTTTTTCAAATAAGTCATCACCTTGTCTTGTTTTCAAAAAATCTTCAAACTTATTACTTTTTGTTTGTTCCGTAACTGTCATATATACTCCGCAATCTATTCATAATCAGTTTTATTATTCACAATCTTTGCTAATCGGTCTGCCAAAAATTAACCTTCCGAAACCGAAGTGTTTTTTTAATGTGTTTTTAACTCCGCCTGTTATTTCTTTTACATTTTTCATGGTTGAATTAGTCTGGCATAATACTGAGTTTACAACAGGTATAGTCGTTCTGTCAATTTGAACGGTAATATCACTTAAACTTTTTGTTGTATTTTCTACATTTTTAACTGAATTCGTCAGAGATTCTTTATTTAACGAAGAATTCATATTTGATGACATTTCTTTAAGATTAGTTGTTGTTTTAGCGAGATTTGAAACTGCAAGCTTAATATCAGGTCTTATATCCTGCAATATGCCATGCACCTCAATAAAAATACCGTTAAGACTTTGAACTGCAGTGTTTGCATTAGATATAAGTCCTGAAGCATTTGATAATATTTCTTCTGCGCCTTCTTCACTTAAAATAGTTGTTATATCTTTTGTTAAGCGCCCTGGGATTACATCATCATTTTTTATTTTCTTTAATGACGGAGAATCGGGATAAATTATATTTATATATCCGCCCGTACCTTTTTTTTGGATTTTTGCCGTTATATTTTCGGGCAGGTTTATATTATTAGGATGAATTTTTAACTTTAAAAAGGTATTTGTATAATCTTTATCTGGGTATATTTTAGTTGATTTCCCGATTTTAAATCCTTTATAATAAACATTCATCTGTTTTTCAAACGGTTCTAAATCATCAAACTTAACCAAAATATTTAAAAATGCAAGTTTTTGATACAAAAACCAGAATAAAATTCCAAAAGTTATTAATACTATTATTACAATTATTTTTTTCATAAGAATATGAAACAAAATATAAAAAAAATAATCAATAATACATGTGGCTATATTTTTAATCTTGATTTTATTAACAGATTACTTAAATCAATCGGGAGTTTAGAAACCCAATCCGCAATAACTGCATCAAAACCAACGTTATAAGAAGATTTCGGATTTTTTGATTGTATTGCTTTTACTATTGTATTAACAACAATACTAACATCAAGCCCCTTTATATTATTATCCAGCGCATTTTTTTCCAAGATGAGTAAATCTTTTTCATATTTTTGCTTAATCAGTTCATTAACACCTTCAAAATATTTTCTTGCCCTTTTAGCTGATTTATTCCAAATAGGAGTTTTTATTGATGCGGGTTTTATGGATATGACCTTAATATTATCCTTATTTTCAAGATAAAAAGAATTAAATAATATATCCATTGCTCTTTTTGAAGCACAATAAGCAGAAATATAAGGGAACAGTCCTGTTGAGGCATCAGAACTTATATTAATAATTCTTGAGCCTGAAAGCAGGGGTAAAAATTTTTGAGTAACCGCAAGCGCACCAAAAGTATTAACTTCAAACTGTTCTTTAAGCCTGTCAATATTTATGCATTCAACGGGACATGCTTCAACTATACCTGCATTATTTATTAAAACATCAATTTTATCAGTTTGTTTTATAACATACCAAAAAGCCTTATCAATGCTTGAAGAAATTTGAACATCAATATAAACGGGAATAATATTTTTATTTAGTTTGGAGAGTTCTTCTTTATCAGTTTTTCTCCTTATGCCTGCAAAAACTTTGTGTCCCTTCTCAGCTAAAACCTTTGCTGCAGCTTTACCTATTCCTGATGATGCACCTGTTATAAATATTGTTTTTTGAGTATTTTTCATAACATTTCATTTTTATCATAAAATTTTGATATAATCAAACTATGCTTAAAGATAACATACAAAAAGGTAAACAAGGCGAAGATACAGCCTGCCAATATCTTAAAGAATGCGGATATACTATAATAGAGAGGAATTGGCATTATTCTAAAAATGCCGAAATTGATATTATTGCAAAAGAAAAAGATACACTCGTCTTTGTCGAGGTTAAAACAAGAACTAACCTTGATTTCGGACATCCCTTTGAAGCAATTAACGGTTTAAAAATTCAAAAAATACATAAGGCAATATCAGCTTATCTTTCTCAAACGGATTTAAAATGTAAATCGTTCCGATTTGACGGCATAGCAATAATCGGATTAAATAACCCTAAAATTGAACATATTAAAAATCTCGGACAATATTAACTACTGCCAGTCTGAAATTCCGCCCTTGCACAAAACACTTTCAAGCTCGGGCATGACTTTTTCAAGTGTCATTTCAAAAGTAATAGGAGTAATTGAAACTTTATTCCACCTTAGTGCATTAATATCAGAGTCATCGTTTTCACACTGCTTAATGAGTTCACCCGCCATCCAGTAATAGACTTTGCCCCTTGGGTCAACTCTTTTATCGTACTCATCGGTAAACATTTTACCGCCGAGCCTGGTTATTGCAACACCCGCTAGGTCCTCGGGCATTAACCCCGGTACATTAATATTTAATATCGTTTTTTTAGGAAAATTAAATTCTTTTACTTTATGAACAAATTTTGCCATAAAGCTTGCAACATTTTTAAATAATTCGGGTTCAGAGGACATACTTGCAAGTGATACCGCAATACTGGGGTAACCCATCATTGCGCCCTCCATTGCGCAGCTTACCGTACCCGAGTATAATATGTCAGAACCTAAATTGGGGCCATGGTTAATCCCTGATATTATTAAATCAGGCTTTTCGTCTTCGCTTAGTATCGCATTTATAGCTATTTTAACGCAGTCTCCGGGTGTTCCGCTTGTTATCCATATTCTTTTTGCTCCGAATTTTGAATCTAATTCTTCAACTCTTATCGGGGTATGAAGGGTCAGAGAATGCCCCGCTGCACTTCTTTCTCTATCAGGCGCAACAACATATACATCATGTTCTTTACTTAATTCAACGGTTAAAGCCTTTATACCTTCAGCCATAACTCCGTCATCATTTGATAGTAATATCTTCATATAAACCCCTTTTTATCTGTACAACTATTAAATACCCTCTAATACAATATTTTTATCAATATTATTTATTATTTCAACTTCTCTTTCCCCTGTCGGAATAACAAAATTTATTCTGCCCTCAGAAACTTTTTTATCCGAAAGCATTGAATTATAAAAATCTTCAGGTAAAAATTCTTCCGAATATGTATTAACAAGAGAATAGTTATTTATTAAATTAATACACCTTTTATAATACCCGTCAGTAACATAATTCAATTTAACCGCAATATTAAAAATCATTGTCATGCCGATTGCTACAGCCTCACCATGAGTATATTTTTCATATCCCGTTAGCTTTTCTATTGCATGAGCAAATGTATGCCCGAAATTTAAAATTGCTCTTAACCCCTTTTCCTTCTCATCTTTATTAACAACAGATGCCTTTAAAGAACAGCATATTTTTATCATTTTTTCTGTAATATCTGCATTTTTTAATAAAATATCATTTTTGTGAGTTTCCAAAAATTCAAGAAAATTAAAATCACTCTGACAAGCACAGTTTTTTTCAATAAAAGCATATTTTAAAACTTCACCCAATCCGCTTTTAAATTGTCTTTCGTCAAGAGTAGATAAAGTGTTAGTATCAGCTATTACAGCTTTTGGCTGATAAAAAGCACCAATCATGTTTTTACCTGAAGAATGATTAACCGCAACTTTCCCTCCGACAGATGAATCGACCATTGCTAAAAGAGTTGTCGGGACTTGTATAAAATCAATCCCTCTTCTATATATAGAAGAGGCAAAACCTGCCATATCGCCTATAACTCCGCCTCCAAGTGCTATAATTGCATCTTTCCGCTCAAGGTTTAATTCTAAACACTTATCAATAATTCTTTGCAGAATATCCATATTCTTATATATTTCACCATCAGGTAAAATAATAAATTGCGAACATTCATTTTTTAATTTTTCACCGTACAAAGAATAAATAGTATCATTTGTCACAACAAGATACCTTGATGCTTTTGTAAATTTTTGAATTATATCATATAAATTATTTAACAAGTTTTTCCCGATAAAAATCGGGTACGAACTTTCACCCACGGGATTTATTTTAACTTCAATTTTTTCCATATATTTTCTCTAAAATTTCTTTAACAATTATATCAGGTGTTTTATTTGTTGTATCAATTATAAAGTGTGCTTTTTTATATTTTTCTTCTCTTTGACCGAGTAAATTTATAATTTTTTCTTTAATATTACAGTCATTTAATAAGGGGCGCTCTTTATTATTTTTAACTCTTTTATATAATTCCTCGGGCTCTGCCTTTAAATATATAAGAACAGAATTATTTAAAAGCAAATTAAGATTATCCTCGGAAATTACAATTCCGCCTCCTGTTGCAATAACCTGATTGTCATTTTTTAATACATCTTTTAACTGCACGGTTTCTATTGTTCTGAATGCTTTTTCCCCGTATTTTTCAAAAATTTCGTTTATTGATATTTTTTGAGATTTAATTATTTCTTCATCAGTATCAACAAAAGAAAAGTTCTGTAATTGATTGGCAAGAAGCTTTGCCACAGTAGATTTTCCTGAACCCATCATCCCGATTAAAGCAATATTCATAAATTACCTTTCGGAAATCCTTTTAATATAGTTTTCATAATTGATTTTCATCTCGTCAAAGGAATCATGTGAAAATTTTTCCATCATTGCATCAGCTAAAATAATTGCGCACATAGCTTCTGCCACAACTGAACAAGCAGGCACCGCACAAACATCAGACCTTTCAAAATGAGCGGAAACATTTTCTCTTGTATCTAATGCAACAGAGTTTAAAGGTTTAATCATAGTAGGAATTGCTTTCATGGAGGCAGATACTATAATATCCTCCCCATTTGATATTCCGCCTTCAATCCCGCCTGCATTATTTGTTTTTCTTTCATATTTACCATTATTAACAAAAATCTCATCATGGGTTTTTGAGCCTGTTAATTGCGCAGCTTTTGAGCCTAAACCGATTTCAACGGATTTAACAGCCTGAATACTCATAACTGCTTGAGCAAGCATACCATCCAATTTTCTATCCCAATGAACGTGAGAGCCTAAACCAACGGGGACATTTTTATATATAACTTTAAAACTACCGCCTATTGTATCGCCATTTGCTTTAGCATTATCAATTTCAGATTTCATTTTTTCAAAATCGTTTTGTGATAAAACCCTGAGTTCGGAATTTTCAATATCATCAAAAAAATCAAAAGGATTATCAACCTCATCAGCCAAGGCATTACCAATTTGAGTAACATAAGAAATTCCTTCAATATCGAATTGCTTTAATAAACATTTAGCTATAGCCCCGACTGCAACTCTTATAGCAGTTTCTCTTGCGCTTGAGCGCTCTAAAATATTTCTCACATCAGTATGGTTATACTTTAAAGCCCCTGCATAATCAGCATGCCCGGGACGTACATTTTTAATTTTTTTCTCCTCTATTAATTTTAAATTCTCTTCATTTAACTCAACAGCACCAGCCGACATTGGAATTTTCCAATTTTCCCAGTCCCTGTTTTCTATTTGAATACAAATAGGCGCCCCCGTAGATATTCCATGCCTTACCCCTGAGAGAATAACGGCTGTATCTTTTTCTATTTTCATTCTCCCGCCCCTGCCGTAACCTGTTTGACGGCGGGCAAGTTCATTATTGATATAATTAATATCTATAGCAACACCCGAGGGCATTCCTTCAACAATTGCAGTTAAGCATTTACCGTGGGATTCGCCTGAAGTTAAAAATCTGAATAACATAATTTACCTATATTTCTATAGGTAAATTATATCAAATTATTTGATTTATAGTAATTTATTAATATTCTGATAAATTAGGATACTTGCTCCCGCCTTCTTCACCTAATGCCATAGTTGTTGTTTCTTTAGGATTAAATTTAGGAATATGCTTACTTATTTTGACATAGCCCGTATAATCAAAGTCAATTGTAGGTAATTCTCTGTTTGATGCATCAATTTTTACACGGTTGACTTTTCCTTCAAGATTAGGCCCGGGAGTACCTTGGATTTTTTCACCTTCTTGTCCTTCGTCTAGATGAACACCTGGTCCCGGTGTACCTTGGATTTTTTTGCCTTCTTGTCCTTCGTCTAGATGAACACCTGGTCCCGGTGTACCTTGGATTTTTTTGCCTTCTTGTCCTTCGTCTAGATGAACACCTGGTCCCGGGGTACCTTGGATTTTTTTACCTTCATATTGTCCTTCGTCTAGATGAACACCTGGTCCCGGTGTACCTTGGATTTTTTTGCCTTCTTGAGCACTATCAAGATAAACCTTGGGGGCAGGAGTACCTTCAGCTTTTAATTTATCAACAATATCTTTTGCTTCTTCCGGATTTTTAACATTCTCCTTATAAACCTTTGGAGTAAAAGTTTGTTCATCTTTAATTACTCTATTTCCGCCTTCTTCACCTAATGCTTGCGTTGTATATTTTTCACCAATCTTTTTAGCATTGGAAGCTTTTTTTTGAACATTTAAGTTTTTATTAGCCTTTTCATTGATTACGGAATTAAATTTAACAAATGAAAAACGATTTATATTCATTTTTTCCCTTTCTTTTTTATATAAATATCGGCAAATTTAAAAAGAACTTTAGTAAAATTAATATATCCTTAACAAATCTTCATATTGACAAAAACATTAACATATGATTTTATAAACCTATAATGATTTTAATTCTGGGTGATAATAATGATGCACATTCTGCACTTGTTGCAGATATATTAAAAAGCAAAAAAGAAGACTTCTGTTTTCTTGATACCAGGTTATACCCTGAAAATATTTTGATAAAATGGAATCCTGACGAAAATAACGAAGGCTACCTAAAAATAAAAAATAAAAAAATTAATTTTAAAGATATTAAAAGTGTCTATTGGCGAAATTTTAACGGAATTAAATTTGAACGAATTAACAATGATGCCTACCTGACTGATATGATATACAGAGAAAGAAAATCTGCTCTTTTCAGTCTTTTTTATTCACTAAAAACAAATTGGTGCAATTCGGTAGAAGCATTCGAAATCCACCAAAAAAAAGCATATGCGCTGCACTTAATGAAAGAAAATAATATCAGAATTCCAAGAACACTTGTTACAAACGATAAAAATTCCATAAAAGAATTTTTTGAACAAAATAACGGAGAAATAATAGTAAAGCCAGTATTAGGCGGAGCTTATACAGAAAAACTTACAAAAAGAGCTTTAACAAAATCAAGATTGGAAACCTTATATAAAGTCCCTGCCAAATTCCAAGAATATATTGACGGCGAAGATGTTAGAGTATATGTCTATAAAAACGGTATTTATGCTTTGAAAATAAATTCTAAAACAGTTGACTTTAGAGAAGACAGAAATGCAAAATATACTAAAATTAAATTACCAAAAAAAGTAATTAAAGACTGCTATAAAGTAATGGAAATTCTTAAATTAAAGTATTCGGGTATAGATATAAGATTAAATAAAAACGGAGAATATGTTTTTATAGAAGCAAACCCCGCACCGATGTTTATTTTTATTGACAGGATAACAAAATATCCGCTGATTGACAGTTTAATTGACATGCTTATAAATCCGTAAGCATGATTTCATGCCTGTTACATAAAAAATTTACTACAGAATTAGTGCATGTTTTAAGAGACAAATAAATAAAGAACATGACACTGTCAATAGCGAAAATGTTAAAAAATAAGGATTTTTTAATATTAACGAATGTAAAAATTATTTTAAACACTTGTATCTAGGGGCATGGTCAATTGTAAAAAATAATTAATAAACTTAACCTTGTATAAGTTATTCGCTAGGCATACTATATAAAACACGGGGAAAATAGTATACGGGGAAAGGAGTGATGGTGAAGTTATAAGGGTGGAGGAAAAAGGAAAATTTAAGGTTAGATATTAATTTAAAAAATGATTAATCAAAAGAGAGAGACTAGGGATTTGTTAAAAAGTTCTGTAAAAGGAACTTTTTTTATTGCTTAGGTTATAATATACAAAAAGTAAGGGGAATTTATGAGACGAGCAATAGTAATTGTAATAGATTCAATGGGAATAGGTGCAATGCCCGATTGCAGAGAATATGGGGATACACCAGAATGTAATACCGTGCAAAATGTTGCTAAAGCTAATGGTGGTCTTAACTGTCCAAATCTTTATAAATTAGGTTTAGGCAATCTTTCCGATATAGAAGGCATAAATAAAAATCCAAATGCCATTGCTCAATACGGAATAATGAAAGAAACCTCTAAAGGTAAAGACACAACAACAGGTCACTGGGAAATGATGGGGTTAATATTGGATAACCCTTTCAAGGTATACCCAAATGGTTTTCCGGGTGAACTGATAAATAAATTTATAGAAAAAACTAATTGCGGAGGCATTCTTGCAAATTACCCCGCCTCGGGAACAAAAGTAATTGAAGATTTGCACCTTGAACACTCCAAGACAAAATTCCCGATAATTTATACAAGTGCCGACAGTGTATTTCAAATTGCAGTTGATATTGATGTTATTCCGCTTGAAACACTTTATAAATACTGCGAAATTGCAAGAGAAATATTAACCGATGAATACAATGTATCTCGTGTAATCGCCCGCCCTTATAAAATGGAAAACGGAAAACCCGTAAGAATAGGTAAATACAGAAGAGATTATTCAGTAGAACCGTTTAAGGATTCCGCCTGCGATATAATATTAAAAAATAACGGCGCAGTATTAGGAATAGGTAAAATTGAAGATATCTTTGTAGGTAAAGGCATTTCACATGCTATCCATACGGGAGGAAATACCGAAGGGCTTGAATTAACTCTGAAAGCTATAAAAAATGAGTTAAATTTAAATGAACTCAAAACAAAAAAATATAATATAGACAGTTTTGATAAAGAATTTATATTTACAAATCTTGTTGATACGGATATGCTCTACGGACACAGAAATGATGCAATCGGCTACGCAAAAGCAATAGAGGAAATAGATACATATATCCCCAAATTTATTGAAAATATGACGGATGATGACCTTTTAATAATAACAGCAGACCATGGGTGTGATCCGACCGTACCCGGCACAGACCATACAAGAGAGCAGGTTCCGATACTTATTTATTCAAAAAATATTAAACCTAAAAGACTTGAAGAAATTAATTCTTTTAATTATATAGCAGACAGGATACTTAATTGGCTTATTGTATAACCTATAATTGCTTGACTTTAAATTCCCGTTATACTTAAATATACAACAAGGGAGAATAAGGCTTAAATGAATATTATTGAGGAAATCAAACGACTAAAGAAAGAGAAAAATGCAATAATTCTTACGCATTGCTATCAAGAGTGCGAAATTGATGAAGTATCTGATTTTGTCGGAGATTCCCTTTATTTAAGCAGAATGGCAGCAAATACCAATGCGGATATTATAGTGTTTGCAGGTGTTTATTTTATGGCGCAAAGCGCAAAAATATTATCGCCCCAGAAAAAAGTATTGCTTCCTAATATGCACTCGGGATGCCTTATGGCAGATATGATAGATGTTGAGAATTTAAGAAAATTTAAGTCACAACATCCGAATATCCCCGTTGTATGCTATATTAATTCAACAGCGGAAGTTAAAGCGGAATCAGATATCTGCGTAACAAGTTCAAATGCAATTTCCGTTGTAAAAAGTTTAAATGAACCTAAAGTTTTATTTGTCCCTGATACCTACCTTGGCAAATGGGTGGAATACAAACTTAAAAATGTTGAAGTAATAACCTATAACGGGTACTGTCCTACTCATTTAAGAATTACCCCCGAAGATATGATTAAAGCAAGAAAAGAACACCCTAATGCTCTTATATTAGCGCATCCCGAATGCCACGGCGAAGTTTCAAAATTAGCGGATTTTGTAGGTTCAACTAAAGAGATTATGGAATTTGCAAAAAAATCAGATAATAAAGAATTTATTATCGCAACGGAGAAAGGTGTTGTTCAAAGACTTAATCGGGACAGCAAGCTAAATAATTGGGGCAAAGAATTTACACTTATAAAAGAATCTGTTATATGCCCTAACATGAAACAAAATTCATTAGCAGATATTTATAATGTTCTCTTAACAGAAAGTAACGAAATTACAATTGATGAAACAGTAAGACTTAAGGCAAAAAATTGTATAGAAAAAATGCTTACTGTAAAGATATAAATTGATTTATGTTTAAATTTAAAATTTTAATGTTATAATTAATTTGTATTTTTTTATAAAAATACATTAGTAATGAAAAAGGAGAAAATAATGAAAGTTACAGTTAATGATTCTTGTATCGCTTGCGGAGCTTGTGAATCTGTATGTGATGCAGTATTTTCAGTAGATGATAAAGCACAAGTTAATGCAAATGCTATCGCAGGAAATGAAGACTGCGTTAAAGAAGCTGCAGACTGCTGCCCTGTTAATGCTATTGAAGTTCAATAATAATTTTATTTAAAGAACAAAAAGACACTCAATTTGGGTGTCTTTTTTATTTTGTCTTAAGCTGATGAGATTCAATCATAATCATTAAAACAGATATATCTGCAGGCTTTACTCCGCCTATTCTTGAAGCCTGACCTAAAGTAACAGGACGGATTTTTGCCAGTTTGTCACGAGTTTCCGTTGAAATGTGTTTTATTGCAGAATAGTCAATATCAGAAGGAATTCTTATTTTTTCAAGTTTATCTGACATATTAACCTGCTCAATCTGCCGTTTTATATATCCTTCATACTTAATTTTAACTTCCACCTGTTCATACACATCTTTTGTAAGATGAAGTTTTGCGGTATTTTCATCGGTTTCAATTAAAGTTTCATAAGTAATATTAGGTCTTTTCATCAGTTCTGCAAGTTTCATGCCTCTATCTATATTTTCGCCGTATTTATTAAGAACTGTATTAACCTTTTCGCTCGGAGATATTTTTTCGCTCATAAGCCGTTTAATTTCATTTTCAATACAAGACTGCTTATCTAAAAATCGTTTATATCGTTCTTCGCTTATAAGTCCTGCCTCATAACCGATTTTTGTAAGTCTTTCATCTGCATTATCCTGCCTTAAAAGTAATCTGTACTCGGAACGCGAGGTAAGCATTCTGTAGGGCTCATTAATATCTTTAGTTACAAGGTCATCAACAAGAGTACCGAGATATGATGATTCTCTTGAAAGAGTTAATAATTCTTTCCCCTGCAGATACTTAATCGCATTAATACCTGCTAAAAGCCCTTGAGCTGCAGCTTCTTCATAACCTGAAGTTCCGTTAATTTGCCCGGCACAAAATAAACCCTTAATAAGCTTTGTCATTAAAGAATGATTTAACTGAACCGCCGGCACATAATCATATTCAACGGCATACGCAGGTTTCATAACATGAACATTTTCAAGCCCCGGAAGAGAATGAAGCATTTCTATTTGAACAGAAGCGGGTAAACTCGTTGAAAAACCCTGAACATACATTTCGTATGTATTTTTACCTTCAGGCTCAATAAATATATGATGAGAAGGATTATGCGCAAACCTTATAACTTTATCTTCTATGGAGGGGCAGTACCTTGGGCCTATCCCATGTATTAAACCCGAGTACATAGGGGATTTATCAAGATTATTTTTTATAATTTCATGAGTTTTTTCCGTTGTCCTTGTCAGCCAGCAAGGATACTGTTTTCTAATAGGTCTATCCGGCAGGAAAGAAAAGAATGAAGGATTTTCATCACCGGGTTGAATTACCATTTTATCAAAATCAATAGTTCTTGCATCAACTCTTGCGGGAGTTCCCGTTTTTAATCTGCCAATATTAAAACCTAACCTTTTAAGAGATGGAGAAAGTCCTTTAGCACTGGCCTCACCTAATCTTCCAAATTCCAAATATTGAAGCCCCACCCAAATTCTTGCCTCTAATGAAGTTCCTGTTGTTAAAATAACGCAGGGTGCAAGATACTCCTGTCCGAATTCATCTTTTAAACCTTTAACACAGTCATTTTCAACAAGTAATTCAGACATGGTGCATTGCTTTAAAGATAAATTTTCTTCACTTTCAAGCAGACTTCTTACAAAACGCATATATTCTTTTTTATCGGATTGCGCTCTTAAGGCTCTTACAGCAGGGCCTTTTGATGAATTTAAGACTTTTAACTGCATATAAGTAGCATCGGCAGCTATTCCCATAATACCGCCCAAGGCATCAATTTCTCTAACCAAACACGATTTAGCGGGCCCTCCTATTGCAGGATTACAAGGCATTAAAGCAATATTATCCAAATTAAGTGAGGCCAACAAAGTTTTGGCTCCCGATTTTGCACACGCAATAGCTGCTTCACATCCTGCGTGTCCCGCTCCGACTACTATTACATCATACTTAAACATAACTAAATTATATTCTAAAAAAAAATTTAATACTATTGTAAAAAATTTGACAAAAAATCTTAATAAATATTCAAAATCCCATGACAAAATTTTTTTGAAGTTTTATTATATTAGTACATCAAATTATATGGAGATGGGGCAATTAATAACACTATTTCAAATCATAATAAATTTTTTATTGAAAGCACTAATTTAAGTTCATTGTCAAGCGAAGATGATAAATTCAGTTCTTTAAGTACATCTGCTATGCTTGCAAGGGGTGAAGTACCTGAAAGCCACAGAAGAGTTGCCGATAATTATATGGTTATAAAAAAAGTATACGGTGCTCCCGTTGTTCAACCCCGCATTAATAACAGAGAAAAAGCACTGCTCGCTAAATATGATTTTAATTTGCTGGAATATTCAACAATTAAACAAATAAACGAAGAACTTTCTTTCCTTAAAAGATGGGCTTTATCTTTAGATAAAGGGCTTAGAGATGATGCAAACGAAATTATGCAAATAAGAGCTAAAGAATTAAAATTTATAGTTGCCTCAAGATATGTTAATTTAACAAGCGAAATTTATTCGGGATATAAAGCGCTTGAAATGTACTTTAGCGAAATATCAAAATACTAAAGATATTTTTTTAATTCATCGGCAAGATTTTTTGCAATATTTATTGCTTTTTTCTGTTTTACTTCATCACTAAAGAAATCATCTGATGATATATATTCTTTTACAAGTCTTCTTGCATAACTGCCCAATGCTACCCCGTCAACACTGATATTACATTCTTTAGCAAACTTTGTTGTCTTTGAATTTGTTCCGCCTGAAAGTATTACACGGGCAGGCAGGTTATTATTTTTTATTATTTCCGCAAAAGCAACCGTCTGAAGGTTAGATTTATAATCATCCGCACCGCCACTCATAGGTTTGCCGTCTGCCTGAATTATAATATCATCAATATCTTTAATCATTTCTTTTAAAAGTAAAATTATTTTATCATCCCCAAGTTTAGAACGGTCCAAACAAATACTTAAACACCCTTTATATATGGATTTAATCTTATTCCAATTATCAAGAATTATATCTTCATCACTAACGGAACAATGATATTCAACGCAGTCAATATTTTCCGATAATAAGGGAAGGAGCATTGTATAAGGTGCTTTATATTTGTGCTCCATAAAAATTGCACCGTTTAAACATTCAGATAGACACTTTGAACAGCCGATACATTTTTTTTCATCAACTAATATTTTTTTATCTTCATTAAATATTGCATTTTGAGGACAAATATTAATACAATCCCTGCAAGATGTACATTTGGGCATATTTATAACTGCTTTTTTAAGATGTATATCATCTGCCAGTCCTACGCTAACGCATATTGCAGCATCATTTTCCCTTCCTGCCCTTTTAATACCTAATTTTGCGCTATTGACCGCATCAAGTTTAGCTGATACATCAATCATATTAAACCCTGCAGAGGCAAACACAAAAGAGAGTTTTTCAATTTCCTTATAATTTTCATTGCCTGCCCCGCAGATTAATTTTAATATTTTCCCCGAATTTAATATATTTTTTATCTTTTCCATAACATGGTTATTATATAATAAATTATAAAAAGGAGTTTAGAATGAATACAATAAATGCTGAGAACTGCTTATTTTTAATAATAGACATACAAGAAAAACTTGTGAAAATGCTGAATGATAATTCTGTTAAAGATAGCGCAATAAAACTTGCAAAAACTGCAAAAATACTGAATATCCCCGTAATTATAACGGAACAATACCCAAAAGGCCTTGGCACTACGATAGAAGAAATAAAATCAGAATTACCAAATGCTGATTATATTGAAAAAACAGCATTTAGCGCATTTTATGAAATAAAATCAAAACTTGAAACAAAACAAAAAAAACATATTATAATTTTCGGAATAGAAACACATATCTGCGTACTTCAAACGGCATTTGACTTATTAAATAACGGATATGAAGTATTTGTCGTTAAAAATGCATCAGGCTCAAGAAATAACGAAAATAAAGAAACGGCATTAAGAAGATTAATCCATGCAAACAGCCAGATAGTAACAGATGAAATGGTAATCTTTGAACTTTTAAAAACGTCAAGACACCCTGATTTTAAAGAAGTTCAAGCAATAATAAAATAAATTATTTAAGTAATTTATTTTTCTTTTCTGCTACTTTATCATTTATAAGATTTTGAACTCTTTCATACAGTTCAAAATTTGTATGAAGTTGTTTAGAGCGTTTTCTTGCGTATTCAATAAGCTTAAATATATGAGGCGGAACATTTCCTCTGTTTTTAAGATACCAGTTTTCTTCTATATCAATTACCGTAGTATAAAGCCCTGCATCATAATTAGCCTTCATCCAATTTTCAATTTCTTCAATAGTATCATTAATCCCCGGGATTATGATGAATTTTGCACTTATAAGAAATCTTCCTAAATAGTTAGTTTGAAGAGCATACTTTCTTATTGTGTCACGAACTTTATCATAGGCATCAACCTGCTTAATTTTTTTAAAGGTTTCTCTGCTTCCCGAATCAACTGAAACAACTACATAGCCTCTGATTTCATTAATTGCCCGGGCTAAAGCGGGGCTGTATTTAATTCCTGAAGTGTGAACCCTTATTCCCCAGAAATAATTGTCTAAAAAGTAATTAATTAAATCTTCAAACTCATTTAATAAAGTAGGCTCTCCGCCGCCGAAAGAGATAAGTCCGCCCGGGCGAAGTATATTTTTTTCATACATTTCTCTTATTGTATTAAAAACGTTATATGTTTTATCACTTATAAATTCATTAGGATTTTGAGCGGAATAACAGTATATACATTTGGAATTACACTGTGTCCAATGACTGATATACAGGTTATTAATATATTTTTCACCCTCCCATTTTTCTTCTGTTAAATACGGACAATTAATACAGTTAACATTAATTTTCCCTTTTTTATGAAATTTACGGTAAGTATCTTTTACCTTAAAAATTCGTTCCCAATTAATCCTCTGCCCTGTATAATTATTTCTTACAATGGTATTGCCGCCATTTTCATGCCCGCTGTTACAACACATAGCAAGTTTGTATTCAAAAAAAACTAACCCATGTTCAATCCAAGGACAGCTGTAATAATATCCTTCTTTTTTACTTACATATTTTTCATTAAATACAAACATTAGTATCCTTTTCTATTTGCTTAAAAAGTTTGTTCAGTTTCAACGAAAACTCAATATCATAATTATTCAGGAGTGAAAGTTCTTTTATGAAAATTATCAATTGGTTTAAATTTTCGTCAGATGAATTTATTAATTCATCATACCAATTTTGCTCAATATCAACAAAAAGTTTTTTAATCCCTAATCCTCTTGACATCATAAACCAGTCAAGAATTTCTTTTTTATTATCATTTACACCCTTTACAAGCTTATAGGTTAATATTATTCTTTTAGAAGATTTATCATTGAATTCTAAATAACGTTTTAAATTAGAAACAGCAATATCAAACTTATTATATCCTTTAACCGATTGATAAATATAAGGGCACGCAGAATCAAAAGAAACAAATAATCTTGCTATTTTTTTATCTATCGCTTCAGCTATAGAATGGCAGTATCTTTGAAGAGGAGTATATATATCAATATCCTTCATATCGTTATTTATAAAGAAATACATTAATTTATCAAATTCAGGATGTAAAAGCGCATCTCCGCAGCCGATAATTATTTTTGTCTGCTTGTTTATAAGATTTTTATCAAGCATATCCTGAATAATCGGTGTTACATCATAATGACTTACTGTAGATAAATCATCTGTTTTTGCATAATTACAATATTTACAATTTAAAAAACAAGACTTCCAATGATTTAATTCTATAAAATTTAAAGGTATTTGCTCTTTGCTTTTAATATTTTCAAAATTATAACAATTAAGACATTCTTTTTTATCAAACCGGTTTGAATAATTATATTTTAATTCTTCAAGCTTTGCCTTTAACTCAGCTGCATCAAAATTAATTCCGTTAAATTTATCATAAATAATAAGTTCATTTGATAATATATCAGAAGATTTATCACAAATTGTTATTTTATTATCTGCGGTAAAAATCAACCCGCCATTAACATAACGGCAAGAAGTATTTAATTTTTGTTTTGATTGAAATAACATATTAATATCCTAATGAATTTTTAATCTGTTTTCTCGGTCAATTTTTAAGTTAGATGCTCTTTCATACAACTCACAGGTTTTAATATTATATTGTCTGTAGCATTCAAAAACGAAATCACAAATAACATAGACATATTGAGGAATATTATTTCTGTGTTCTTTAAACCAATTGTCCTCAATATCAAAAGCAACATCTGTAATTCCTGCCTCATAAGTTTGTTTAAGCCAATTTTTAACTTCAGCCAAACTATCGTTTACCCCCGGAATAAGTACAAATTTAGTCCTTATTAATCCGTTTTTAGTTTTTGCGTAATTAGCAAGGTTTTTCCATACCTGATCATAACATTGAACTTGTTTTATCTTTTGGTAAACTTCCTTTGAGCCCGAATCAATTGATGTAATTAAAGTTATTTTACCTAATTTTAGCCCTTTTTCAATTGCAGAAGAATATTTAATCCCGTCAGAGTGAATTCTGATATTATAAACATCATAATCAAGGAGCATATATACAAGTTCTTCAAACTCTTTTAAAATAGTAGGTTCACCCCCGCCAAATGTAATTGTAGAATTTTTAGATAAAATACCTTTATCAATCATATCCTTTATTATCGGGTACACATTATAAGTTTTATTTTGGTTAAAAAACTTTTTATCCTTTTCCGTATAACAATAAATACAATTACAATTACAATGAGTAAAGTGTCCGATTAATACTTCATCAAAATAGTTTTCGCTGTTCCAATCACCTTCTTTAAGATAATAACAGCCCTGACACTTATCCGGAATAATACCGTTTTTTATATTTTCACGCATTATGGAACGTTTAGAAAAAATATCCTCCCAATTAATAGGCTCGCCGTGATAATTTTCAATTTGCAGAATATTTCCGCCGCCCGGGTGAGAGCTAATACAACATATCTGAACAGAATTAGAAAAAAAAGTAATTCCATGTTCTAAATGAATACAGCTTGTATATTTCAATGCACTATCCTGTCTATACTTTTAAACAAGAATATTATAACATTAACACAGAAACAAGCACAAAAAATTTAGTAATTCTTAGCATTCTTGACTATAAAATGCTAAGATGTTAATTTAATATGTAACAGATTGGAATAAAGAATGAAATATTTAAGCTGCAGATATATAGAGCACGGAATGGATTTTGAACATACAAGACTTGAAACTTGTTGTTTTACCTGTCACAGCGGAGGCGGACACATAACTTTAGAGAATGAATACTCCGGTGAACCCATTGACTGGAATGAATTATTTGAAAAGAAAAGAATATACAGGCAAAACCACAGAAACGGCATTCTAACTCCAAATTGTACAGGGTGCGTTTTTCTGGAGGAAAAAGAATGGGATGAAGAAGATTATATAAATTATCTTCAATTTAATTATTGGATTGCATGCAACAGTAATTGTACATACTGCTATGAAGTTCAACACAGAAAGCTTTTTGAGAAAATCAAACCATATAATTCCGTACCTGTTTTAAAAGATATGATAGAAAAAAATATACTAAGACCGGGAGGAGAAATAGCTTTTGGCGGCGGTGAACCGACCATTGCACCTGAGTTTGAGGATATAATTAAACTTTTATCTTCTAATAATTTTAAAAATATAAGGATACATTCTTCAGGAATTAAACATTCGCCTGCAATGGAGGAGGCAATTAAAAAAGGTGTATTAAACGTAGTAATTTCAATAGATTCGGGCTGTGAAAAAACATACAAACAAATTAAAAGGGTTAATGCATATAAAAAAGTGCTTGAAAATATGAAAAGATACGCATTAGCAAATCAAGCCAACAATGGTCTTATGACTTCAAAATATATAATTATTCCTAATGTTAATGACAACAGAAAAGAAATTGATTTATGGATAAACTCTGTAATTGACTGCGGAGGGAAATGGCTGGCATTGGATATCGAAGATGTATGGTATAAAACAAACCGTACTACGATTTCTTCATATTACTTAGATTTAGTTAATTACGTTATAGATAAAGGCAATGCGAATAACATGAGAGTAGAACTCTACGACAGAGCTTTAGGCTTAAAAGAAGGTAAAAATTATTTATAATATATTGTAAATTTATACAATAATATTAATATTTTATGGCAATTTTTTTCATAAACTTTTTTTTATATATAAGAAGGTATTAGTATTGCTATGTTAAATATTCAAAAATTTAATAATTTTCCTACAATAAATCATAAGGGAAATAATATAAACAAAGTAACGGTGCAAAATCCGCAAGTTCACTCTGTGCCTCAAAATTTAAAACGAGTAACAAGCAAAAATGTTTTAGCATACTATCCTTCATTCGGAAAAAAAGATAAAAAATCAATACCTTCACCTCAGCAGCAATACAATACCGTCAAATCATTTTTAAACAAGGAATCTCAACTTGTATTGAGAAAACTTTCAGAAAGCGGAATTCTTGCAAATAATAACTCAAATGACGGTTCCACCGTTTTGGAAAATCTGTACAAAATAGCAACAGAACCGAGAATTATTGGGTTAGATACGAATCAAATTCTTTCTGAAGTATTAAAAGCTCTGGATAATCCGTTTGTAATTACTCAAAAATTCGGGGATATTCCAAATAATGTAGCAAAACAGATTGAAAATGAAACCGGCAGACCTCTACCCCAAAAAGCATTAAATGTAAGTTCCTCCTGCTGTGTAGTTGCAAGCATGGAATTTAATTTAGCAAGTAAATCGCCTGCAGAATTTGTAAGATTTGCTAACGGATTAAGCGGTAAAAACTACTCTGTAGATAGAACCGTTAAAATGTCATCAATAGACTATAACTATATTTCGGCGATGAAAGCTCTTAAAGATTTTAAAACAGAACATAAAATATTAAACAACTGGGATGATGTTATAGTTAGAATAAAACCTGACAGAAACGCAATAGTCAGAGCAAGAGTTCAAACTTCTTATAAAGACCCCGGTGAAAGATCTTGTATTGATGTATTAATTCAATCTGCTCTTTTAAATTTAGGTTCACAGCACACATATGATGCGATGACAGATGAAAGAGCACAAACAGAATTTAATCAAGATACTGCGGGATTAACTGAAAGCGAAAAAGATTTTGTTGAAAATGTTGTTTTTGACAGACCTAAAGCCTCAGTAGTATACCAAAATCTTAATGAAGAAGGATATTTGCAAGGCTATTTTGCAGAACAAAACGAAGTTAAGCAGCAAATTTTAAAAACCCTTGAACTTGGTCAAAATGTAATTGTCGGTATTACCTTTATTGAAAACAATAAAGTTGAAGGCGGGCATGAAATGACTATTGTAGACTATAAAGAAGATAAAGACGGCATTGGTTACTTTATTTGTAACGATACAGATGATAATATTGATAAACCCGTAACGATAAAAGCAGATAAATTAATACCAATGATTCACCATGCTGGGGTTTTAATAGAATCTTTAGGTGAAAATTTTAAATATAGAGAATCTTGGAGAGATATATTAGATCAATTTAAAAACAAATAATTTTATTTTTTATATAAAAAAAGATAGAATGAATAATTATTCATTCTATCTTTTAATTTATTATATTTTTATGCTCTGTAATTTAAGCCTTTTTGTTCTTTATTATTTTTGACTGCCAATTTTTCGATTAATAAAGAACCTAATTTACCTGCTATTGATTTTGGCTTAACTTCAGTTTCCGAACGACTTACTTGTGTCGTGTTATTATTCTGTTGATTTCTAGTTACATATGTATTTCCTGGTTCTATTATAGAATCCAATCCGGGTTCTTCTTCTTTATCCGTAGGTTCAGTTGGTTCATCAGGACATGGTTCGTCTGAAGGATCAGGTTCATCAGAAGGATTAGGTTCATCAGAAGGTGCAGGTTCGTCAGAAGGTGCAGGTTCATCTGACGGAGAAGGTTCTTCATCATCTAATCCCGGTTCTTCTTCTTTATCCGTAGGTTCTGTCGGTTCATCAGGACAATCCGTTGGTTCCGTATCTGATGGAGTTGATGGTTCTGTATCAGATGGGGTTGTTGGTTCTGTATCAGATGGAACTGTAGGCTCAGAATCTGATGGAGTTGAAGGTACAGTATCATCATCGCCTAGTCCCGGTTCATCTTCTTTATCAGTAGGTTCTGTAGGTTCATCCGGACAATCCGTTGGTTCTGTATCAGATGGAGTTGTTGGTTCTGTATCCGTCGGTGTTGTAGGCTCTGTTTCTGACGGAGTTGTTGGTTCCGTGTCAGTCGGAGTTGTTGGTTCCGTGTCTGTTGGGTCTTCAGGCGGAATATCTTCACCTGTCGGGTTTGAAGGAATATCAGGTTCTGTATCCGTTGGTTCTGTATCTGATGGAGTTGTTGGTTCCGTGTCAGTCGGAGTTGTTGGCTCCGTATCTGTCGGAGTTGTTGGTTCCGTATCTGTCGGAGTTGTTGGTTCCGTGTCAGTCGGAGTTGTTGGTTCCGTATCTGTCGGGTCTTCAGGCGGAATATCTTCACCTGTCGGGTTTGAAGGAATATCAGGTTCTGTATCCGTTGGTTCTGTATCTGATGGAGTTGTTGGTTCCGTGTCAGTCGGATCCGTCGGCTCAGTATCTACATCTGTAGGATCTAATGTCGGTTCCGGTTCATCATGTGTAGGTTCTGTAGGTTCAGTATCCGTCGGCTCTGTAGGTTGTGTGTCTGTTGGATCTGTAGGCTGCGTATCCGTCGGATCTGTAGGCTGTGTGTCTGTCGGATCTGTAGGCTGTGTGTCTGTCGGATCTGTAGGCTGTGTGTCTGTCGGATCTGTCGGCTGCGTGTCTGTCGGATCTGTAGGCTGCGTGTCTGTCGGATCTGTAGGCTGTGTGTCTGTCGGATCTGTAGGCTGTGTGTCTGTCGGATCTGTCGGCTGTGTGTCTGTCGGATCTGTAGGCTGTGTGTCTGTCGGATCTGTAGGCTGTGTGTCTGTCGGATCTGTAGGCTG
>CANQNW010000007.1 GCA_947625305.1 Candidatus Gastranaerophilales bacterium | reverse complement strand
ATAAACTTAATAAGGATTCTTTTTTATATAAAGAACATATTGAAAGAGTAAAAAACAATGAATATATATGGAAATATGCAGACAGAAAATACCTTATAGCTTATACTTATTTAAAAAAAGATAGTGAAACTAACGAATTTACAATAATTAAATCCTCTATACCCGAAAGTCAATATGCCGAAAATAACACAAAATTACAATATTTAACAGATACAATACAGCATAAATTTATAGAAGGAATAACTTTAAAAGAATATTTTGATAAACAAAATTTTAAAAAACAAATTGAAATTGCAGATAAAGTGCTTAATTGGCTTTTTACCGAATTTAAATCAGAAAATAACCCTTTAAAAGTATCGGGGAAAGTTTTCGATTGTCATTTATGTAATATAATTTTAGGCGCAGATTCAAAATTACATTTTATAGATTTTGATGTTATTTATCTTGAAGATTTGGAAAGAAGTTTTTGTATTTATAAAATGTTTTTCGACTATAACGAAAAAGTGTATTATGAAATGCTTAAACGATATAAATGCAAAGATAAACATAAATTATATTCAAAAATGTTTGAATTGCCTGTTTTTGATGATAATAATCTGTCAGAATGTCATAAAGAACTTGTAAAAAAATATTTTATTAATAGTGAAATTCCTCAATCTTATACTTTAAATTATGAAAAAAAAGAAATAATATTATAAAAAGAGCCCTTAATATTAAGGGCTCTTTTTTATATCTGGTCGTTATTACAGATTACAGACTGCAAGAACCGCAAGCACAGCAATCTTTTAAAGCTTCCTGAGCCTCTTTAATTCTTACTTTAATACGGCCGTCAACTGCAATGCCTTCACCTGTTTTTTCAGATATTAATAACGGGTTAATATCAAGTTCATCAATGAATTTGAAGTCATTAACCAATTGTGACAGTCTTAATAAAGTTTCTTGAATTTGATTGATGTTTGCCGGTGTTGTGCCTCTTGCACCTTGTAATAGCTTGTATGCCTTTACTGATGTAATCATATCCATTGCATCTTCATCAGTTAAAGGAGCAATTCTGAAAGTTACATCTTTCATAACTTCAACGAATACACCGCCTAAGCCGAACATCATCATCGGGCCGTATTGAGGATCTGTTGCAATACCGCAAACCATTTCTCTTGAGCCTTTTACCATTTCTTGAATGATTACACCTTCTAAACCTTCAAGTAATCCTTTTTCTTCAAGTCTTTTAAGAAGTGCATTGTATTCGTTTCTTAATTGTTCTTCACTTCTGATATTAACAACAACACCGCCTACGTCGGTTTTGTGAGAAGTTGTTTTTGATGTCATTTTCATAACAACCGGGTAGCCGATTGAATTTCCGAGATTTACAACTTCATCAATATTTGTAGCTAAGCCGTATTTGCAAGCTCTTATGCCGTATGCTTGAAGTACATCAATACTTTCTAATGTAGTTAATTGGTCACGGCCTTCATCAATAGATTTTTTAATAATTTCGCATACTTTGTTTTTATCAACATCGTAGCAAGGGATTTGACCCATCGGTTTTTCCATCCATTGTCTTTGCTGGTCGAGTCTTGCTAAAGCTTCAGCTGCTTCTTCAGCATACATATAGAACGGCATATTAACTTCCATATTTGAAATTTTTGTGAAGAAATCGTTTGTTGTCATAAATACACCCAATATAGGTTTAGATGGGTTCTTTGCTTTTATTTCCATCAATGCGTGAGCAACATCGATATCTTTTAAACCTAAGAACGGTAAGTAAATTACCATAATCATATCAACATTTTCATCAGCAATAACAGTTTCAAGTGTTTGCATATAGTGTTCGATAGGTGCTGACGCAATCATATCAATAGGGTTTTTAACGGAGGCAGCAGACGGAAGGAAGCTTCTTAATTTAGCTTTTGTTTCATCCGTAATAGGAGCCATTTTCATGCCTGCTTCGCAGATAGCATCGGTTGCCATAATGCCCGGGCCGCCAGAGTTTGTAATAATAGCAACTCTGTTGCCTTTTGGTATCGGGCAGTTAGAAAATGCTTTTGCGTTAGCAAATAAGTTCTTTAAAGAAAATTCTCTTATTACACCTGATTGTTTTAAAAGTGCTGCTGCAGCTTTATCAGCGCCTGCAAGTGAGCCTGTGTGTGATGAAGCAGCTGATGCGCCAGCTGCACTTCTGCCTGATTTTAATGCTAAAATCGGTTTTTTCTTTGTAATTCTTGAAGCTAATTTTCTGAAGTTAGCAGGGTTTTGAATTGATTCCATATACAAAAGAATTTGTTTTACATCGTCATCATTTTCCCAGTATTCAAGCATTGTTTCAGCATTAATATCAGCCTGGTTTCCGATAGATACAAACTGAGCAAAACCAAGGTTTAAGTCTTTTAATATATTTAAGATACCGCCGCCAAGTGCGCCTGATTGAGATACAAATCCGATATCGCCTCTGATTGGAAGAGATTCAGCGAATGTCCCATCCATCATTACATCAGGATGAGTATTTAAAACACCTAAGCAGTTGGGGCCGACACATCTCATGCCGTATTCTTTAACTTTAGCCAAGAGCTGTTTTTCCATTTCCGCACCTTCTGAGCCTGTTTCTTTAAAGCCTGCTGTTATTATGCATAAGCCTTTAATACCTTTTTGGTGGCATTGGTCGATTGTATCCAATACAAATTTAGCATTAACTACTATAATTGCTAAATCAACATCCCCGGGGACTTCACCTATAGTAGTATAAGCTTGAAAACCTTCTATAATACCACCTTTAGGATTAACAGGATATATTTTCCCGTTGAATTTATAATCTCTAAGTCTTTGCATAATTTCAGAACCTATTGTTTTCGGCTTTGTTGAAGCTCCGATAACTGCAATAGACTTTGGTTTCATAATTTTGTCTAATGTGTTCATATATTTTGTCCTTTCCTTTATTAGTAACCGTTTTCAATCCATTCTCTGACCCTGAACTTTGCACCGAGGCTTTTTGCAATTTCTTCGCATTTTTTTAAGTTCAGATGTCTGCCTTTATAGCCCTCCACAACCGTTGCAGTGACATTAATATCAGCATCGGCACAGGCTTTTATAAATTTTTTTACTTCCTCGTAAGCATTTTCAAAATTAGGCTTAGAAAGTTCATTATATTCTTTATCATCTTCTCCGTTTAAGCTGACGGAAAACTCATCAATCAAACCTTTTAACGCGGGAACTACATTTCTTTTATAAACATAATTAGCATGCCCGTTTGTGTTTACCCGTAATTTTTTATCGGGGTATTTTTCTTTTATGTATTTTGCAACTTGTTTTAAAACATCAAGTTTTAACATAGGTTCACCGTATCCGCAGAATATAATTTCATCGGATAGCTTGTCTTGCAAAGCTTCAAGCTGTTTAATCACATCATCGGCATTAACATTTTCGGTATTTAAAAATAAATTAGCCCCTACAACATCATCTTTAATTGAACGAATACAAAATATGCAGTCATTAGTACAACTGTTTGTCAAATTAATGTATACTTTACCGTCAAGTGTATATACTAAATTGTAATCTGTCATGATAAATTGCCTACAGTTAAATTTTGTCACAAATATATACCGATAACAAGTATTTTTTTCTTAACATTTAGCCCTAAAATAAGAATTATGCTATAAGTTAACTATGATAGAAATTTTAATTTTATATATTATTCATAAAAGAGAAAAAACAATATATTCCATCAGAAAAGATATTATTGAGATATTCGGCACATTTACAAAACCGAGTATCGGAACAATATACCCTGCTCTTAAAAGATTATTAAAAGAAAAAGCGGTAGAACTTAACGAAATAACATCATCAGGCGGGAAAAAATCCTCCTACTATTCAATAACAAAGCATGGTTATGACTATTTCAAAGAATTATTTTTTGAATCGGGAAGTGATAATCCCTCGTTATTTTATACTCAGCTTCAAGCAAGATTTGGCACAATGGGGCTTTTAAAACCTGAGGACAGAAAAAAGTTTATAACTGATTTCACTAAAAAAATGGATATTTACCAGTTTGAAATCGAAAATAAACTAAATGATGAATTTATTGAACTTGATTACTACCAATCTCAGCTTTTAAACAGGACTTTAAAAGAAATTAAAAATTTAAAAGAGTACCTGAAAGGATTAAAGACAGACTAATCTGCTGTTTGCTTATATATTTAATTTATCGTTATATGCATCATTAAATATTCCTAATTTTTCACAATATTCAATGTGTTTTTCAATTTTTTCTTTAATTTTTAAAACATATTCCTTCAATATCGTAACCGAGTTATCAATATATTGATTTCTTGGAGGGTCATATTCATTAGTTGTTGCACATGAAATTATATTACAACATCCTTCAATTTCATTTATTTCCTGAGCAATACTCATAATTTGGTCTTCTATTTTTAATTTATTTCTATTTCTTTTTCATACATTTTACTATTGATAATTATCAATGATTTTTAATCCATTATATTTGATAATTGTTAAAATGCAATATAAAAATCTTGGAAATTATATAAGGAAAAAACGAGAGAAAATAAATATCTCTCTTAATGAGTTTGCCATTGCAAACGATATTGACCCTGCAATATTATCAAGGATTGAGACTTTAAAACAAAATATAAAATTAAATGTTTTAGAAAAAATTGCAAAAGGATTTAATCAAACCCCTGCTGAATTTTTAACTGAATTTGAAAAAAATTTTTAGGTTGGGTTAACAACAATAACAGAAAAAACGAAGACAATTAACCTTAAAATTTAAGAAGTGATAATTGCTGAGCTGTTTCAAAGTGTTTTTCAAAAAATTTTTTGCGGTGGTATTTACAAAGTCCGTATTTATCAACCGCATCCAGATGAGCCTTTGTCATATAGCCTTTATTTTGCGCCCAGCCGTATTGCGGAAATTCTTTATCAAGTTCATTCATATACCTGTCACGGGTTACTTTCGCCAAAATGCTTGCTCCTGCTACAGATGCCGATTTACTGTCGCCTTTTACTATTGTTTTCTGCGGAAAACTATAATTTCTTATTAATTTATTACCGTCAACCAAAGTTATAACATTTTCACTTTTAAGCCTTGATATGACATCATTACAGGCTTTATTCATCTGCATTAATGATACAGCTAAAATATTATACTTTTCTATTTCTTCAACACTGCCCTGATGTATTGAATATATGCTGTTTGCGGTTATAATTTCAAAAAGTTCTTCTCTTGTTTTCTCGCTTAATTGTTTTGAATCATTTATTTTATTAAGTGATTTTATTAGTGACTTATCAAAAGAATTAAAACAAACTGCAGCCGCAAAAACACCGCCCGCCCCGGGGCCTCTGCCCGCCTCATCGGTTCCGATTATATAATCAAAATCTTTTAACTTTTTTTTATCAAAATCAAATAACTTATTCATGTTTATCCAAGGTTAATTTACCCAGTCTGCCCGAACGAAAATCATTTAATATATTTTGCGCACACCGTTTTGTATCCGCTTTCGCCCCTGATACTATCCAATTCCGCTTTAATGCTATATTTTCAAGATTTACATCCTCATCCCCGATTTTATAATATTCTTTTAATAAATTCGGATAATTTTCATTCATTATCTCAATAAACTTTTGAGCAATAAATTCAACATCATACGCATTTTCGCCAATTGAATCAACAAATGCAAGCTTGCAGGCATTTTCCTGATTTTCAAGCTTTAAAGGGATAATCCCCGGAGTATCCAATAAATCCACTTTAGGATTAATTCTTACCCACTGTTGTTCTCTTGTTACACCTGCTTTTGCGCCGGTTTTAGCTTTTGTCTTTTTTATCAGTTTATTTATAATACTGGATTTTCCGACATTCGGCATGCCGACTACCATTACTCTTACCGCTCTTGGGAGCAGTCCTTTTTTTACAAGTGCTATAATCTTAGGCTGTCCAAGTTCCGTTATTTTATTTAAAATTTTAGATAAGTCCCTATTATCTGATGAACTTGTTGCGATTACCGCACATTTTGATTGTTCTTTTATTGCTTTCTGCCAGATTTTAGTCTGTTCTATATCCGCTAAGTCGGATTTATTCATAAGGATTAATCGGGGTTTATCTTTTAAAAGTTTTTCAATGTCAGGATATGAACTGCTGACGGGTATTCTTGCATCAATAACCTCAATGACAACATCGACAATACTTACCTGCTCTTTTAATTTTTTTTCCGCTTTGGCAATATGCCCCGGGTACCATTGAATATAATCCATCTCAACCTCTTTTATATATAAAAAGCCATACTCAAGGGGGTATGGCTTTTTTTAAATATAATTCATAAAACTATTTTTTATCAATTTTTTCTCTGATACGAGTAGCTTTACCTGAACGTTCTCTTAAGTAATATAACTTAGCACGTTTAACATCACCGCGTCTTACGACTGTGATTTTTTCAACACGAGGTGAGTAAACAGGGAATACCCTTTCTACACCTACACCTTGGAAAATCTTTCTTACTGTGATTGTTTTACCTACTCCGCTTCCTCTTTTCTTAAGAATTGTGCCTTCAAAAGCCTGTGTTCTTTCCTTGTTTCCTTCAACAATTCTTACAAAAACCTTTACGGTATCACCCGGAGTAAGTTCCGGAAGTTCTTTATTTAAATATTCTTTGCCTAAATTTTCAACTATAGGGTTCATAATTACATTCCTTTACTAATAATATCTTTATTTAATCATATTTAAAACATATTTTTTCTTCAAGTGTTTTTTAGGATTTTAAATAAAATATTGCAAAAATTGTTAACATATATTAAAAAAACAAGCTTTTTTACTAAAGTTTTTTAATAATTCTGCCGATTAGTAAACTATAAGAAATTGAGAAAAGGCGGAAAATGGGATTAAACGTTGGGTTCGTAAATTCAGCTAATTATCAAAAACCTGTAATAGATGTACAGGCTTTAGCTAAAGTTACGGAAAAAATATTAAATCCGAATAATGAAAAAACCGTTGATGTATCTAAGTTAGATTTATCAAAATTTAACAGAGTATCACTCGGCACTGACTTATATGCTCAAAGAACAAGCGGAGAATTAGCATTAAAAGCATCTAAGGCGGCTGTTGATTTTGATATTAATTTTTCTCAAGCCTTTAGTGCAAATGTTCAATATTTAAATTCTCAAGCGGCTCAAAGCTTATTTACCTCCAAAGAAAATATGGGTAAATTGGCGGTAGGTGTGGACGAAATTAACCAAATTGTTGACCGTGAGGTTGTAACTCAGGCATCACAGGTTACTGAAACATATAATCTTGATAAAGATAAAAAAGGGTCTAATCCGTTTTCATTTTATATGCATATGGAAAACAAAGACTCTCAAGAAAAAGAAGAACCTATGACGGGTTCAATAAACATATTTGCCTAGTACATTGTTACTTGTTTTTTTCCGAGACGAATCACACATTCGTCTTTTTTTTGCGAAATTCCGTACGGACAAAGTTCGGTTAGCTACAAAGCGAAACACCGCAGCGAAGCGAGGATGATTGAGCCTGTATGCGTAGCTGAAGGCGGAAACGACGACAGGCAAAGCCGAAGGAGTGACAAGTTCGAGCGAAAGGAATTTCAAGAAACAAAATTCCGTACGGAATTTCGCCATTTAGTTTTTCCTTCCTCTCTGCCCTGTCGTTCGCCTTAATTGAATTTTCGGAAGGGTTCGTTCGTTTCACTTTCTACACACAATTTCGCCATTTGGTTTTTCCTTCCTCTCTGCCCTGTCGTTCGCCTTAATTGAATTTTCGGGTGTGCATAGACTATCCGCTTCGCTTTAAAATTACTGCGTAATTTTGTCGCTCCGCCTGTCTATTGCACTTTCGGGTTCGTTCGTTTCACTCACTCCACCCTTCCGAAAATTCAAAAAAAAGACCGAAAATTCATTCGGTCAAACAGTTTACGAGTGAGAGTGGAATATGTATAGCTTTATAATAATTGTTTAAATATGTATTCGTATATTATCCGCCTGTTTAATTATTTGTCCTATTACTCTTTCACCCTTAAAGCTAATTTGTACTTTGTTAAGAAATATTACATTAATATATATTTTTTATTTAAAGTTTAGCAATTTTTTATATACAAAATACTTTATATACATGTAAGAGTTAATCAAACACAAATAAACAAAAGATATTAAGAGAGAACTAACACGACTACAAGATTAATTGGGAAAAATACTTAAACTGCTATTAAAACAACTTACAATCTAACATACATATTAATTATATGTATAACAAAAATTTTCTTTTACATTCCGAATTGTTTGGGGCATTATATGTCCCTTTTTTTTGCTTAAAATTTAATCAAAATAACTGATTATATTTTTTGTGAAAATTAAAATTCCGACCACCACACTAATTATTGCAGATAACAATACCATTCCCGCAGATATATCTTTTGCCATTTCGACTAATTTTGAATAATTGTTTTTATAAACGGCATCCAGTGTAAATTCAATTACGGAATTAATAAGTTCGCATATTAAAACTATTGCAATCATGACTATTACAATACAAATGTCTGTAATATCAAATCTTAGAAAAATTGCACAAAATAAAACTAAAATCCCAAATAAAAATTCAATTACAAAATTTCTCTGCGAACTTAAAGCTAATTTTAATCCCCTTAACGCATGAGATATGCTTTCTTTTACACTTGAAGATTTAAATCTGGTCATAATATTGCCTTCGCCTTATTTTGATAATCTACCATAAAATTATAATCTTGCTCGGTCAAATGGTCAAAACCCATAAGATGTAATACTCCATGGGAAATTATGTAATACAATTCATCTTCAAATTTTACATTATTTTCTTTTGCCTGTTCTTCAATTTTGTCCAGAGAAATTATTATTTCACCCAGATTTATTTCTCCCTCCAATATAAACCTTTCGTCTTCTGATGAATCCGCAAACATTGCAAATGTTATTACATCAGTCGGGGTATCTTTTTGTCTGTATTCCTTATTTATTCTGCGGATTTTACCGTTATTTGCCAGAACAATATCAAAACATATTGCCGTATATTTATATTTTTTTAAGCAGGATTTTTCATAAACTTCTTTACAAGTGATTAAATAATCAGTAATTTTAACAGAGTTATTAAAAACTTTAACCTCATCAATATTAAATTCTTCGTAAGTATTTTCAACAAAGATATTAATTTTGACCATTTGAATCCTGTTTCATTTCGGTTTTTTCTTTTAAATCTTCAATTGCTTCCTGATATTTAATTCTCTTATGGAATACCGATCTTAATACCCTTGAAAGAGTTAAAGCAATAACTTTTATATCTTTTAAAGTTAAAGGACTTTCTGATAATTGATTATCATCAAGTCTGTCTTTAATAATTTTATTTATGAGTGTGTCAAGTTCTTCCTGAGAGTGGTCTTTTAAAGTCCTTGAGGCTGATTCAACCGCATCCGCTATCATTAATATTGCTGTTTCTTTTGAATTGGGCTTTGGCCCTGTATATCTGAATTGTTCTTCTTTTACATTTTCCGCACCTTCCTGCGCTACTGCCTGATTATAAAAGTAACTTGCAAGTGAATCTCCGTGGTGCTGTGTTATAAAATCCTGCAGAACTTCAGGAATATGATATTCTTTTGCAAGTGCAACACCGTCTTTTGTATGCGAGGTTATAACCATTTTACTTGAACGAGGTGTAAGCTTATCATGCGGATTTTCTATACCGCCGTAGGTCTGATTTTCTACGAAAAATAACGGTCTTACTATTTTACCTACATCATGGTATAAAGCGCCTACTCTGGCTAAAATAGGATTAGCACCTATTGCTTCCGCTGCGGATTCCGCCAGATTTGAGACTCTTAAACTGTGTTCGAAAGTCCCGGGGGCTGCCTCGTGCAATTTCTTTAATAACGGTTGATTATAATCTCCGTATTCCGCTAAACCAAACATTGTTATTACTTTAAATGTATTTTCCAATAACGGGATTACCCCAATAGCAAGTATTCCTGATAATATACCGTTCACAAGACCTGCCGAGATATCCTGACGAAGTTTTTCAAACCCTAAGTCATAATATACACATAGTATTATTACAGCCATTGCTAATGACGTGTAACAGCCTACCCGTATTAAATCAAATCTTCTTGAATATTTTATCGTCGTCATGCCCGTTGTTGAAATAATAACAGACAATAAAAATGCCGACATTGCAAGCGCTGAAAATTGAAGCGACAATGTTATTACCGTTAACAGAGTTACCGTTATAAAGAAAGCTGTTCTCGGGTTTAAAAATACCGATAAAATCATTGTATAAAACGGGAACGGCAGTATAAATACAGACCAGGTGGAAGGCAGAAGAACGGCTAAGACCGCCATAAACAAAGATACAAATGCGACTAACGATAAATGTTTTAAATCAATAAATTTAGGTTCAAATGACTTTAAGCAAAAATATACCGAAAATATTCCTATACAAACAAGACATAATATACCGGCTATTCCAAAGTAATTTATTCTTAAAATATTATAGCCCGCCTTGCTTAATGCTTCTTTTTTAACCTGAGTAACGGGTTCACCCACATTAATTATTGTATCGCCTTTGTTAAATTTAACTTTTATCGGAGCAACCATATCCATTGCATTTTTTCTGGCAAGCTCCGTGGCTTTTTCATCCACTATCATATTTGGAACAATTACCTGCTCCAATAATACAGTTATTACTTTTATTTGATTATTCGGAGTATTCGGATCAACATTTCTCCTTATTATCTTTGAAAGCGCATTTTCTTCAAAGTCTTTTTCCGTTATCCCTTCATTTAATACGGATGTTAATGTTTTTTCCGAGGATACAAATACTTTATTTATTAATTCATCATTTGCATTTAAAAAATATGAAACTACAAAATTCTTTAATGATGTATCTTGTACATCTATCATTACATCCAATATCTTTTGTTTATCTTTGTAGTCAGAGGTATTTGTTCTTATCTCTTTTATTTTATTAATAATATCGTTTAAATTGTTTTTTATATATAAGTCGTCAGCCGTTGAGTAGATAGCATTAACTTTTCTTGCCACTTCTCTTTTTCTGTTTTCTGTTTTTATACTGTCTATTACTTCTATGTTTTTAGGTGCAGTTACCATTACTTTACTGGTATTATCATCGCCCACAATGGTTTGAAAGAAAAAGTATTTTGATACAAGAATACTTGTAAAAAGTATTGCAAAAAGCGCAACCGATAAAAGATTAACAGACTTTTTATGAATTTTTATTTTTGAAAATTTATTTATAAAATTTATTTTAATCATATTATTGCCAATTATAGTGTTACCTATAAATTTTACATCAATTATAAGATATTGCAAATTTGATTAACAGTTTGAACTTTTATTTTATAGATAATATAATTAATTTAACCGAATTTAAATAAATTAACCATGCATATAAATAAAAATTTTATAAAAATATTTTCAAAATATCTCATAATTATTGCTCTGCTTGAAGGAGTATATCTTTATGCGGTTCCTGCCGTACTTAACAATTTAGCGGGCAAAAATTATATTAAAAATTTTATTTCGCAAAAAACCAATATTTGTTTAAATTATGATACATTAACATTTAAAACCCATATAATCCCTGCTGTTACAGTTAATATTTTAAATCTTGATATGAAAAATAAAATCAACGGCGAAGATTTAATTAACAGCAAAAATCTTAATTTAAAAATAAATATATTACCGCTTTTTCTTAAAAAATTAAATTTACAAGAAATTAACTCTATAGACTTAAATATTAATCTTATAAAAGATAAAGACGGAAACTTCAATTTTCAAAAGTTATTGAATTCCAAAGGAAAACAGGGTTTTAAAACCTCCTTAAAGGAAGCAAAAATAAATGTTTATAATTACTGCGTTAATTTAAAGGATGAAAACTTATTAAAAAATATTGAACTTTCGGGCAAAGATATAAATATTAAAATTAATTCCCAAAAAAATAAAATAAGTGTAAAATTAGACGGAAAAATTAATACAAATAATGAAACCCTTGGCGAACTTGATATTGATTTCAGTTCGCATTACCCGATTACAAAAACTTTTGATAAAGATTTAATTTCAGGTCATTTATTTGCATATAACATTAATTTAAAGGATTTAGAGCCATTTATACAAATGTATTCGGATAAAAACTTAAAGGCGCTCGATGGTTTTATTGAATATCTTCAAATATCATCTGATATTAATGAAAATAATAATAATCAAATTGTTTTAAATACTTCATTTAAAGATGTTTTATATTCCCGCAGCGATTGGAAAAATAATGTTACTGCCAAAAATACAAACAAGTTAAATATTGAAACGGAATTAAAAGATAAAGAAATTAATATAAAATCTTTAAATTATACGGCAGATAATGTAAATATAAAAGCTGATGGGAATATTAATCTTAAAGATACCCCTGAACTTGATATTAATGCGGAAATACAAAATTCAAGAGCAGAAAATATAGCATCAATCCTGCCTCCTAATTTAGTCCCCAAATATATGACTATAGAAAAAGTTAAATCATACGGAGTTTTTGGCGATTTAGAAGCAAAAGTCCATGTAAAAGGAAAAATTCCTCAGCCTGATATAACGGGCTACGTAAAGGGAAGAAATGTTCATATCCTTGATAAATCAATACACAAACTGCATAAAGGAACTATAGATATTACCTTTGACAACCGTATTTTAAATATGAATATTATTGTTGATTTATTCAACAAACAAAGAGCAGATGTAACAGGCTCCGTTCACATGTACAGGGACGGAATAAACCATGTAATCGTAAAAACAACAAATAACATAGATTTTCCGCTGGCACAGAAAATAATTGTACCTATCAGCAAAGTCTTTAATTTCCAGTTAGGCCCTATTCCTGATATGACAATAACTTCAGGTAAGGGCATTATTGATATGGATATAAAAGGTTCATTAGAACTTATAGATATAAACGGATACAGCAGTTTTGATAAAGGTGAAGTTACATATAACGGACTATACGGTCAGGCTAAAAATGTCAAAGGCAGACTGGATTTTAATAAAGATGTTGTTTCTTTTAAATCAGAAAAAGCATACGTTAAAAACAATCCGCTTTCAGCGGAAGGATTCGTGAAAATTAACGATAAGTTAGATTTTAATATACTTTCCCCTCAGGCAAATGTAGCTGATGTAATGGAAATTATAAATAAAAGCAGTCTTTTAAAAGACGTAAAAGCAGGAATTGCTGTTATAACAAAGGCAAACGGAAATTCAAAACTTAATATAAACATCAAATCAGATATTGTACCCGTACCTTTCGGCCAGCCTCCGTTACCTCCAGAGGAAGCTTTTGAAAATATGAAAGTAAAAGGTTCAATTTACCTGTTTAACGATGAATGCTTTATTGAAGGATTTTATACTCCGATAAAAGCCGTTAAAGGTATAGTTGATTTTACGGAGGAAGAAGTTAAACTTAATGACCTTACGGGGATTTCAGGCAGTTCGCCCATTAAAATATCAGGAAAAATATTAACTGACCTTCAAACAAAAATCCCCGATGTCGATATAACAGTTACAAGTAAAAGTGTTAATTTAAAAGATACCGTCAAATTTTTAACGGAATCATACCTTTATCCTAAAAATTACCCAGATATCTCACCACTATATAATATTGCCTCTAAGCATGATTTGTATTTTAAATATAAAGCTAAATCCATTGATTTTATTACGGATAAAGCATATGCGGAAATGAATTTTATAAAAGATGACTCGCCAAGCAAGCTAAAAGCACAATCGGGTAAGGTAATTCTCGATAAATCTTCTTTAAAATTAGAAAATATTATCGCTGATTTATATAATGCAAAAATTAATATTTCAGGAAATATCCAAAAAATTGATACCCTGCATCCTATCTATAACTTGAATATTAAATCAGACAAATTTAATATTGCAAATTTAAATGATACTTCTAAATTAACCGTTCTGCCCGATAGAATCAAAAATATTTTAAATCAATTTAAAGAATATACAGGGTTCTGCGACATAAACTTAATTGTGAAGAAAAATATAATGGATGGCAGAATTAAATTTAATAATTTGAAGCTTAAACACATACAAACAAATGCCCTTGTATATTTTGATGATTTTATAGTTAACTTCAACAATAAAAAATTATATTTGGAAAATCTTACCGCACAAATAGGTGATTCTCCCTTTTACGGTAATTTAACAATATCCGATGTATTTACAAATCCCTATATTGAAGGATATTTTACTTCTAAGATAACAAATAACTTTATAACAGAATATATGCCTCAAGCAATCTCCGAAAAAATAGGTGCAACGGGAGATATTAACTTATCCGCAAAAATTAAAGGTAATCAAAATAACCTTAACATTATACCGAAACTAACTTTAAATGTTGACTCGGATATTTCGATTGACGGTACAAGTCTTGGAGAGACAACCGATAAAAGAGAATTTGAAGGTAATATAAATATAAATAAAGATATTATTAATATCAGCAAATTTAATTATATTAAATATATAACCTCTCAAAACAATAAAACAAATCCGATAATTTTTGCATCAGGAAATGCAATTTTAAAAATAAATCAGGATAAAATTATTACCCCCGAAGAAATATATATAAAAACTTATAAAAATATTTCCGCAAGGATATTGAATTTATTCTTAAAAGAACACATATTAACTCACGGAACAATTAACTGTGATTTAAAATACCGATTAGGTAAGTTAACGGGAAATCTGGATTGCCAAAATCTTGATATACCGTTATTTGATACTCTTATAAAAAATATAAAATTAAGTGCAAAAAATGAAACAATTGATTTAAATATATTCGGATTTTTAGCCGATTCAAAAATACATATTAACTCAATAATTGATAATCATTTAACTAAAAAACCAAAAATAAATTCATTAAATATATATGCCGATGAATTTGATAATAACAAGTTTTTTGACAGTTTAGCAAAAACACATAAAGCAATGAATACCAATAATAATATTAAAAATATTGATTTATCGGGATTATCACTGGATAAAGGACATTTAGCAGTCAAAAAAGTTCTTATTAAATCACTTGAAGCAGAAAATCTTAAAAGTAATTTCTCAATAAATGATAAAGGGATATTCCTTGCAAAAGATATGGAATTTGAAACAGGCTCCGGTAATATCACGGGAGGATTTTTATATAACCTTAATGATACAAGCTTTAACGGAAGTTTTGAACTTAATAATGTAGATTCAAACTATATAGCGGAAACATTATTTGACGGCAAAAATCAAATATACGGCAATGCAAACGGAAAAATTATATTAAGTTCAAAAGGAAGTACAAATGAAGAAATAGTTAAAAACCTATCAGGATTTATATATTTTGAAATACTGGATGGCAGAATGCCTAAACTCGGGTCGCTTGAATATCTTTTAAGAGCAAGCAACATAATAAAAAGCGGAATTACGGGATTAACATTAAACAGTATTCTTGAAATATTAAACCTTGTTAAAACAGGATATTTCTCAAACATAAACGGAAGCTGTAAAATTGACAGCGGAATAGCAGATGATATAGAAATATATTCAACGGGAGAAAACCTTAGTTTGTATATCCACGGGAAATATGATTTAAGCAACTCGCAGGCAGATATGGAAATTTTAGGGAAATTATCAAAGAAAATATCAACAATATTCGGAGCAATAGGGAATACCTCATTAAATACCTTCTTTAAATTAATTCCGGGAATTTCAATGCTTGATTTCGGAAGAAAAGATTTTATAGAAGATGTTGAAAAAATACCGCCCTTTACAAACGGAGATTATGAATCCCGCACTTTTCAGGCTATTATTAACGGCGATATTAATTCATCTAAATATGTACAAAGTTTTAAATGGGTAAAATAAAAAGAGGAGTTTTAAAACTCCTCTTTTATTATTTGTGCGTTATTTTTCAACAGGTTGAGGTTTTGGTTCAACAGGTAAACCTACAGGCGGTCTTTTAATATCTTTTCTTGTTTTGTCAATATTTTTATGACGTTTTTCAAAATCTTTCTTTCTTTTTTCTATGTCTTTTTTTTGTTCTTTCTTGATTTTTTCAAACTCTTTCTTCTGCTTTTCCGTTAAGATTGATTCAAAATTTTTCATATTTTCTTTTCTTAAAGTATTAGCCTGAGTTTTTAAAGCATCAAGTTCTTTTAAGAGTTCAGCAGTTTTTTTAGATTTTTCTTCATCAGAAAGTTTTGTTGATTCAATAACATCTCTTATTTCTTGTTTTTTAACTTTTATTTGTTCCATAAGAGGTTTAAGCTGTTCACGGTCTTTAATTTTATTTTCTTCAATTTGTTTTTTTTGTTCATCAGTCAGTTTAAGCCTTTTATCAATTTCGGCTTTTTTAGCCTCCATCGCAGCTTTATCAAAGTATCTTGGGGTATTCATCTTAATCGGATGTTTTTTATCAACTTGAGGGCCGGGGCCAAAATACCTTGCAGCAGGCGGGACTTCACCTATATAATGATGTGCCATGGGTTTATGAATTGCTTTATCACTTGCAACAGGTGCTTTACCTTCATCTGCCATTACGGCCTTTATACCCATTACTGCAGAAACTAACATTAAAGAAATAAATAATTTTTTCATACTATCTCCTTTCAAATTAAATCTTTTAAAGTTATACTAAGTTCTTTTCTTGCATTAAATAATCTTGAACGTACAGTCCCAACTGGACAATTTAATTTTTCTGCGATTTGCTCATAATTCATATTCATCATTTCATACATTACAATTACTTCACGAAATTTGGGTTTTAATTTTTCTACAGCCTCTACAACCGTTTTTTGTCTTTGTTTTTTTATAATTTCATTTTCTATATTTGTATTTTCATCCTGCAATTTTATTAAAGTTTCTTCATCAGTCACAAAATTTTGATTATTCCTAAAATATGAAGATTTCATATAATCACGGCATAAATTAGCTGTTATGGTATTAATCCAGCTTTTAAATCTGCCTTGTTCTTTATATTTATTCATATTTTTCCAGGTTTTAATATAAACTTCCTGTTCAATATCTTCATTATAAGAACCTGTCATATTGGATATAATTTTTCTTATATTATTTTTATATTGATTTATTAAAGATTTCAAAAAATTTTTCCCTCGCTTAAAAGTCCAGAAATCCGTAATCATCAGTAGGAAGTCCTATTGAACTTATATATGATTCATCATTCCAAGCATTTTGATACAAATTATTATTGTACATATTATAACCAAAGAAAGCACCCGAAAAACCAAAAATTAAAAGCATACAGCAGGCTATTTTTTTTAGTGAGGATACTTTTTTTTCTTTTTGTTTTTTTAAATATAACGGTGCTGCTTCTTTTAAAAGAGCCGATATTTTCATGTATTTATCATGCTCCTTCTTACAGTCAGGACACTCTTTTATGTGGTCATTAAGCGCATCTTCACCGTTAAAAATAAACAAAGCCTCGTATTTATTACATTTTTTTCTGTCGTCCATTTAATCCTCTTTCATATTCTTGGGACATTCTATAAAACGAGGAATCAATATAAAAGTTCATTTTTATTTTTGTAATAATTTACTATCGGTAATATTTAAATCATTGTAATAATCCTGAAATTTATGCAAAAATCTTTGATAAGTAAGAGTAGGCATACACTTTGATAACGACATAAGATAACTTATTGTTTTAGAATTTACATCAGATATTGCATAATCCGTATTATTATAAATCTGCCTTAATTGCATTTCTTTTTCGGAATCGGAAAAATCAGTTGAATTTTCGATTAAATCAACCTTATTTAAACCTTGAATTATATTATCACGAGCAGCAATAATATTTCTCTTATACTCACCCGTATACATTTCAAAATTACTAAGCCTATAGCCTATAAGTTCATTTCTGTTAATAAGTGATATACAGTCAAAATTTACCAATTCATTAAGTTTATTGACAGTTTCCTGTATATCATACTTATCGGTAGTAAAAGCCTGAGCATTAATTGTCGTACAAACCAAAAACATTATAATAAAAGATAAAACAGCAACTAATTTTTTTATCATTTATCCACCGCCTATTTCTTTAAAAATTCAGTAAACGCATTTTCAACTTGAAGCTCTTGAATTTGCAGCTGTTTATATTGTTCCTCCGTTAGAACTGATTTATAAAGAGCATCAGTATCATTTTTCAATTGTTGTTGTCTTGATTTAATTGCAGTTAAATTTCTTTCATAAGCACTTGATAAAAGAGAAATTTGTTCGGGTGTTTTTTCTTTATCTGCTTTAATTTGATTTAATTTATTTGTATAGTCCATAATTTTAGTTTCATTTTCATTATACTCTTTTGTATAATTAGTCTTTATTTCTGCCAATTTTGTTTTCTGCTCCGGTGTTAAATTGGTAATTTTTTCTAAATCTACGGCAAAACAAAGATTTATTGAACTTAATAAAAGTAATAAAGTTAAAATTAAATTAAATTTCTTCATATATAACTCCTTTATTTATAATCAGAATATTCTTGAGATTTTTGTTTCCACTCTGTTTCTTCCATACAGAAAGCATGATTCCAAAATCTTTCAAGCGCATAAGTTTCTCTTTCTTCTCTATGAAGGATATGAACAATGACATCACCGTAATCAAGTAAATTCCAACGATTTTTAGCATCATTTTCTTCACCGATAGGAATTCTTTCAAAAAATTCTTTAACTTTTTCACGAACACTGCCTGTTAAAGCTTTAACATGAGTGGGAGAATCCGATGAACAGATAACAAAGTAATCAGCCAATACCGAAATATTGGATATATTAAGTATTTTAATATCTTTACCCTGTTTGTCATCAAGAATGCGTGCTATAACACTGGCAAATTTATCGGAAGAAACTTCTTTCAAACTGTAATCTCCATATCTACGGAAAAATTATAGCACATATTTAAAATTAAATATAATTTTTTAAATTTTTATTTATATTGTTATTACGGCACAATTTTTTAAGCTTGCTCATGGCTCTATTCTCAATCTGCCTGATTCTTTCACGGGAAACCCCGTAATAACTGCCGATTTCCTCAAGGGTTTTCTTTTCTCCGTTATCATCAAGACCATAGCGCATAATAAGTACATTTCGTTCTTTTTCGCTTAAATGATTAAGCATTTTCTTTATGTCGCAGAATAAATTATCCTGTGTTACTTTAGAATCAGGAGATAAGGTAGATTCATCAACAATGAAATCGGATAACTTAGTATTTTCATCCTTTTGATTAGCAGGTGATTCCATACTTATAGTACCTTGAGCCGATTCAATTAAAGCAGTAAGTTTAGAAACAGGCATGCCGATTTTGTATGCAATTTCTTCTTTAGTAGGGGCTGTACCGTTTTCAATTGTTAAATCCATGGATATTTTCTTAATTTTACTTAATGTTTCAATCATATGAACGGGAAGCCTGATTAGCCGCGATTTATCAGCAATTGCTCTTGTTATAGCCTGCTGAATCCACCAAGTAGCATATGTTGAGAATTTATATCCTTTAGAATAATCAAATTTTTCTGCAGCCCGCATCAAACCCATATTACCCTCCTGAATTAAATCAAGGAAAGATAAACCTCTGCCTATATATTTTTTAGCAATACTTACAACAAGCCTTAAGTTAGCATTTACAAGAATTTTCTTAGCATTCTCGGAATTTTTTTCTTTAATTTCCTTAGCTATTTCAAGTTCCTGCTCGGGGTTTAAAAGTTTAATTTTCCCTATCTGCTGAAGATAAATTTTAACGGAATCATCAGCGATTGCACTATTTTGAGTTTCGGGCAGTTTTGGTTCTTCAACAGCCGTTAATATATCTTCATCATCAAGATTTAAATCAAAATCATTATCCTGTATATCTTCTTCATTTAAAGAAAATTTATCCCGATTATCAGACATTCAGCCTCCAATAAAAAATATTATACACTAATCCCCGAGTTTTGTATTGTTTGTTTAACGGATTCATAAATAACAATAGCTGCGGCATTTGCAACATTTAAAGAATTAAAATCTTTTAACATCGGAATTTTAACTTTAAAATCCGAATTTTTTAATATTGCAGATGAAACACCTGTATTTTCGGAGCCCATAATTATTGCAAAATTCATATCACAATAATTAATATCATAGTAATTATCTTTAGCATGAATATCGGTTGCAATTATCCAAAAGTCGCTATCCTTTAGTCTATTTATTGCGGAAGAAAGACTATTAACCATAATTAAATCTATATGATTAACAGCTCCTGCCGATGATTTTTCAACCGTAGAATTAATAACGGCATTTCTTCTTGCGGGGAAAATAATCCCGTCAAAACCCGCACAAACAGCCGTTCTGATTATAGATCCAAAATTATGCGGGTCTTCAATTCCATCTAAAATAACAACTTTCTTAAACCCGTCTTTAGGTTTTTCTAAGAATTCTTCCAAATCTACATAATTAACGGGAGAAACATAAGCAACAACACCTTGATGAGCCTCAAGCGCAAATTGATTAAATTTTTCCTTCGGCTGAAATTGAAATACAATTGAACGGGATTTTGCAAGTTCTATTATTTGATTAATTTTAGGATTTGAATGCTGCCCTTTCATTAAGATAATTTTAGTAACATTTCTTGAACCTTCTTTTAAAAGTTCAATAACATTATTTCTTCCAAATACATAATTTTCCATATATCCGCCATTTCCTGCATAAACTGATTTTATTATACATTAAATGAAGTAGTTAATTATATAAAAATAAATAATAAATTTGTTGCCAAAAAAACAATATTAAAATATTATAGTTATATTACAAGGTGAAAATAGGTTAATTATGAGTGATTTGTTAGAAAAGTTGGGATTTAAAAAAAGAACACACGTGGGGATTTCATTATCCTCTAATAACTTTATAGAACTTGTGTGTGTTGATAAAAGCACAAAAACTATAAGTAAATATGCATCAGGAAATATAAAGTATAATAATGCAATTAGAGAAATTATAGATTATGAAGAATTTACCGAAGTTTTAGAAGGTTTATTTGATGAAGCAGGGCTTAATCCTGCAGAATGTGCAGTTACTCTAAATCTTCCGAATGTACATTTTGGTATCACCGCAATGGAAAGCGAATCGGATACTACTTATATTATAGACAATCTGCAATCGGAAATTGAAGATTTATATATTTTTAAAAGAAATGAACCTATAATTTCATATACAAGTCTTGATAATCAGGGAAGAAAACAAAAAAATATAGCATATAGTGCAATACAAGCAAAAGTAATATCAAAATTACTTGAAATATTTGACAATCTGAATTGCGACGTTGTAAGAATTGATACTTCCTATTCTTCATTATTAAGAACCATTCAGTATTTTGACAGATTTAACCGTTTTGTTCAAAAAGAAGAAAAATCAACAATTTTGTTAGTTACTCCTAACAGCTGCTGTTCATTTTATATGGTAGGTAATGTATTAACGGACTATATGGAAGAACCGTTAGCCGTAAAATCCTTCTCAACGGAAGAAGTATATGCAACTATTTCGAAAATAGGACAGAATGCAATTGAAAAAAATAAACCGCAAGCACTTTTAGTAATAAGCGAAACAGATGAAGTTAATGCGGAAACCTTAGCTGCGAATTTAGCATTTAGCGGGGAAACTGACTTTATTAACAAAAGTATAAATGCAAATGAACAATTTGTTGAAGTTTCAGGAGTAGATTCCGATATTGATGCAAATATGATTTCATATATTACACTTGAAGCAGTTGGTGCAGCTGCAGCTGATTTTGATGATTATCCTTTAAATATAAACTTTTTACCACCGGAAAGAATTTCTAAAAATACCGTAGAAATAGGACTTTACGAAGTTAATCTGTCAAGATTTGCAATTATTATTGTTCTGTTTTCTATACTTGCAGCATTAATTTTATCCGCCATAATTAATATGATATTAAACAACAGCATTGAGTCGTTAGATAATCAATCTACTCAGGCTAAATTAAAAGTTAATGCATTTAAAACAAAAGTAAAAGAATCAACAGAAAATAAAGACATATTCCCTACATTAAAACAGCTAATCGATAATAATACGGCTATTATAACAATATTTAACGCTCTATCGACGGATATACCCGACAATGTATATATTAAAAAATTTATCACAACCCCTGAAGGCGGAATAGGAATAATAGGAGAAGCCAAATCAAGCGAATCCGTTGATACTTTTATAAAAGGATTAAAAGAAAAAAACAGCGACTTAACTCTCTCAAAACTTTCCGTCAATACAAAATATGATGCGATTCCGGGGAAAATACCGAACGGTTATACTTTTGAAATAAAAACATCAAGTCATGATATTGATTTGAGTGAAGATTTAACTACACAACAATATAACCAAAATAATACAAACAATAATCAGGGTAATGGTTCGGCACAAAACAATAATCCAATAAATAATTCTAATAATCAATTACCGCCACCGCCGGTAATATAGTAAAAATACAGAGGTAAATATGAATAAAAAATATCAAAAATTTATACCGTTATTAATAATAGTAAGCTCAGTAATTTTATTTTTTGCTATATTTTGCAAAATAGTAAGTCCCGTATGGGAAGATTACAAGAGTAAAACTCAAGAGAAAAACAACATTTTAAAAGAAAACCAATCTCTTGAAGAAAGATATGAAAAAGAAAAAGCTGAAAGCGAACAGCAAAAACTTAAACTTCAATCTATTAAACAAATTTATGAATCTAATATAAACGGAGAAAATGATAATCTTAGTGTATATGGAACAATGTTTGATGAGATAATTAAAAAAGCACAAGCTAACGGACTCGCCATTAGATCTATTGAATATGATACAAAGCCTCAAACTAATCCTGTTTACGCTAATTTTTCTAACAACTATAATGTTTGCGAATTAAAATTCTTCTTTGTCGGAACATATTCGCAATTAATGACATTTTTAAATGATTTAAACAATAATTTTCAATATTTAATTTCTATTTCTGATTTAAATGTCACTGCATTTACGGGAAATACAGATTACCTTTTAATAAATATTTCAATTGTACTGTATTCAAAAAGAGTAGCAGAAGTTCAAAAAGAAACAGTAAGAACAAGCGCTATTTAATTTGAAACGAGCATTTACTGCATTGCGCCTTAGGGTGCAATGCAATATTATTCTCTAAGTCTAAAAGCCTTACAATTCTTGTATTTAATTTGCTTGAACAAATCGGACATCTTAAATTGTCGGTTTCCCCGTCTAAAATAGCCTGCTTGATGCTTTTTATATATTTATCGTCTACCTTGTCATAAGAAACAAGCATAATTCTTTCATACTGTTTAATGTCAGCAGGATTAAGCTTTAATCCCTTAGCGAGTTTCTGACGGATAGTCGCAGGTAAAAATAATTCCTTGCCTGATTCTATATCTTCAATTTCTTCTAAGGTAAGAGCTGTTTTTTTCGCTAAACCTTGTACAGATAATCCGATTTTTTCACGGGTATTTTGTATAAATTCCGCTAAAGAACCAAATTCAGGCATATTATGCCGTCCGTTTTTTAGTTTGTATTTCGTTCCAAAGTGCTATTAAGGTATTTGCAAAGAATATACTTGAATAAGTACCTGCTATAACACCTAATATCATAACAAGAACGAAATCTTTAGTAGTAACACCGCCTAAGAAATATAATGCACCCAATGTTAATAAAGTTGTTAAAGAAGTATTAATACTTCTTGCAAGTGTTTGATTAACCGAGGCATTTACTATTTCATCATATGTAGCTTTTTTAGAATAAAATTTTAAGTTTTCTCTTACACGGTCAAATACAACAATAGTGTTATTTACACTGTAACCTAATACCGTAAGTATAGCTGTTATAAATAAACTATCTATTGTAACTCCGCAATATATTCCTAATATTGAGAAAACCCCAATTACAAATAAAATATCGTGTGCTAATGCTAAACATGCAACAACTGCAAATTCAAAATGAAATCTTAAAGTCAAATAAATGACGATTGCAAGCAGGGCAAGAGCAACGGCTATCATAGAATTAACAAATAACTGTTTCCCAAGCAAAGGTCCGACTGAATTAACCTGAACAAGTTCAGCCTCAGGATAATCGGCTCTTAAAGTTTCCGTTACCTTATCCAGTATTTCATTTTGTTTTTCTTCTTCAAACTTTGTTTTAACGGAGATTATATTTTTAATGGAAGATTCTGAATCAGTTGAAGAAGGTTTTAAAATTTGTATAACAGGGTTTTCAATACCGTTATTTGTTAAATCCATTCTTATTTTACCGACTTCGGCTGTTGAAACATCCTTATTAACGGAATATTGCATAATACTTCCGCCTGTAAAATCAATCCCCACTACAAGCGGTGTATGTGTAGAATATGTTATGCAGGACCAAATCATTGCAATTATACCCGGCAGAAGGAATACAAATGAAATTCCAAGCCACAGCCATCTGAATTTAATAACATCTATAAATCTTTTTGTGTCAAAAACACTGTATGACATTTTATAATCTCCTTAAATTAATCTAAAACTCCGAATTTAGCTTTTTCTCTTTGTGTTTCAGCTGCTTCATAAGCACTGTTAATATCTGATGCTTTTAATCCAAACATTGCGGGGTACTTTAATTGTCCCGTTCCAAAGATTAAATGCATAAGATTTTTTGTAACGGTAATTGCCGAAAACATACTAACCATAACACCTATGGCAAGAGTTAAAGCAAAACCTTTAACGATACTGGAGCCTAAGAAATAAAGTATTGCGCATATTATAATTGTTGACATATTTGAGTCGAAAATACTTGTAAAGGCTCTGTCAAACCCTGAGTTAATAGCGGTAAATAAAGTTCTGCCCGATTTTAATTCTTCCTTTGTTCTTTCAAAAATAAGAATATTAGCATCAACCGCCATACCTATACTTAATATAAACCCTGCAATCCCCGCAAGAGTTAATGTAACGGGAACCATTTTAAATATAGCAAATACGATTAACGAATATATAATTAAAGCAATATTAGCAATTAACCCCGGTACTCTGTACCAGAAAAGCATAAACAGCATAACGGCTGCGATACCAATTAGACCTGCAATCTTACTTTTATGAAGGCTGTCAGCCCCTAAAGTAGGTCCGACCGTATTTTCTTCTATAATTTTAGCTGGAACAGGTAGTGCACCTGCATTTAATAAATCAACAACTTTTTTAGCCTCATCGTGGGTAAATTCACCTGTTATTTGAGCATGCCCGCCTGTAATTTCCTGTTGAACGACGGGTTCAGAGATACTGTCGCCGTTAAAATAGATGGCGATAGGGAAACCTTTAAATTCTCTGGTTAATTTAGCGAATTTAGCGCCGCCTTTTCCGTTAAATTCAAGGGCAATAAGCCATCTTCCCGCAGCATCGGTGCTTACCTCCGCTTTATTTAAGTCATCGCCCGACAGTCCTGAAGGTTCCCATCCTCGAACATTTCCTTCATCATCGAGAATAGGCTTTTTAAATTCAAGTTCAGCTGTTTCGCCTAAGAATTCTCTTGCAAGTTTAGGGTCAGAAACATTCGGAATTTCAATTAACAATCTTTTTTCACCCATTTGCTGAACCATTGTTTCTGATACTCCAAGAGCATTAACTCTGCTTTCAAGAGCGGTTTTTAAGCCGTCCATCATATCCTGAGTAATTTTAGATATTGTTTCGGTCGTTTGAGCCTCAAGTACAATTCTTGAACCGCCCACTAAATCAAGTCCCAGCGGTATCGGTTTAACCTTTATTATAACAACAGATATAATAGTAAGAATTACGATTGCCCAAAACATTATTATTTTATTCTTCATAAATATCCCCTTTTAAATACCGTAATAATTTTACCAAAAAAATAAACCCCTGACATAAAATAATACACAATGTTTCAAAAAGTAAAATTATACTTTTATTTAATACGAGATGGTATAATATTTTTGTAGATAAAAAGGGATAAAAAATGGTAACAAAAGAAAAAGAACAAGAAACTGTTAATATTTCGGAAGAAAGACAAAAAGCACTAAAAGTCGCTATAGATAAAATAGAAAAAGATTTTGGAAAAGGCTCTATAATGCGTCTTGGCGATAAACCCGCAGTTAATGTAGAAACAATTTCAACAGGGGCGCTATCATTAGATGTGGCATTAGGGATAGGCGGAGTACCGAGAGGAAGGATTATAGAAGTTTACGGCCCTGAAGCAAGCGGAAAAACAACACTTGCTCAGCATATAGTTGCCGAATGTCAGAAAAAAGGCGGGATTGCAGCATTTGTTGATGCAGAACATGCTCTTGACCCTGAATATGCAAGAAATTTAGGTGTAAATGTTGATGAATTATTAATATCACAACCTGATACAGGTGAGCAGGCATTAGAAATAACTGAAGAACTTGTCCGCTCTGCCGCTGTTGATATTGTTGTTGTTGACTCAGTTGCTGCATTAGTACCTAAAGACGAAATTGAAGGCGCTATGGAAGATAAACAAATGGGGCTTCAAGCAAGATTAATGTCTAAAGCATTAAGAAAATTAACGGGTATTGTAAGCAAAACAAATACAACCGTTATTTTCATTAACCAGTTAAGACAAAAAATCGGTGTTATGTACGGAAACCCCGAAACAACAACAGGCGGTAATGCTCTTAAATATTACGCAAGCATAAGACTTGATATCAGAAAAATTGAAACTCTTAAAAAAGATGACAGAGAAATCGGTAACAGAGTGAGAGTTAAAGTTGTTAAAAATAAAGTAGCACCTCCTTTTAGAACAGCCGAATTTGATATTATATACGGCAAAGGTATAAGTAAATCGGGCTGTATCTTAGATATGGCTGTTAACCTTGATATAATTAAAAAATCAGGTGCTTGGTTCAGCTATAACGATGAAAAACTGGGTCAGGGCAGAGATAAAGTAAAAGAAATTTTTGCCGAAAATCCTCAGCTTGAGGCTGAAATAGACCAAAAAGTCAGAGAGGCTCTTCAAGCTAAAGAATAAAAATTTTATTAAATAAAAAAGAGAACCAAACAGGTTCTCTTTTTTATTTATATAAAGAATATGTACCTTTTCAAAAACTGAGTTATGTAATTTCCGTAAAATAAAATAATAAATGAAGCAATAAGAAGTGCGGGCCCGAACGGTATTGCTTTAAATCCTGTTTCATTTACGGATTTTTTTAATCTTATAATTGAATCTATTGCAAAGAATATTAAAAGTATAACAAGCGCAAACACAACAAATATATTCATATTAAAAATGTTTGAACACAGCCAGTAAATTAATGCAATTCCAATAAATGCCGAAATAGAAGATAAAAGTCTAAATTCTTTTTTATCGTATAAACTTTTAAAAAATTGGGGTAATACACATAATGCCTGAACTATAACGGCTCCCATTACTGCCAATATTAAATATTTCCAGCCAAGTAATGCACCAACTCCCGCTGCCAAGTATGAATCGCCCTCGCCAAACACTCTTTTATATTTTTTAACATAAGCATTAATATCAAGATTTTCTTCATCTATTTCAATATTACTTAAATCTGTTTCATCTTCTTTATTTTCACCTGTTTCTTTTTTAACAAGATAATATGCGCCTCTTGCTATAGCCTCCATCAATAAAGCACCCGCTAAAGCACCCGTACAAACGGAAAATATATCATTTACTCCAAATTTAAAAAATATGGAATACAAAATTGAAACAACAATAAATGACCATAAATGCGCATCATACAGGTATTCTTTTTTTAAGTCCGTTATAATAAGAACAATAGCAAGTGATAGTAAAATCAATAATACTAAAGTTTTAAGCGATGCACCGAACATTAAAAATACACCTAAAAATAATAAAGCCGTAACAGCCTCTACTATAGGATATTGAAGACTTACATGACATCTGCAGTTTCTGCATTTTCCTCTAAAAATAAATAAATACGATAAAACAGGAATATTATCATACCATTTTATTCTTGCGGAACAATTAGGACACTTTGATGGCGGAAGGATAATTGACTCCTTTGATATAGCCCTTAGTGCAACTACATTAAGGAAACTTCCTATGCAAGCTCCCGTAATCATTACAAATAAATATATAACTAATTCACCTAATTCCATAACAGATAATCCTTATACTTTTTCTTTTTCCGAAAGTATTTCTAAAAGCGCATTTAAAGCTTTTTTTAATCTTCTTGAAACCTGCATTTGAGAAATACCGAGTTTTGAGGCGATTTGTGTCTGGCTCATATCTTCAAAATAATTTAATATGACAACTTCTTGCAGTTTTTTATCCAGTTTATTTATAGCAGTGTTAATCAGTATCTTATCTTCCTGAAAGGTTTCCAAATTATAATGATTATCATCAGCAATTTTGTCAAATAAAGATAAAGACTCATCATTGCCGGTATTAACATATTGATCAAGAGATATTGTCTGTTTTCTTCTTTCAACATCAATAACTTCTTTAATTTTACCTACGGAAGTACCGAGTTCTTCAGCTAAGACAGCTTCAGAAGGTTCTCTGCCTTCATCATCCTTCAGTTTTTGCATAAGTTTATTAACACGGTAAGCAAGTTCATAAATTTCTCTCGGAGCCTTAATCATAGATACTTTATCACGGAGATAATGCCTGATTTCTCCCGTTATTAAATATGTTGCATATGTTTTAAAATTTTCGCTTACTTTAGGGTTATACAACTGAATAGCCTTTACAAGCCCTACACTTCCGACTTGTATAATATCCTCAACGGGGTCGGTATTTCTTCTTGCCAGTCCTCTTGCTATTTTTTTAACTAACGGCATAGCAGCAAGTGCAATAATATTTTGCAAATGCTTTTTTTGCTTTTCGTCCTCCGCAGATTTATATAATTTAAGCCACTGGGCTATTTCTTCATAATTAATGGTATAATCTGCCATTAAATATCCTCTTCTCTCTTTTCCCTATTATATCACATTTAAATCAAAAGAATAAGGAAGCAGTTCATCTATATCATAAAGACATGCATTTGAATTTTCATCCTCCAAAACAATTTTAATTTTTTGTCCTTTTTCAAACTCTCTCATCCATTGACGGCATGCTCCGCAGGGAAAACATTTCTTTGAATTGGGTGAATATATAGCAACCTTAAGCAGATTTGAAGTTTCACCCGAGGCTATTGCACTAGAAATTGCATTTCTTTCGGCGCATAAAGTAAGTCCGTAACTTGAATTTTCAACATTACAGCCGATATAAGTATTTCCGTTTTCATACAAAGCACATGCTCCGACAGGAAATCTTGAATACGGAGAATACGAGTTTTTTGCCGCTTCTTTTGCTATAGATAATATTTCTTCATTTGTTTTCATATCTCTATTTTATCCGTAAATCACTTCTTAGAATATAGTACATTTGAATGATATAATATTTGTGTTTACAATAATTAAACTATTTACCAAATACCATATAAATTATATTATTATAATATAGTAAAGATTTAAATCTGAAAAAAAATTATAGGGATATATCGGAGGAACATTGACCGAGAAAATCAAAATATCCGGCGGAAGGCAATTAAAAGGCGAAGTATTAATAAGCGGGGCAAAAAATGCCGTATTAAAGTTAATGGCGGCAGCACTTTTAGCTAAAGGCGAGAGTAAAATTTATAATGTTCCCGAATTAACCGATGTTGTTATAATGCTTAATGTAATTGAACAATTAGGAGCAAAAACATCTTATAATAAGCAGGAAAAATCCTTGACAATAGATGCAACAAACTTAACAAGTGTAACTGCAAGTTATGAACTTGTAAGCAGAATGAGAGCATCTTTTATAGTACTTGGTGCATTAGTCGGAAGATGCAGAGAAGCCGTAGTTGCGCTCCCCGGAGGCTGCGCAATAGGCGAAAGAAAAGTTGATTTTCATATCAGAGGGCTTGAAGCTTTAGGTACAAATATTAAAATTGAAAACGGTTATGTACATGCCAAAGCTAAAAAATTAATCGGAAATGACATTTATTTAGATATTCCCTCAGTAGGTGCAACAGAAAATATTATGCTGGCATCAGTTCTGGCAGAAGGTTCAACAAGAATTCAAAATGCCGCACAAGAACCTGAAATTGTGGATTTGGCTAATTTCTTAAATGCAATGGGTGCTGATGTTATAGGTGCAGGTACTTCCGAAATAGTTATAAATGGTGTCAAACAGGAAAATCTTCACCCGATTGAATATACAACCATTCCCGATAGAATTGAGGCGGGAACTTATATGGCTGCATTTATTGCAACAAAAGGTAAAGGGATAATAAGAAATATTTTCCCAAATCACTTAACTTTCTATACTTCAAAATTAACAAAAATGGGGGCTGATATTAAACTTATAGACCCGACATCTATTGAAGTAAGCTGTAAAAAAAGACTTGAAGCAATAAACGTTATAACTCAGCCATACCCCGGATTTCCTACAGATTTACAATCCATGGCAATGGCATTAGCTACAGTCGCAGACGGGGTAAGTATTGTAACCGAAAGCCTTTATGAAAACAGATTTATGCAAGTTCCCGAATTAAGAAAAATGGGGGCTGATATTCATCAGGAAAGAAATCATGCTTTAATTAAAGGAGTTAAAAGCCTTACAAGTGCTAACCTTAGAGCCTCTGATTTAAGAGCCGGAGCCTCGCTGGTTATTGCAGCTCTTATGGCAGAAGGAGTAAGCACTATTGATAATATTTATCATATAGATAGAGGATACGAACTTTTAGAAAATAAGTTTAAATTGATTGGAGCAGACATTATAAGGTATAATGAAGAAGAAAGCCCGATTGTTAATCAAAATAAAGGAAGTTTAAGTGAGTCACAATTATAAAAGATGGTATGATCATGACCCTGTTTTGCTTGAAGTAATAAACTTACTTCAAAATTATCAAAATGAACTAAAATCTCAAGCAGAAATATTTTTAGCGGAAATTGAAAAAAAAGTTTCTAAAGAGGCAATAGACAAATTCTATGAAATGGTAAGACCAAAAGTCTGCAATCGCTGGTATGATAAAGACCCTGTTATTTCAAGAACGGTTGAACTTTTAAGAGTTGTACCGCCCGATGTGCAAAAAGCTACCGCTCAAAGCTTTTTAAAAGCACTTGAAGATATGGGTGTTTATAAGAAAGTTTAATTTACAACTTCGCCCGTAACTATATTAACCTTTATTGGTTTATAAAGTTTTACATAAAGAATCTGCCCGTCTTTAACTTTAAAATCTCGTCCCTTAATTACGGTTTTTATTATTTTTTTTATCCTGTTTGTTTCTATCAGTTCCGTTTCACATTCTGCAACACCAAATATTCGTGTTAAAAAGTTTTTATTATTAACGGCAGAAAGTTCAAATATTAATTCACCGTTTCGCAGAAAATATTTACCCTCCGTTGTATCAAGAACTTTACCTATTAAAACAATATCTTTAGACAATAATAAATGATGTTCGTCATCAACAATATTATTAGCGAATTTAGCCTGAAACATTTCACCGGGCACAGAATTATCAGAACTAATTTGACCGATTACCATAACGGGTAATACTGTTAAAGTCGGCAGTGTAACAACATCTCCGTCTTTTAAAACGTTTTCTATTGTAATTCCTTCGGATATTTTAGGAGATTTTTCTTCTTTTATTTTTTCAGCTTGATATCCCTCCGTTGCTCGCTTTAAATTAGCCATAAAAACTGCAAGCTGAGCTCTTGTAACATATTTATCACAGTCAAGATACCGTTCACGGGGAGGTTCTTTTGCTATTACATTTAATACTTCCGCCTTGCCTGCCGTTATTTTAAACCAATCAGGGATATCATCAAAATCATCATAAGCATTTTGTAATGCTTTTATTGCATCTTGTTTTGTAATATCTTCCGACTTAAGAATATTTACAAGAAATGTTATTATTTCACTTCTTGTTAAAAATTCATCAGGATAAAAGTACCCGTCATCAGAGGGTTTTATAATATCTAAATTTATTGCTCTTAAAATATAATTCCAAGCCCAATGAGAAGAATCTATATCTTCAAAAGAATACATTTTTTCTATAGGAATATTTTGCTGGTTTAAAACTTTTATAACTGAAACCGCATACTCAGCTCTTGTTGCATATTTTTCAGGCTCAAATTTATGATTCGGATAACCTACAATTAAATCATTATCAGTCAGATTTTCAATATCCTGATATGCCCAAAACCCGTGATGTATATCTTCATAGTCCATTGCAAATACACACGAAACCGATAAAATAAATGCTATGATTAATCCGAAAATTCTATTCATATTAATATAATACTTGTTTCGCTTTATTTTACCAGATTATTAAAAATTATTACAAAAAAACCGATTAATTATTATCGGTTTCCTGTTTATTATTATCTTCAATTTTTTCGACTTTTGTATTATCTTCAGGCTTAACTTTATCGTTTAAGTCTTCCTCTTCAAGTAAAGAATGCTTGCGTTTATTTCTTAAAACCGAAACAACATTTAAAAGTGCAAGAGAATTTAATGAAGCCCTTAATTGCATGCTTCTATCTTCATATTGCTGATTGGAGGCCTGTTCTTCGCCTTCCATCATGAAATATTCGGTTCCTTGGCTTGCTCTGTCGTCGGAGGTTTTGGCTGCGGTACCTGATATATCACCGCTTTTGAAATTTATACCCCCGCTAATTCCGAGAACTCCGGCAGACCTGTTGTCAACCACTTATTCTCTCCTTTACTCTCATTTTAAGCTTGAATATTATATAACATTTTTTGGGTTTTAACAACCCTGCAATAAATTAAAACTCAAACAAATTTTTTTTTGCTATTTTACATTAATTCTTTAAAAACAGCAGGCGCATTTTTCTTGAAAGCATTGGAATAATTTGCATTTATTTGTCTTTGCATTTCTTCACGTTTTTTTGCCTCCGCTACTTTTTTCTCGGTAACGGAACGATTGTATTTTGGAAGCAATACTCCGAGCATAATAATTGAAAATGCGATATCAGCTATTCTGCATATATTTCTTAAATTTCTTACTTTTATACTTGAAACTTCTCCCGCAGTTTTAAGGTCTGTATTTTTAATCCAATTGCCTATTTGTTTTAATCTGTATGATAAATTCGAGGTAATTTTTTTGGAGACTGAAACACCTGTTTCCAATATGGGTTTTGCAATTTCTTTTCTTCTGTTTAACAGAACTACTTCCCCGCCTAATAAATCTGCACCTTTTTTAGTTTTAGAGAATGTTTCTATTAAAGAGGCTGCTCCTTTTTTCACATAATCACCCAAGAAATATAAGCCCGAGAATGATGCTAAATCTCTTACGGTTGTTTCTCTTAATTCATTTTCATCTTCCGCCCCGAGCATTCGGCTTGCAAATGTTGATGCGGCTATCCATCTGCATTGATCCATTGTCGGGAATATATTTGAAAACTGGAACATGCCGAGTGTAGGCTTTTTCATCATTGATAATGCCGCTAAACCATACATTCCGCCTGCTGAAACCAGTTTTTTTATTTTAAACTTTTTCTTTTCTTTATCATCCATTTTTTGGGTTGTATCTTTTTTCCCAAAATCTTTATAAATAGGAGCGCCTGCCGCTTTAAACTGTTTTCTTGTTATTGCCCTGTTTATTGTTTGAACACTTACTGCTATTCCTATAACAAGGGCTAAACCGATTAAACTCTTTTTGTTAACAAAGTTCTTTAAGGCAGAAGAATATTTATCTATAGAAATACCTTTTTCGCTGACAATGTTAAATTTAGAGCCTAAATCAGTAATATCTCTAAGAGTTTCGGTTAAATTGGATTGAGCCGAATTGTTAAATTTTAATATGTTTTCAGCTTTAGTAAGTCCGACCAGCTTTTTTCGGGCATTTTCAAGTAAAACTTTTTTTTCTTTGCCTTTTGATGTAATTGCTTTTGTAATGTTTTCAACAGCCTCCTTAAATTCAGGAGCCTGCGCTTTATCAGCATATTTAACCCAAGTTTTACCCTCAAGTCCTTCAAGTGATGATAAAGCTCTTGTTACATATTCTTTTGTTACATCCTCCATGCCGGATGCTTTTGCTTCCGTGTATACATTTTGAAGTTTATCAATAATACTGCCGTTTGCCCAAGATGAAACAACTTTTGTATCTTTTAAAATTTCGCCTTTCGGGAGTATTTCCGCAATGGCTTTTACAACAAGTCCCGGCATAAGGCAGTTTACAAATAAGCCTGAAAATTCTCTCCTGCATGTTTCAAATGCAGCCGCAAGCCCTGTTTTTAAATCTACCAAGGTTCTCGGGATATTTGTTGAAACCGTATCTACAAATGATACCTGTATCATTGCATTCTTATCCAGAACACTAAATGCTTTATCAATAAGATTAAATACTCCTTCGCCTAATCCGCTTTTAAAGCTTTGAGTATTATTCCCCTTATTTATATTTTTCTTTTGTGTTCTTAAATTTAAAGTATTATTATTTTGTATTCCGGTTATTTTCAATTTATATAATTGCCCTTTACACCATTTGCAATCATATCAATTTAATAACTAAAAACAAATTTTTTTGCTTTTTAATTTTTTAATTTAAGAACTTGCGCATTAAAAAAATTGACATTTTTGTAAATTTTCAATGCAATTTTTATTAAAACAACCCTTTTTTTTAAAAAAAAGAGGGTTTTTTATTAAAATTGTAAAATTTTTATACTCAAAAATTCAAATTTACAATTTTTAACTTTAACGACAAATTTTAATTTTTTTAGTTTTGTATTTATATCAGACATTATGAGAATAATATGAAAATACAACCTGTTTCCTTCCAATATAATAATTGGACAATAGGAAAAAGTGTAAAATCTAATAGTGCTAGCCAAATGCGGAATTTTAAATCTGCAGAACTTAGCAATGTCTTTTATTATCCTGTTAACTTTACATCAAGACAAAAAAGAACTTTTGAAACTACAATACCAAAACTTGCCGAAAGATCGGGCAATTTTATATTATCAAAAATCTCTGATATTCCATGCCCTGCCTGCGGAAAACTATTAATTTCTCCCAAAAAATATGAAAAATTCTGCAAAGAACTTGCTAAAATTCCCTCCGATGAATATTTAGAATTTCTCGGTAATTACACAAAATACATGCGGCCCGTGGAAGAACAGGTTTACCATGAATTATGCAATCTGTCAGAATCACTGGGGGATATAGAAGGCGCTAAAGATATAAGAACTCTGGTTGTTATGTTAAGAGATGAAAAACTTCCTGTTTTACAAGAAATTCAGTTAAAACTTATTAACAAAATGAAAGCTTTAGCCTATACATTGCCTGAAAATGAAAAGAAAGTTTTATTATCCAAAATAGATTCTTTAAAATCAATTATTAAAAATAAGAAAACAATGGCACCTTTCAGAAGAAAAATAATGCTTGATGAAATCAGCCAGATTGAAATTAAAAATCCTCATAAGTATGATAAGTTGCAAAAAATAGCTAAAAAGTTCCCAACATCTACAGATATGGCAGTTGCATGGTTCGTTAAGTATTCGGGTAAAAATAAAAAAGGCGAGGATTGGGATTCTTATACAATTGCAACAAGACTTTTATCATATTCAAATACAGATCATTTCATCCCTTACAGTGAAAATAACAAAAGAAATGATATCGGAAATTATCTTCCCATGCATGAAGCCTGCAATGTCGAAAAAAGCAATTATAACCCAAACTACTGGTTAAGCAGAAAACCCGAAAGAATTCAATATCTGCAAACTTTTTTTGATTACTGTAATATGCTCATTAAGACAAGAAGAGTTAATAAAAAGAAATACAGAAAATATGTTGCATATGCAACAGAAAATATAGCCGAAGCAACTAAAGGTCAGGTTATTTTAAATAATAATCAAACACCCGAAACAAATCCGTTTATGCAATAACATCATACTGTCTTATGGATTGGCTTGCCGCTTTTCTTTTTGAAAGCATGCCTGTTGATTTACTTTTTTTCGGCGGATGATTTGGCGAAGTTGCCGAAATTTGAGGATCTCTGAGCCTGTATATTTCTTCTACCCTTGCGCTTAATGCAGAGGGCGATTTTTTATATAATGAAGCGGCATAATCCATCTCGGGATCTTTAATTCCGTTTGAATTTTTTATCCAAAATTTAGCGGCGGCTTTATAAGCATCTTGTTCTTCTCTGACTGATGTATATGCATCTTTATCTGAAGCATGGACACTTTCATGCACCAAGTATGCAGCAATAACCTCGGGAGCGGCATAAATATGAGTATCAGATACCGTTATGCCTTTTTTATAATTTTCATATTGTGCTATATTACCCGTTCCGCCCATTGAGGCAGTTTTACCAAAACAAAAGTTTACATCCGCTATTTTTGACATATATTCACTGCCAAGATAATCTACGGTTATTTGAAGTGCTTTTTTTAAATTTTCTGAAGCATACATATCTTTTTCCCGTCTTGCTTTTTCGGGTGAATACACTGCAAGCAGGCTGTTTTTTGCCTCCATTATATTTCTTTTGGCTAAATCGTTGCCCTTATCAAGCTCCAGTGCTTTTTCGTATGCGGTTATTGAATTTTTATATAATCCGTCTTTTCTTAATGCATCTCCGTAATCTATCCACGCATCAGTATCTTCAGGAGTTTTATCAAGATATTTTTTATAGTTATCTTGGGCGGATTTATAACTGTTCATATTTAAAAAGGCTTTACCGAGTTTTCTATATATTGTTATATCATCAGGATTTTTTTGTTTTGCCTGCATATATAAATTTAAAGCTTCATCCGGCCGGTTTTCGTTAAGTGCTTTATCGCCTTGCTGTAATAATTCACTTACATCTTCACCTTTAAAAGGAACCGCTTTTTTTGATGAAAACGGAATACTTTTATTTATAACCGAATATGTTTTTATAGAAAGCACAATATTACCTTTCGCTTATCCATGCAAAAAATATAAATTTTTTTTATTGATAGAAAAAGTAAATTTATTAAGATTTATTAATTAAATAATTCAAGAATTTTATTAACCGCCTCATCGGGAGTTATATTTATAACTTCACCCGTTGCTCTGTTTTTAAATTCTACAAGATTATCTTTTATCGTTCTGCCGACTGTAATTCTATACGGAATACCTATTAAATCGGCATCTTTAAGTTTAACTCCTGCTCTTTCGGGTCTGTCATCTATTAAAACTTCAATTTTGTTATCCGAGAGTTTTTTATAAATTTCTTCAGCTACTTTCATTTGAGTTTCATCCTGGTCGCTGACGGGAACAACTGTTACCGTATAAGGTGCAATTGATAACGGCCAGATAATTCCGTATTCATCATGATGTCTTTCTACTGCAGCTGCTGCGGTTCTTGAAATACCTATTCCGTAACAACCCATTATAAAAGGCTTTTCTTCTCCGTCTTTATCGGTAAATACGGCATTCATAGCTTTTGAATACTTTGTTCCGAGTTTAAATATATTCCCTACTTCAATACCTTTTGTTACTTTTAAATCACTTCCGCATTCCGTGCATTTATCATTTTCTTCAACAAGTCTTATATCCGCAATCTTTTGAGGGAGTTGAACTTCATTGCCCCAATTTGCGCCGATAAGATGTTTATCATTTTGATTTATTCCGACTACAAAATTCTTTAATTCTTTTACAGTTTCATCGGCAATAAATTCAACATTTTTTAATCCTTCAGGCCCGATAAAACCTGCTACGGCATTGAACCCTGAATTTGCCATTATTTCTTCAATTTCGCCAGAGGATGCTATTCTGACATCATTGCCTTGGAAAGCATTCATTAATTTTGTTTCTTCAACTGTTTTATCGCCTCTGATTAATGCAGCTATATATTTTCCGTCTACAACATATATTAAACATTTGCATATTACAGATGAAGGAACTTTTAAAAATGCTGATAATTCCTCTATTGAATGAGTATTTGGAGTATCAATAATTTCTGCTTTACTAAAACCGCCATCTGTAACGGCATCTTTTAAAATTGAAACCGCATGATTTGAGTTTGCGCTGTATCCGCACTTTGTACAGTAAAATACATCATTTTCACCCGCATTATTTTCTGATTTTTCATTTACCAAAACCATAAATTCATGCGATACACTTCCGCCTATTGCACCGGAGTCGGATTGAACCATTTTTGTTTCCAAACCGCACCTTTCAAATATTTTTTTATAAGCCTCTGCCATTATTTCATAGGATTTATCAAGCCCTTTTTCATCGGCGTCAAAGCTGTAGGCATCTTTCATAATAAATTCTCTGCCTCTCAATAAGCCGAATCTCGGTCTTATTTCATCTCTGAATTTGGATTGTATTTGATATAAATTGACAGGTAACTGTTTATATGAATGTATTCCTTCTCGCGCAACGGAGGTTATAACTTCTTCATGCGTAGGTCCTAAGCACATTTCCCTGTCATGCCTGTCTTTTAAGCGCATTAATTCTTTTCCGTATACATCCCATCTGCCTGATTCCTGCCATAACTCAGCAGGCTGAACAAACGGCATTAACATTTCCTGAGCGCCGGCATTATCCATTTCTTCACGAACAATGTTTTCTATCTTTTTAAGCACCCGCCACATTAAGGGAAGATAATTATAAACTCCGTTTGCAAGTTTTCTTATATATCCTGCTCTTACAAGTAATTTATGGCTCATAACTTCTGCATCAGAAGGAAATTCCCTTAACGTCTGCAAAAAAAGATTTGTCATTCTCATATAAAATTTTCCTCAATACTATAATTAACATTATAATATTATCACAAAAATTTTATGCTTTATTCCAAGTCTGTCTTTCAAGTTCCTTTAATTCTCTTATGCATGAAGGCAGTATCTGCTCAAAACACTCAACAACGATAGGGTCAAACTGTTTTCCTGAAAGTTCTTTAATTCTTGCCAATGCTTCAGAAGGAACAACCTGTTTTCTGTATATTTTTGGTGTAACCATTGAATCAAACGCATCTGCTACGGCAATTATTCTTGAACCAATCGGAATTTCTTCAGCTTTTTTGCCGTAAGGATAGCCTGTCCCGTCATAAAACTCGTGGTGATATTTTATAATTTCAACAACATCACTTAATTGTTTAATATCATCCAAAATTTTTACACTGTGATGAACGTGCTTTTTAATTTCATCATATTCTTCCGGAGTAAGTTTTTCCACTTTTGCTAATATATCATCAGAAACACCTATCATTCCTATGTCATGCAAAAGTCCTGCAAGTTCTATTTTACCTGTAGTAGTTTGATTTAAATGTAATGCTTTTGCCATTTTAACGGCATAAAAAGTAACCCTTCTGCTCCTGCCCAATGTATATGAGTCTTTTGAATCCAATGCTTCTACTATTGCGGTTATTGTACCTGAAAATAATTCTTTTAAATCATTTATCAGTGTTGTATTATCATATTTCAACTGCCAGTATTCAAGTGCATTTTCAACTATTAATAACAACTCATCGGGATTATAAGGTTTTTTTATGTATCTGTATATTTTTGCATAGTTAATTGCATCTATCAAAATACCTGCATCTGTATATGCCGTTACCAATAATCTCATTGTATCGGGTGAAATTTCATAACTTCTTTTTAAAAATTCAACACCGTCCATTTCAGGCATTTTATGGTCTGAAAGTATGCAGTTAAAATGATCTTGTTTTAGTATGTCTAACGCAGCTAAAGGGGATGTTGATTTTGCTATCTCATATTTTCCTCTTAAAGTTCTATATAAGAGTGCAAGGTTATCAGGTTCATCATCTACTATTAATATTTTATATTTATTATCCATTTACGGTCTCTCCTGCCTCCTCCTTTACTGCGTTCATACTTTCTCTGTCAATTTTTATGGGGAGAGTAATTATAAACTTAGAACCTTTTCCTTTTTCAGATTCAAGTTTTATCGTACCTTGATGATTTTTTATTATTTTATGAGTAATAGACATCCCTAAACCGGTTCCCTGTCCTACGGGTTTTGTTGTAAAGAACGGGTCAAAAACTTTCATTGCCGTTTCTTTATCCATACCGATTCCGTTATCTTCTATCTCAATTATAATATTATTTAATTTATTATCGGGTTTCAATCTTATCCAGATATCACCTGTTTTTTCTATTGCACTTCCCGCATTATCAAGTATATTCATAAACACCTGATTTAACTGTCCGCCGAATGCTTCTATTTTTGGTATAGGTTCTTCATATTCCTTATGTATTTCAGCTTTATTTTTTAATTTATTATGAAGTATATTTAATGTTGTATCTATTTCATGGACTAAATCAACATCTGTTATTGCAGCCTCCTCCATTCTTGAGAAACTCTTTAAATCCTGAATTATATTTTTAGCCCTGTCTGCCCCTTCTTTACAGCTTTTTATTAAATCAGGCATATCGGTCTTTAAAAATTCGTAATCAATATCTTCTTTTAATTTATCTATATCTTCTTTTTCTTCAGGCTTTAAAGAATTTCCATATTTAGTATATTCTTCAATAATATTAATTAAATCATTTGAATAATTGCTTAAATGTGTCATATTGCCATATATAAAGTTAATAGGATTATTAATTTCATGCATTATACCCGCAACAAGTTCACCTAAAGACTTCATTTTCTCCGAATGAACCATCATCGCCTGGGTATTTTGAAGTTCAGCATAGGCATTTTTTAATTCCTTTGTTCGCTCTTGAACCTGCACCTCTAAAGTTGCGTACATTCTTTGCAGAGTATTTACCATCATATTATAAGCTTCTACAAGGTGATTGATTTCATTATATTTTGTATAATCAAGCCTGCCCGATAAATCACCTTCTCCTATTTTTGAAATTGTTTTTTCCATTGTAGATAAGGGATTTGATATACTTCTTGCCAATATAATTGATATGATTAATGTAGCAAGTAATATTAAACTTAAAATCGGAAATACCTGTGAATTAAATGCCTCTTGATATTTTTTTGCATTTATTTTTTGTATACCAAGATATACCGTATAATTATTTACTTTAAATTCAATTGTTTTTAATTCATCTAAGCCTGTTATTTTTTGATTATTTAGTATTAATCTGTATTTTCCGTTTTTCCCCATAGGGGCTTCTAATTTATACTGCGATTTCCTTAAGCTTGAATGAACGGGATTCATTAAGACATCGTATACTACAACATATCCGACATAATTTCTTCCCAGTATGCTGTTTAAATCATTCATTAAACTTTCATCGTGAGAATAAGTATATCTCTCTATATTATCAAACACAGGCAATTTAGATATTAAATCCGCCGATAGGTCTTTTTCTAAATTGTTCAAATAGCCCATTGAGGAACTATACATTAACATACTTACTATAAAAACCATTACTGTTATTACACCAACCAATGTGGTCATTATAGTATTGTATTTTCCATAACCTGATACATTTTTAAATGTATTATTTTTAGTTGAAACAATCTTATTCATTTTTTCTTCCAATATTTATATACTTAATATTATTTAACAATATTTTTAAAGCTTTTACAAGTTATTTTGTACTGCTTTCAATTTGTTTCATAAAACAAAATTGAACCATTGCAATTCTGTCATAATTATCTAAGTCCTTAAATTTCCCCGAAGAAATAAAACGATTTCCCTCCGTTTCTATTCTAATAGGTTCAAATTTACATTTTATTTGTTTATTTTCTATCTCTATTACAAGATTATAATCTTTTAAAAGTTCTAACTGTTCATTTGTAATTAACTTTAATCCGCCTGCACTTAAATCAATTACGTGTGCATTATAACTTTTATTATCACAAGTTAATTTTACTTCTTTACCGATTTGAACTCTGGAGTATTCTCTTCTTTGAAGATACTTATATGTCAACGGAAACCACAATGAAACAATATCATCTTTTACTTCTTTTACTATTGTTTCAAAATATAATTGTCCTTTAGGAGTCATTGCAAATAATTCTGCCGTTTCATCAACTTCATATGTTCCTTTAGATTGTAATTTAACACTGAAATATTCTTCTGTTACTTCTTCTACCTTGCATTTTGAAGCATTATCAATACTTCGTGATATTATATTAAATTCTTTGTCTTTTACAATTTGCTCTCTCATATAAACCTTTTTCTTAATTCCAATTTAAAATATTTTTTATAATTTTTCAATAGTTTTTCCGCTGCCGAGTACGGTAAATACATACGGCTTTGAAAAATACTTATTTGCGGTCTTTATAATATCTTGAACACTAACAGAATTAATCAATTGCGGGTATCTTTGTATAAAAGTATAGTCCCTTCCCGTTATTTCAAGAGAATTTATAACCGATGCTTTATCCATATTTGTTTCCATAGAAAGTACAAAATTACCCAGAATTTTATCTTTTGCCTCAGACAGTTCTTTATTTGTAACAAATTCATGCTTTAATTTATCAATTTCTTTTAACAAGCCTGTTTTTGCAATAATTCCCGATTCGGGGTTTGTTGCTATGTATGCAGCAAATATCCCTCTATTTGTATTTGCCGAAAAACTTGAACCGACTTGGTATGCAAGACCTTGTTCATCTCTTAGCTGAGTGAATAGTCTTGAACTCATACCTGACCCTAAGATTGCATCGATTACCTGCAGAGATGCCCAATCTTTTTCATTGGTTACGCCATCAGTTAGCCAGCCGAATACAAGCCAGAGCGCCTCTGTCTCTTTTTTGACTTTTATTGTTTTATTTTGCATAAGAGGTTTATATTTATATGCAAACTGTGTCAGATTAATTTTTTGGGAATTATCATTTTTCAATAACTCGGAAAAATAATTTATGTATTCTTGGGGATTAACATTTCCGTTTATTGTTATAACAACATTTTGGGCAGGAAAAAGATTTTTATAGAAATCTCTAACATCCTGCTCTTTTATTGAAGGCAGTGTTTTTTCCAATAATTTACCCGTATTGCCGTAAGGAGTACCTTGCCATATTGCTGTTTTAAATTCATCAAAAACCAATGAATCGGGTGTATTTTTAAGTTTTTTAATTGCATTTAATTTATCTTCTTTAACTTTGGCAACATCAAAACCGTCAAGAGTTGCATTTTTTGCAGCTTCGCTAAAAACATCAAGTGCCAAATCTTTCTCGTTTTTAGTAAATTTGGTTACAAGACTAAAAGAATCACCGTTAGCTGAAGGTATTAACCTGATACCATTTTCTTCTATTGTTTGAGCAAGCTCCTGACCTCTATATTTATTAGTTCCTTTTAATATTGTATCTGCCGTTACAGAGGCTGTCCCAGGTATCTTTTCAAGGTTATTTCCGCCCCTTGAAGTCATTGCCATTGCTATAATATCATTTGCGGTATTTTTTGTTATAACAAGAACTGCCCCGTTTTCCAACTGATATTTAGTTGTATCAGTGTTTGAGCTTATTATTTTTGCATTGTAATCTCTTTTAGGTGTTTCAGTTGTTTTGGTTTCCAATACTTTATTGGGTAAAACAACCGAAATAACTGCGTTTTCAGGATTTAAATATGTTTTTGCAACTCTTTTTAAATCTTCTTTAGTAACTTTATTTATATTTTCAATATAATTCTTATAATAGGAGGTATTATCCGTAATCGTTACGGTGTAACCTATTTCACCCGCAATATTTGATACTGATTCTCTTGAATAGTATGTATCTCTTTCTATAATATTTTTAGCCTTTTTAATTTCATCCTCGGAAATTTCATCTTTCTTTAATTTTTGAATTTCCTCAAAAACCGCTTCTTTAATTCTTTGTACCTCCGTCAAAGAAAAATCCGCCGAAATATAAAATATAGAGTCATCTTTCATTGATGCATTTGAGGCTGAAATATTATAAACCAGCTGTTTTTGTTCTTTAAGTTCTTTATATAATCTTGAAGATTTACCTTCTCCCATTATTGTAGCAAGCACATCTAAAGCATAAGAATCTTTGGAATCAATCTTATCAGCCCCTTTAAATCCGATTAATAGATATCCCGTTTCTACATTTAAACGAATTTGATTTTCAATCTGAGATACGGGTTTTTTATCCGTTTTATAAACGGGTTGTTTATTTTGAGAGGGAGCAGAAGGCTTATTAAATTTTTCTTTAACAGAATCTAAAGCCTTTTGAGTATCCACATCCCCTGCTATTACAGTTGTCATATTCTCAGGTGTATACCACCTATTATAAAAATCGAGAATTTGTTCTCTTGAAATTGTTTCTATGACTTCTTTTGTACCTATTACATCTCTTTTATAAGGATGGGTTTTATAAAATCCTTTTATCATATTTTTGTATAACACAGTCCTCGGATTATCATTATTTTTAGCGATTTCTTCTATAACCACCTTACGTTCCTTTTCAAGTTCTTTCCTCGGAACTAAAGGATTTAAAAGCATATCGGAATGCAAATCCAATGCTAAATCAAAATATTGAGAAGGTATTAAAATATAATAATGAGTATAATCTTTACTTGTTGCCGCATTTGTAACGGCACCTTTTGATTCTAAAATCCTGTCAAACTCTTTACTCGGATGTTTTGGTGTACCTTTAAAGAATAAATGCTCCAAAAAATGCGCTACTCCGTTATTTTCATCAGTTTCATTTATAGACCCTGTCTTTATCCAAGTATCTATTATAACAATCGGGTTATCATGAACCTCTTTTATAATAACCTTTTGACCGTTATCAAGATTGAATGTTGAAAAATCCGATGCAAATGAAACTAAACCTATAAATATAAATATTACGGATAAAAATATTTTTTTCATAAAAAACCCTCAAAAATTCCCTGATAAGTTTATAATACACTAATTTTTCTTAATATTCCATAACCAAAAAGATAATATTGTCCGAGTATTTTTTATGATAATATGCAATGTATGTATACTAAATTAGAAAAATTAAAAAATTATCTGAAGGATTTAAATAAAGCGGCAATTGCTTTTTCGGCAGGTGTTGATTCAACCTTCTTATTAAAAATAGCAAAAGAAGTACTTGGCAGCAATATTATAGCAATTAGCGCAAATTTTCATTCTTTTCCGCAAAAGGAATTAAATGAAGCTATTGAATTTTGCAGAAAAGAAAAAATTAAACATATAATTATTGAATTTAATGAACTGGATATTGAAGGATTTAAAAATAATCCGCCAAACCGCTGTTATTTGTGTAAAAAAGAATTATTTAAAACAATAAAAGAAACAGCAAAACTAAATAACATTGAAAATATTATTGAAGGTTCAAATATTGATGACGATAGTGATTATAGACCCGGAATGCAGGCTTTAAAAGAACTCGGAATAAAAAGTCCCTTAAAAGAAGTTAAATTAACAAAAGAAGAAATAAGAAATCTTTCTAAAGATTACAATCTAAGTACGGCAGAAAAACAATCATCAGCATGCCTTTCCTCCAGATTTGCATACAATGAAACCATTACTGAAGAAAAATTACAAATGGTTGATAAAGCAGAACAACTTCTTAAAGATTTAGGATTTCATCAAGTCAGAGTCCGTATTCATAATCTATTGGCAAGAATAGAAATTGATGAAAATGAATTTAATAAAATAATGCAAAAAGAAATAAGACAAAAAATTATTAATGATTTTAAGAAATTCGGTTTTATATACATCTCTTTAGACCTAAAAGGATATAGAACAGGCAGTATGAATGAAAGTCTAAAATGAAAAATCCGGATTATTTTCTAAATAATATTTTTCCAAAATTGTATTTTTTATATCCTCGGGATAAACAGGTATTATATACGGAGAAATATCCTTAATATATTTATATTTTTTTTCAAACTCAACCAACCTGGTTTTATTTTCATTAACATAATTTATTAAATCATTTCTTTGTTTATCTAAAATAGTATCTGCATTATCTTTTGTAATATATACAGTTAAATTTTTATCTAATTCATTTTTTAATAATATATTAAAGATTCTTTTTCCCAAAATATGGCAATTTACATGAAAAGCATCAATAAAAAAATATTTTAAAGGTTTAAGAGTATAATAATTTAAATAACCCATATCATAAAATGGTGTAATTTTAGCTACTTCTCTTTTAAAGTTTTCAATTGCCGGATATTTATTATTAAGGTATGCGATTGATAAATAATCCGCATGGCAGGGCGGAATAAAATAAACCGCTTTAATATTCCTCAAAGTCAGTAAATTGTATATTTTTTTAAAATTTGCCAATCCCGTATAATCACAAACATCTAAACTGTAATTATAAAATCGTTTTTCATTATATGTATAAAGCGGTTCTGAATTATGCCATTTATCAAGTGCTTGTGCTTGATTAAAAGCGGAGAAATATTTGCCCAATTCATCAAATATTATATTTAAAGATTTTTTTGTAGCATCAATAGAAAAATATAATCTTATAATATCTGAGAGTATATTTTTAGATTTATTTTTAATTCTGGGCTCCGTAAAACATTGAATATAAACTTCATATTCCAAAGAAACCAGAACCTTTTTTACTTCGGGATGTAAATCAAGAAAATACTTTAATACTTCATATTGTTCTATTGAAGAAACCATAGGTAAACTTAAAATTGCAATATTTTTATTTTCTTTCGCCAGGAAATCCACAAATTTAAATAAGTGAGCAGCTGAAGAACCAATTATTATATAGTCATATTTTTTATTTTTTGATAAATTAATTGTTGTATAATATAAATCCGGACTTAAGGAATGAAAATCCAAACAGTTATTTTGTATTGCATTTTTTATATTATACGGATCTTTGTATCTGTTTAAGAAAAATACACCGGTACAAAGAAGTATAAAAGTAAATATAAATATTAAATTATTTCTTACGACTTTATTCATATTTATTCCTAAAATGCAAAGTAAATAAAAGGAGTGCTTTTTGTTATATATAGTGTACTTATAAATAATATTACTGCAAGAAGTATTGTATAAAAAATATTATTTTTTTCGGCATATATTTTTGCCAATTGAGTTGAATTTTTACTTATAAATATTAAGTAAAAACTTAAAATTAAAATCAATATATTTATTTTTAAATCAAATTCACAAGGAACAAATTTTAAATATATTCCGTTAATTACCAAATGATAAAAGTTATCGGTGGAACCAAACATTGTTTTTAATATTAAAAAGGATTCATTAAGGCTTTTTACTCCAAGAAAAGGAGTTAAAATAATTAAAGTTAAAAATGTAATAAAGATAGAGGGTATTTTAGGTATTTTAATATTTAAGCGATTCCATAAAAAGTTAATACAAACAAATACACCGATTAATAATCCGTAAACAACATTTACAGCACTTGAGCCTTGCCATATTCCGTAAATAAAAAATACAATAATAAACCCCATGCATATTTTTAATAAATTATTTGAATTATTAACAATAGGAGCATAAATATAATCTTTTAGAAATCTCATCATTGTCATATTCCATCTTGACCAATGCTCTATAATACTTTGCGCTTTATAAGGAGAATTAAAATTCCAGGGCAGACTTATGTTAAATATATATGCAGAGCCTAAAGCCATATCACAATATCCCGAAAAATCAAAATATCCCTGAAGTACTTTAGAAAGCCCCAAAAACCAAGAACAATAAAAGTCTTTATAAATATCAAATTTCATTACTATTTCTATAAAATCAGAAAAATTATCTGCCAAGATAACTTTTTTTAATAATCCGACAGTTATTAGAAAAATTCCCGTAAATATATTTTGTTGATTTACACTTTTCTTACTTATATCTTTAAATTGCGGAATCATTTCATTATAACGCACTATAGGGCCTGCAACCAATTGCGGAAAAAAGGAAACAAAAAGAGCATAATCAAAGAAATTTTTTTCTTTGATTTCACCTTTATAGCAATCAATTAGATAAGAGATTTCCTGTATGGTAAAAAAACTTATTCCTAAAGGTATTATATATTCCATAGGATTAAACGGGATTTTATTAATTTGCGTATATATATTTGCCACCATAACAAAATATTTAAAGCCTAAAAGTATTATTACATTTAATATTATTGAACAGGCTAATAATATTTTTCTTTTCTTTTGATTTAAATTTAAATCAAAACAAAGACTTAATAAGTAATTTACAATAACAGAAACAGTTAATATATATACATATTCAATTTTATAGAACCTGTAAAATATAAGAGATGCAATTAAAAGAAATATTGTTGAAGTCTTATAAAGTTTAAATTTATTTAATAAAAAATACAATATAAAAACTAACGGTAAAAATACAAAAATATATTCTATTGAATTAAAAAGCATTATATCTCCTCAGAATAAAAGCCATATTAATTTATCCCGTAATCATACTCCCTTTGTATGTTAAAATTTTTAATATTGTTTTTATAATACTACAAAAAACAAATTAAATATTTAATTATTTGCTAATTGGTTACAATTGATATAATATTAATTATTATGAAAAAAAATAATTTATTATTTTATATAATCATTTTTATAATATCTTTATTAATTGTATTAACAAATGCTTATTTGGGAAGATATAATATAATCCTTGGTGATGACTTTTGCGGAGTATATACAAAAAATTCAAGGCTTATTGACTGTTTATCATTTGGATTTCAAACCCATGGGGGGGGGTATTTATGTACATTTTTAAATCAATTACTGACTTTTAGGCTCCCTATATTTTTAGGTATTCATCCCTCAGATTTTATCGGAATTCCAAGCTGTACAATTAAAGGAATTTTTACGGTTATTTTACTTTTAACTGTTTCCGGATTTTCTGTTTTTTATAATAAATCAAAAATTTTATTTTCATTATTTTATTATGTATCCTTCCTGTATTTTTATTTTTATAGTTTTAAATTCAATTTTGAAATGATTCACTCTGCTCATAATTATTACAGATATGCCGTAACTGCAATGTTGTATTCCCTTCTCTGCTTTTATTTATATAAAAATTTCTTTCAAGAAGGAAAAAAAATAAACTTTTTCAATATTCCTTTAATAATTATCTTAACTTTCTTAGCCGTCACAAATTTAGAGATAGGAATATATTCCGTTTTACTTTTATTAATATTTATCATACTTAATAATGTATTTTTTAAATTATTATCTTTTTTTAATAAACATGTTAAAGAAAATCTTAATAATTCATATTTATTTAATTTAAATATCATTTTTTATATTATTTTGTTAACGGCTTGTATTACATTTTACAAATATTCACATGCAACCAGATATGTAAGTGTATATGACGGCAGGGTAAATGACAATCTTATCGGTACTTTCTGTACTAATTTTATTGAATTTTCAAGCAAATATTTTCAAATTTATTTTTCGGATATAAGTTTATTTTGGATAATAACAATTATTTTAATTGTATTCTGCTTTATATTTGCAATAAAAAATAAAGAGATAAAGAAAGTCCTGTTTCCTTTATATTTATTAATAATAAATGAACTTGTAATTTATATGCTAATATTTTGCGAAAAAACATATTATATACAAGGACAATATTGGCTCGAACATTTAGATATTAAATTTTATAATTATATAATTTTACTTATTCCGTTCTATATATTTATTGACTATTTATATGTAAATATAATGAATACTTATAAAAATAAAATAAGTAAGAAAAATTTATATATAATAAGTTCTGTAATATGTATTTTCATTGCATCCTTTGCAAGTTATAAAACCATACATAAATACATAAGTACGAAAAATTTTACTCTTTTGAATATAGAATTTAAAAAATATAGTTATTCGGTAGAAAAAATATTAAGATATAATATTTTAAACAATAAAAAAAATATATTACTTCCAAAATATAAATATGAAAATACATTTGTATTATCACCGGAGATTCCGTTTCAACTATTTTATAAAGAAGTATATTACCCGTCAGTTTATAAAGAAGAATTTAATAAAGAAACAAATTATTATTATGTTGATGAAGAGCAGGCAATGAAAGAATTTTATAACTCAGGCGGTAAATTCACCGAGGAAGAATTAAATAATATAAAATTTTCAAGATTATCAGATAAAAATAATTTTAAATAAATAATTTCTTAGCAAATTTTTTTATGTTTGGTTTTCTCTATAATATCCTTAGTTAAAAAGATGAGAGGTAAATATGAAAATTTTTGCAATTAACAGTGTTAATCAACAAACAATACAATCTTTAAAAATGCGTTCTAATAAGAATGTTTCTTTTAACGGTTTATTCCAAACGGAAAAATCTTATTTAGAAGAACCGAAATTTGATAAAGAAGTTTTAAATCGCGCGGAAGAGTTAAAAAAGTACTGTACAAAAACAGCTAAAAATGATGCCGTAAAACTAAAAAAAGAAGGATATGATGTTTTAAAGCAGACACAAGAATTTTATGAATATTGTCAATCTGTTATAAAAAATCAATCCGAAGAAATAGAACTGACACAAGATGGTAGTCATCAAATATATTCTTGGACTGATAAAAATAATAATCAAATAGATGTAATATTTAAAAATAATTCAAAAGGCTATGCCGAATCCGTTATAGAAGTTACAGCGGTAAACGGTGAAAAAAACATAATTTTGGATAGTGAAAACGGATTTAAAGTATATAAAGGATTTAAAGGCAGTTTTAAAGATGGATATGAAGCTGAAAAAGTTTATAAATATGGTATCCCGCTCGGAAAAACAAAAAAAGATTTAGTTTTATATACTCTTAGTGAAAATGTAAAAAAGAGTAAAATAAAGAAATCCGCAGACAGAAGTTTCAGCTGGGATGTAAATAAACCCGATAATGTTAAATATATTACCGAAGGAATTAATTTTGAATATAAGAGTTTTACATATAGATGGCCCGGATGTTTTGTTAATATTGATAAAAGATATGGATTTGACCCAAACAGTAATACTTTGTCATTTGTTATGGAAAATATAGTTCAAAATCCAAGGTATGAACATAGATTTAGTAAAGATTATCAATTTAATACAGAAGGCAAATTAATCGATTATTGTGTTGATATGAATAAATAAATTACGGGAAAGAACGAAAATAAAAAACTCTCAAATTTGAGAGTTTTTTTTTATTCAAATTAATTGTATAATAAATTTATCAGATTATGGAAAAAGGTGAATTATGACAATTACTGCCGAAAAAGAAGGAAATATTACACAGGTTATCGGGCCTGTAATTGATGTGGAATTCCCGTCAGGAATACTGCCCGAGATAAATGATTCAGTTGAAATTATAAATGACAACGGAACTAAAATTGTAGCGGAAGTACAGCAGCATTTGGGCGAAAACAGAGTAAGAACCGTTGCAATGTCTTCAACTGACGGTATTAAAAGAGGAATGAAGGTAATAAATACCTCTGAACCCATAAAAATTCCTGTCGGAAAGAATATTTTAGGCAGAATTTTAAATGTATTAGGCGAGCCTGTTGATAATGCAGGGGAAATTGAAACTGATACATATCTTCCTATACATAGAAGTTCGCCTTCTCTGACAGATCAAAATACAGATATAGAAATATTAGAAACGGGTATTAAGGCAATAGATCTTTTACAGCCTTATCAAAAAGGCGGTAAAATCGGTTTATTCGGCGGTGCCGGTGTCGGTAAAACAGTTTTAATTATGGAATTAATCCACAATATTGCCTCAGAGCATGCCGGTGTGTCGGTATTCGGAGGTGTAGGAGAAAGAACCCGTGAAGGGAATGACCTTTGGAATGAAATGAAAGAATCAGGGGTTATAGATAAAGTTGCTCTTATATACGGGCAGATGAATGAACCGCCCGGAGCAAGAATGAGAGTTGGTTTATCAGCTCTTACAGCTGCGGAATATTTTAGAGATTACTCTAAGCAGGATGTTTTATTATTTATTGATAATATATTCAGATTTGTTCAGGCAGGCTCAGAGGTTTCTGCATTATTGGGCAGAATGCCTTCTGCAGTCGGTTATCAGCCTACACTTGCAAATGAAATGGGTGAACTTCAGGAAAGGATTACCTCTACTAAAGACGGTTCAATTACCTCCGTTCAAGCTATTTATGTACCTGCGGATGACTTAACTGACCCTGCTCCTGCTACTACATTTTCACACCTTGATGCATCAACCGTACTTTCAAGACAAATTGCATCACTCGGGATTTATCCTGCCGTTGACCCCTTAGCCTCTAACAGTAAGGTTTTAGACCCGCTTATTATCGGCGAAGAACACTATAATACCGCAAGAAAGGTGCTTGAAATCCTTCAAAAATATCAGGAACTTCAAGATATTATTGCTATTTTAGGTATGGATGAACTTTCTGAAGAAGATAAAGAAACCGTTAACAGAGCAAGAAAAATTCAAAAATTCTTATCTCAACCGTTCTTTGTTGCGGAACAATTCTCGGGTATAGAAGGCAGATACGTTAAACTTGAAGATACAATTCAAGGGTTTAAAGGTATTATTGAAGGTAAATATGATAATATCCCCGAACAAGCTTTCTATATGGCGGGAACTATTGAGGATGTCTTAAAAAATGCTGAAAAAGTATAGCGGGTAATATTATGAGCGATAAAAAAATACATTTAAAAATAATTACTCCCGAAAAAATTGTTTTTGAAAATGATGTCGATTCCATAACCGCACAAGGAGTTAACGGAAGTTTCGGTATATTGCCCGATCATATACCTTTTATGGCTGCTCTTGATATTGACACGGCTGAAATCCTGATGAATGGTGATAAAATTATATTTTCTATTATAGGCGGTGCTTTTCAGTTTAAGCAAAATGAAGCTATTATTTTAACGGAAGCTGCAGAAATGAGTTCCGACATTGATGCGCAAAGAGCAAAACTTGCTAAGGAACGGGCTGAGGCAAGTTTATCCTCCGCTCAAACTCCAAGAGATGTTAAAATAGCTAATGCCGCTATTGCAAGAGCCATGGCAAGACTTAAAGCCGCTTCTAAAAATTAACTTTGATTTATATAAATTCTTTCGTCATTTATGATTTTTTCATAATTTATTATGCTGTATAACTCATTTTCTTCCATAAATTCGTAAGATATATATTCATTATTATAATTAAAATTTAATTTCGGAATATTTTTTAAATTTTTTATATATTTAATTTCATCCACCAATAATGCAATATTAAAATTTTTACCTTGAGTTATTATTATTTTACTTCCTTCTTTTATTTCCGTTTTTTCATCGTTTAAAAAGTTTTTTAAATCAATAACAACAAGAAAATCTCCTTTAATATTAATTAATCCTTTTATAAAATCCTTTGTGTATGGCAGTTTTGTTATATTTAATCTTTTTAAGGATACAAATTCTTTAATGTACTTTAAATCAAGATAATAATTATGTTTTCCTAAATTAAACAGTATATATTGATTTACCGAGTTATAATCTACGGGAAAAGAAAATAAAACTGCGTTCTTTTTATTTAAATCCGACCTTACTTTTAATATTTCAAGCGATTTATCATCTTTTGGCAATAACTCCGAATAATTTATACGATTTTCTTTCGTTTTATTAATTTCAATTATTTTTTTTATACTTTCAATGTTTATAATGTGAATATCTTCATTTGTGTCATGAAAAATCTCTTTAATTATTGAAACATCCGTCTCATAAGGAAAAGTTTCAATTTTATTATTTTCAAGAAGTTTAATTGTAATAATTTTTTCCGTATGAACAGCAAAACATAAATCTTCAAAACAAGTTATTATCAGTTGGTTGTTTACCGAAAAAGCAGGTGTTTCAAATCCTAAAAGGGGATATAAATCAATTACGTTTATTGAACAGTTATTATAATTTATATATCCCGCAACTCCTAACGGTGTTGTTTCGGGTATATGAATTTGCGGTAATTTTATTACTTCAATTACATTATTTATATTAATCGCATATTGCTTATTTTTTATTTCAAAAATTATGTAATAATCCTGCATATTATTTACAGGTTGAGATACTGATATTTCGTAATTATTGTTCATTTTTACATTAACCTTTATAATGATTATACTATAAATTAATGATTATAAAATCCAAAATATAAACTATAATAATTTTATATAAAGGAGTAAAATATGGCAGGCAATAATGTAGGTCTTATTAACAGATTAGCAAAGAAAAATATTAAAGATACAATTATTTTAGGTTTGGCAACTATAATAATAGTTGCAATTGTAATATTTGTTGAAAATAAAACGGTAATGGTTCTTTCCACAATTGCAGCTTTATTTGCATATTTCGCACAATATCAAATTTCAAAGAATGAACTTTTAAAATCAATCGATAAATTAATAGATAATGAATTAAAGGAATTTCAAAAAATATCCGTAAAGGTATTACAGCTGAGCGAAAAAGAACGACAACTTACCCATAAATATACACAAATGTTAAATGATGTAGTTCAAACAACAAAGCAATTCAAAAATAGTGCAATAAAAACAAAAGAAAAAACACAAAATTTATCATCAAAAGTACAAATAACCCGTGAAGAATCAGAAAATGAAATAAAATTAATTACGGAAAATATTACATCAATGCAAACATTAAAACACAAAGTACAAGTAATAGCCGAATTAATTATAGAATTAACGGATTATATAAAACAAATAGGTTCAACCGTAAGTATAGTTGAAAATATATCGGAGCAGACAAATATGCTTGCGTTAAATGCTGCGGTTGAAGCGGCAAGAGCAGGTGAATACGGTAAAGGTTTTGCCGTTGTTGCAGGCGAAATAAGAAAATTGGCAGATGAATCCAAACAAGCTACAAATAAAATTACTTCTTTAGTCAGTGAAATTGAACAAACAACATCTTCAACCGTTATGGCTACTGAAGACGGTGCTAAAGAAATTGAAACGGGTGTTAAATTTGCCTCTGCTATCAGTGATAATATTTCCGGTATAACCTCCAAAATAAATGAATTAGGAACAGAATTAAACGATATTCTTACCTCGTCGATAGATCAACAGGTTATAACAAATGACGTGCTTGAAGTTATAGAAAATATGCAGAAAGGTATTTCGGAAACTCTTAATACACTTGAAGAAAATATTGAAAATATAAGAGCATTCTCTGAAATATCCACAAATATTAAAGATAATATTTCTAATTAACAAGGTAAAAAATGCAATATAATCCTGAGGAACTTGATGAAATCTTAAGAATTTACAATTCGGAAAGCGAAGAAATCATTCAACAGCTTAACGATTATTTTTTACTGCTTGAAAAAAATCCTTTAGATAAAACCCCTTTAAAAAAGTTATTTCAGCTTGCACATTCACTTAAAGGTGCATCCAGAATGATTGGATTTAACAATATTCAAAATATTGCTCATAAATTAGAAGATATTCTTTCTTTTTGGGGTCAAGACGACGTTAAAATTAACAGTGATATGTTTGAAGAAATCTATCACGTTTGTGATTTTCTTCTTGATTTAATTCATAAATCCGTTGTAAATAAATCTGAAATTGCCGATAAAGATATTACCGTTTTTATCAACAAACTTGATAATTTTATTACTTTTAACAGAATAATACCCGAAAAGCAGGAAAATAATATTAAAGATAATCTTTTAATTCCTAAGACGGAAGATATTAATGCTATTATTTTGGAACTTATGTTTGTTCTCGAAACCGAGAATGATTATACATTAGAAGAAGTTGTTCCCGTTATTAATGATAATATTTCTAAGTTAGAGGAAATATTTAATAATACAAATTATGACGAAATAAAAAATGAATTAAAATCGATTATTGAATATGCAAAATTAAATGATAATTTCAAGTTTGAAGAATTAAAATCAAAAATACTGCATTTAAGAAATCTTATTTATAATTTGTTTAAAAATTTAAATATTACTACAAATCTCAATAAACAAAATAATTTAAAAACAACTGAAAAAAAAGAAGAAAAAAACAAAAACATAGATAATGTTCAAGAAACAGGACTAAAAAAAGAATTTGAGTATATTTTTTCAAATCTTCACAGAATAAAAAATGAAAAAGATATTTCAAAAGAAATTATAAATAATCTTGAAAAAATTCATTCTTTTGTTAACGAAAATAAGCTTGAGCCTTTATTTTCTAAAATAATAAATATTTTAAATATGATAAACAACAATAATTTTCAGGTTGATAATGATTGTTATCTTGTAATGCTTCAATGCATTATATATATAAGAAGATGTATATCAAATCATAAAGAATTTAATGAGGTTAAGCTTAATTCATTATCCGAGAGATTAAACCTTGTTGAAGATATGTTTAATACTACGGTGCCGGAATTAAGAACCCCCGCTGAAAGTATTGAGCATAATTCTTTAATTTCTTTAGGGGAATATGATAATTTAAAAAAGAATATTAAATCTTTTGATATGGAGGAAATAAAGGTCTTAAGAGTGGATTCAGACAAGGTTGATAATTTAATAGGACAAACGGGTGAATTATTAATTAACGGAATAAAAACTCAGGAACATCTATTAAGACTTTCACAGATATATAATAAATTATCCAAACTGGGTAATGTAAGTAAAAAAATAATAAATTACATAAAATACCTTGAAAAAAGGGGATTTTTCCTTTCTGATTCTGATGAAAGTACACAAGTCTTTTACAAAAAGACCCAAAACTTTTTTATGGACACATCAGAAATGATAACGGGAATAAATATAGATTTTAATAATTTGTATAATATTATTTCCGAAGATGATAATAAGCTCCATCAAACCGTTATGGAAATAGATACAATTGCAAAGACAATCAGAGTTTTACCTTTAGCCTCAATATTTCATTCATTTCCGAGAATGATGAGAGATATTGCAAAAGAAAATAATAAAAAAATTAATTTTATAATAAACGGAAGTGATACAACGGTAGATAAAAAAATAATTGAAGAAATAAAAATGCCGTTAATTCATATTCTAAGGAATGCGGTTTCACATGGAATTGAAGAACCCGAATTAAGAATAAAAAATAATAAAAAAGAAGAAGGACTTGTAAAACTAACTGCAAAACAAGCTGAAAACAATGTAATAATCACAATAGAAGATGACGGTTACGGAATTAATTATGAAAAAATTAAATCAACCGCAATAAAGAAAGGAATACTAACACAAGAAGAAGCCGATAATATCCCTCAGGAACAATTAATGAAAATATTATTCTTACCCGGTTTTTCTACTCGTGATTCAATAAGCGAAATATCAGGCAGAGGTATCGGGCTTGATGTTGTTAAAACAAAGATAGCTAATTTAAACGGAGAATTATCTATTGATTCCGAATTAAATAAAGGCTGCAGGGTTACAATAAAACTTCCTATTTCTATGTCTACAATTAAAACCTTTATTTTACTTGTTAATAATCAAAAATATGCAATCCCCGTAGGAGCAATAAAATATATAAAACAAATAACAAAAAATGATATTTTTAAAAAGAACGGTATAAATTCTATATTATTTGAAGAGCATAGTATTCCGATTTATTACCTTTCCGAAATATTAGGCGAAGAAAATTATATTTATACCGAAAATAATTTATTTACCGTTATTATAATTGAAAATCAAGAAAGACAAGCTGCATATATTGTTGATAAATTAATAGGGGATCAGGAAATTTTTAATAAAAAATTAGTACCGCCCATATTAAAAATTAAAAATATCAGCGGGTTTACAACCTTGTCCTCGGGAGAAATTTGTTTAATAATTAATCCTTTTGAATTAATAAGAAATACCGTCTTAGCTGATTATAATTCTTTATTTGAAATAAAAAATATCTCGATTGAAGATAAAAAACTAAACTTAAAAGATAAAAAGGCACTAATATTAAGTGATGCAAATAATAATTTAACGTTTATAAAAAATGATTTAACGGATACTTTTGATTACATAATTGAATTTAATAATATTAATTCGACATATGATTACATTCAAAAAAATGACACCGACATAATAATTTGCTGTGTAACCGATGTTTCGGAAGAAGTAATAAGGCTTATAAGATATCTTAAAAGTGATGAGAATTATTACAATGTTAAACTGGTTATTTTATCAGATATTACGGAATATGAGTTAAATGAAAAATTAAGAGAATGTAAATATAACTTATATTATAAACTAACAAGTTATAATAAAGAGGAGTTTATAAATAAATTATCTATGATATATTAACGGGAGTTTTTGTTTCTTTTGACGATGAATCTTGAGTATCCTTAATATATTCATAATTAATTAACTCTGCAACCTTTCTGCCCCATTCGTCAATAATTTCATCATATTCCTGATTAAAGGAAATAGGCTTTCCTATAGCTACTTTTAATTTGCCTTTAAAGGGAATCCAATTATATTCTTCACTGCCCGTAATTCCGATAGGCAAGATATCGGTTTTCATTTGTTTTGCAATAACCGCAAAACCTTTATTAATTTTTTCAATTTTTCTGTTTCTTCTGATACCGCCCTGCGGGAAAATTCCGAGCATCCAGCGGTTAGTTTTAAAAACGTTTAAAGCGGTTTTAATTGTTGATACTTCAAGTTTTTCTCTGTTTACGGCAAAGCAGGCAAGTCCATCCAATAAAAAAGCAAGAATTTTATTTTCAAAAAGTTCTTTTTTGCCCATAAAAGCAATGGGTTTTTTAACCGCCTCCCCTACTACAAACGGGTCAAGATATGAAATGTGATTAGGGGCAATAATAAAATTTCTGTCAGAGGGAATATTTTCTCTACCTATATATTCTATTTTATAGAATAGAGGCAGAAGAGTATTAGGTACAAGCCACCTGCCAAAAAGCTGAAATTTGTACTTGCCTTCGGTAAAATCAGAAACTTCTCTTTTGGTATAGTTTTTCTTTTTTTCTTCTTTTTGTCCCATTCGTAAACTCTTTCTTTATTTATGATTGAACATATTCAAATCCGCCCAGTGAACATACGGAATTTGCCCATTCGTCAACAATTTCTTCAACACTTTTTTTGCATGAAATAGGTTTTCCTGCTTTTAACTGCATTGTTTGTTTACCGTTTTCGGAATTTCTAACTATAATTGCTATCGGCAGAATATCAATATCCATTTTTTTTGCTATGGAGGCAAATCCTTTAGTTATATTTTCAAGTTTTCCTGTATTACTTCTTGTACCTTGCGGAAATAACCCCAAATGCCAATTTGTTTTTTTTATGGATAGAGCTGTTTTTATTGTGGATACGTCGACTTTATCTCTATCCACGGCAAAAGCTCCGCACCAATCCATTAAAACCATCGACCAAAAGGTTTCAAATAATTGTTTTTTAGCCATATATGCTATTGTAAGTTTATATTGATTTGCTATAAAGAACGGGTCAAAGCCTGTTACGTGGTTGCTTGCAATAATATATTTTTTTGATTTGTCAATATTTTCAATACCTTCCGCTTTCAATACTTTATATTTTGACCTTATCATATTGATAATAACCGTATTGCAGGCAATGTATTGAAACATTCTTCGCCATATATTAAAGCTTTTAGGTGTTTTTGTTGAAAATTTAGTTGTCATGATAACCTGTTTTTGTCTGATTTCATGATGAATTATAACAAAAAAATTTACTTGATTAAACTTTATGTTTAATTTATAAATACACGTGAACAATAAATCATGGTAGGTATAAAAGGAGATAGAAAAACTATGGTAAATGTTGCAATTAACGGATTCGGAAGAATCGGAAGAAACACTTTAAGAGCAGCAATCAAAGAAGGTATCTTTGATAAAATTAATTATGTTGCTATAAATGACCCCGGCTTAAAAGCAGAAGATGCTGCAAGATTATTAAAATATGACTCTGTAATGGGCAGATTTGAAGGCAGTGTTGAAGCTTACGATGAAGGTATTATCGTAAACGGTAAAAAAATTAAATTTTATGCTGAAAAAGACCCTGCTCAACTTCCTTGGAAAGAATTAGGTGTTGAAGTTGTTGTTGAATCAACAGGTTTCTTTACAGACGGCGAAAAAGCAAAAGCTCACATCACAGCAGGTGCTAAAAAAGTTATCATTTCAGCTCCCGCTACAAACGAAGATATTACAATCGTACTTGGTGTAAATGACAATATGTATGACCCTGCAAAACACAATGTAATATCAATGGCATCTTGCACAACAAACTGCTTAGCTCCCGTAGCTAAAGTTATTAAAGAAAAATTTGGTATTGTTAAAGGTTTAATGACAACAGTTCACTCATACACAGGCGACCAAAGAATTTTAGACGCAGGTCATAAAGATCCTCGTCGTGCAAGAGCAGGTGCTTTAAATATTGTTCCTACAAAAACAGGTGCTGCTAAAGCTGTTGCATTAGTTATTCCTGAATTAAAAGGAAAATTAGACGGTTTCGCTATGAGAGTTCCTACTCCGGATGTATCTTTAGTAGATGTTGTATTTGAAGTTGAAAGAGATGTAACCGTTGAAGAAGTTAATGCAGCATTAAAAGCAGGTGCAGATGGTCATGTATTATGCTACAGCGAAGAACCGTTAGTATCTTCAGACTATATCGGAACACATCAATCTTCAACTGTTGACGCACAATTAACAAGAGTTATGGGCGGAAATATGGTTAAGATTATTTCTTGGTACGATAACGAATGCGGTTATTCTACAAGATTAGCTGAAACAACATTAATGGTTGCTTCTAAATTATAATTTTCAGAATAAATCAGATTAAAGAACCGTTTCAAATGAAACGGTTCTTTTTTGCTCATTTCATCAAATTATTGTATTATTATATGGTTATTTTGAACTTGGGAGTAGTTTATTGAAAAAATTCGTCATTTTATTTTTATCATTATCTTTAATTATCGGGTTTATTGTTTTTAAATACTTTATTAAACCAAAATATGAAGATGATAAATATACAAGGTTTTATACTGCGGAAATGAAACAAAAATATCCGGAATTAAAGGATATAAATAATGTCACACCGTATTTTGGAGCATTAGGTGATAATCCTTATGATTATCCTCAAAACGAGAAAGGTTTAATCGGTGTTTATGATAATGTAAAAGGCAAACTTATTATTCCTCAAAAATATAAAGAAATAAAAGCTTGCCGTTTCCCGTACAGTTTGTTTTTTAATGCAGTTACAGGTAAGTATAAAGAAATTATTTATTATAACGGGGATGTAGTTTATAAGACGAAAAAATATGATGAACTTAACTGCGGTTATGAATCTTGGGGCGGAATATTAACAAAAAAGAACGATAAATACGGAATGGTTTTTTATAACGGTAAAGAAGTATTAAAACCGATTTATGATGATATTAAATTTCAAGAAAATAAGGAATACTCAGGCGGATATTATTATATAGTAAAAAAGAACGATTCATACGGAATATTTAATAACAAAGGCGAAAAAATACTTCCGTTAAAGAAAAGAAAACTTGCCGGACTGTATAATAATTTATTTATAATAGAGAGTGAAGATTTAAAACAAGGAATAATCAATAATAAAAATAAAATTATAATTCCTGAAAAATATTATAAAATATTATATAAAACAGCTCATGATGATTCTCATTATTTTGTAGCTTGTGAAAATTATACAAATTGCAGTATTTTAGATGAAAATGGGGGAATAATTACTTCAGGAGAAATAGGGCCTGATGTTACTAAATTGTCTGATGATTATTATGCAGTCGGAAGAGAACAAAGAGAGATAAATATTATCGATAAAAAAGGTAACAAGGTTAGTAAAAAAAGTTTTCAAATGATTATACCCTTAAGTGATAAATATGCAATATATAAAGAATTTGGAAAAAATGGCGGAGGTCTTGGTGTAATTGATTTCCAAGGCAATATTATTATGAATGCTATGTCGGTAAGTAATATTATAAAAATAACTGATAACGAACTTATAAAAGTGAAAGTTAAAAATTATGGGATTATATACAAGAACAAATATATTGCAGAACCTATATTTAAACAAATCTATTTATTTAAAGGTCATGTTCTGCTTTTAACTGATGAAAATTTATATTATGTAAGTTCTTTTGATGATTTTGTAAAGAATAATGGAAATCTTGAAAAATGTCATAAATATTTAAAGAAACAATATAAAAAAGTTGATGATAATTGTTTTAAATTTATTAAAGAAGATGGAACTGAGGATATATACTGTTCTCAAAATACAGAAGTTAATAAAACTTAACGTTGAAAAAACAGAAATTTTTAAAATAAATTTCTGTTTTTTTAAATTTTAAATTAAAAAATCCTATAAAACGGGGATTTTTTTAAAAATTAGAAAAATAACAGTCTAAAAATAATAATATTAATGAATAATAAATTTTAAGAAGTGTATAAAATACAATAAATTTTATTTCCAAAAAAATCATGTTTGAAATACAATATAAAAGCTGATAAAAAAGAGGACTATTAATTGTGGGTTTAACGTTTCAAGAATTAATATTGAATTTATCAAAGTTTTGGAGTGATTATGGTTGTATAATACAACAGCCGTATGATATAGAAAAGGGTGCAAGCACAATGAACCCTGCAACATTTTTGCGTTCACTTGGGCCTGAACCTTGGAATACCGCAATGGTTGAACCATGCCGCAGACCCACCGATGCAAGATACGGCGAAAACCCCAATAGGCTTGGGCATTATTTCCAATATCAGGTTATATTAAAACCCTCGCCCGAAAACTCTCAAGAGCTTTACTTAAAGAGTTTAGAGGCTATGGGAATAGATTTATCAAAGCATGATGTAAGATTTGTTGAAGATAACTGGGAATCGCCCACATTAGGCGCTGCAGGTGTCGGCTGGGAAGTTTGGCTTGACGGCATGGAAATAACTCAGTTTACATATTTTCAGCAGGTCGGCGGGCTTGAAATAAGACCTGTCGCACTTGAAATTACATACGGGCTTGAACGTATCGCTATGTATCTTCAAAATGTTGATTCCGTTTATGACGTTATGTGGAATAAAGAGTTAAAATACGGCGAGATTTATCTTCAAAATGAAATTGAACAGTCAAAGTATAATTTTGAATACTCAAACCCTGAAAGATTATTTAAAATGTTTGATTTGTTTCAGGCTGAAGTTGAAACTTGCATCGAGGCTAAAATAGTGCTTCCTGCGTATGATTATGTATTAAAATGCTCTCATACATTCAATCTTCTGGATGCAAGAGGTGTTATAAGCCGTGATGAAAGAATTAATTATATAAATAGAGTTAGAAAAATGGCTGCAATGGTTGCAAAATTATATGTTGAACAAAGACAGGAACTCGGTTTCCCTTTGTTGAAAAAACAACCTTGCAATGTATAGTATAAAAAGGAAACAAATAAATGCAGAAACCCGCAAAAAATTTACTGGAAAACTTTGTATGCAATTTGCTCAGAAGGAAAAATCCCGATGAATTCTTGGAGGAATCGGCTAAATGCGGATTAAAAAAGAGTCTAAATGCTTTTGATTTAATAATACTGGGTATCAGTGCAATTATCGGTGCGGGTATATTTGTTATGATAGGCTCGGCTGTTATAGGTACGGCAGAACGTGTAGGAGCAGGCCCTGCATTGGTTATTTCCATAGTGCTTGTTACTATCGCTTGTATATTCCCCGCTTTATGCTATGCGGAATTTGCCTCTATGATACCTGTATCAGGAAGTGCGTATATTTATACGTTTGCGACAATGGGTGAATTTCCCGCTTGGATGATGGGCTGGGTATTAATGCTTGAATATGCAATAGGTACTATAGCTGTTGCCTCCAGCTGGACGGGTTATCTTATAAAGCTTTTTGAAGGATTTCCTTTCCTGCCCGAGTGCATTAAACATCCGCCTGTTTGGCTTATCAATGATTATCAAAGCGCAGTTAGCGCCAACCCTGATGCCGTAATACCTCATTTCTTAGGTATTCCGATTTGTGTTAATCTTCCTGCCATGTTTATAATACTTGTTATTGCAGGGATTTTATTTAAAGGTATTCAAGAATCAGCTAACTTTGCTAAAATAATGGTATTTGTTAAAGTGGCCGTTATTGCTCTATTTATCGGTGTCGGCGCATTCTATGTAAGACCTGAAAACTGGACACCTTTTGCACCTTCAGGCATTAAAGGTATTTTAATGGGTGCATTCGCTATATTTTACGCATATATCGGATTTGACGCAATATCCACCGCCGCTGAAGAAACTAAAGATCCGCAGAAAAATCTGCCTATCGGCTTAATCGGTTCTCTTGTTATCTGCTCTATTATATACGGGCTGGTTACTATCGTATTAACTGGCATGATGCCTATGGGGCAGATTGATTTAAAAGCTCCTATAGCTGCAGCTATGAGTTTTGTAGGTCAGGATTGGTTTGCAGGCGCTATTGCAATCGGCGCATTAGCAGGTTTAACATCAGTTCTTTTAGTTCTTCAATTCGGAACTACAAGAATTTTATATGCTATGGCCCGTGACGGGTTTTTACCTCCCGTTATGAAAAAAGTTCATCCTAAATTCCAAACACCATGGGTTATTACAATATTATCAACTATATTAATTTTAATAGGTTCATTATTTATAAATATGCAAGTTGCTGCAGAACTCGCTATTTTTGGTACATTCTCTTCATTTGTAATTGTTTGTATCGGTATTTTAATATTAAGAAAAACAGAACCCGATAGACCTCGTTCATTTACTGTTCCATGCTGTCCATGGTTTCCGTTAATCGGTGTATTATTCTGCTCGGGACTTATGTTTGTTGCTTTAAGAGAAGTTAAAACTTCTGCCATGTTATTCCCCTTGTGGCTTGTACTTGGAATTGTAATTTACTTTTTGTACGGCTATCAAAGCAACAGAAAACAAGCTGCATTAAAACTTGAAAAAATTGAACAGGAAAAAACAGAAACAAAAATTAATTAACCTTAGATATAATAGGCTGGCGGTATTCTACTGAATTAATTGATTTAACATCAACAACAACAGATGGCGGAATAATATGCCATTTGTATACTGCGCATTTTGATTTCCAATAAAATTTATTAATCCACTCTGTTTTTTGTTCTGTTGAAAGAGTATTATTTTTTTCATAATAAAATTTATGTTTCATTAATTCCTCAAAACCAAAGCCTTTAGTTTCAACATTCCAGATGATTTCATCCAAAAATTCATAAGGCATGTTTTCTTCTTCGGCGCAAACAGTTTTGCCTGTTTTAGGATTAATTTTTAATTCCGCTCCGGGGGGCTTTTCTAAAATTGCCTGAGGAATTGCGTTTTTTTGCATTCTGTTTTTGTTAAAAAAATGCCCGAGTGCAAACAGTTTTGTTTTTGTTACATCGGCTATTGGGGCAAATCCTCCTGACATATCCCCGTTAACCGTGGCATAGCCTATATAAGCTTCTGATTTATCACTTGTAGCAATCGGGAGCATTTGTTTATGCTCGTTTGATATGCTCCATAAAAGAGTTGCTCTTAACCGTGCCTGCAAATTTTCTATTGTTGTTGATTTTTCAAACTTTTCGGTTTCTATATTAGTAAAAGCAAAATTTAACATGGCTTTTAAAGGGTCAATGGCATCAGCCAGAGGAATTTCAAAAAAGTTAATGCCTAAGTTTTCCGCTAAAAGTTTTGCATCATTTTTGCTTTCATTAGAGGTTATTCTGCTTGGCATAGATATACCCCAGACATTTTCCTTCCCGAGTGCATCAGAAAGTAGTACGGCGCATATAGAAGAATCCAGCCCGCCCGATAACCCTAATACGGCTTTCTTAAATCCGTTCTTTTTAAAGTATTCTCTAATTCCGAAAATTATACTTTTATAAGTCCTATCTAAATCATTTTCATAATCCGATTTAAAATCAACCAATTCAAATTTTTTATCCGCCCCTACAGGCAGTGAGTTTATTTCTCCATGCAGGTTATCGGTTATTACAAAATCTTCTTCAAAAGATTTGGCTCTTAATGTTAATTCACCCTTTGTATTATATATTCTTGATGTGCCGTCAAAGCAAAGATTATCCGCATAACCTGCCTGATTTACATATATGTAATTTACTTTGTATTTTTTTGCAATGGAGGAAAATAATCCGTTTTTAATATACTCTTTACCGCATCTTGAGGGCGAACATGAACAATTTATTAATATATCAGGCTTTTGTTCCATTAATTCCGCAACAGGGTCGGTCTTATAAATACATTTATCTTTAAAAAATGATTTATCATTAAAACTGTCCTCGCATACAAGTATTCCGTATCTTTCCCCGTTAAGTTCAAAAATTTTCGGTGTTTCTTTTGAGGGTTCAAAATACCTGTAATCGTTAAACTCTGAATAATTGGGGAGCAGTCTTTTTCTTGCAATATTAATAATTTTACCGTTTTGCATAACTGCAACCGAATTATAAAAAGGTTTTTTCTCCGAATCATATGTAGGTTCGACAAATCCAACCAATGCTGTAATACCATCAGTTTTAGAAGTTATTTCTTCAAGTGCTTTTAACTGCCTTTTAATTATAGATTTATGTCTTATAAATATATCGCCAAACGGGTATCCCATTAATGCAAGTTCGGGGAATATTATTAAATCGGCATTTTGTTCTTTTGCTTTTTTAATACTCTCAATAATTATTTTACTGTTATAAGTAATATCTCCGGCTATTGTATTTATTTGTGCTAAAACTGTTTTATTCATAAAATTTATTATCTTACTGACAAAGATATAAGTCAAAAATAAATTTATACAATAATTAAATTGTTGTATAATAGAACTATGTCTAGCGAAAATTTAAGTAATAGTTTAAATAAAAAATTTAATATAATATACATTTTATTCGTTTTATTAATTATATTTTTCGGTATATTTGTAAGAACAAAAGTATATCTTTTAAATGCACCATTTTGGGTGGATGAATGCATGATGAGCCATTCTTTCATAGATAGAAATATATGGGGAATATTTAATCCCTTGGATTGCGGTCAAAAATCACCGCCATTATTTCTTTTTTGTACTTTTATTATAGTTAAATTATTTGGGTTTAATGAATATAGTTTCAGGCTGATTCCATTTTTATCAAGTATATCTTCATTAATCGCATTTTATTTCCTGTTAAAACAATTTTTAAAAAATAAATTTTGTATTTTGTTGGGTTTATATTTATTTGCAATTTCCGTACAGTCAATTTATTATGCGGCTGAATTTAAATCTTATTCACTGGATATACTGGTTTGTATAATTTTATTGTTATCTTATAAATATATTCATCTCAAAAATTTATCATTTAAGAAAACAATTTTATATACTTTTATTTCGGTCATATTCGTGTTATTCTCATACACTGCGGGTATAATTATTCCTGCTATGCTTGCTGCTAAATGTATAGAAGAAAAAAAAATATCTGTAAATGCCGTATTAATTTTATTAGGAATTATCGGAATTTATATACATTTTAGATTATCCGATATATATACTAATAATTTTATGAAAAGTTTCTGGTTTAATGATTTTTTCATTTGTTCACGAATAATTAATTCTTTTAGTTTTTTGTTTAATAATTATACATTTTATTTTAAGATATGTTTTCCGATTTTATTTTGTATAGGTTTTTATACATTATATAAAGAAAAAAATAACTATTTATTCCTTTTTAGCTTTTTATTTATAATTCCTGTTATAACTTCACTTATAAAAATGTATCCTTTTGAAAATAGGCTTGTATTGTACATGCTCCCTATTTTAATTATTTTAATTGTAAAGTCATTAGAATCAAAAGTTATTAAAAATGATACTGCAAGAATATTAATAAAAGAATTTGTATGTATCCTTCTCTTTTTATTAGTTATAAAAATTCCTTTAATTAATATTCCCGAAAAGGAATTGGTTTACAGATACAACGATAGAAACAGATCTTATATAGAAAGAATATGTATTAAAGATGCAAGTTTATATATTATAAATAATTATAGGGAGGGTGATAAAATATTGGCCTCTGAAGAGTTTATTTATTTTATTAATTATTATATAAAAAGATATAATTTGAAAAAAATAAATTTTTCCACCTATGGCTTTAGAGATAGTTATATTGAAAGATGTAGAGCATACATTATAGCCAAAGACTTTATAAAAGAAAATAAAAATAAATCTAAAATATGGTTTATCGGAAGAGATAACGATGAGTATTTTCGATGTGCTTCACATAAAGAAATTGAGCAATTATTAAATATGGAGGATTTAAACTATCAATTAATGTTATCTTATAATAAGGAAATTTATATAATAAATACAAAAGTTAAAAGATAATAAAATTGTTATTTATAAATTTATGAATAAAAAAATAATATATTATTTTACAATATTTATAATTATTGCCTTTGGAATATATTTAAGATTTAGATACTATCTGTTTAAACCGCCATTTTGGTGCGATGAAATATTGTATGGTCTATCATTTATTGTCAGAAATTTTATTAATATATTTACTTCATTGGAGGAAAACCAGATGGCACCGCCATTATTCAGTTTTCTTATCTTAATAATCAGAAAAATATTCGGTTTTAATGAATATAGTCTAAGGTTAATACCTTTTGTATTTGGAATATTATCTGAATTTGTATTTTATTTTGTTTTAAAAGAATTTATAAAAAATAAAGCCGGAATAATAATGGGGTTATTTCTTTTTAGTGTATGTCCGCCATTAATATATTATTGCGGTGAATTCAAACCATATTCAACTGATGTATTTATTTGTTTAATTCTACTTTTACTTTATAAAAAAGTTAATTTAAATTTTAATGACAATAAATATATTATTATTTATACAGTTATTACAATGTTATTGGTTAATTTTTCATTTTCCGTAATTTTTATAATTCCCGCAATTATATTATCTAAATATATAAATAAAGAAATTTTTAATTATAAAGCAATATGGATAATAGGCGGCTTAGTTCTTTCTTGCGGAATACTTTTCTTGACTAACATGACAACATATAAATTTATGTTTGACTTTTGGACAAGATACAAAGGATTTTTATTATTTAATTTAAAAAGTCCTTTTATAATAATAAACAACTTTTTAGAATTTTGGGTACAGCATCATGTAAATCCTTATTTATTTATTATGCTGATATTATTGGGAAGTATCTGTTTCTTTTTTGAAAAGAAGAAAGAAAATTTAGTTTTATTTTTCATAATTTTTAATATTATTATTGCCTCTTTCTTAAAAATATATCCAAGTTCGGAAAGATTAGTTTTATTTTTAATTCCGATTTGTATAATTATTATCTGTAAAATAACGGATTATGCTTATTATTTTAAATCACATACAAAAATATATTCGATTATAATTTTCATAATACTGTCAATATTAAACTATCAAGCATTATATTTAAAATATCTGAATACCAACCTTGATAAAGATATAATGACAAATGAAAGATGGATTTTAACAGATAGAATATCCGTAAAAAATACATCAGAATATATTTTAAAAAATTATGAACCCGAGGAAGATATAATATCTCTATATGAATTTTACACAAGTATAGAGTATTATGCCTCTTTAGATAAACTTAATATAAATTATATGCACTATATTATCCCTCAAAAAATAAATTGTTTCGATAATTTAAGCACAAAACAAGAAATAGAAAAATTATTTTTAAACTTTCTAAAAAATAATTCAAAAGGTCTATGGGTTATAGGAAGACTAGACAATAGTTTTACTACAAGATTATCACCTGATATACAGTTTATAGAAAATGAATTAATGAAAAATAAATCAAAATATATAAAAATACTTGAGGGTAATATTTATATATTTCATATCAAGAAAAATTAAAAAAAGTGCAAATTGTGTTAAAAGTGTTAAGATAACATAAAATGTATTAAAAATAAGACAAGCTGCACTAAAAAAATGACATTTTTGTCATTTTTTTAGTGCATTTTTTATTAAAGTTAAAATTTTGCTTGTGTTTTACTCCCAAAAAAATTATAATAAAATTCGGAAGTTAAAAAGAAAGGTCGAAACATGAGTACAAAACCAAAGTATAGTGAAGACGATATTAAAAAAATCATTAAAGAAAAGAAAGTAGAATTTATTAAACTTCAATTCTGTGACATTAACGGACAGGTAAAAAATATGTCCCTGCCAAGTTCTCAGATTGATAAAATCTTAAATAATGAAACAATGCTGGATGGTTCATCAATAAAAGGATTTAGAAATATTGAAACATCCGATATGTATTTTTATCCTGATTTATCAACATTTACTCTGCTTCCTTTCAGAGAAGATAAAACCGCAGGAACAAATGTAGCAAGAATAATATGTGATATTCATAATCCCGACGGAACTCCGTTTGAAGGATGCCCGAGAGCAAACTTAAAAAGAGTTATGAAAAAGGCAAAAGATTTGGGCTACGAAATGAATGTAGGGCCTGAAGCAGAATTTTTCTTATTTAAAAGAGATGCAAACGGCCGTCCTACAATGGAAACACATGACAGAGCAGGATATTATGATGTTGCACCGGATGATATGGGCGAAAACATAAGAAAACAAATTGTTCGTACAATCAGTTCAATGGGCTTTGAGGTAGAAGCAAGCCACCATGAAGTAGCGGCAGGACAGCATGAAATAGACTTTAAATATGCCGATGCACTTACAAGTGCCGATAATATAATAACATTTAGATATGCGGTTAAAGCAATTGCAAATCTTAACGGCTCACATGCAACATTTATGCCCAAACCTATTTTCGGAATTAACGGTTCAGGTATGCACTGCAACTTATCGTTATTTAAAAACGGGAAAAACACTTTCTATGATGCAAAAAGAGCACATCAGCTGTCAGAAACAGCTTTATATGCCATCGGCGGTTTATTAGACCATGTAAGAAACTTTACGGCTATTACAAATCCGACAGTTAACAGTTATAAACGACTTGTTCCGGGGTATGAGGCTCCCGTTTATCTGGCATGGTCACTGGCAAATCGTTCGGCATTAATAAGAGTTCCCGCTAAGAGAGGAAACGCAACAAGAGTAGAACTTCGTTCACCTGACCCGTCTTGTAATCCTTATTTAGCTTTAGCTGTTATTTTAGAATCAATATTAGACGGTGTTCAAAAGAAAACAAAACCGCCGTTAGATATAGATAAAAATATATTTAAAATGGATGACAGAGAAAGAAAACGTGCTAAAATAGAAACTTTACCGGGCAATTTATATGATGCGCTAATGCTTATGAAAAAGAGCGCTATTGTAAAATCCGCTTTGGGTGAGCATATATTTAAAGAATTTATGTCATCTAAACTTATTGAATGGGACGGATTTAGAACCTCCGTATCACCTTACGAACTTGATTTATACCTTGAAAGATACTAATTCTTTAATTTTTGGAAAAAGAGCCTTTTTTGAGGCTCTTTTTTTATGAATAAAAAAGTTGAAAAAAAGGTATGTTTGTTTTATATTGCTTATACAGATGGCGGGCATCGTCAAGTGGTTAAGACCATGGATTGTGGTTCCATTATGCGTGGGTTCGAATCCCACTGCCCGCCCCATTTTCAAAAGACGTTTCTGAAACGTCTTTTTTTGTTATTATACTTGAATTGTAAGGGGTTCTAAGGTTGTCATTTCTAAGGGTATTTTTAGCAGTTTTCTTAACATTTTGTAATGCCTTGAAAGTATCTTTGAGATTTACAATTAAATTTTCACCGTCAAATTTAATTGATTTTGTCATTGTTGTTATAATTAATTTCTTTTCTTCGGGAGTGCCTTTTAAAAACAACTCGGGCAAATTTTCTGAAAATTTTAAAATTTGGTCAATTCTGTTGTAAACAAATTTTGTGCTAATATTACCTTCTTCCAATTTCATTAAAAGACGGTCTTTTTCTTCTTGCCATTCCCTGTGCATTGAATTAAATTCTTCTTCACTCATACTTGCAGGTAATCTTCCTTCAAGTTTATCAATATAACTGTTCTTTATTCTCTTTGAAAGAGTATCTATTTGCTTTCTTATATCTGAAGTTGTTTTCTTTTCATATTCGCTAAATTCTTTCAAATAATCACTTGCAAGAACTCTTAATCGTTCGATATGTTCTTTTTTAATATGTATTGTTTCAAGAATGTTTGCAAAAGTATTATCAAAATATTCTTCACGATAGTATTTTAATTTTTTATGAAAGTGTTTTGAATTTGAACAACTGTAATAAACATAATGACCGCGTTTATTCTTTCCGCGTTTAAATTGTGCGGTATAGTAACAATCACAATCAGCACACTTTATTAAGCCGGTATATGCAAATTGAACATCGTGCTTTTTTGTTCGGTCAATATTTTCAAACATTGCTTGCACCCTGTAAAATAATTCTTTTGAAATAATCGGTGTATGATTTCCTTCGTATAATTCACCACCCCATGTAAATTTGCCTATATAAAACGGGTTATGTAATAACCATTCAAATTTTCTTGCAGGATATTTTTCGCCTGTTTTTGGATTTTTAAAACCTTCAAGATAAAGATAATCACCCAAAGTTTCAAATGAATACATTCCAGTTGAATAAAGTTCAAATGCACGTTTTATAAAGGGTGCAATTTTATCATCAACAATAATATATTTTTTTATAGTTTTTTCATCAACTTTTTCATGATAATTCAAATAACCGATAGGTGCTTTTGCAGGTCGTCTTCCGCCTTTTGCGATAGTTTTCATGTTTTCTTTTGTCCTGAAACGAATCAAAGACAATTCATATTCGGCATTGCACATCATTATATTACGCATATATTCGCCTTCTATGGTATCAGCATTAAATTCAGTTGCCGAAAGAAGTTTGATATTGCGGTTTATTAAAATCGGTCTAATTGTGCCATGATAATCTACATTAAATCTTGAAAGTCGTTCTAATCTCCAAACAATAATTGCATTAATTTTATTATTTTTATCATTGCAGTATTTCAACATTTTTTGTGCTTCAGGGCGGTTAAGATTACCTGCACTTAACCCTTCGTCTTCAGTAAAGATTCTTCGCACACAAAAACCTTCTCTTTGTGCAAATTCAAGACAAGTTTGTGTTTGAGTTTCAATACTGAAGCCAAACTTTCGTTGTTCTTCAGTTGAAACACGAATATATAATACTGCTGATTTCATGAAAAAAGTTTAAATCAAAAACGCATATTTTTCAAATTATCTGAAATCTTTTTTGAAGTTTCACGTTCTTGAATTTTCATGAAAACCAAACTAAAATTCAAAAAATCAATATCATCAATTTCTGGTATAGTTATTTTTTCGTCTTCAAAAATAATATTGAAACAAGGCTTTTTCATTTCCCATACCTCATTTCATTAATATCAACTATATGCCGCGATTTTAAAATGTTTTTATAAAGTTGTTGTGCTTCAGGAAGCGAATCGCAAACAATATCAATAAAAGGTGTTTTGCTAAATACACGCACAACAAATTTGCCGGTTAAATCATAATCAGACTTGCCTTGATATTCAAGACCTCGTACTTCTTGAATATCGGCAGTTTCAATTAAAACTTTTCCTTTGATTAAGATTATATCCGACACGATCCACCCTCAATAAGTTCAATTTCATTCTTCACTTCGTTTATTAACTTAAAATAATGCGTATGCTAAAATGTTGTATAAACCATATAATGATTTCTACAAGTTTCCATATTGCAAACGGTAACATAATAAGCCACGTAACCGTTATAAATAATAAAAAATTGCTTATCCCTCTGTAATCCATTTTCCACCTCGTTTATTTTCCAAAATATTCGTCAAAAATATCGCCTTTATCTATATGAACAAAATTATTCAACTCGGTTTGAAGTTGTCGATTTTGTTCAATAACTGCGTTATATTGAGTTACAACTCGGCGATATTCAATTTCGCAGTCTTCGTTCGTCTGCTTCTGTGTTTCAAGTTCTTGCTCTTTGCGTTTGAGTTGCTTATAGTAGCAGTTAGGATTATTTCGGCAACAGCCTAAATTTAAATTATTTAAATCATTCGGTATCATAATATCATCCGGTAAGTTTGAATATCCGCATTGCGAACCCATATTTATGAAACATTCGCACTCACTAACATCAACACCGTTAATTATTATTGGTTCTGTCATAATTAATCACCCCACTTTGAACTATTAACAATATCATCATAAGTAAACTCGGTTAAGCCTTGCCAGTTATGGTTTCTACCGTCAACCCACTTTGCTACACTTTTGTTTTTTAATATAAATTTGCTAGTTGTTTCATCATATATAAAGCCATAATCCTTAATGCTTGCCCAACCATTACCCTTTTTTAATATAGGATATTCTTTTCTTAAAATTTTGTTTATATATTTAATTTTTCCGTCAGGTAAAATCTCTGCTATTAAGTGCATACAAGGTCTATCCCACATATTTATAATAATAAGGTTGTCAATGTTTATTTTATTTCTCATTCCTTACACTCGCTTTCTAACCATTGTTTAATCTTTGGATATTCTTTGTACTCTTTGCCGTCAAGCAAACATCCTGCATATTTTTTGCCGACTTTTTCTATATAACAGAGATTTTCACCATGAAAACCACAACCACCGTTAAAATTTAATCTTCGGTATTTGTTGTAATATTTAGTTTCAGTATCATTGAAATAATTAAAGGCAGTTCCGGCTTTATCTCTTTCATATACAACTTTCCATTCGCCCCATTGTTTAAAGAAAAAAGCTACTCCTTGCTCTTTGCATTGTCTTTGAATATTTCTTACCCATTCGGGGTGCATCGGTCTTGCGTTCTTTCCGCTTTCACCGCCTACAATTACCCAATCAATGCCTTTTAAGTCAAGCTCGCCCAAATCCTCAAGCAACGGTTCACAGCTTAAGAATTTAATTTTTGCGTTTGTTTGTTTTAAATAATCAATTCTGTTTTTATATTTTGCTTTTTCAACCGTTACACCAAGCCAAACATTTTCAGGATATGTAAAACCTGTTATTCGTTTTGCCCTTTTTGTTAAAATCTGACATGTATGTTGATACTGTCCTTTGCAAGCTGCAAGGATTTTTATAATTTGTTCACCGCTTATTTTTTCATTAAATGTGTCTGACATTGAATTAACAAAAACCATTTTATTTTTTCCCGTAATTCTTCTTGAAAGTTCGCTATAATGAAAAATTACTTTACAAAACGGATAGTAATATTTTTCTTGCCCCATAGCTTGCAATCTATAATGCCATTTTTCGGCATAACAATTTTGGCAGCCTTCTGAAATTTTATTGCAGCCTGTAATTATATTCCAAGTTTCATTAGTCCATTCGATTTTACTCATAACACTTCCTTATAATTCCGAAATATGATATTTCCCTTGTATTGCTGTATTTCTTTTTATTGCCTTGTAGATTGCATAATTGGTAACATTAAACGCATATGCACATTCTGTTTGTGAATTGTATATAATTTTTGTTTCCCGGCAAAAACATTTTTTCCCTTGGTAAATTCTATTCCGCTTGTTTGGATATAATTCTTTTATATTGATTTCCTCTTTTTTTATTTTTATTGCAATTATTTCTTTTAAATTAATTAGTTCTTGTTCTGTTAGAGTTGTAAAATTTTTCCATTGCGTGTAACAATAGTTTTCATTAAAATTCGGTTCATTTTTATCTTTTACTCTTACCATGTTTCCTCTTAAAAAATTGTTTCTAAAATCATTGTTATTATGTTGATTGCTCCGAAAATCAAAATATATCCGAAAATTGTAATTTCCCCGTTTTTATCTTTAAATTTCATTTTGTTCCTTTTTTAAAGACCTTAATTCGATACAAAAATTTTTTAGTTTTTTATCGATTCCTATAGGAACACCCATATAATTTTGAATATACTCCATCGTATCGGGTTTAATTTTATCGTTTTTCATTAAAATTGAATTTACATACTTTGATATATATATTGAACTCATTTTTTGTATATGTTTTGGCCTGGAGTAATATACATTGATTAATGCTTTTAACTGTTTTTTTAAACTTTCCTCTTCAGGTTTTTTTCTCCAGGATACACTTAAATCCCTCATTCTCTTACACATCCTTCTACTTTCGTATTTTTTAACGATTGAAATCTTTCTTTAATGTCTTCAATTAACATTGATTCATCACATTCCATTTGTAATCACCTTTCATGGATATTTCTTACTTAAATAATTTTTGCTGATTTCTGTTTGAAAAATCTCGCCATTCAATTTGTTTTGGTAAAAAGTTTTTGCAGAAATAAGCTGATTTGAAGTTAATCACTTTTTCTTTTGGTTGATTTTTAAACTCCATTCGTTGATTAAACATTAATAATTGCAAATCTATATCTTTAAACAATTTGTACGGTTGATTATCATTGAGATATAAAATTGACATAAGTATGGCAAAAGGCTTGTCAAAACTTAATAATCTTTTAAACATTTCCGTTTTGTTTGTGAATGGTGGGTTTGAAATTATCACATCAAATTCTGCCGGTTGATAAGTATAAAAATCTTGACCAAAATCAATATGTGAATTAACTACTTTATAACCGTTTTCTATGAACACCTTTACAAATTCCGATTCTTCAGTATCAAAAGGACACCATATTATTTGATTTTTAAACGGAGTTAAAAATTCAAGCAACGGTTCAACCGCGTATCTGTATGTATAGCATTCGTCATTATTTCCTTTTGATTTTCTTATATGTTCGTTTGTCATTTTTACCTGCTTGTTTGAATGTTAAAAAAAAGAGGGCATTATAAAATGGAGGAGATTGCCCTCATGAAATCAGTAATCAGTCGTCTTGCTGATTATCGTTTTCCCCATTCCCCTCTGAACTTTTTTGTTCTGCTTCAATTTTCTTTAATCCTTGAAGTGCTTTTTCGTAATCACAATCTTTAATATGAATATTGCCGAGATAGACAGTATCATTTAACACTTGTAAATTTGCAGGGTATTGAAGTTGCATTTCGCCTTCAGGATCTACTGAACTTGAAAAGGCGAATTTACCTTTTTTCGTTTTCTTTATTAAATAATAAACTTCTTGATCGTCTTCTTGATATTTATAAATATCACCGACACATATCATTGAATCACCTCTTTTAAAGCCAGTCGGTTCTGTTTTTAATTCTTGATTAATAAGGTTATCAAACAATCCGCATTGATAATTGCTTATTTTTTCGTTTAGTTCTTTGAGTTCTTCTTTTTTCTTATTTAATAATGTTGATTGTTTTGCGATAAAATCTTGCGTGCCTTTGATTGAATCAACTTCTTTAATATTTGCTTTTAATGTTTGCCACGATTCCATATTGACGTTTTCAATCATTTGACTTTTCAAGTCTTCAAGTATGATTTCAAAAGTTGTTTCCGAACTTGCGTCAACAATTTTTTGTAATCTGTCAATGTCTTCTTGAATAAGTTTTGCTTTTTCGATTAATTGTTCTTTGGTTTCTTTTTCACTCATTTTCTTTTTTCTCGCTTTCTTTTATTAATTCAACCGGCTTAAATATTTGTTGGATTTCTTTTTGTTCGCCTTTAATTAAATATCTGTATGTTTCTTCATTATGGATAAGTTTATTCGCTTGACCTCCGCAATACGGACATATATACGGGTTTGGTGTCGGGTTTTTACAATAACTGCATATATATATCCCGCTCGGATATTTATTTATGTATTCTCTTCTGCTGTTAAACTCCTCATATTTGTTCATTATTCCTTATTCCTTTTAAACTTGATTTGATGATTGTATTCTTATTAAATTTTTTACTATGAAAACTTCATCTTTTAAGAAACCGTTTATTTGTAACACATCCCCTTCTTTTATATCCGTAAGTTTATAACTCCAATAAACATATGTTCCGCCTTCTTTTTTAGTTTCTGATTTACATTTAAATACGGTTTTATAAAGCCCTGAAGCAAATAATTTAATTTCTTCAACGGATATTACTATCCTTTCAATCCAAATAGAGTTTGAATTTTTCGGGTAAAATCTTTTTTTTAATGTTCTTTTACTCATTTGCTTACCTCATGCACTTATTGAATCAAAACATTTACAGTCTTCTTCATTGAAAATATCTTCAGTTAATGAGAAAAACAGCTTTTTTTGTTTGTTGTCCGATTCCATATAAAATAATTCCGATACCCGCTTTAATCGGGAGTTAATATCAAATAAAATTTTATCCGGGCTTATTCCGTAAATCTTTTTAAAATCCTCTTTGCTTAGTCTGTATATCGAGTTTTCTAAATGCTGATGCATTACTTTGGGAAGTAATATTAATGCATTATTCTTTATTAAATTCCTTACATTTTTTGTATTCTTTTCCCAGTCTGTAAACGGAATAACATGATGCAGTTCAAAATTTGTATGGTCATAATCTTTTGTTGATTTAATCCATGTTGCATAACCTATGTAAGGATTTAATACATTTCCGTATGCATCTTTTCTTAATTCAAGATAGTATATTGAATATTTGAGTATTTCTTTATTCATGTTTTTATGCATTTTTTTTAGCCTCAAATTCTTCCAGTTCCTTTATTGTGATGTCAAATTTTTTTAACAATTTTTTATGTGCCGGATGTATATATTGCAATTTTTTGTCCGTATAAAATTCTTTTATAAATTCAATCGCTTCTTCTCGTGTTTGAATTTCTGACATTTTAATTTCTATTTCGGAAGGTTCTTGTCTTTTTGCTTCTGCTTCAGCTTCTTTTCTTTGTTTCTCTTTAATCTCTTTTTCTGTTGCCTTGTGTTTTAATTTGCCATATGTACCATCAATTAATTTTGCAAGATTATTTTCTTTTAGTAACCAATGAGCATTAGGAACAAATTTAATATCAGTATCAAATTTAAGTTCTTTCAATGAATAAAGAATATCAGGTAATAATTCCTTTAGATTCTCAATTTTTTCATTATATTTTTTAAGAACTTCTATTTCTGAACGTTCCAAAATCGGTTCTTCGCCAAAAAATTCAATATAAGATTTATTGAATGCAGCAAGTAACCAACGTACTTGTGCTGAATTTTTATTTTTCTCTGATTTTTCTTTTATTTTTTTAAGATTTTCTAAAATTCTGTCTGAAACAATAACACCATTATCTTCAATTCTAAATAAATTAAATTTTTCAATAATTAAACGGACAAATTTTTCATCTGTTCTTAATTCATCTGCTAACATCGGAATTTCTTCAGCAGTTAATTCGTTACGATGCAGATATTGAACAATCTCCCAAAATAAACCGAAACTCGCAAGAAAAAAATTATCTTTAATAAAGTCAAGTGAAAAATCATCAATGTGTTTCCTAAAATAATAAAACATTTTAATGATTTTTTCGTCTTTATCTGTAAAAATATCGTGCGGAAAATACAATTGCTTTAATTTATTTTTTTTCATTATTTAAACCTGTAAAATTCATCTAACACACCGTTATCATAATCAGCTAACATCATTGCAGTTGCTCTTGGTTCAGCTTGACTTGGAGTAGTTAAATAATTGTCTTCTCTCAAAATTGCCGAAATGGCTCTTGGAAGATAATAGCTTTCAAAAATTGCTTGAGAATTTTTTTCTTTAATCGCATTAACATTGCTTTTATATTCTTCCGTTAATTGTTTGTTCTCAAAAGAATTTAACAATGAAAACTTGCGTAAAAAATTTAAAACTTTCCTTTTAGACTGCCGCAAAAATGAAAACGGTGAACTTTCATTTCGAGGTACAGTTCTGCCAAAACTCTTTTTTTTCATCTCTTAAATTCCTATTTGTTAAGTAAATTAGAATACTTTTTTTCTAATTCATTTTTTTTGATGTAGTCGATTACTATTATTCGTACAGTTTCAGAAACTGAACGAAACAAATCGTTTGAATAAAACCTTATAATATCTGCTTCCTGTTTTGATAGTCCAATCGATAGATAATCTTTTCTGTTTATTTGTTGCATTATTCCTCCTTTTTTTTCATAGAAAAATTGCACGAGAATATAAGCAATAAATGCCTTATTTCCGTTTTTGTGATATAGTTAAATTAAAGTAATTTAATTTAATTTGTTATTTTAATTATACAAATTATTTGAACAAAGTAAATATTATTTGAACATTATTTACAAAACTTCATATAATTGGAGTAGAAAATGGAAACAATAGGACAAAGATTTAAAAACATAAGAATTGCTAATAATATGTCACAAAGCGAGTTTGGTATACAATTGGGAATGTTAAAGTCGGGAATATCGGCTGTTGAGAATGATAAAGTTTTTGTCTCTGTTGATGTTTTGCGTTCATTATTTTTGAACTTTAATGTAAATCTTAATTGGTTCGTTGCAGGTCAGGGTGAAATGTTTATAAATCAACAACCTTCTTTAAATAATGATGAATTGGAGCAGAAGGTTGTTGATGTAATGAAAAAATACGGAGTTATCGAGAAATGAGTTTTACCAGTTCTTCAAAAAGTTTAAATGCTTTTTCTCTGCCGTATGTCTTAATAAGTGCGTTTAAAACTGCTTTTAGAAGATTTTTAATAGACATAACTATGCTCCTTTCTTTATTAAGAAAGACAAAAAAGCAAAAAGGAATTTAAAATGGATTGGTTAATTTTACTAATACCTGCGTTTTTTATATGCAAAACAATATTCTCAAAAATGGTAGAAAATAACTCCGAAATAGAAACGGTTTTCAATGATTTTAATAAAAAAATGAAGCCCATTGAAAGGCATGATGTTGTGCAAGAATTATTTGTAAAATCAGCGCAGCATATAAAAAATTCAGCACTTCATCTTGATAATGTAAGTTTTGCTATATATAGTGCAGAATTAGCTTTGCATATTTTTGCATTATATGTTTCAAATCGCTTAGTTAAATTTCAAAATAAAGAACAAATAAAAGCATATTACGAAAGTCTTGAATTTATGTCTTTTGTAATTTGTATAAAAGAATTTTTAAATCTAATAATAGAAAACAGTTTAAACCAAAAAGGAATTGATAGCGATACAATAAAAGAAATTATCATAACACGTGTTACGTTTATTTTTAAGGAAGAAGATTTTGAGGTTCGCAATTTTAATTTCCAAAATTTGTGTAATATAGCAATACAATATGAAGAAAACTGCGTGTTTTATATTGGTTCTTATGAAAAATTGCACATAGCTCCGGGCAGCCCTTTAAATATGATGATCCTGCCTTCCGCATACAAAATAGGTTTAGTTGATGAGTTTTTAAAAAAATTAGAACTGGTATCATGAAAAACTTTTTAATCATAGTTGCTGTTTTGCTTTTAATTACAGCATTTGCTAATTTGCACGCAGGATATTCATATTATCAAATTTTAAGATGGATGGTTACAATTTGTGCAGGATTATTCTGCTTTAATTGTTACAATAAAAATACAACTTTGTTTATTGTTTTTTTTATTATTGCTATTCTTTTTAATCCGGTAGTACCAATTTATCTTGATAAAGATGTTTGGCGGATAATTGATATAATTACTGCAATTATATTTTTTATTTACGCAATAAAGAACAAAAATAAAAAGGTATAATCTTATTTAATAATTTTTTATGCGTTCGCATTGCAAACGCATTACAACAGAGAATGCGAACGCAATGCCATTAAATAAGATGAAAGAAGATTAGATAAGATTAAATAAAAAAATATACTATATAGTATATTTTTTCTTTAAAGCAAAAAAAATTTTTTTTATTTTATTTTATTTTTTTTTTTTTTTTTATTATGATAGAATGATTTGGGGCATAGTTTCTCTACACCTGCCGCCTGCACAGACTGGTTATGTAGAAATTTACAGGCAAAGGGGGTGATTAATTTGGATTTCAGTATAACTGAAAAAGCACTATGGCTTATTCTGCTGATAATCATAGTGCTTCTTTCCAAAAAATAGGGAAGTTATGTAAGCCTTAAAGGAAATTTCGCAAAGCCTTTAGGGCTTTTCCCTTCTTTTATTATAACTCGTTTTTATTTTTTTTCAACCCGTATATATTAACTTTTATAAACATCTAATAGTCTAAAAACCAATAATATCAACAAAATAAAAAATTAATGTAAATTAATTTAATTTAAAAGTATTGATTTTTTTAAAAAACAATTTATACTCCAAATATGTAAAGTGAAGATAATCTGTTTCGCAAGTGCAAAGTTTGCGAACAGACTAATTTCGCTCAACGAGTAGATAGATGATACACGTTGGCTTGCTGCCAAACGGGGACGGACGGTTACTCTCTATCGGTGTACTGGGGTAAACTGTACCTTTTTGAGGGATTATGAACATTTTTTGTAACCACTGCAAAAAAAATATTTCTAAGGTTGAAGTCTGGTTTTTAAAAGATATAAATAATTTTACCTCCAGAAAACTTATTTATGCTGTTTGTCCTGTTTGCAAAGAACAAATTATTACTCTCGTTGAAAAAAGAATATCTGATAATAAAGTATTTATTAGTAAGAATATTTCAGGTATTAATGCAGTAAAAACTCTTTACAGAGAAAGAAAAAGATTAGTTTCTCAAAACTTTAAAATTGATGTATCTGATTTATTCGGCTGGATTTATGGTGTGAATAAAGAAATTGTTAATAAGAAAGGGGAAGTTACTCAAGTTAGACAGTATTCCTCTGATTTCTTCGGTAATAAAAAAATAGTAAAAAAAATTAAAGCAAAATAACTATGTTTGATACTTTTCCCGATTTTCCTGATTTGCCTAAATTAACAGATAAGCAGAAAATTTTCGTTATGAGATATGTTATTAACGGTAATAATGCTTCAGAAGCTTATCGATTCGCTTATAATGCTTTGAAGATGTCTGAAGAATCCGTTAATGTTGAAGCTTCAAGATTATTAAAAAACCCTAAGATTACCCCATGGATTAATTACTATAAGAAAAAAGCACAACAAAATATTGATGAGGAATTTCATTATTCTGTTTCTGATGCTTTTAATGAATTAAATAAACTTCAGGAAATGTGTATGAACTCTTTTAAAACTTATAGTGTCGCTAAAGGTTGTATTGATACTAAATGCAAAATAAAAGGCTTGTTTGATGAAAAAGATTCATCAAAATCTAATCTCGTTATTAACATGGGAAGTGTTCAGTATGACGGTAAAAATTTAAAATTGAATGTGGGTGAAGATGTCGCAAATAGTTCTGCCTAAAATTCTGGATATCCCTCCGAAGCTTTTACCTATTATTTTTAATCTTAATAATTACCATATCTTTTTAATTGACGGAGGCAGAGGTGGGGCTAAATCTCAAAGTATTGCTCGTATCCTGCTTTGGATCGCAGAACAAAGAAAAGTCAGAGTTTGCTGCGGTCGTGAAATACAAAATACGATTTCCGATTCAGTTAAAACTTTACTTGATGATAGAATTGATGAATTTAACCTTAATTTTACTTCTAAAAAAGATTGCATTATTCATAATACTACTAATTCCAGCTTTATTTTTAAAGGACTTCGGGAACAAGGGAAAATTAATATTAAAGGAATTGAGGGGGTTGATATCCTTTGGATTGATGAAGCACAGGCTATTACTAAACCTACTTTGGATGTCATTATCCCGACAATTAGAAAAAATAATTCGATTTTATTCTTTACCATGAATCGACTTTTTAGAAACGACCCTGTTTATGTTCAATGTATTGATGATAAAGATTGTATGCATATTACAATAAATTATGATGAAAATCCATTTTGTCCGGAAGTGCTTATTAATGAGGCTGAAAAATGTAAGGCTAAAAATATTTCGGATTATCTTCATATTTGGAAGGGCCTTCCAATGGATAAATCTAAAAATGCTTTATTCGCTATATCTAAATTGGATGAAGCTAAAAAATTAACCCCTTATTCTGATAGTGAAAATAATCTTTTTTCTGTTCTTTCAGTAGATATTGCAGGCTCCGGTGCTGATATGAATGTCGCTAAGTTTATTAAACAAGTTAATCGTACAACTTGGCAAGATGTCTTTACTGTTGACTGGTCTGAACCTGATACTGATGTTACTATCGGTAAAATAATTAATTTGTCTAAAACTTATAATCCTTTTATTATTTCAATTGATGGGGATGGTGTCGGCTATGCTGTCGCTGTCGCAGTTAAAAATGCTACTGATAAAGTTGTTGTTTTTAGAGGAGCGGGAAAAGTAAAAAATCCTCGCTGTAATGCAGCTAATCAAAGGGCCGAAGGTTATCTGGATTTAAAAGATTTTATTGACAATAACTTCCTTAAAATTACTCACCAAAAAACTCTTACTCAATTAGAATATATAAAAGCTGAAACTAAAAGAGACGGTAAAGTTTATATCCAATCTAAAGATGAAATTAGAAAAGAACAAGGCGAATCCCCGGATTATGCAGATGCTTTAATGATGGGTATTTATGCCATTAATCATTATTCTTATATGTTTTCTTCCCATAAAAACGAAAAAGATACTTTCGTTAATACAGATTTTGACCCGTTTAATTAATAAAATGAAAGGAAAAAATTATGTGTTCTACACCAAAATTATCAACACCTTCTACAAATGTTGAAACTATTGCTACTCCTACACAGGCAGATGCTAATGTTACTAAGGCCGGTTCAACTCAAAGAGCAAAAGCTGCCGCTAATTCCGGCAGAGATATCAGAACTTCTTCTAAAGGTATTAATGAAGAAGCTAAAACATCTAAGAAAAAATTGTTAGGGGAATAAAAGTGAAACAATTAACTCCTAAATTTTTTGAATTAAGAAGGGCAGAACTTGACGGCCCTTTTAATGAAATTAAGTCCGATTTGGAAGATTTGGCTAAATATTTCTATCCTAGAAGTGTTAAGTTTTTAAGTACGGATGTTAATAAAACTAATAAAAAAAGAAATAATTATATTATTGATTCCACTCCTATTATTGCTCTTCGTAATTTCTATTCGGGGATGATGTCAGGCGCAACCAATCCCGCTCAAAATTGGTTCCGCTTTAAAATTAGAAATTACAATATGGAAAATGATTATCAAGTTAAAATCTGGTGCAGCGAAGTTGAAAAACTGATGCGTGATGTATTTAATTCTTCTATGATTTATACTAAACTGCCTTTTGTTTACAAACAACTTGGGACATTCGGTTTTTCAACTCTTTCTTTAGAATCTGATTTTGATGATGTATTTATTGCTAAAGTCCTTCCTATCGGATCTTATAGATATTCTAAAAATTATAAGGGAAATGTTGATACTCTCTTTAGAGAATATTCCGAAACTGCTAAAAATATTGTTGAACAATTTGGAATTAATAATGTTTCTAACAGTATTCAACAAGCTTATAACTCCAGTCCCCTTTCTTATTTTGAAATAATTCATGCTGTTATGCCTAATCCTAATCACGATAACAAAAAAGTTTGGGCTAAAAATAAAAAATATATCTCTGTTTATTATGAAAAAGCATCAAATGATAAGTTTCTTTCAGTCAGCGGATTTGATAAATTCCCGTATGTGGTTTTTGAATCTGAAGTTAACGGTGAGGATATTTATCCCTCTGACAGCCCTGCAATTAATGCACTGCCTGATGTAAAACAATTATTTACCATGATTAAGGAAGAAGCTAAAGCTGTTAAAAAAATTGTTTCGCCTCAATATCGTGGCCCTGCTATGTATAAGGATAAAAAACTTTCTTCAAGCCCGGAATTCTACATTCCTGATGATGAACAGGGCAACGGGGTAAAGCCTGTACATGAGGTTAATCCGCAAATCTTACAGCTGGAAAATAATATTATTTCTATGAAAAATACTATTAAAGAACATTTTTATAATGATTTGTTCGCTATGATTTTAAATACTGCTGAACGGGGAAGAACAGCAACAGAAGTTAATGAATTAAAAGAGGAAAAAATGGTTCTTTTATCACCTCTTTTATTACAAATCCACTCAGGACTTAATAAAGTTTTTGACTGGGTTTTTAATGAATTTATTTCTGTTGATATACTTCCTGAAGCTCCCGATCAAATTCAAGGCGGGGAAATAGAAATTGAATTTGTTTCTACACTCGCTCAGGCTCAAAAAGTTGTTAAAATTTCCGCTATGGAAAGATTTACTACTTTCGTTATCAATATAGCTAATTCACTTGACCCTACACTCCGTTATAAATTAAACGGCAATAAAATCATTGACGATTATGCCGATTTCGCTAATATTGACCCTTCGCAATTAAATTCAGCTGAACTCATTAACCAAAAAAGAGATGAAGAAGCTGCACTTCAGCAGCAACAAATGCAAATGCAGACACTTAAACAAGGAACTGAAATGATTAAAAATGTAGGCGGAGTTGATGCTTTTGGTTCTAATTTAGCTGAAAGGGTCGGGTTGTAATGAATGACGAAGAATTAAAAAAACTTGTTAATAAAGTTGTTGAAACCGCTGAGGGCTTTCAATTATTTGAATATCTGATATTCCAATCCGGCTGTCTTGATAGAAGTATTAATTTTGATAATACCCTTAAACAATATTATATCTGCGGGAAAAAAGATTTTGGAACTTATATCTTGGATTTAATTAAAACAAGTAATTTTGATAAATATACAAAAATGATTAGAAAGGACTAAATATGCCAAAAACTGATGAAGAAATTACTGCTTCGGAAAATGATATTATCAATGATTCTAATGATAATATCGAAGGTTTACAGAACACTCAAAAAACCCCTGAAAAAGAAAATGCCAATATTAATGATTCTGTTAATGATGATGCAGTACCTGAAAACTATGATTTTAAAGATGTTCAAATTCCTGAAGGTATTGAACTTGACAAAGAACTTACGGATGAATTTTCAAAAGCTGCTAAAGAAATGAATCTTTCTCAAAAAAAAGCTGACAAGTTTATGTCTATGGGGGTTAAATTAACCCAAAAATTAACTGACAAATTTCAAAGCCTATTAAATGAAGCTCATGAAAATCAAGTTAAAAGTTATGCAACTTTACTTAATACTGACCCGGAAATAGGCGGGCCAAAATTAAAAAAATCTTTAGCTGATGCAAATGTTGCTTATTCCGCTTTCGTTTCCGATGAAGCGGCTAAACTTCTTGCTGATACCGGATTAAATAAACATCCGGCAATAGTTAAAGTATTTATGGAAATCGGTAAACAAATTAAAGAGGATACCATAAGACAATCCGGTGAACCTAATAAAGAACGGACTGCCGCTGATTGGTATCCGGAAATGAGTAAAAATTAATAACTGAAAGGAGAATAAAATATGGCTGTATTAGCAAAAAATCACTTAACCTTAGTTGATTTGTTAAAGAGAAAAGTTAAAGATTCTGTTGAAACAGATATCGCTGAAATATTATCGGAAGATAATATCGTTATTAAAGATGCACATGTTAAACAGTGCAATGACGGTACGAAAAATATTTCTGTTATCAGAAGCGGACTTCCTGCTGCTGTTTTTAGAAAATTATACGGGTTTGTACCTACTTCAAAATCTGAAACCGAACAAGTCGAAGATTCAACCGGTATGCTTGAAGCATATTCAACTGTTGATGTTGACCTTGTTGATAAATCAGAAGACCCTGCAGGTTTTAGATTAAGCGAATCAAAAGCATTTATTGAAGGTATGAGCCAGACTGCCTGCCAGTCAATATTCTATGGTTCTAAAACAGATAATAATGCTGCTTTTGACGGGTTGGCTGTCAGATATTCAAAATTATCCGCAGAAAAAAATCAAATAGGATTCAATATTGTTGATGCAGGCGGTAAAGGTTCTAAAAATACTTCCGCTTGGATTATTACATGGTCTGAACAAGATACCGCTTTAATTTATCCTAAAGGCTCAAATGCCGGAATTAAGCATGAAAATGACGGCATTATTACTGAAACAAATTCTGATGGGGCTAAAAGAAAAGTTTATCAGGATCACTTTAAATGGGATTTAGGACTTACCGTTAAAGATTGGCGCACAACTTGCCGTATCGCTAATATTGATATGGATGAATTGGCAAAAGGTACTGTTAATACTATTGATTTATTGAGGAAAGCTTACTACAAGGTAAATAAATATATTAGAAAATCAGGTCAAAAAACATTTATTTATTGTAATTCTGCATTCCTGGAAAGATTGGATGCGGAAATATCTAAAAAAGAAAATGTTATGCTTTCCGTTAAGAATTTTGACGGTGAGGATGTTCTCTGTTACAGAAATATTCCTATTCATTGTACCGATTCAATTCTTGAAACTGAAGAAACTGTTGCTTAGAAAGGAGTTTTTATTATGATAGATTCTTTATTAATTTTTTCAGATAAACAAACTGTTACAGAAACTTGTGATTCTGAAAACATTGTTTATTTGGGAAAACGAGAAATAGCATTTGGTAAACCTGTTCCGCTTGAAATATCAATTAATGAAGATTTTAATAATCTTACAAGTTTAACAGTAACCGTTCAAACTGATGAAAATGAAAATATGGAAGCAGCTAAGGATCTTGTTTCTGCAACTCTCGTTGCTGACGATTTAAAAGCAGGAAAAAAAATCCCTATTGCTTTTATGCCGGCAGGAAATATGGGTTATGTTAAACTTAAATATACTGTTGACGGTTCTGCACCTGACAAAGGTAAAATATCTGCTTATATTTCAGATGGCGCTCAGCAGTCTTACCACAATAAAATTTAGTTTATTAAAAGAGGAGGAATTAATCTCCTCCTCTTTTTTAGAAAGGTTTATATGAAAATATTAGTTACGGATGATGCTTTTTATAAAAAATGTATAAGAAAACCCGGTGATATTATTGAATATGACGGAATTAATGCCCCCGTTTGGGGTAAAGAAATTAAAAGTTCCTCGGAAAATTTAAATATATCCGCTTCGGAATCTCAAAAAAAAAATGAAGATAACTTTGAACAAAAAACACTTATTTCAACTGATGGAAAAACTCCGGTTGAAAATGAAAATTTAGACTTAAAACTTGAAAAATATAAAGATATCGGAATTGAATACGATATTTTAATTGATGATTCTAAAATCAGTAAAAAAGAAGCTCTTAGCCTCTTTGAAGCTGAGTTTAATAAAAAAGGAATTAGTTTCTAATGGCTTTTACAAAAGAAATGATTTTTAATATTACTTTGAATAATTTGGGTGTATCGGCTATAGTTCAAAATACCGTTGAAGTTACACCTCGAATTACAGTATTAAATAATAATTATAATTTGGCACTTGAACAAGTTATGAAGGACTTTAATTGGAATTTTTTACACAGAATTAAAGAACTTACTCTTGTTTCAGAAAAATCGCCCAATCCAAAATTTTTATATGCTTTCGATTATCCTAATGATTGTATTTCGGCAAGGTATGTGCTTGATAAAGCAGGAGAATATAAAAAATTTGATATTTCTACTGATTCTAAGGGTAATAAAATTATTTTATGTAATATTAATCCTGCATTACTTGAATATACAAGAAAACTTTCTGCTCAAATTCCGGAAACTTTTTTTACATCAGAATTTGTTAATGCTCTTTGCTTTTATTTGGCTTATCTTTGTTCAGATTCTATTACGGGCAGAGATAATAAAAAACAATCACTTTTTCAGTCGTATCAGCTTGCTATCCTAAAAGCAAAACAGATGAATGCTTCTGAATCATCAAAATATGATGAAGATGATAGAACATATATTGATTATAGGAATTAATTTTTAATGAGAATTACACAAAATTCATTTGCCGGCGGTGAATTATCACCCATGCTTTATTCAAGAAATGATATTCAAAAATATGCTATTGGCTTAAAAATATTAAAAAACGGTTTTGTTCATCAAGAAGGTGCAGTTTCAAACAGACCAGGAACCGTACTTGTCGGTGAAATTAAAAACTCCTCCGAAAAAGTTCGTTTAATACCTTTTTCCTTTAATACCGAACAAACTTATGTTATTGAAGCAGGAAATAAATATTTTAGATTTATTACAAACGGTGGTTATATAATTTATCCTGATGATTACGGACTGACTTATGATGGTGTATATTCAGTTAATTCTGAAGAAACCACTGAAGAAATTTTTGCATATAATCTCGGTGAAAAAACAATTTATACTAAAACAGAGATTGATGAAGGAATTGTTTGTTTTCTTGAAAAAGAATTTATTACCGAATACGGTAAAGTAACCGGCATTGATAAGCAAACAATGCAATTAAGTATTGATAAAGATGAAGAAAAAATTGCTAAAAGAGGTCAAATTACTGAAATTGAAACACCTTATACAACTGATGAATTACCGTTTATAAAATATTCGCAGAATGCGGATGTTTTAACAATTTGTCATAATAATCATCCTCAAATTGAAGTATCAAGAAATTCTCATTATGATTGGATTCTTAAAGAAATAAATTTTAAACCGAAAATTAATCCGCCTCAAAATTTAAAAGCTTCTTGGAAAGGTTCAGACCAAAATCCCAGAACATACTCTTATTTAGTTACTGCCGTATCTGATGATGATGAAGAAAGTAATCGTTCTGAAATAATTAGTGCGGAAGGAAGATATGAAAGTTCCTGGGCTGTTGGCGAGGAAATGACAATTACCTGGGATTCTGTTGACAATGCTGCAGAATACAATATTTACAAGAGTGTTAACGGTGTTTTCGGATATATTGGCACATCTAAAGAAACCAGTTTCATTGATGATAAAATTGAACCTGATCTATCTGCCACAGCTCCTATTGAAAAAAATCCTTTTGAAAATAACTATCCTGCTGTTGTTAATTATTTCCAGCAAAGAAAAGTATACGGATGTTTAAAAAATAATCCTCAAAAAATAGTTGCTTCTCAAACAGGAACTTCCGATAATTTTAATACTTCAAGGCCTCTTGTTTCTACTGATTCAATTTCTCTTACTATTGCAGAAAGAGAAGTAAATGAAATCAGGCATATTATTGCTTTAAATGATTTGGTTATTTTAACTTCAGGCGGGGAATGGAAACTTAATGGTGCTGACGGCTCTTTTTCTGCAACTTCATCACTTATTGCTACACCGCAAAGTTTCTACGGATGTTCTCATGTTGCTCCCGTTGTATCAGGTAACATGATTTTATTTGTTCAGGCGGGAGGCTCCGTTCTTCGTGACCTTGGTTATACCTATGTATCTGACAGCTATGACGGTAGTGAATTAACTATTTTTGCTAACCACCTTTTTAAAGGAAAACAAATTGTTGATATGGCATATGCAAAAGAACCGTATAGGCTTGTATGGTGCTGTATGTCAGACGGAACTCTTAATGTACTTACTTATAATCGCCAGCAGGAAATGTCAGCTTGGTCAAGACATGAAACTGACGGAAAGTTTGAAAGTGTCGTTTGTATTCGTGAAGGTAATGAAGATGTTGCTTACTTCGTTATTAATAGAAATATTAACGGCATTACAAAACGATATGTAGAAAGAATGGCAACAAGAATAATTGATAAATCAACTGATTCCGTTTTTCTTGATTGTGCTTTAAAATATGAAGGCGCTCCGATTGACGAACTTTCGGGACTTGAACATTTAGAAGGTAAAAATGTTTATGTTAATGCTGATGGCGGAATTGAACAACATCTTGTTGAAAATGGCAGAATTAAACTTTCTAATAAAGCTTCTGTAATTTCTGTCGGACTACCTTATACTTTTGAACTTGAAACTCTTAATGTTGAAGGTGAAAATACCCATGGGCTATTAAAAATTATTAACAGAATATCTGTAAAAATTGAAAATTCCAGAGAAGATTTTGTTATAGTCGGTAATGACGGTTCTGAATATCAAAATCCCAGAAGTCTTGACAGTATTAATGATTCTTCATTATTACTTTCAAATAATAATGATAATACAGTTTCTTGTTTTTATACAGAAGAAGCAACAATACATATTAAACAGCCTTATCCTCTTCCATTAACTGTTCTCAGTCTGTCTGCCGAAGTTCAGCTGGCAAATGCCGGGTAATTCTTATGTATAGAGAAAAAAATATAAAAATTGAAGATATTAAATATATTCTGGATAATATCAGAGATGAAGACAGGCTGGAAGCTGAATCAACTCTTGGTAAAGATTGGAAAAAATCTCTTCTCTCCGATTTATTAAATTCAAATCAAAAGTTTATATTGGCCAAAACGAAAACAAATAAAATTCCTGTTTTAATTGCTGGCGCTTGGGCTGTAGGTAATAATAATTCTATTGGTGCTATTTGGATGTTATCTACTCCGGAAATTGTAAATCATCAGATTAGTTTTTTAAAGGAAATGAAAAAGGAACTGAAAAAATATGATGAAGATTTTTCAATTCTATATAACAAACTTTATAAAGAAAATAAACTTGCCAAAAACTGGCTTAAATGGGCGGGGTTTCGTTTCCCTCAATCAGAAAAAAAACATAATGCGCTTGATAAGGCTTTTTTATCGGTAAAAATTCCTTCGGATTTTGAAATCTTTTATCGTGAAAGAATTGTGAAAGGTTTAGGTGAATAAATGTGTGAATTAGTTAGTGCTACAACTGGTGCAATTACTGCTGCAAAAGTTATAACTTCTGTTATCGCTGTAGCTTCAGGAATATTAGGTGCATACTCTACCATTCAACAAGGTAATTCAACAAAAGCAATTAATGAATATCAAGCTAAAATTGCTGAAAAAAATGCAAAAATAGCTGATGTTAATGCCGCACAGGAACGACAATCAGGTTTGGAAGAAGCACGAAGAAAAAGAATGATAACACTTCAAAATATCGGTTCTCAACAATCTGCTTTTGCGGCTAACAATATTGATATTACTGACGGTACTGCACTTGATGCGATTGAATCTACTGCTCAACTCGGTGAATTAGATGCTTTGACTACAGAATATAATTCGGCAAGAACAGCACAAAATTATAATCAACAGGCAGATAATTTTAGACAACAGGCATATATGGATAGAATCGCAGGTGAAAATGCTTCAAAAAATTCTAAATTCTCGGCAGCTGCCTCCGGTCTTGGAGGATTAGCTTCGGGAATTGACGGCCTTGGAAATGTTAATATGAAAGTTTCTGACAAATGGAAGTTTTGGAAAAATAAAAATTTATTTTCCGGTGGTCTGGATTCTTATAAAAATATGGCTTAAATATAAAGGAATATTTTATGGCTCAAGTCCCTTTTTTTAATCAACCTTCAGTGGGTGATAAACATATTGCTCATGGGTATGATAATGCTTATGTTAACCCTGAAGCATTTAATAATGTTAAAATTACAGCATCTTCAACAGCTTCAAAAATCTCAGCATTTTTGGCCGATAAAGCTAAAACACAATATGATAAGCTTTCTAAAGCTAAAATTGTTGAAATAACTAATAATCTTGATAGTTATGCTCAACAAGTTTTATATGATAAGGATAACGGATATTTTTATAAAACCGGCAAAAATGCAATGGGTCAATCCCCTGTTATTATGCAAGGTTATGATAATTATGCAAAAAAATTGCTGGATGAATCCGGACTTTCATCTGATTATTTACTTATGGCTAAGAATACCGTAAATTCTAAAAGAAATAACATTAATGAGTATGTCAACAGATATGATAAAGACCAAACAGATAAATGGCAGAACAGTATATTTCAAGAAAAAGAAAATAATATTCTTAATAAAGCAATACTCGACAGAAATGATGATAACCAATTATCCGAAAATTTAAGACAAGGTATTTTAGCTATTAAGCTTCATGGTGAAAACCAAAATTGGGATGATGATACTATTAATTTAAAAATTCAGGATTTTACTTCTAAATTTCATGAAAATGTTATTAATTCCCGATTGGCTGATGGTTCTTTAAGTGCAAAAAATTATTATGAAACATTTAAAAATCAAATATCCGAATCAAGACATAATGCTATTCTTAATTCTGTTAATAATAATGAATTGAAATATAAATCTAATGCACTTGCTGATAAATATTTATCTGAATCAAAAGATGAAACAGAAGCTTTGGAAAAAGCTTATATGAATGAAAACATTGATATTGCTGATGCAACGGCATCAAGAATAAGACAAAAATCTTCTGAGAAAAGAAGACTTGAAAATCAAGCAGAATCAGATGCACTGGATAATTTTTATAATATTGTTCTTCAAAAAAAACAAAGCGGGGAAGCTTTATCTATTGATGATATACCTGATGATGAACATATTACCGCTAAAACTAAATTGAGTTTAATAAGTTATATTCAAAGTGAAGGTAATCCTAAAACTGATAACGAATATTGGGAAATGCTCTATAATATGAGAATTAATAATGCTCAGGGGTTTGCCGGTGAAAATTTAAATAAATATAGAGGTTATCTTTCAGATTCTGACTATAAATACTTCGTTAAACAACAAGAAGATATAAAAACAGGAAAATTCTATTCTAATATAAAAGATGATGATAAATTAATCACAGATGCCCTTCATTCCATCGGACTGAAAAGTGATAAAAAACAAGCTTCTGCCTTTTCTGAGATTAGAGCATTAACAAGAGAACTTGAAGCCAGAAAAGGAAGAAAAATCACTGATGATGAACTTTTGAATATAACTTCTTCTTTAGGTTATAAAGGTAATGATGGAGTTTTGTTATATAAACAGCTTGAAAAAGGTATGGCGGAACGGGTCGGTTTTGTTCGTGATGTAATGAATGACTTTGTTTATTATCAATCACAACACAACGGACAAATGCCCCCGGATAGTGAAAAATATAAAATTATTACTAAAAGAATAAGCGGAAAAATTCAAGAACAAAATAATGAAATAAGCAGTGTTCTTAATGAAATCGGTTCATCTTTTGAAGGTCATAAAATTACAAGTAAATACGGATTGAGAACTGCGCCTAAAGAGGGTGCAAGTACTAATCATAAAGGTATTGACTTAAGATATTCAAATAATGAGCCTTTTAGTGCCTTTGAAGCGGGTGTTGTAGTTGATACCGGATTTAATAGTAAAATTGGCAACTTTGTTGATATTAAAGATTCTTCAGGAATAATCCATCGTTATGGTCATGCTAATAAAATTCTTGTTTCCAGAGGTATGACAATTAATAAAGGTGACATTATAGGAAAAGCCGGTTCAACAGGAATATCCACAGGCCCGCATGTACATTATGCAACTCTCAAAAACGGACAATTTATTAATCCTGTTGATGTGTACAATAATAAGCAATCTAAAAATTCTATGTCAGAAAAGATTGCTGTTGATTCTAATGGTAACAGAGCAATAGTTCAAGTTGATAATAACGGTAATATTGTTAAGGTTGTAAGGGAAATATAATATGACTTTTGATATAAAAACAGCAAAAATTGAAAATCAATTTGACAATTTTGATTTAATGCCTGATGTCCAAAATAATAATTTTGACTTATCAACAGCTGTAATTCAAAAAGATGAAAATCCATCATTTAATCAAAATAACAGTTCAAAAAATATTTCCGCTCAATTTTCTGAATATAAACCTGATAATGTATTTGATGCAATAAGAAATGCATATAATTGGGTTACTCAGATTCCTTCTGATGCAATGAAATCTCAAAGCAATAATATAAAAATTGCAGATATTGAAATGAAAGGAATTTATAACGGCTTTAAGGGACTTAATAAAGCAGATGTTAATCAAATAAATTCATTACAAAATCAAAATACGAAAAGCCGTTACAATGATGAAAATAATTGGGGAATAATTGAAGATAATTATAAGTATAAAGAAGGCAGCGGACTTGATGCAAGACTGGAAAGATTACCTAATTATACAAAAAAAAATTATGTCGCTTCAATGCAGAATTTGCCTATAGTATATGAAACAATAAAGGCAGGAGGAGTTGGAAGCGCTGTCGGGGCTATCGGAGGCGCAGCAATAGGAGCAGCTGCAGGTCTTCTTACAACTAAGGCAAGTACTCTTGCTATGGCTGTTCAAGGTGCAAGAATTGGGGCTCTATGGGGCGGTAGAATTAATTCTGCAAAAAGAATTTTTGAAATAGAAGCCGGCCTATGCAAAAATGAACTTCGCCAAATTAATGATGAAATTATTGCGGAAGGTAATAAACCTTTAACCGAACAGGAAATGAATTTACTGGCAATCGGAGTTGGCGGAGTTAATGCTGGTTTAGAAATGTTCAGTCTTGAAAAACTTCTCGGTACAGTTCCGGGAAGTGAAAATCTTATTAAACTTATGAAAAATAAGAATTTACGAGAGTTAGCAAAAAATCCTGCAATAAGAACGCAATTAACTGAAGTATTAAAAAAATATTCAACTTCTATAATGTCGGAAGGATTGACAGAGGCAGCACAAGAAGCTGTTACAATAGTTGCTGCGGAAAAATCCAGACAAATAGGAGGGCTTGAAGCTACTCCTCTTAACGAAAATGTAAAAAGAATAATTGAAGCCGGTTCTATGGGAGCAGGGGCTACAATTTTTTTAGGCGGTGTCGGCAGTACTGCTCAAACAATTACTATTTTGAAGAAAAAAGGAATGACTGATAAATCGGCAAGAGAAACGGCCGAAAAAATGACTTCAGAAGAAAAATTCCAGCTTATTGAAGAAAACACTGATACATTGTTAAAATCTGTTCAAGATTTACCTTCAGTACAAGAATTTGAAAAAACAAAAAAATTACAAGATTCATATTTTAATCAAATTAAAAATACCGGGGCTGATGATGTTGAAGCAAATGTAAATGCTGAATTATATGCTAAATCTTTTGCTAACTTAGCAAAACTTACGGGCCTAAGTCTTGATGATATTGAAAAAGAAGCAAATATTGTAATTAAATCATTAACAGTCGAGGAAGCTAACGAACAATTTGAAAAAGATAACGAAGAATTAAAAAAACAAATGTTCAGACAAAGTATAGATAATTCTGTCAATAATATACCGAAATATATTAAGAAAGAAATTAAAAAATCTGCTTCTTATCCTACTATTTCTATAAAAGATAAAAATTTGAACAAAAAAGAAAAACAAATAGTCAGAATGATTTTCTTTAATAATATACAAGAAAAATCAACGTTAAATACAATTCAAGATTTTAAGAAAAAGTACGGAAGTTTAAGTTCAGATTTTTCCGATGAAGAAATTCAAAAAGCATTTGATTTTTACAATAAGGGAAATTATGAAGTACATGGCGAATATAAACCTGAAAGAATTGAAACACAAGAAGTATTAAATCCTGACTGGCGACCTGTTTATACAGGAACAGAAACAAGTAAAGAAGAAATAATTGAACATTACGAAAGCAAAACTTCAACAGACAAAATAGGACACGGGTATAATTTTTATTCAATGAGTAATAATGCGGTAAAAGCATATTCTCAAGGGAGTATGCCGATTTCAAAATGGAATAAAAAAAATATACTTGAAAGAATATCGAATATTATAAACGAATATTCTTTGCCCGTAGATTTATCAAAATTAGATAAATTAAAAGTTGATGATTTAAAAAATTATTTAAAACAAGACGGTTATCATCATACAAGTAAATTTTATAATTCTACCGATTTTTATAAAATTGATATTGAAAAACTTTTAAATTTAATTCAAGAAGACAGTCCAAATATTTATTATCAGGGCGCTATATCTAAGAAAACTTCGCAAAAAGCTAGAGAAGTTTTAAATGCCTTACAGAAAATAGCAAACGGCTCAGAAGAAGAAACTGTAAAAAATTTAAGAAAGGACTTAGAACAATATGGCGGTACGAATGATGTAACTTTTATATTCGGTAATAACAAAAAAGGAATACAACACATTGCACAAAAACACGGTGCAAAAACACTGTTAAAAGTCTTTGATACCGTAATTGACGGTAATGTTATAAGATATTCCGATAAGAAAAAAACTGTAATTATAGGTAAAGATAATTATGAAGCAGTATTATCTTTAGATGAAAACGGGAACAAAAAAACTTGGTTATTGTCAGGTTGGGATGTTACAAAATCAAAAGAAAAAAGTTCAGATGTAAACAGTGAGGTTAGTACTCAATCTGCTACTACACAAATCAAGCCTACGTTTAGTCGTCAAGATTTGGGAGCTGAACTTAATAATATTATAACAGATGACGTACCGAATTTAAACCCTGATGTTAATAATCATGAAGAAAATCCGAATATTCATTATCAAACTGATAACAAAAAATCTGCGTTAGATTATAACTACATTACAAATCAAGTAACAGGCGAAAAAATTACCATTGAAATGAATGAGGATATTAAGGTAGATAAAATCGAACCGCAAAAAATATCTTCTGAATTGCCGTTTGTAATTTCTCAAAAACCTTCTGATAATAAGAAAAGTTTAATTAAAAGTCTTGGTCTTAGCAACGGCAAATTTATAAAGGCAGTCAATAACAACACTGGTGAAACGGCAAAGATAAATAATAAGACAATAGAAAAATCATTATCAAATATAAGTGTAAAAAATGCATATTATAACGATTTTTGCAATATTGTTTTAAATGTAGAAAATCTATTTGAGAGTTCTCAAAAGATATTAAGTTATAACGATACAAAGAAAAATACAAACACAAAAATTGCCAGATATGCAAATATTGCTAATGTTGGTAACAAAGATTATTTACTGGAGTTTATCTTAAAAAATAATGGGGATTTAGTTTTATATTCTCTAAATCTTATTAAAAAATCCTCACGTCCTGGCTACGATAAAATCGCAACTGTTTACGCTTCTGAGAAAAACTCATCGGCACCACGTGAGGATATTTACAGTATAACAAATATTAAAGACATTTTCAAGTCTAAACTTGTTGAAAAGTATAATAATGATTATAAAAATTCACAATCTTTAAAAAATAATTTAGAAATTCATTATCAGGAAAAAGACAATATTGAAAATGCTCGGGGTTTTACATACGAACGCAAAAACTTTGACGGAACAACAAAAGATAATTTGATAGTTTTGTTAAAAAATAAAGCTGATAAATCTACTCTTCCTCATGAATTTGCACACGTTTATTTGATAACCTTAAATAATATTGCAAAGTATAATGATAAGGCCAAAGATTTATTAAATAAGGTTAATAGATGGCTTCGTTATGACGGAAAAGAATATACTACCGCCCAACACGAAAAATTTGCTAATGGTTTTGTTGCTTATGTAAGAAGCGGAAAAGCCCCTTCTTATAGTATGAAACGAGTGTTTGAAAACTTTAGAAAATGGCTTAATGATTTATATAATTCCATTACCCTGTCTGATAATATTGAACTTGACAGTGAAACAAAAAAAGTATTTGATGAACTGCTTGGGGATATAAGTGTTGATGCTCAAGAAAAAATAAGCAATGAAATTATTAAAAAATCCAGAGAAAATGCACTTTTAAGATTAAGAAATGATGAAACGAAAAAAGGCAAAGTAAAGTTCAATGAACTTAATGAAAAGCAAAGACAGTACAGGGATACTGCTTACGACATTATCTTTTATGCACTTAAACATTCAAAAAATGAAGAAACAAGAAACTTTGTAACTGATATTAGTCAGTTAAAAATGATTCTTGGTAATAATAAAGCAAATAAAAAGAATAAAAGATTAACAAGACAAGCTGAAAGATTAACAAGACAAGCTGAAAGATTAAATCTTATTTTAGCTGAAACAGAAGATGCTTTTTCTGCTCATGACGGATTTCTGCCTGAATGGGGTGAATTTTTTAATGATCCGGGTGTAAGTTATGATAACCTTCAAGTCGGGGCTGATGCCGAATTGGCTCTTAATGCATTGGATGTTATTGTTAATAAAAAATATCTGTATGATACCAATTCTCTTGAAGATTTGACTAATCAAGAAGTTACAAAAAATCAATATGAATATGAATATTTGATAGAACAATATAAAAATCAAAATGACAAAACAAATGTCTTATGTGCTTTTTATAATTGGGTTGATAATATTCATCCTTATTTACAAGAAGATTTTATTAATAAATGGGAAAATGATTCTAATGAAATTGACCGTTATCAGTCTTTGAGTAAATTTGAACAAGCTAAAGAAGATTTAAAAATTAAAGCTGCTAAAATGAAAGGATTTGGTGATTTCTCTTGGCAGTTCGCAGAATACGCAAGAGCTGTTGTTAAACGGCTTGATTTTATGACTGAATCTGATAAAGCTAAAATATTTGATAAATTAAAAGATTTTAATTCGTTTTCAGATATACAAAGAAATCTTGATGAAGTTATGGATTTTGCTGAAACTTTATATAGTGTTTCAGAAAGAAAAATGCTTGCTGATGATATTGTCAGAGAAGTTAAAAGAACAATTCATACTTGGCAGAACGGCATAAAAAAAACAAAATATACTTATCCTGCAAACAAGCTTTTTTCAAGATTAAGAGATATTGAAAAATTATCCGGGGAAGAAATTGAATATTTATATGATGCTCAAGTAAATGAGGAAATTAAACCTTCTTATGAATCAGATAATGTTAATACTGAGGACTATTATGAAATAATAGAAAAAATGTATATTGAATTCAAATATAACGGTAATTATTATAACTCTACCGAATTTCTTCAGGAACTATTAAACAGAATTCAAAGCGCTAAATTTACGGCAAAAGTTGCAAGGAATGAACTTGACTTTGAACGAAAAATGGAACAAATCAATATTATTGATGAATGTGCCAAAGCTGTTGATGTCAGAAAATCTGAAATCCAAAAAGACAAGCTTATTAAAAAGGCCGGTGTCGCTAATTCGTTTGGTGCTAATCTAAACGGTTTTTTAAAAATGATTTTTAATGAAAAAATTAAAAATAAATTTTCATTGGATTATTTATATGCCGTAAAAGACGGTAAAGTCGGAAAAGACAGAAGAGAAGTTCTTGATAAATTAAAAGATATTTGGGGGTATAAAGGGAGTTTTTCTGATATACAACTCTTTAATCGTTTAATTAATATGACAAAAAAAGAATTTAAAATAAAACAAAGATATACCCCGGATATGGTTAACGGTACTTATAGAATTGTTGGTGAAAATGAACAAACAGGACAATCTTATACACAACGAACTCTTTCTGTAAGAAATGATAATGAAATACATTCAGAATGGGATCCGGAACCGATTGAACTATCAAGAATTGAATTATTGTATTATTATATACAGGCCAAAAATGATGTTTCCTATAAAATACTTACGGATATGGGAGATGAAACAACTCCGCCGAAAGGTCAGTTCGATAAAGAAGAATTTGATAATCTGCTTAAAGAATTAACACCTCAAGAACAACTTATGGGTGATATTCTTCAACTTGCTGCCGAAAAGTACTTTAATGAGTTAAACAAATATCATATAAAAAAATATCATACGGATTTACAAAAAGTTAATGCTTATTACCCCAGAAAATCCCAACAACAAGATGTTAAAATGTTGGATTTATTCAATGATTATGTTCATTTTAATGCTTCAGACAGTATGCAAAAACAAAGAACTGCGGGCCCGGGAATAAGAATTTCTCCGGCTAATGCGCTTGCCGTTTTATTTGACCATATTGAAAAAGCTAATACTATCATTGTCATGGGCGAACAATTAGACCTAATGAATAAAGTTTTTTCCGAACAAAATTTAAAAAACAAAATTGAAGCCGTTTGGGGCGAAAAAATAACTAAAGAATTTTATAATCAAATTACGGGAAATATGTTTGCCGGTCAGGCAATGTTAACCTCTCTTCAGGAAACTTTCTTTGGAAAGATAGTTAATAATGTAGTAAAAAGTAATATCTTTTTTAAGCCTCTAATTGGAATAAAACAAATAATTTCATTCATGAATTATGGTAAAGGTGATGAATATGTTTCTGCCGGAGAATGGTTAAAAGCATTTGCAAAGCAAACTTTCACCCCGTCAGAGTGGAAAAAGAATATTGATTTTATGCTTGAAAATGAATATCTGCGTGACAGATTTAAACGAGGTGGTTCCAGTGATGCTTTAAAAAGAGAACTGGAAACAAGAATGTTTTCTAAAATAAGTTTACTGGATGAAATTTGGGGAATGCCTGTTCAATATGGCGACATTTCAGCTATTATCTTGGGCGGTAAGCCGTATATTGATGTATTAATGAAAAAAGGCTATACGAAAGAGCAAGCATTTAAAATTTTTATTGAAACTACCGTAAATGATCAACAGTCCAGTATTCCGTCCACATTGTCTAATATGCAAAGAAATGCCTCAAAAAGTCCGCTGACAAAAATGTTTTTTGCTTATCAAAATACTCCTTGGCAATATTATAGACAAGTTACTAATGCAGTTATGTCTGCAATTCAAACTAAAGATAAAACTAGTGTTATTAAAGCCGGGAAAATGATTCTTTTATATGGATGGCTTTTCCCTGCAATATTTAATATGGTTTCATCATTATCTTTAATTAGTGGAGATGATGATGATATTAAAAAAGATTTAAACCCGTTGGTAACTTTTTCTTCACTTCTTACTCAACATCCTATATTTGGGGAATTGTTAGAAGGTGTTTTAAATGCTTTTGACGGGAAACAATACAATTCACAAGATTTATTTTCCAGATATTTAAAATCTGTTAATAAATTAATAAGAAATATAAAAAACGATAAAGTAACACCAAAAGATATATGGGATGCTTTAGTTGCATTTTCAGAACCGGCAACAGGTGTTCCTGTAAATTCTATTGGAAATACAGCATCCGGTTTGTATGATATTTCGCAAGGCGATTATCTTAAAGGAACTATTAAAACCGCAGGCTATTCTCAGTATAGAGCAGAAAAAATTGCAGAAAAATAATTTTTGAAAGGAGATAATAATGATACCTGATATCATTCCGGTTAATACATGGTCTGGAAACGGATCAAGTAAAACATTTGAATTTGATTTTTTAATTAATGATGTTTCTGAACTTGTTGTTTATCATATTGATTCTAATGGTGTACAAACACAATTAAAATATAATATTGATTATTCCATTGATGCCGTTAAAAATAGCGAAGGCAGTTTTATTACATTCCCATTAGAAAGCAGTGACTACAATATCTTAGGCGAAAATGAAAAAATAAGTTTGATTCTGCAATTACCGATTGCTCAAACCTTTCCTTTTGGAACTTCTCAAAAACTTAATCTTTACAGTCTGGAATTTGCACTTGATTATATAGTCAGATTAATTCAAATTATTTCCAGAAAAACTGATAGATCGGCTAAAATTCCTGAAGGTACAAATTTACTTGATGTTAATTTCCCATACCCGGAAGCAAATAATGTTATCCAATGGGATGAGAAAGGTGAAAAATTAATTAATTATAATATTGACGGAAAAATTCAAAATTTTACACAAAATACTGAACTTAATATATCAAATTTCAAAAATGATATAAATAATAAATTTGAAAAATTAACTTCAGATACAAATCAAAGTAT
>CANQNW010000006.1 GCA_947625305.1 Candidatus Gastranaerophilales bacterium | reverse complement strand
GGCTGTGTGTCTGTCGGATCTGTAGGCTGTGTGTCTGTCGGATCTGTAGGCTGTGTGTCTGTCGGATCTGTAGGCTGCGTGTCTGTCGGATCTGTAGGCTGTGTATCCGTCGGATCTGTAGGCTGTGTGTCTGTCGGATCTGTAGGCTGCGTGTCTGTCGGATCTGTAGGCTGCGTGTCTGTCGGATCTGTAGGCTGTGTGTCTGTCGGATCTGTTGGTTGCGTGTCTGTAGGATCCGTTGGTTGCGTGTCTGTTGGTTCTGTCGGGAATGTAGGATGTGTATCCGTCGGTTGTGTCGGATGTGTCGGTTGTGTTGGATGAGTTGGTTGTGTTGGATGAGTTGGTTGTGTCGGATGTGTCGGTTGAGTTGGATGTGTCGGTTGAGTTGGATGAGTTGGATGTGTTGGTTGTGTTGGAACTGTTGGTTCATCATCAACAATTTCCACTTCTTCAGGAACTGTTGGTTCCGGTTCATCCGGAACAATTTCTACATCTTTATCAGGACAATTACATCCGGGGTCTTTAGGATTTTCATCTTCAGGACAAGAACATGCAGGAACGGATGGTTTACAATTACACTGATCATCATCACTGCAGCCGCATGCCTTTAATGTATCACAATCATTTATTCTGTAATTAAATTGAGGAAGTTTTAATTCAACTCCGTCATTAAATCTTAATTCTCCGTTTTTATCAACAAAGCTGTATCCCATCATTCTGTCAACATCTATTTTAGAATGACTTAAAATTTCTTCTAATGATTTTCCGGTTGTATCAAATTCGGGATCTACATCAAAAATACCATAGTAATAAATACCATTTTGATCTTCATATCTTGATGCAAATATATCTAAGTTTGCATATACAACCTGTTGTAATATACTTTGAGCAAACTGCTCACCATAATTAACATTATCATTTCTTACTAATTTACCGTCTACCACATTAGCAAATCTGCCGTTACCGTCAGGTGAAGAGTAATATTGAAGAACATCCTCCAATTTATATACCGAACCGGGCGCCATCGTTCCGTCAGGATTTGTATTATCAGTAAGAGTAATAGCTCTGTCATTTAAACCAAAAGTTGTATATCCGGGTGATAACTGATAAACAGTTCCATCCGTTACTTTTGTATTTATATCAGCATTATTAGCTTGAATTCTTAATGTACTTACAGTCGGAAGATATAAACCAAGCATTACATCATCCATATTTTCATCTAAAGTACGATTTAAATCATTTATATTTGCAGTTTCAAGAATTTCATAGAAATTCATATTATCAATAATATTTTCAAATTCATCAGCATTTTGAGGAGCATTAACTACTGCATACACAATATCTCTATATGCTTCATCAGTTATATCCTTGCCATATGCGCCATATATCATATCGGAAAATGATTTATATTCATCCTCTAATAATTCAGAATCTTCAGCATTAACAACACTTGCTGATTCCGTATTAGGTCTATATATATCTGAAGAACTAAAAAATACTGTCTTTTCAGGTTCTTTACCTTGAACTTGATATACAACAGTTTCAGGCATGATTAACATTCTTGAATCTAAGGTTTCATCACTGCTTGATACTCCGCTATATAAATCAAGATTTCCGATTACGGCATAACTTTTTGCATCTTCTCCGAGTTCCGCTTTTACATATTCTGATAACGATGGATTTGATTGAATGATTTCATCTATAATTTTATTTTTTACTGTAATTCTTTCTTCGCCTTCATAACCTGCTAAAGAATCAGCATAAACTTTTTCAATTATTTCACTTAAAGTATTTCCTTCGGTGTCATCATCTGAAGGAGTTTCCGTAATAGTAACAATTACAGAACCTGCCTCATTTGTTTTAATATTTTTATCAGGAGTAAGAACTGCCTCACCATCAGCATTTGTAAAATAAAATTCTGTTACGGGCATTGCCGCAGAATGCACATTTGCCAGTTCTGTTTTACCTGAAAGAGTTTCCATTGTATCTATTTCAGCTGCTATTTTATCAAGCTCATCTTGGGCAGTTTCAATATCATTAGTAACTTCAGGAGTTTGTACTGTTTCAGGCATAGTAGTTTGAGTTTCGGGCATTTGATTATTGCGAGCAGATTCTTGAACTCCGCAGCTTGCTGCAGATACTGCTGTTGTACCTAAAATTCCTGCAAGTGCCAAACCTTTTAATACATTTGCAGAATTACTATATTTTGATTGTATCGGATTTTGTAAATAATCCTCCTCATAACTGTTTGCATTAAATTTAGATTTTTTATTTCTTTCAAAAGAATGCTTATATTCTAATGGATTTGTGTCTATTTTATTAATTTGCATGCTTTAACTCCTTACTTATAAAAATTATCATACAAACGAAAGTACCCTGAAAGTTATTTTTTGCGAAATTCTAACAAAATTTACAATTAAATTTACATTTATTTACAAAACAACTGAACTTTGTTAAAAACAATATATAAAGCGGTCTTTTAAACTTAAAAGACCGCTCATAAAAATTTTATAATATTAAGGTTCTGTTTTCGGAGGAGGAAGAGGATCTCCTGGAACAGGTTCAACCTGCGGCAATCTTTCGGGTAATGTTGTTGTACAACCGTTCCAAGACCACATTGAACCATCAGCTTTTATTAAAAGTCCGTTTTCAACAAAGAATTTTGACTCATCATCAAATGTAGCCGTATTATTTTCAACATCACATGCTATTGCATAATGAACATTATTTTCTTCATCTTTGTATGGTGCTAGACCGCTCGGGTCTTCAGGAACTTGCAATAAGACAGGACCATAGCCCCAGATAGAGCCGTCAGGTCTTGTTGTTTTCCCTGTCGCAATATCAAATACGGAACCGTCATCATAAATAATTGAAGTTTTTGTTCTTTCAACTTCTTTATGTGCTTCACCGGTTATTGGATCATAAAACGTAGGAAATGCAGGATAAGGATATCTTGGTTTTTCATTATCTACTACTATTTCGCTGTCATTAACGGGCCCTGTTAACATATCACCGGTAATATAATGGTAAACAGAACCGTTTGTTCTTATTACTAATCCTGTATTTACATCTACTATTGACCCATCGTTAAATTTAACATTTCCGTCTTCTGTCATTCCTATAGGATAAAAAGTTTCATCACCAATTTTAATATCATCAAAAACAAATGAATCTGTATTATATTTGGATACATGTATAGGAACAGGCATGCCTTCGCCTTCCTCCATATATTCATTAAAATCTACATACATGCCATTTGCGGAATATAATATTCCTGATTTTTCAACCAAAATTGAACCGTCATCAAATAATACGGAACCCGCAACTTCATCACGGCCTGTTTCTTTTACAGTTTTACCGTCAAATGGACTTTTGAATTCCATTTTTGATTCATTAATTTCATTTCCATCGGAAATTTCCGGATTCCAAACATAGGGAGGCGGGAATTGAGGAGCTAAACTAATCTCAGGATTAATAAAATTATTATTTACAAACGGATTTGAATTTTCAGGTTCGTAAATATATTCTACATCCTCCGGTTCATCTATGACTTCAGATTCTTCAATGTATTCAACATCTTCAGTTTCTTTAGCTTTTTTTGATTTTTGAGAAACTTCTTGTTCTACTTTTGCTTCTTGCTCTGGCGCTTTTCCTTCTTCTAAAGCAGGCTCGACAACTACTTCATCGTCAGAATCAGATTTAGCTTCAGATTCATATTTATCTGTAGGATTTGTTTTATTTTTTACATCAAATTTATTATCAACATAGAACATATCAGATTCTTGCTGTGAAGGCATATCTGCATAAGAACTATCTGCTACATCTGAAGGGATTTTTGAAACTTCCGGAGGATTAACAGGTTTTCTTGCCGAATGAAGAGCAATTCCTGACCCCAGCACACCTGCAAGTAAAACAGCAGCTGCAGCCGCAGATGCTATTGTGCCGGTTCTTATATCTTCTTCTACATATTTATTATAGTATTCATGTTTATCAAAATCGATTTGAGGTTTTTTGTTTAATTTATGTGTTTTAAATTTATCTTTTATTCCGTTAAAGCTTTGAAAACTTTGAACATTTGAAACTTTCATTAAAATACTCCTTACTACATTAAAATATTACAACGAAAATAAATTCCGAGAAAATAAAAAGTTGCTTATACTTAAAATAATAAAATAAATTATTTACATATTTTAACAATATTTTTTTTTAATTTTTGTATTAATATTTTAAATTATGGGAAAAGCAAAAAGAAGAAGTTTTAATAAAACAAAAGAAAAAGATATTACCTCCGTAAAAAGAGCAGATGCCGTTAAAAATGTCATTAAAAGTATAAGAAATAACTCGCTTGATTCCGAAATAAGAAATTTAATCGGCTTGTTTGGAATTACCTCGGAGGAATTAACCGAAGCAGGTGCTACATACGAGGAACTTTCTGCCGTTAAACCTTTTATTTTTTAATATTATATAATCTAGTGTCGCAACATTACGCTTGCCGTCTTGAAATTGCTTTATGCTCGGTCGTTTCGCTCCTTCGGCTTTCGCCTTGTCGTCGCTTTCGCCCTCGCTTACCGGACTTCGTCCGTCCGCAATTTCGCTCCTAGCAACCGTAAAGTTGCTCACCTTTTCAATATGCCACTCGCAAATTTTTACTCAAACCTTCGGCTTATCGTAAAAATTTACTCGGACAAATTAATTGTTCAAATGTCATTTTTTCCTGATTGGAGGTTTTTAAATTTTTAACCGTATAAAAGCCGTTTTGTAACTCATCTTCACCTATTATTAGAGCAAACTCTGCAATTTTAGATGCTTTTTCAAGCTGTTTTGCAAATTTTCTGGTATTATAATCAAACTCAGCTTTAAATCCTTTATTCCTCAATTCGGAAGTTAATTTTACAGCTTCAATTTGGTTATCGGAAACAACATAAAAATCAATTAATCCATCATTTTTCTGAGGAATAAGCGCATTTAACCTTTCAACACCCATTGCCCAGCCGATAGCAGGAGTATGAGGCCCGCCTAATGTTTCCACAAGATTATCATATCTTCCGCCACCGCATACTGCATTTTGAGAGCCCAAACTTTCAGATTTTATTTCAAATACAGTCTTTGTATAATAGTCTAAACCTCTTACCAGAAAGGGATTTTCAACATATTTTATTTTCAATTCATTTAAATATTTTTTTAATTTTTCATAATGCGTTGAACACTCGGGGCATAATTCAATTCTGCTTAATTTCTTTTTTAAATTATTTTCATCAAACAGCTTATTGCAAGTTTCATTTTTACAATCAAGAATTCTCAAAGGATTTTTTTCATATCTGCTCTTGCAGTCATCGCATAAGTCATTTAAAAAAGGAGCAATATTCTTTTTAAGCTGTTCTTTAAACTCAGTTCTGCAAGAATTACACCCTATTGAGTTAAGTTCCACCGTTAAATTATCAAGCCCGATTGACTTTAAAAATTCTACTGCCATCATAATACATTCAGCATCAATAGAAGCATCTTGTACACCAAACATTTCTACCCCTATTTGATGAAACTGTCTTTGTCTGCCGGCTTGAGGTCTTTCATATCTGAACATTGGCCCGAAGTACCAAAACTTTAGCGGAGGGCTTTCCCTGTACATATTATGTTCAAGATATGCTCTTACAACACCTGCGGTATTTTCGGGGCGAAGTGTTAAACTTCTGTCGCTTTTTATAAATGTATACATTTCTTTATTAACGATATCTGTTGTATCTCCAACTCCCCGTTCAAATAGGTTTGTATCTTCAAAAATCGGAGTTCTGATTTCCTTTACATTATATTTATTAAAAATTTCACTTGCTTTTTGTTCAATAAACTGCCAATTTACAACTTCATCAGGCAGTATATCTTTTGTTCCTTTTGGTGCTTTTATTGACATATATACCTCACATATTGAAATTATATAATAAAAAAATTTCTATGCATGCTTGTTAATCGGTATTGAAACAGTAAACTCGGAACCTTGATTTTCTTTTGATATAAAACTTATATTTCCTTTATGAAGTTCTACGATTTTTTTAGATATAGCCAAACCTAAACCTGTACCGAGCCCGGATTTTTTTGTTGTAAAACCTGCATTAAATATTTTATTTTGAATTTCTTTTTTTATTCCGATGCCGTTATCTTTTATTTTTACTTGTAAATTTCCGTTAATAATTGCCGTTGTAATTGTAATTTCACCTTCTGCACTTTTTTCATTTATACTGTGGCATGCATTAACAAGTAAATTCATAAATACTTGATTTAACATATTCACACTGCACAATATCGGCGGAAGTTTAGAATAATACTTTATGACTTTTATATTATTTTTTAATTCATGCGCCATTAATTTTAGCGTTAAATCGAGTTCATTATTAATATCAGCCTCTTGAAACTGCGCCTCATCAAGCCTTACAAATCTTTTTAAAGACAGGACAATATCAGATATCCGTCTTGATGCCTCTAGGTTAATATCATTTAATTCCTTTAAAAGTTCGGTCTTTTTTTCATCGGTACTATTTTGTGAATTTATAAGTTTACTTATCATTGAAGTATTAGAACTGATAGAAGCCAGCGGAGTATTAATTTCATGTGCAATTCCCGAAACCAATTGCCCTATTGATGCCATTTTTTCCGTATTTATTAACTGAACCTGAGTTTCTTTTAATTGAGATAAAGTTTTTTCCAATTTTTTATTTTTTTTGTTCAGCTGTTCTATTAACCCTGATTGAATTAAAGAACTTGAAAGCTGAACAGATATTGATTCTAAAATTTCAATATTATCTTCAAGTTTAAATTTCTGCCTTGTAAGTGTAACAATTATACCTAAAAGCTTATTTTTATTGTATATAGGAATTATTATTCTTGTAATTCCGCTTTGCAGAATAGTTTTAGAATTAGTATACTCTTTTAAACAACTCGATACAGCAATATTTTTATTTTTTATCCTATCTAAAACATCCTTTTCATAACTTGTTTCTCGATTTATTTCACTTTCGTCTGACGGAATTATATATTTTATTTTAAAATTATTTTTGTTTTTAACTGAAAAGTATGTTTTATATGAGCCTAAAAGATTATTAATTTCGCCTAATGCGGAGGATAATATTGTTTCAATATTATTTGTTTCTCTTATTACAAGGGAAAGCCTGTTAATAATAGCCATTTTTAAAACTTGAGCCTGAGCATGCTCTTGAAGTTTGGAATATTTTTCGGCATCTTTTTGTCCCTGTTTATACTTTTCTTCAAGTTCATAATAGTTTTTTCTATAATTTTCAAGAGAGTTTTCGCTTGTAATATCCTTAAATACCGCAATTATATAATTTAAATATTTAAACGTATAAATATAATAATATATATATTCACCGTTTTTATTTTGAAAAGTACAAATAGTGTGAAAGTTTTCTCTTGATTTTAAAAGAATATCAATTGGTGTTAAATTTGCAATATTCTCTGATGATAAAAAACATAAATTAAAATTAAACTGTTTTTTAAATCTATCTAATGATGAATAATTATTAAAAGTATTAATAAAGCTTTTATTTTTAAAAATAATTTGATTATCAAGAAAAGCACATACGGGCTCAATATAATTATTTAAAAACTCTAAATTATTCATTACCGCCTATTGAAATAAGTAAAAGTGATTCATAAACGCAATATAAATACCCAATAAAGCACCGACAAAAACTTCAAACGGGGTATGACCTAAAAGTTCTTTAAGCCTTTCAGCGGGCATTTGACCCGATGCGTAAAAGTCGTCGCGAATTTTATTTAAGCAGGCTGCAATTTTTCCCGTTGACCTTCTAAGTCCTGCCGCATCATACATTACAACAAGTGCATAACCTAAAGCTATTGCAAATTCAACCGAATCAAATCCGCAAATAATACCAACCGTAGATGAAAGTGCTACAACACCTGCAGTATGAGCACTTGGCATACCTCCTGTTGTTGCAAGCACCTGAAAATCAACTTTCTTTTTTATCAGCACATGCCCGATAAACTTTAAAAGCTGAGCAACAATAGCAGCTTCTATACCATTTAAAATTATTTCATAACTTGTATTTAAGAACATTTCTCCAGCCCCTCGGAAATATTTTTTACAATCCCTGTTAAAATTTCAGAATTAATATTATGTATTTTAAGTATATCACAAGCTTTATCACAAAGGAATAGTGCTTGTTTTTTTGCATCATTAAGACCGTGCATTGAAACATATGTGGATTTTTGTTCTGCAAGGTCTTTACCCGGGGTTTTACCTAATTCTTCAAGAGTAGAAGTAACATCTAATATATCATCATATATTTGAAACGCATGCCCAAAGTATTGGGCAAACAATGTTAAATCATCAAGTTCTTGTTTAGAGGCCTTTCCGATAATTGCTCCCGTTCTTACCGCCAGTTTAAAAAGCTTTGCGGTTTTATATTCATATAAATAATTCAAAGTTTCATCTGTAATTTGTTTTTTTTCAGATTCTAAATCAACAACCTGACCTGAAATAATACCGTCAACACCCGCAGCTATAAAAAATTCGTTTAGAACATTTAAGATAATTTCACTCTCAACTGTTTTAGGAGTTTTATTAATAATTAATTTAGGAGCAAAACTTAAAAGCGCATCACCCGCCAGTGTTGCTATTGCCTCGCCAAACACCTTATGATTTGAAGGTTTTCCTCTTCTGAAATCATCATTATCCATGCAGGGTAAATCATCATGTATTAAACTTTGGCAATGCAGCATTTCTATTGCGCAAGCTGAAGGAATTACACTTTCAAGAGGAACATTAAATAATGATGCCGTTTCTATAGCCATAACGGGCCTTAATCTTTTTCCGCCCGCAAGCATTGAATATCTCATAGATTTATAAATACTCTCAGGATATAAAACCTCAATATATTTATCTAAATGCTTTTCTACTATTTGTCTTAATTCATCAAATCTTAATTTTGCTGATTTTTCCATTTTAAATTGTCTCTTCTATATTTATATTTTGATTAATTGTTTTTCTCGATAAATTTCTTTTTTTATTTGAAATTTTTGTCATTAATTTATTTTTATTATATTTAACACTTGTTTCTTTTTTTATTGAAGATTTAGAAATTTTAAATTCATATTCCTTAGCTTCATTTACAAATTTAACATAGCTGTCAAATCTGCTTTCTGACATATTTTTTTTGATTTTTTCAGCACCGCATCCGTCTTCATTAATATGAAGACAATTTTTAAACTTGCATTTTATTTTTTTATCATTAAATTCTGCGAAAAGATTTTGAACATCACAAGGCAGAAGAAAATCAAATTTTAAATGAGAAAAACCCGGGGTGTCAACAATAAAAGTATCAGCCTCAAGCTGAATTAATTCGCAGTGCCTTGTTGTATGAACACCTCTTTTTGTTTTATCGCTGACAGGAAGTGTTCTCAACTTAGTTTCATTAAATATAGCATTAATTAAAGAAGATTTTCCAACCCCTGACTGCCCGCACAATATTGTCGTGTTAGACTTTAAAACAGGTCTTAACTCATCAATTCCCGTTCTTTTAAGAGCAGAAGTAAACATTATGTCATAGTTTAGATTTGAATATGTATTTACTATTTTCTGTTTTAAATCTGATAAATCATCAATGTCTTCTTTATTAAAACATAATACAGGTTTTATATTGTGATACTCGCAATGAGCAATATACCTGTCTAATTGTTCAAAACTTAAATCAGGTTCTTTTAGAGCAGACACAATAATAACTTGAGATATATTAGCTACCTTCGGACGGGTAATCAGGTTTTCTCTATTCTTAACAGCTGATATAAAAGCCTGCATTGAATTTTTATCAAACTGCTCAAGTTCAACAAAATCTCCCGTATAAATTTCCTGATTTTGCTTTTTTAAAACAGTCCTTAATTTAGACTCAACAATCCCAAAGTCAGTCTCAACATAATAAAAGTCAGAAAATATCTTTATAACACGACCTATCATATTTATAAATTATAACAATAAATATAAAAAATTACACAATAGAAAATGTTTAAGATATAATCAAAAATGAAAATAGAAGTGTATAAAAAGAAAAGAGAAAAAAGATGGTAGAAACAAAGAAAATTGAGATTCCCGTTGGTGAAAAGACAGTAACCATTGAAACGGGCAAGTATGCAAAATCAGCTACCAGCTCAGTTACGGTAAGATGCGGAGATACAATGCTATTTGTACATTGTTGTGTAAGCCCCGAGCCGAGAGTTGGAATAGATTTTTTCCCGTTATTAATTGATTATGAAGAAAGAATGTCCGCTATAGGAAGAATTCCGGGCGGTTATAACAGAAGCGAAGGTAAGGCAAGCGATAAAGCAATCCTTATTTCAAGATTAATAGACAGACCACTAAGACCACTGTTCCCAAAAGGATACAGAAATGATATTCAAATAGTTGCTCAGCTATTCAGCTATGATCAGGTAAATCAACCTGATACACTTGCAATGCTCGGTGCATCATGCGCATTAATGTTATCAGGCGCACCGTTTGAAGGCCCAATCGGAGCAGTGAGAGTTTCTAAACTCGACGGAAAGCTTATAGCTAACCCTACACACCAAGAAGCTGATAAATCAGACTTGGATATAGTTGTAGCAGGTACACATGACAGTGTAATTATGGTTGAAGCAGGATGTAAATTCGTTACGGAAGACGATATTATGGAAGCCGTTGAATTTGCACAAGTTGAAATCAAAAAACAATGTGAAGCCCAATTACAATTTGCAAAAGAATGCGGAGTTGAAAGACAAGAATTTGTTAATCCGTATGATACAACGGAATTAAAAAATATAATTAACGAAACCGCTCACGATATGATATTTGACGCATATCATAATTTCGACAGAACATACAGACAAAATAAACTTGATGAAGCTAAAAAGCTTGTAAAAGAAAAAGTTGAAGCTTTAGGCGAAGACCATTACATTAATCAAATAATGGAAGAAACAGGTATCGACTTTGTTGCTGAAGAATTTAAAGCTGCAGAAAAGAAAATAATGCGTGCGATGATTCTTGATGAAGGTGTTAGAGCCGACGGAAGAAAACCAAACGAAGTAAGACCAATCTGGTGCGAAGTCGGTGTTATTCCAAGAGCACACGGAAGTGCGGTATTTACAAGAGGTCAAACTCAAATACTTTCGGTAGCTACACTTGCAGGTCCCGGCATGAAACAGGAACTTGATGGTGTTGACCCTGAAACAGAAAAAACATACATGCATAAATATATATTCCCCGGATTTTCAGTCGGTGAAGTAAAAGCACTAAGAGGCCCCGGAAGACGTGAAGTAGGTCACGGGAACTTAGCGGAAAGAGCAAATGTTCCAGCACTTCCCTCTCAAGAAGAATTCGGGTATACAATAAGAGTAACCTCTGATGTACTTGAATCAAACGGTTCAACATCAATGGGGTCAACCTGCGGAAGTTCAATGGCTTTAATGAATGCAGGTGTTCCCGTTAAATGTATGATTGGCGGAGTTGCAATGGGTATGATAACGGAACCCGGAAGAGAACCCGTTGTATTAACCGATATTCAAGGTATTGAAGATTTCTTAGGCGATATGGACTTTAAAGTAACAGGTAACGATGACGGTATAACAGCACTTCAAATGGATATGAAAGCAAAAGGAATTGCTAATGACACATTAAGAAGAGCATTAGCGCAAGCAAAAGAAGGCAGACTTCATATCTTATCAAAAATGAGAGAAGTAATATCAGAACCTGCTAAAGAATTATCACCGTTTGCACCAAGAATATTTACAATGACAATTCCCGTTGAGGATATTGGAACTGTAATCGGCCCCGGCGGTAAAAATATCAGAGGAATTATTGATGCCTCGGGCGCAGAAATTGATATTCAGGATGACGGCCGTGTAACAATAACATCTAACGATAAAGAAGGTGCCGATATTGCAATGAAAATGATTAACCAAATGACATTTAAACCCGTTGAAGGTTTGGTATGCAAAGGTAAAGTCGTTAAAATTGTTCAATTCGGAGCATTCGTAGAACTTGCACCCGGTAAAGACGGTATGGTACACATTTCTCAAGTCTGCAAAGAAAGAATAGATACAATAGAAGGCAGATTGAATGTCGGCGATGAAGTTATTGTTAAAATAATTAAAATTGATGACAGAGGCAAAGTAAGCTTAACAATTAAAGGCGTAACCGAAGAAGAAGCTGCTAATTGCCAATAATAAATAATAAAACAGTTAATAGCCCAAATTTAATAATTTGGGCTATTATTATTTAAAAAGGCTGATTATGGATAAATCAATAAAATATAACTGTATATTTGGCGGCGGCGGAATAAGGGGAATGTGTTATATCGGCGCAATAAGAGCCTTAAAAGAATTGAATATTGAAATCAATTCAATAGCAGGTTCTTCTGTCGGCGCTGTTTTTGCCGCATTATTAGCTTCAGGCTACGGGGAAGAAGAAATAAAAGAACTCTTTTTCGATTTTAATTTTCTTATGTTTAAAGATATAAATATAAATATATTTAATAATGATATATCCATAAGCAAGGGCGAAATTTTTCTTGACTGGCTGAGAGAGAAAATAGGCACAAAAATAAAAGGTAACAGCTATAAAAAAAACAACTCTGATGAAGTTAAATTTAAAGATTTAAAAAATGATTTATATATATTAACACTTGATTTAAACACAAATACACCCTTTATATTTTCAAAAGAAACAACTCCCGATGAAGAGGTTGCATTTGCGGTAAGAGCCTCAGCAAGCTTGCCAGGGCTTATGAAACCGGTTAATTATGAAAATATGCTCTTGGTTGACGGCGACTTAATTAAAAGCTGGCCGGCATGGAAAATATACAACCATCTTAATACCCCAAATTCAAGAATATTGGAATTTCGTCTTGAAGGTTCAAGGGACGGAAGCGGGCTTAAAAATCCTATGGATTACTTAAATTCAATAATAAATACCGTATGGTATCTTTCCACGGAAAATGTTTTCAATACATATCATATGAATGACAGATATGATTTTATTGTTATAGATACAAAAGATGTAATACTTTTTGACTTTACAATAAACAAAGATATAAAAGAAGAACTTATTGAAAAAGGATATCAGGCTACAAAATATTACTTAAAACAATCACTTGTTGAAAAAAAGAAAATAATCGACACGGTATATCAAAAAATATATAAAAAAATAATTTTATTAAAACAAACAGTACAAAAAAATAAACCGGATGAATCTTTATTTATAATTAATGATATTTTATCCGATATGAAAGAAGATACATTATACATAGATAAATTTATATATGAAGAAATAAAAAAATTAAAACCGGTTCTTTTAATGGCAATAAAAAGAAATTTCTTATTCGGAAAAAAAATAATTAACTTAAATGAAATACAGAAAACAATTACATATACTTTAATGTTGTTGGAAGAAAAAATAAAAGACATAGAAGAATATGTAACAAATATTAGTAATAAAACTTAAGATTACACTCATGACCTGACAAATTATTTTATAATCGGTTTTAATACAAAATGAAAAAACTCAACGAGCGGAGAAATACATGACAATAGAATCAACAATTGAGAGAAATGAAAAAGAATCTCATCATATTGAGCGGGATATTAATCTTGCGGTATTTAAAATAGTAGACGGAATAAAAGATATTCTTGAAGAAGACCGCAAACAAAAACAGCCTCTCATTCTTTCCCTAAACGAAAATTTATTAATAAAAACAATAAGAGAATTTTTAGACAATAAAAACGAACAATGCATGATTGGTATAACAGGGGAATCCGCATCAGGTAAAACAACACTTGTTAATTATGTATCAAAAGCATTAAGAAAAAAATTATTTAATGAAACATATACATCTTTATGCTGTGATGACTATTATAAAGACACATCAGAAGAACTAAAAAGAGCAGGAAGTTATGAAGAGTTATATAAAACAGGTTTCAGCTTTGACAGACCTGATGCTATAAACTTAGAGTTAATGAGAGCTCACTTAATAAGTTTAAAAAACGGATGCGGAGTAAATGCACCGGAATATGACTTTGTAACATGCGAAAGCATACCGAACAGAGCATATAAAAACCCGACAAAAGCAATACTTGCAGAAGGCTTATATGTTTTAGGCGAAGAATTGGTTGACCTGTTTGATATAAAAGTATATGTATTTACCCCGTTTGATAAAATCAAAGAGAGATGGTTTACAAGAGCAATATCAAGAGGAAAAACAGGTGCAGCAGCAGAACATCAGTTTAATGATGTAAATAATACGGCTCAAATATATATAAGACCTACAATGAAAAATGCAGATATTGTAATAAACGGATTAGCAAGTGCCGAATATATTGAAGAGATAACAACGAAAATAATTAATTTAATAAATGATGTATTAAATTTTTACAGATAAAATAAATTTATATAATTAAAAAATTTACATTTTTGTAAAAAAATGTAAATTTTTTTTATTTTAAATAAAAAAAAATTAAAGAAAAAATTATAAAAAGACGATAAAAAAAATAAGAATATAAAGCAATTTTAGACAAATCGGACAAAGAAATAAGACGCATTAATTAAAAAAAACAGCTAGCAATATTTATTAAGTTAATGTTTTTATATTAATGTAGTCTTGTCAAAGTAAGGAGTATAGTGTGGCAAACTCTCAAGCAATGGCAACACTGCAGGTTCATATTAACAGAATAAGGAATTTTTTAAACTTTACAAAAGCATTTTTAAAGAAAAGAAATCCCATAAAAATGTTTGTAACAGAATTTACGGCATATATGAAGGATTTATGCACAGTCAAGCAAAAGCTTAAAAAAATCAAATTCAGAATTAATTATGAACGGTACAAACTAAAAAAAACCGAACTGATTCTTGCACAGAACTCAGACCACGTGTTTTTAAAGGGCAGACAACTTAATCAAACAAGGTAAAGAAAATGGGATTCTTACTATCATTTCAAAGAAAAATGTATCTGACGAATTATCTTAACACACTTCAATCTAAGATAAACGAACAGACCAGCTATCAAATGGGTATAGCTGAAGAAATTGCAAGAACGACCTCAAGTATTAATAAAATCGGAGATAAAGATTCACCCGATGTAAAACAGCTTGAAGCACAAAAAGCAGAGCTTGAGGCGATTGATAAAAGATGTTCAATGGAACTGCAAAAACTTCAAACCCAATATCAAGCGGCGCAAACCGAAATGCAGTCAGCAGATCAAACTCTCCAGCAGACAATTCAAGATTCCTTCTCATACAAGCTGGCTGGTTAACAAAAATTATAAAGAAAGAGGAACAGATACACTGTTCCTCTTTTTGTTTGACAAAAAATAAGTTCAATTTAAAATAAAAGTTGAAGAATTCTTTACAAAAAACGGAATTTATTGAATATAAATTGTGCTAAATAAGCTTGTTTGTGTTATAACTTGTAAAGAGAGATATGTTAACAGAAATAAAAGGATAAATAAAATGGCAGTACCAAAGAAAAGAACGGGTAAAGCAGCTCAAGCATCAAGAAGAGCAAATTGGAAAGGCAGTGTGCCTGAAACTACTATCTGTACTAATTGCGGAGCAACCGTATTAACCCACACGGTATGTATGGAATGCGGAACATATAAAGGCAAACCCGTAAGCAAAAAAGTTGTAAAAACTGAAGCTAAAAAAGAAGAAGAATAATAAAATTAAGAATATGGGGATATAAATAGTATGACTAGGATAGCTATAGATGCAATGGGTGGAGATAATGCTCCCAGAGCGATAGTGGAAGGAGCTGTATGGGCTGCAATGGAATATAATATTCCCATTGAGCTTGTCGGAAAGTTATACGACATAGAAAGAGAACTTGACCGAATTGATCAGGAGGGTATTGTTTGTTCTGTTGGAGGCGGAATATTTCCTCCGAAAAGAATAAGAGTAAATACCAAAACTCTTGATATAAAAAAGACACATGCCTCGGAAGTCATAGAAATGGGTGAAGCTCCGGGTCAGGCAATAAGAAAGAAAAAAAATTCTTCAATAGTATTGGCAGTAAATGCGGTTGTAACAGGCAGTTCGGATGCGGTTGTTGCAGCAGGCTCAACGGGTGCAGCGATGGGCGCAAGCTTATTTGGTCTCGGCAGACTTCACGGAATTGAAAGACCTGCCATAGCTACCGTAATTCCTACAATGAAAGGTCCGTTAGTTCTTATAGACTCGGGTGCAAATACTGATTGCACACCTGAAATGTTATATCAATTCGGATTAATGGGGTCTACATATGCAAAATCCGTTTTAGGTATAGAAAATCCGAGAATTGCTCTTTTAAACATCGGAGAAGAAGCGGGAAAAGGCGATGAACTTGCAAAAGATACCTATAAATTATTCGATGAAAATAAAGATGAGTTAAACTTCATCGGTAATGCAGAAGGAAAGGAAATCTTTTTAGGTAACTGCGATGTAATTGTCTGCGACGGGTTCGTAGGTAATGTTACATTAAAAACAATAGAAGGTGTTGCAAGAATGCTTTTCTATATGATAAAACAAGAATTTTATCACGATTTATTCTCAAAAATAATAGGACTTCTTGTAAGACCTGTATTAAAAAGAATATATGTAAAAATAAATTATGAAGAATTCGGCGGAGCATTATTATTAGGAGTAAAAGGCACAACGGTAATTTGCCACGGGCGTTCAAGCGCATATGCAATAAAAAATGCCGTAAAAGTTGCTTATAATGCAGTTGAAGCCGGAGTAAACAAAAAAATATCATCATACTACGGGGAGAGTTAAACAATGAGTATTCCTATCAGAATTGCAGGAATAAGTTTCCAAGTACCGGAAGCTGTAGTTACGAATGACGATTTAACAAAAATACTTGATACATCCGATGAATGGATTAGAACCAGAACCGGTATTGAAAGAAGACATGTTTTATCAGGTGATGAAACAGCCGTTGAAATGGGGATAAAAGCAGCGGAAAAAGTTTTAAAAACATCAAAAATATCAGCAGATAAAATTGATTATATAATAGCTGCAGCAAGTGTAGAAACACATGCATACCCTTCAAGTGCTTGTGAAATCCAAGCGGCAATCGGAGCAGTAAATGCGGCTTGTTTTGATATAACTGCGGCATGCTCAGGATTAATATACGGAATGGGTATCGCAAGAGCATTAATAAAATCGGAATCAGCTAAAACTGTTTTAATAGTTGCAACAGATGCCGTTTCAAGATGTGTAGATTGGACAGACCGTTCAACCTGTGTATTATTTGGTGACGGAGCAGGTGCTATGATGCTGACTGTTTCTGACGATGAGCAGGATGATATACTTGCAGTAAGCTTAAAAGCTGAAGGTCAATTTGGTGATTTTATTAAAATGCCTATCCCCGGTAAAAACTGCCCGCTTGTTAAACCTAATAAAAAAGAAGATATGTTTGTAAAAATGGAAGGTAAAGAAGTTTATAAATATGTAGTTACAAAACTTCCCGTTTACGTTGAAGAATGTGTTGAAAAATCAGGTCTTAAAATGAACGAAATAGATTACCTCGTTCCGCATCAGGCAAATATGAGAATAATTGAGGCTCTTGAAAAAAGACTGGAATTTAACCCTGAAAATGTTATATCAAACATTCAGGAATATGCAAATACTTCTGCTGCTTCAATACCTATTGCACTGACGGAAGCAATTCAATCAGGGAAAATAAAACTTCCCGCAACAGCAATTTTAACAGGTTTTGGTGCGGGCATGACAGTAGGTACAGCAGTTGTAAGATTAAGAGAAGGTATAGCTTAATGACTAAATTCGCATTAATATTCCCCGGTCAAGGTGCACAAGCACAAGGTATGGGAAAAGATTTATATGAAAATTCTTCTGCGGCAAGAAAGGTTTTTGATACGGCAGATGAAGTTTTAGGGCGCAGTATATCAGAGATATGTTTTAACGGCACGGAGGATGAACTTAAGAAAACAATAAATTCTCAGCCGTGTATATTAACCGTATCCCTTGCCGCATATGAAGCTTTAAAAGAAAAATATAACATTGAAACAGCATGCACGGCAGGACACAGTTTAGGCGAGTATGCCGCAATATATGCTGCAGGCGGTGCTGATTTAAAAACAACATTAAAATTAATTCAAAAAAGAGCGGAATTAATGAATGAAGCCGCAGAAAAAACTCAAGGTTCCATGGCTGCTGTTTTAGGCCTGAATGATGAAGCAGTTATCGCTATAACAAAAGAATTAAATAATGTTTATGTAGCTAACTTTAATTGTCCGGGGCAGGTTGTAATAACAGGCGATAGAGATGAAATAAATAACAGTATGGATAAATTTAAAGAAGCAGGAGCAAAAAGGGTTATTCCTCTTGCCGTATCAGGTGCATTTCATTCACCTTTAATGCTAGAAGCAGGTAATACATTTGCAGATTTTATAAAAGAATATGATTTTAATAATACCAATATACCTGTTTATACAAATGTTGATGCTAATGCTGAAACACAAGGAAACATCTTTAAAGAAAAACTTCCCAAACAAATATATTCATCAGTTATGTGGACAAAAACAATAAACAACATAACAGATAAAGGAATAACAAACTTTATTGAAATCGGCCCCGGGAAGGTATTAGCAGGATTAAATAAAAAAATAAATGCGGAATTAACAACATATAACATATATGATTGGGAATCACTTCAAAATGTAATAAATGACTTATCAAACAATAAAGAAAAGGAGCTTGTATAATGTCAGAAAATAAAGTTGCTTTAATAACGGGCGCATCAAGAGGAATAGGCAGAGCATGCGCAATAGAACTTGCAAAAGCGGGATATGATGTCGCAATCAGTTATGCAGGCAATGATGAAGCTGCAAATAAAACTATAGAAGATTTAAAATCACTTGGAGCGAAAGCAAAAGCATATAAGTTTAATGTAGCGGATAAAGAAGCATGCGAAAAAGCAGCAAACGAAGTTTTAACTGATTTCGGCAGAATAGATGTACTTGTAAATAATGCAGGGATAACCCGTGACGGTTTATTTATGCGAATGAGCAGTGATAACTGGGAAGCAGTTATAAATACAAACTTAAACAGCGCATTTTACATGACAAGCCCTATAATAAAGACAATGGTAAAACAAAGAAGCGGATGTATTGTAAACATGTCAAGCATTTCAGGACTAATGGGAAATGCAGGTCAGGCTAATTACTCAACGGCAAAAGCAGGACTTGTAGGCTTTACAAAATCACTTGCAAAAGAACTCGGATCACGTAATATCAGAGTAAATGCAATAGCCCCCGGATTTATACAAACTGACATGACAAAAGATTTAGATACGGAAAAAATAACCGAGCATATACCGTTAAAAAGATTAGGGCAGCCTGAAGATATAGCAAAAACAGTAAAATTTCTGGCAGAAGATGCACCATATATAACCGCTCAAGTTATTGGGGTAGATGGCGGACTTGTAATATAGTTAATAATTTGCAAAATTATCTGTAAATAGTATAATAAATTCATAATAAACATAAATGTATTAGTTAAAATGAGGTAGAAAAAATGAGTGACATTCTTGAGAGAGTAAAAAAAGTAGTTGTAGAACAATTAGGCGTTGAAGAAAGCGCAGTTACTCCTGAAGCAAGCTTTACAGCAGACTTAGGTGCTGATTCATTAGATACAGTTGAATTAGTTATGGCTTTTGAAGAAGAATTCGGATGCGAAATTCCTGATGAAGAAGCTGAAAAAATTGCAACTGTTCAAGATGCAGTAAATTATATCGAAGCAAATTCATAATTGCCCGATAAATCAATACAGGTTTAATGAGGGGTGCTTGGATGTGCAAGTTCTCCTCATTTTATTAACAGATTAAATATAAAATAGGTGAAAAAATGACAAAAAGACGTATAGTAGTAACAGGCATGGGAGTAGTATCTCCCTATGGAGTCGGCTCTAAAAAGTTATGGGATGGTGTTGTAAACGGCAGGAGCGCCGTTTCTAAAATTGAGAATATGGAAGATATGAGCGGACACACTGTTTTAATAGGCGGTGAGATAAAAGAATCTGTTTTTAATCCTATTGACTATTTTGAGCCAAAAGAAGCCAGAAGGCTTGATAAATATTTGCAATATGCGATAGTCGCAGCAAGAGAAGCTGTTGAAGATTCAAAAATAAAAGAATCAGATATAGACCCATACAGATTAGGAGTAATAGTAGGTTCAGCAGCAGGCGGATTTCATACAATAGAAAAAAGCTATGCGGATATGCTGAAAAAAGGGCCTACCAAATGTACTCCCTTTACAATACCAATGTTAATATGTGATATGGGTGCAGGTAAAATTTCCATTGAAATGGGTGCTAAAGGTGTAAATAAAGCTATAGTTACAGCTTGTGCAACAGCTGCGCACTGCATTGGTGATGCATTTAGGACAATTCAATACGGAGAGGCCGATGCAGTAATAGCCGGCGGAAGTGAAGCTGCTATATGTACAATCGGTTTAGGTGCATTTACTGCCGCAAAAACCTTATCAAAAAGAAATGATGAACCTGCAAAAGCCTCAAGACCTTATGATAAAGACCGTGACGGTTTTGTAATGGCAGAAGGTGCAGGAATTTTAGTATTAGAAGAACTTGAACATGCACTAAAAAGAGGAGCTAAAATTTATGCGGAAGTAATCGGCTACGGTCAAACAGGTGATGCATATGATGTAGTTGCTCCTTGTCCTGATGGTTCAAGCGCTGCAAAAGCAATGGAGTTTGCACTAAAAGATGCAGGCATAAAACCTGAAGAAGTTCAGTATATTAATGCACATGGCACAAGTACTCATCTTGGTGACATAGCAGAATCTATGGCTATTGCGAGAGTATTTGGCGATAAAAAGCAAAATCCGAATTTAAGAGTAAGTTCAACAAAATCAGAAACAGGTCATATGTTAGGGGCATCAGGTGCAGCAGAATCCGTTATTTGTATTCATGCAATAAATGACGGAATTGTTCCGCCTACAATAAATATAGAAAATCTTGATGAAGAAGTTGCAGACTTAAACTATGTTCCAAATAAAGCTGAAAAACTTCCCGTTAATATAGCATTAACAAATTCCTTCGGGTTTGGCGGACATAATGCTGTTTTAATATATAAGAAATATAACTAGAATATCCTAAAATAATATAAAAAAGTACGAACCTTTATAAAAGTTCGTATTTTTTTTGTAAAATTTCTTAATATTTATATTTTATAAGTAAATTTTAGAAAAAAAATAACCTTTATAAAATATATGGGGAATTTATAAATTAAAGGAGGATATTTACATGACCGTTGGAAACATTACTTCCATTGATTATAGTCAATGGAACAAAAATTTTAATGCTAATAACGATACGAGCAAAGAAGTACAAAAAGAATATGCCCAATACAATACAGCATATATGAACGATCAATACATATCAAAAAGCGGCGAAACCTGTACAGACGGAAAAGATGACGGTAAAATCGGATTTTGGAGTGCATTAGGCAATACCTTAAAAGGTGTCGGCAAAACGGCCGTTAACATGGTAAAAGGATGCTTTACAAATAAAGAAGGAAAATTCTCTCTGGGTAAGACATTACTGACATTAGGCACAGCGGCTCTATGTGTAGCATTCCCTGCAGTGGGGCTGGTAGCATGCGGAATTGGAGCAGTTACGGGCGCTGTACAAATCGGAAAGGGCATATACAATGCATCTCAAGCTACAACTGATGCAGAAGCAAAACTGGCATGGCAGGATGTAGGAGGCGGAGCATTGGTAACAGGCTTATCTGTAGCCGGTGCTAAAGCAAGTTACAGCGCAGTTATGAAAACAAGTACAGCCGGAGCAACAGCCTCATTAGGAAAAGATGCAAGTCTGTTGGCGAAAGGAAAAGCCCTTGCCATTGATATGAAATCATCAACGGTAAATAATGCGGCAGCAGTTAAAACAGCAGCTACACAAGGATTAGCGAATGCAAAGGCAGCACTTAAAGATTCAAATGCGGCACAAGCATTAAAAGATGCAGCAAAAAATCCTGAAAGTACAGCAAAAGCAGTAGCAGAAACAGCTAAAGAAGGAGCAGCAAAGGTTTCTGAAACAATTAAAAATGCGGCAAAAGATCCGAAAGCTACAGCTGAAACTCTTGCAAACTCTACAAAGAATTTATTTACAAAAGTTAAATCTTCAATCACAAAAGAAAATATAATGGCGGCTGCTACAAAACTAAAAGGAACTGCAAAAATAATAGCAAACAAAATTGCTGAAGGTAAAGTCTCATTAGATGAACTTGTTTCACAATACGGTTACGAAAATGTATATGGAGTTCTGGAAGTGCTTGGTGCAGAGCAATCGATTTAACTACTCATAATTTTATAAAAAAAGAGGAAGATTGGTCTTCCTCTTTTTTATTGTAACAATAATTTAATATCGGTTTTTGAAGACGATATTTCTTTTATACCGAATAAATTTTTTAACCCGTCAAAAAGTACCGGGTTCATTATATTAGGGCAGCACGTCCCTAAAAATATATTTTTAATACCCAAGTGTTTTAAATTAAATATTTGAGAAAGTGTATTTACGGCGCAATCCGTAAGGAATATACTTATATTTTCATTAATATTATTTATTCCGGTTTGAAGCAAATCCAATATTTTATAAAGCATAGGGAAATCGTAGTAAGGATTTGCACACCAAACATTTTCTTTATCGATGTCATAAGCAAAAGAAATAACATATAAATCATCAGGAATTTCATCAAGGAATTTATTAATATAATCGTTTGTTTTAGCAAATTTATCTATTATTCCTATTATTGCAATATGTTTAATTTGGTTTGTTTGAAATTTGTTTACAATCTGCCAAATTTTATTTTTCAGGTTTTCTTCATCCATTCCGATTGAGATAGTATTTATAACTGTATTTTCCTTAAATCCGTCAGAATTAAGAGCATAGTCGATTAAAGAAGTGAAATCATTATTTTCTATTTTTGCAATGCCGAAGGCGGGATATTTTGCCTCTGTGTATATTTGACCTCGTATCACTTCTATTTTAGGGGCTGAATTTCTTGTAATAAATATAGGCCCCGGGAATGAAGCGAAGTCTAAGGGGAAATTATTGTTCAATCTTTGGTAGTGTCCAACCAGGTTTTTATATTTATTTAATTTTGAATATCTGAAAGCACTTATTAAATTATGATGAGTATAAACATTAATATTTTTTCCCTGTGAAGCAATTAAGATTTTTTCCAAATCCAAAAAGCTTGAGCCTGAAACAAGTATTGCTTTTCCTTCTTTAATAATAAAGGGGACTTCGGTCTTAATGGCAGGCCCAAATCGTTCATTTATTTTATCATACAATTTTTTTGTTATTTTATAATTCCAAGCCGAAAACTCCTTAATCTTTTTTATCCATTCATTTTCATCTGAACTGGTAAAATTAGAGCTATTAAATAATTTTAATACTTCTTCTTTAGCTTCTTTAAAATCTTCTCCGTAATTTTTTAACTCAATTAAACAGTTACACGCATTTAAGACAAGGTTAATCATTATCTCATAAAGATTTTTTTTATTTATTCCTAAAGAAACACCCTTTAAGTTTATATTTTTTTCATGTTCATTTAATGCTTTAATAATGGATTCTTTATTTGATAAATCAGTCATTTCGCCTGCAATACTTTCAGGTTTTATGCCTCTATCCGTGCAAATATTTATATAAGTATTCTGCAGGTCAGATTTATTATTATATAAATCTTCAACAATGACAAAAAAGCTTTCCCGCCTGAAATCCAAATTTACAATAAGAACAGATACAAACTCTATAACTTTATCGGTATATTCGGTCATATCAAAATTGAGTTCTTTTAATTTTTCAATATAAAAAACGACTTCTCTAAGTTCAGAAACAAGCATTTCTTTAACTGCTGAAAAATAAGGATCAAACGAAAAAACTCCCGAAGAATTGGCACCCGTACAAAGAGAATTATAAAGATTAAAAAATTTATTCATAATTACCTCTAATTCTCAAGCAATTTTTCAAGTTCGCCGGAGTTATGAAATTTTTCAAGCACGTCAAACCCGCCTATTCTTTTACCTCCGATAATTATCTGAGGAACTGTAACTCTGCCTTGAATGCCATAATATTCGCCGAGTTTTTGTCTGTGTTCATCTTCATTTTGAGTTATATCAATTTTTTTAAAAGGAATATCCAAGCTTTTTAAAAGCATTTCAGCTTTTTTGCAATACGGGCAGTAATCCACCGTATAAATTACAACATCTTTCATATAAATCTCCCGATAATATATTTCTTTTTAAATTATCGGAAACGCAGATATTATTTTTATCGTACAAAAGAATATAACTATTTGCTGATTCTTGAAATTAAATCATTTATATTATTTTTTTCTTCCTCGGGGAGGTCAAAATTCAAATAATCCTGAAAATACTCAACGGCACTTTCATTATCGCCTCGAGCCATAAATAAAATCCCTAATTTTTTATAGGAGGGATGAAAATTTTCATTTGCTGATATTGCCTTTAAATGATTAGATATTGCCTTATCAATATTATCATTTGCTTCATAGGCAATAGCTGTTTGATAGTATAATACGGCATTATCAGTAACTTTTTCCAAAACATTTTCGTAATTATCAACGGCACTATCGTAATCACCAAGTTCAAATTGAATATTTCCTAAATCCCAATAAGCATCAAGATTATCCGCATCTAAGTCCAATATTTCAAATAATTGATCCATAGCTAAATCATAACGGCAATCTTCAAGATAAAATCTTGATAAGTAGTGTTTCAAAGCAATTTCATTTGGCATAAGTGTAACACCGTTTTCAAGTAAATTTATTGCATCAATTATATTTTTATTTCTGAAATATACATCAGAAAGATTAATATATGTTTGAACAGATTTCGGATTAAAAGATAACGCCTTTATAAAATACTCAACCGCTAAATCATCTTTGGCAAGTTTAGAATAGCAAAGTCCAATATTATTTAAAATATTAGGATTATTTTTATCCTCATCAAGTGCAAGCAAAAAAGAATCGGCAGCCTTTTCGTAATCTGCTGATTTAAAATAATCAAGCGCACTTTGCAAATTAGAATTTATTTCATTTTCCATACTTTTATATTACAATAAAATAAAAAACAAACAATATATGAAAGGAATAATATGTCAGGACATTCTAAGTGGTCAACAATAAAACACAAAAAAGCGGCGGTAGATGCTGCAAGAGGTGTAGTATTTCAAAAATTTTCAAGAGAATTAATTATCGCAGCAAAACTCGGAGGCCCTGACCCTGCGGGTAACTTTAGATTAAGAACTGCAATAGATAGAGCAAAAGCGGCAGGACTTCCTAATGACAACATTAAAAGAGCAATAGAAAAAGGCTCGGGAGCAGGCGGAGCAGACAGTGTTGAAGAATTAACATATGAAGGCTATACTGCCGGCGGATGTGCTATATTTATTGAAGCAATGACAGACAACAGAAACCGAACCGCAGGCGATATAAGAAGTTTCTTTACTAAATTTGGCGGAAACTTAGGTGAAACAGGATGTGTAGGCTGGATGTTTAAACAGGTCGGAGCAATAGAATTTCCAAAGGATTCTACAAATTTTGATAAATTATTTGAAGCTGCTATTGAAGCTAATGCTCAAGATGTTGTTGAAGAAGATGAAGTTTATAAAGTATTAACAACACCCGAGGATTTCCAATCCTGCGTTGAAACATTGGAAACAAAAGGATTTAAAGGATCAAGTGCAGAACTTACAAGAATAGCCGAAAATACCGTTGAAGTCACCGATGAAAAAACGGCATTAAACATCTTAAGATTAATGGAAAAACTTGAAGAACACGATGATATACAAAATGTTTATTCAAATTTTGATATTCCTGATGAACTAATGGAAAAACTTGATATATAAAATAAACCCCTCAATAATGAGGGGTTTTATTTAAAACTAACCAATAAATACCTTAAAAAGAATTATTATGATTGTCAATAAAATTATTAAAGTAAAGATTACCTGCGATAATTTATTAGCCTTTCGTGAAATTTTATTATATCTGTTTTTTCTCTCAAGAATTTCCATACCGACGTTTGCATACAGATCTTTTATAATAGCATTATTTTGTTTATTTTCGGGTGCATTTAAGGAACGAATTTTCTTTATCTCACCGTAATCAAGAAACTTTCCCCCGCATGAATAACACTCATCCACTTGAACTTCTTTCCCGGGATCAGAATAATTTTTCATCATGGCACTACCGCAAACAGGACAATATCTTGTTTGATTTTCATCTACAGGTTTAAATTCCTTATCCTTAAATAATTCTTCTAATGGAGATATATCTTCATGAGGTTCATCAAATTCTTGAAATTCTCTGTTATCGAAATAAACACCTCCGCAGCCGTTTATACATACATCAAGATTAACACCGGCTTTAGGCATAAACACTTTTACCATATCACACCCGCAGGCAGGGCATTTTATAATCACTGAATCATTATCCGCCATAAAAACTACTCCTTTTTTTCTTATTTTACTATATAACCTAAAGGTTGTAAATTTATATAGGGATAAAAATCATTATTTTGAATGAAGAACAAAAAGTCCCCGAGTATTTGCGGGGACTTTTGCACCTCTTGAAGAGATAGGTTATATTATTGTTCGTGGCAGCCAAAAGCTATAGTAACTTTTTCTTTCGGATTAACCGAAGAAACTCTCATACCTTTTGGGTCAACAAGGTAGCTGATTTCATCGCCGGTATATTGGAATAATCCCATAGTACCTGATAAAGCCGTTCTTGTTAAATCAACAGGAGCTGTAACAATTGCTTTACCGACATCGACATAGCTTCTTCCCGCAGCTCTGAATTGACCTTGGAAGATTTCACCGGTACCTACACCGACACCTGAAACAACTTGTTCAACTGCGTTTGATGCACTAACAATTGCACCACCTACGGTTCTGCCTACATCACCTAACAGTCCGCCTACCCAAGTGAATGGAAATTCTACAATTCTTGCAACAGCATTAGGATTTTTAACTTTATTAACTTGAGCGGTTAAAATTTGGTTAGGTAATTGAGCCTTGCATTTTCCGTTTTTAATTGTTTCAAATGATAATTTGATAGCACCTTGGCAATGTTTTGTAGGTCTTACAACTTCCAAAACTTTACCGTATACTTTAGAACCTGCAGGGAATTCTAAACCGTTAATAGTAACTGAGTCTATTGTTGTTGCAGAGAATCTGTCACCGATATTAGCAGATTTAGCACTAATTTCATCACTGAAGGTTAATTGAAGTGTAGGGATGGTAACAGTTTCTTCATTTTCGTAGTAAGCCTTTTTAGGCGCACATCCGCAATCATTTGAAGTAACTTTATCATCTTTGCTGTAGCCTAAAGCAACTCTGACATTTTCTAACATAGAAGCGATTTCTGCACGGCTTGCATCCTGGTTAGGGCTGATTTCGTTAGGATTTGGAAAATCAGAAATTCCGCCTGTTTCAAGAACTTTTGCAACGGGAACTTTTGCCCAATCAGGAACTTTATTACCGTCACAGTATTTATTTAATACTTCTTCAGCTTTACAATCATCCATAGGGCAGTTTATACCTTTAGCCATTATAGAGAATGCTTCCGCTCTTGATATAGGCTGATTTGGTTTAAACATATTATTCGGGTAACCAGCCATTAAGCCGTTAGATACAGCTTTTGCGATGGTTTTATTTGCCCAGTGTGATTGAGGTACATCTTTAAACATATTGTTAGGACATGTTACATCGTCATTTAAATTAAAACCTTTTACAACTAAAGTAGCCATTTCTGCTCTTGATACCGGAAGGTTTGGTTTAAATGTTCTGTCCGGATAACCTGCTATAACATTGTTATCAGTTAAAGTATTGATATCACAGCTTGCCCAGTATCCGTCAGGTACATCTTCAAATGCGCTGACGATAGGAGCAGCTCCGCCTGTTACGGCAGAATATTCAAAAGGTTCATAAGATTTTCTCATTACATCCATACTGGTGTTTGTATGAATTTGAACAGGACATCCCGCACCATCAATATGCATAGGGTTTCTGTCTACAGGAATACCGTTTAAGTAAGGTGCATTATCCATGCAAGGTATAGGAGCTGCAGCACCGGTCATAGAACCGTCTTGGCAGCCACATCCGCAATCACTTGCAACAAATGGTGTTTCAGAAACGGGAATACCTCTAAAATCTACTCTTGAATCATCGCCTAAGAATATCCCGTTATTTCTTTCACCTACTACTTGGTTATGACCATATATTGCATTAGGATATGCGTATACCTGCTGTTCAAATTTCTTACCGTCAATAGTTTGCGGGCATACTGCACATGTCGGGTTTGATGGTGCCGGACATTGTGCAATCGGCGGACAAGCATTACAATCATCTGCTATCGGTTTGCAAGAATCACAGTCTGATTTTGCTTCGCACGGGTCAGTTGTTTTACTTTGGCAAGAACAACTGTCTATATCATTATGACATTTCGGACATGTTGCTGTTTGTGGTGTCACAGGAGAAGAGCATCCAGACAAAGGGCAAGCCGCCAAAAGCTCATTTGATGTTTCAGTTGCTGTTTCTTGTGTAAAACCTGCATTTGTACCTGCCATTACTCCGAGTGTTAATACGGCGGCAAGTGTCATTTTGTTTATTTTCATTTTTCCTCCTTGTTCATAAAAGAAATGTTACAGGCAAACATTTCCTTTTATCTCTCTATTTTTTATTATTTTTTTATTTTCTATCTTTTGAATTATGATATGTATTGCCCCCTCTATTCATTGCCTTATTTTAGTATTTAATAGGCTATTTATCGGATACAGCAAAATTTGAATTCATACTTGAAGTGGATTTTTATTTTATTAAAACTGCTAGAATAAACTTTGGGAGTGATTATGAACTTAAACGAATGCTGTCTTTTAAACTTTTTAATAAATCCTGATGAAATAAAAGAAATGTCTGAAATTTTCTTGAAGAATATTGAAGAAATTGAAAAAAACTCCAATTTAAATAATAATTAATTATCGGAGTTTTTCATGAAAAATTTATTAAATTTAATATACCGACACAGATACGATATATTGTTATCTCTTATCCTAATTTCAACAGTGATATTTATGTGCTTTGTATTCCCTTTAAATGAAACAAAAAATATAATTACCTCTATTGAAAACAGCAGTTTTGATTTAAGACAAAAAATAATTTCCAAACATAAAACCGTTAATAAAGACATCGTTTTAGTAACGGTTGATGACCCTTCGTATGAATACCTTGTCGAAACATACGGGGAATGGCCTATTCCGAGAAAAGTTCATGCAAAAATTATTGATTATATAGAATCCCAAAACCCTAAATACATCATTATGGAATTTCAATATATTAAATCGCTCTGGAGCAACAAAGAAAGCGATGAACAACTGATTAATACATTTAAGAAATATCCTAATGTATATACAGTATTCGTTTTTGACAATTACAGCTATGAATTAAGAAAGCCTCCTATTGTTGATAAAAAACTGACAACAGCTTTAACAATAAATTCAGATACACTTAAAATCCCTAAATATAAAAACTGCAGAATTATTATGGAGGAAATAATAAAAGCTACCGATAAAATAGGGCATATAAATGAAGCCGGAAAAGATAACGGTATAATAAGAACAATTCCTTTGATAGCAAATTACCCTTTGTATAATGAAAAAAATTATGAAGAAATAAAAGACCAATATTTTTTATATAATACTTTAAAACTCGGTATTGACTATTTTAATAAATACGAAAATGCCAATATATCAAAAATTGAAATTGATAAAAATAACAATTTAATACTGGGAAATCGAAAAATTCACCTGAACGAAAACGGAGAAGTAATATTAAACTGGTACGGAGAAAGCGGTTTAAAAGACGAAAATAAATTTAAGCATATACCCTTCTGGGAAATTTTAAAATCATCACAAGCCAAAGAACATAATGAAAAAGAAATCATACCAAAAAACTTTTTTAAAGATAAAATTGTTTATGTAGGGGCAAGTATTTTTCAATTATCGGATATAAGAGTTACACCCACCAGTATAGCAATGCCTATGCCCGAAGTAAATGCAACTTTATTAAATAATATATTGGATAACAGCCTGATAAAAAAAGCGGATTTAAGTTATAATCTGCTTATTTGTCTAATTTTAGGACTAAGCGCAATATACACTGTTATAAAAATCCGCTCAATATATTCATCAATTACAATGTTTTTAATATTCTTAGGGTTTTACCTGTATTTTGCAACATTTATTATGGAAAAATACAACATATGGGTATGGATTGCAATACCTATTGTCAGTTCATTTATTGCCTTTATATTTGCGTTTATAATTAAATATCTTATTAAATCAAGGGATTTTGAGTATACCTATAAACTTGCAACAACTGACGGATTAACAGATTTATACAACCACAGGTATTTTCAGGAACAGATGAAAATCAATACAAAACTCAATAAAACATTTTCTTTAATAATGATAGATATTGATTTCTTTAAAAAGTTTAACGATAAATACGGACATCAGGCAGGAGATGCGGTATTAAAACATGTAGCCGCAACGATAAAAAGCTGTGTAAGAGTAAATGATATTGTATGCAGATACGGCGGAGAAGAAATGACTGTAATACTGGAAAATACCGATAAAAAAAATGCACTTATAACGGCACAAAAGATTTGCGACACTATTGCATCAAAAAAATATAATCTATCGCCTGATGTAGAAGTAAATATAACAATAAGTTTAGGGGTAGCCACGTATCCCGAGAACGGGAATACTCCTTCAGAACTTATTGAATATGCTGATAAATGCTTATATTGCGCAAAAGAAAACGGAAGAAATCAGGTCGGATTTTTAAATAAGTAAATATTTCTTAACATTTCCTCGAAAAAAGTAAATTTCCTTCTTTGAAATTACTTATATATACATTCACAAATGGAATGTAAAACAAGTAAAAGGAGGTAAAGTAATATGGCACCGGTATCATTCAAACCAGAAGGAGGATTAGTTGGAGCAAATAATTTTGCACCTCGACCTCAAAGTAAAGACAATACAAAACTAATTGTTAAAACAGAATTAAAAAGAGCGAAAGAACTTGAAAAATTAGAAGAAAAACACAAAAATGGCGAAATTACCGATTTTGAATATCGTGTTAATAAGGCTGCAATTAATCTTAAGTACGATTTAATGGAAGATGTAGCAACGGGAAACCCTTCGGGAATGAACTATGTAGCATAGAATACAACAAAATAAAAAAAGGACTAATTTAAAATTAGTCCTTTTTTTTGAATATATAAAAAATTTGTAAATTTATGTTAAATAATGTCTTAAAATACTCAATTTTTAAGATTTTCAGGCTTTATATAATTTGGCTAAGTATTGGAGAAATTATCGTGATAGTAAATTCAGTAAATAAATCAGTTCAAATTCCTTCAAAAACAAATGGTACATTAAAACAAAACAATCAAAATAAAGAATCGGAAAAGCAAATAAACGAAATATCAAATATTTGCTATAAACCTATATCCTTCGGAAGGACACTTGCTGAACATAAAAGCTGGGGTGCTGTTATAGACCCTAAAACAAAAGAAGCATCATTTAAAATTTTCACATATCCCGATACTAAAAGGGTAACAGTAACCGTTAAGAAAAAAAATAAGAAACAAGAAAAAACATACGAATTACAAAATAAAGGAAACGGGATTTTTGAAACAGCAAAAAAAATTCCATCAGGTGAAATTCAAAACGGCGACAAATATTTTTATACTATTTATAAAGGAAACGGCGATATAGACAAAGTTAAAGACCCGTATTCCTTCAGACAGGAACAATTATTGGAGGAGTCTGTTATATATGACCATTCTTTATTTAATTGGACAGATAGTGATTGGTTTAAAAACAATAAAAACAGAATTTCCCGTAAAGCAAATAATGAAAACGGATTAACACCTTTAAACGGCGCAAGAATATACGAATTCAACCCTGCAACATTTACACAAAAAGGAACATTTAAAAGCGCAAAATCAATGCTTAATTCCGTAAAAGATATGGGATTTAATGCAATAGAAATCATGCCTGTTGAAAATACCTATTCTTTCAACTGGGGGTATGACGGAGTAGACAAATTTGCACCCTCCGAGCATTTAGGCGGGCCTGATGAATTAAAATCATTAATAGATTATGCACATAAAATTGGTTTAAATGTAATAATGGATATGGTTCCTAACCACTTAGGGCCTGATGGGGCTTCATTATTAAAAACCGGACCATACATAAAAGGAAGTAATGACTTTGGCGAGGCTTTTAATTTTGAAGGACAAAATTCAAAGTATGTTCGTGATTATATGGTTAATGCAGCGCTTAACTGGATTGACAATTATCATTGCGACGGTTTAAGACTTGATATGACCAAATATATGGAATCAGACTATACTATGAAACAGATTGCGGCGGAAATTAATTACCATAAACCAGAAGCCTTTTTAATAGCAGAAGATGGCAGAGGTAATGATTACAGAGTTACCGCACCTATTGAACAATTTGAATCCGAAGAAGGCAATAGCGAACAAAAACACTGCAAAGCAATAGAAAATATTGAAAATAATAATGTATCACTCGATAAATTAGGTTTTAACAGTGAATGGGATTTTTATTTCTATCACACTTTAAATGAATGTCTGTATGGGAATGTAGATTTAGATAATCTTGAAAATGCACTATATAGCGGAAGTTCAAGAGTAAAATATGTTATGAGCCACGATGAAATAGGTAATTTTGAAGGTTCAAGACTTATTTCAAAATTACTTGTCCCAATGCTGAACTTAAATGAAAATATTCAGCTTAACTATAGAGATATACAAAGAGCTAAAGACTTAAGCAAAGCAAAACAAATATCAGAAGAAGAAGCTGTATACATTGTTAAATCCCAAAAAGCCCAGCTGGCTTCAGAAAGACTTGCAATCTTCCTGCAAACAGGATATCTTGACGGGTATAAAACGAATATAAACGGTATTTCTTCACAGAAAAAACGAGCAATTCAAAAGTCTTTTGAAAACGATGTTTTAACCCCATTAGGAATTAGAAAAGATTCAGGGATTACTGTTGAAGCATTAAATCAAATCTACAAAAAAGCATATGATAAATATAAAATGGTACTTGCAAGAACTTTTGCAACTCCGGGGCAAAAAATGGTATTTCAAGGCGATGAAAAGGCAGATTTAACCCCGTTCAGATTTTTCAGAGAATTTCAATCCGTACCGGATGAACACTATCTGTATGTTGAAAAAGGATACGATACAGGGCTTAAAGGATTTATTGAATCCAAACTCGGAACTTTAAAATATTCTCCCGAAGGCAAAGATAATATCAGCAAATTTAAAAATTTAACAAAAGATTTAAACAGAATAAATGAAGAAAATCCTGCACTCTCTGACGGGTATATTGTAAAAGAAAACACCGTAAAACATCCTGTTTCAAAAGTTATAGGAACACATATGAAAGCAAAAAATGCAGATAATGAAATATTTGCAATAACCAACTTTATGGATGCCGAATACCCAAGACTTGATGCTTCAAGTTATTTCATCAATTTTCCGAAAGGCAAATGGCAGGAAATATTAAATACCGACAGCACTCACTATGACGGCTCAGGCGCATTTAAAAATAATCAAATTATCATAAGCGACGGAGAAAATAAAAATCCTATTAAAATGGCAGCTTATTCAACATTAATATTTAAAAAGGTAGGTTAATATTTTTCTGCAAGCCAGCGGGAATTAACATATTCCACACTTTTTAATTCGCCTTTTCTTGCGCCTTTTGTATAATATATAGGATTAAAATAAACTCTTAAAAACATATTTCTGCCGTCCTCGGTTTGTATCCTTTTTTCGGGATGGAGAATATAATTTCTTTGTTTATCAAAAAATGTACGATTTTCTAATCTTACCTTATATGTATCTGTCCTGCCGTATCTGTCTAATGATTCAGCTTTAGCCATTCCGATAGGTTTTGCCATTATATCAATTTCATTTGCATCTTCTCCCGTAACAAGTGCAGGACGAACTATTGAATTTTTTTCGGCATTATCTTTTGCTAAATCAGGTTTTATAAGTTTTTTTGTTTTAGGGCTGTAATAATCATAATATGACCTCACAAGAGGCATTTTTCTGTAATCATTATCTACACTTTTATATTTATCTACAAACGAGGGATTTGAATTTTTACTCGCAGGTGCATTTAAACTTGAAACAAGCATTCTTTGACATTTTTTAACAGTTGCTTCATCTTCTGCCTTTATATATCTGTATTGATTTTCACCAATTTTTTCGTCCTTTAAAAAATATTGAACGGGAACATATGCTTTAAATGAAACTCTGTTTACATTATTTATTCTCATATAAAATACCTCTTTTTCGAGATTAAATCACGAAAAAGAAATATTTTGTTATTATATGAAAATATATTTACAATTAGTCTTTAAGTCCCATTACCTCAGAAGCTTCTTCCCAGCCTTCTTTATATAAATCTTTTTCCTCTGGGCAAAGTTCTTTTAGTAATCTTAAAAAATTACCTACATGTTCTTTTTCGTCATCTGCAACTTCCGATAAAAGCTTTTTGGCATGTTCTTCTTCTATGGAATCTCTTAATTGTTCATAAAGCTGAATAGCCTCAAATTCTGAAGCAATACTAAATCTGATTGCTCTTATCAGTTCATTTTTATCTAATTTTCTTTCGCATTTATTTCCGCTAAACGGTTGTGAAAATTCAGGCATAATAATTTCCTCCTTTTTTTGTGATAATTTCACAAAATTTAAAGGAGGAAATCACTCTATTGTTTATTTTATCAGTCAATTATTTTTCAATAATGAAATCTGTTCCTGATTTCTTTATATAAAAAGTTAACGGAACTTGAAATTTTTGTTTGCACGCATCAAACGTCCATATCTCTTTCCAATAGCCTTTTATATATTTATCATTTTTTTTCACAACATCATAAGGTTCTTGTATTAATTGGGTATCCGTTACCTTAAAGTCACTGCACAGCGGATATTCTTTTGCTGCATTAAAATATACCTTTTTTAATACATTATATTGAAGTGCATTATTTGCAATAGAATTTCCCGGCAAGGGGAAATTAAAATCAAATCCTCTTGCATTTACACGTAGACCTGTAATAATAACGAAAAATACAATAAGAACTTTTTTAGCCAAATTAATTCTCCGATTTTACAAGATACTCTGTATCTTTAACAGTCATTGCATAATAAGGAACTTCTTTTCCCTTCTCCAATAAGAATAAGACAAACGGTTTATCGAAATAGAAATATTTCGGTTTATCAGAGTCAGGATTAAGTGCGGTTTTCATAACAGCAATAGCTGCTTCACTTTTTAGACTTCCGCCTTTATTATCCATTTTAAATTTAATTGTTTGTAATGCCTGTGTAATAACTATATTTGTACCTTTGATTTTCTTATTGCAAAGTTCACTATAGGAAATTAATTTATCAACATTTAAATCGGGAACTTTTAATTCATCCTTATTTCCCAGTTTATCTTCATCAGCTTTATTTAAAACATCCGCATAATGATTTTCCAATGTGTCTTCTTTATCGGTTCTATACAGTATTACTTCTTCATTTTCCTTCGTTAAGAGTTTAACGGCATATTCATTTTCATCCGTATAGAAAAGCACTTTTACATTCTCTTTAAGTTTCTTTTTGGAATGTTTTGTAATGCCGAAGAATTTATATGAGTCGTCTGAATTATTAAATTTAGAACAATCGAGCCTGTCAAAAGGTGTAAGGAATGTAAAATCCTTCTTTAACATTGCATAAAACAAGTATGTTTTATCGTTCCAAACAATATTGCCCAGAATATCGCTTTTTTCGTTAAATTTTTTCTTTATGGATTTTTCAATATGTTTCTTTAAAGATTTTGTTGCTTTACCTTGAGCTATAAAATATGATTTCTCTGAAAGGATATCTTTTGTATAAAGTCTTTTATTAAGTTCATCAGCAATAGGAGGGTTTCCGCCTTCAAATTCAACTCTTTTCCCTCCCATAACTTTATCCATAAACTCGTTCCAAACAAGCTGAAAAGTTACACACCAAGTATCCTGATAAGGTTTATGAACTTCTTTATCAGCTTCTGCTTGAGCAGCAGGTGTCTCTATAGGAGGCACAACCTGCGGATTTTTATCAACAGCTTTTGCTCCGCAAAGCATAACGCAGAACAGAGAAAATGTCATTACACTAATAATTGAAAATAATCTTTTAATTTTCATATAAATCTCCTTTTTTATAATATTATATAATAAATAGCAAAAATTATTTTCAGCAATTTTTTAACGAACAAAGGAAAGAAAGATGAGTGTTCAAAGCATAAGTTTCGGGAAAAAACAAATCGGATACTGTAATGTAATTAAAGCGGAAGATAAAAATAAAACAAATGCAATCATATGGGAATTAGATTCAAAAGACCCTCAGGATTTAAAAGATGTGGAATACAGTAAAACCGCAGGAAAATCAATTTACCCTGATATGTATAATGAATTTATTAAAGGCGGGAGCATTCCCGATTATAAATTTTACATAGTTACAAACGGCACAACGGGTGAAGTAATATCCTGCGCTCAAACCTCCGTACATTTAAGCAGAGAAAATAAAAATGTTTTTAAATATCTGTTGATTGATGAACTTGAAGAAAATAAAAAATATATAAACGGAGCAGATGTACTTCTTGCTTATTTGGCAAATGATACGCAAAACAACAACAGTTCCAATAGTTCCGATAAAATAAGAACAGCTTTTACAGACAGGCTGCAAGGCGCTTTAACAAGAATGAAATTTATTAAAAGAAAATCAGGTATATGGGAACTTCCTAAAAAGACGATGAAAAATACCGTAGATTCAGCTAAAGAAAAATATCAGCTTGAAATCAATTGTTAATAACATCCTCAATTAAATTATCGGATTTTGAAGAATTAACCGCTAATCTGTCGCACCTTTCATTAAATTCATGCCCGTTATGACCTTTTACCCAGATTAAATTAACGGTATGAGGTTTCATTGCAATTAAAAGTCTTTGCCATAAATCAACATTTTTAACCGGTTTTTTACCTGCGGTTTTCCAATTATTTTTCTGCCAGTTATCAATCCACTTTTGCTCAAAGGCATCGATAAAATATTTGCTGTCGGAATAAATATCAACTCTGCAAGGTTTTTTTAAAGCCTCAAGACCAACAATAACAGCCATTAATTCCATTCTGTTATTTGTTGTACTGTCATAGCCTTGAGTTAAATCTTTTTCATGGTAATTACCGCTTGTATCTTTATATCTTAAGATACAACCATAACCGCCTCTGCCCGGATTTCCGCTGCAAGCTCCGTCTGTATACATTTCTACTAATAATTTTTCATCCGGCATATAAAAATACTAAAGCTTATTTAATTTTCAGTCAATATGCTTATTTAAAATATTGCTCTTTCCCTTTATTAGTTATTTGCAAACTTTGATTGCCAATTTCAAATTTAATATTTTTCTCTTTTGCTAACTGCTTAAAATAATCAAAGAGTTCAAAATAGTGTTTCGGCACGATATTATTATTAGTAATACTGTATTGTTCAAAATTAACATCTGCTATTACGCACTCTACACCCAAATCAGAGACTATATCCATGAATTTTTTAATTTCTTCTTTATTATCATTTATATTATCAACGATAATATATTTTAAAGTAATCATTTTAGGGGTTTGAGGCGCATTTTTCGTATATTCTCTAATATTATTTACAACAGTATCAAAACAATCCACCTGCTTTAATTTAAGATATGTTTCCCTGCATCCGCAATCTAAAGATAAAGTTTCCCAGCATTTATTTTTAGCAAATATTTTTTCCAAGGATTTTGAATATTTAATTCCTGATGTTGCAAGTGAAATTTGAGAATCCAGATTTTCATCCAATATTGTTATTAATTCCTCAAACTGCGGAGAAATTGTAATTTCACCACCGCTTAATATTAAAGTACATTTTTTATCAATCATATTTTTATCCATGATAGATTTAATAACGGGTATTGCATTATATAACTGACCTTTCCCCAAATAATCAAAACAGCAGTATATACATTTTGCATTGCAAGACATATTATTTTGAATGTATAACCGATTTACATAATTATCAAAATCCGTAACTTTTTTATCCGATAAAAAATCATTAATCATATAACAATTTTTACACTCATCAGGAATAGCGACCTCACTTTTTGAGGAGTTAATTTTATCAACAATTTTTTTCCTTTGCTCATAAATATAATCTATATCAATATTTGTATCATTATTTACGTTTGAATAAAAAACAGGACCTTTTGAATTAGAACAGCAAGCCCTTATTTCATTATAAAAAAAGTGCAGAGAATGCTTTAAATAAGGACAGTCCAAATATTTTCTTTTTTTAAAACCAAAATTAAACATATTTATTACTCTCCTTTTCCATATTCAGAATATTTTCCGCAAAATTTTCCCAGGTATATTTCTTTGATAATTCAAAAATATTTTCGCAATATTTTAAATATAAATCATAATTCTCTTGATATAAATCAATAACAGATTTTAAAGTTTTAATATAATCTTTAAATGATTTAATATTGAAAACAAAACCGTTCTCTTTATTAATTATTTCCGACACCCCTGCAGAAGATGATATAACAGAAGGCTTGCCATATGCACCCGCTTCAATTACAACAAGTCCGAATGCCTCGTTATATGAAGGCAATACAAGGAAATCAATATTTTTATAAAAATCAGACATATCTGAGAGTTTGGGCAAAATTTCAAGATTATTTTTTAAATTAAAAAGATTAACTATAAAATTCATAACAATATCTTTTTCATATTTTGGGGCAATCATCTTTATATTAAATTTTTTCCCTGATAGTTTAAGTAATCCCATAGATAATATAAATAAATGCCCGCCTTTATTTATTGAACTGTTAGCTACAATTCCGAGGGTCGGAATAGTTTTCTTTTCAAAAAGAGGCAATTCTTTATATGCTTGATTACACCCCGGGTATACAACTCTTACATTATCAGGATTTATATTAAAATTAGAACAATAATCCTTTTTTACAGTCTCAGACATGGCAATAAAGTTATTTTGAGATGACAAATTTTTATAAATATCCTTTTCAAATTTAATTTTTTCTTTAGATAGAAATAGTTTTAAAGCATATATAAGTTTATTGCATCTTTTGCACCTTTCTATAAAAGAATGAGCCTGAAGCATATTATTTTTATACAGATTAAAAATATTTGCAGTTATAACAAAATCAAAATTTTCATTTTTTATAACTTCATCAATATTAGAGATTATTTCATTTATAGATTTCCCCGAAATAATTCTATATTTAAAAGACGGTTTTACGGTAGATTTATCAATAAAAGCAAATACTGTCAAATCAATGTCTTGGATATTATTAAGCTGATGAATGAGTTTTGAAGTAACAACAGCCCCTCCGCCGGCATTTTTGCCCAACCCGTCGGTATCATATATTATATTTGTTACAACAGCTACTTTATACATAAGTTTATTATATAATAAATTTATGAAAAAATTTTTTATAAAAAAAATATATAAAACATTATTAAACAGAATATATAATCCCCTTATTGCGATAAATGTAAAACCAATAGAATTTATTCCGAAAGAGGGGGAAAAATATTTGGTAATTGCACCTCATCCCGATGATGAAAGCATAGGATGTGCAGGAATTATGTCCTTATATCCCGAATATTTTGATGTTCTGTGTCTTACACACGGGAATGACAATGATATAAGAAAACAAGAAATGAATGAGGCAATGACCCTTGCAGGAATTAAAAACTGTAAAATGCTGGATTTACCTGATAAACACATAATTTCACATCAAGAGGAATTTAACACAATTGATATACAAAAATATGATGTAATATTTATTCCCTATATTTTTGACCAGCATAAAGACCACAAAGCTGTAAGCATTTTGCTTTTAAACAAATTAAAAGACGGAAAATATAAAAACAATCTAAAAATTGCATATTATGAGGTATGGTCGGCAATAAATATGCCGCAATACTATGTAAATATTTCAAATGTTATCCAAAAGAAAAAAGACATAATTAATTGCCACAAATCGCAAACAGCATCAAAAAATTACGCAGATAAAATTATCGGATTAAATTCATACAGAGGTCTTTTAAAAAGTCTTGAGGCGGTTGAATGTTTCTCTGTTTTAGATGTTAATGATTTTAAAAAGATAATATCAAACCTTATCTTTGAAAATTAATATAAAAAATTGCAGTCCGATAAAGTTAAATATAATCAGGTCATTGTTATAATCAAAACAGAAAGAAACCAATCAAGCATAAAAAATAAGAGCCTTTCGGCTCTTTAAAAATGGAGGAAGAAGTGGGATTCGAACCCACGGTACGCTCGCACGTACGACGGTTTTCAAGACCGCTCCATTCAACCGCTCTGGCACTCTTCCAAAACTTAATTATATACTAATAAAAAATAAATTAATTGTAAAGACATAATATTGAAAAAGATTTATATTTAATATTAATTAAATATAAATCTTCCCCTATGTTAACCGCAAAATTTTATATTATATTCTCTTTTATAGCTTTAACTGCAGCCTGAACTCTGTCATCAACACATAATTTCTGCAATATACTGCATACGTGTGCTTTTGCTGTATGTACGCTTACAATTAATTCCTTTGCTATTTCCGTATTACTTTTCCCTTTAACAAGATGTTTTAATACTTCAAGTTCCCTTTCCGTTAATTGCGCTCTGGCATCTTGAACTTCTGTTGAATGAATAAGAGTAACATTTTCAGGTTTCGGGAAAAAGTTCAAAGCTGCAGATGAAACACCGGCATCAACCCAGCAAGCACCTTGAGCAACATTCCTTATTACTTCAGATAAAGTTTCAGGTGTAATATCCTTTAAACAATATGCATTAGCACCTGCACCTAATGCCGCTATAACTTCTTCATTTCTTTCATGAGATGTCAATACTATTATTTTTGATGAAGCCGCTTTTTCTTTTAATTTCAATGTTGCTTCAAGTCCGTTCATTCCGGGAAGGCCTAAATCCATAAGAACAACATCAGGTTTAAGTTCTTCAATTAACTTTATACCTTCTTGAGCATCCTCTGCTTCACCAACAACATTAATATGTTCGTATTCATTTAAAGTTGATTTTAAGCCGACACGGGTTAATTTGTAATCTTCAACAATTACAACTCTTATAACATCTTTTTTCTCTAACACTTCAGCCACGGTAAAACCTTCCTCTCTACTGATATTATTTGTTTTTAACAATAAACTAACATTAAAACAAATAATACAATTTCGAAATTAACCGTACGACTAATTTATTATTAGACTGGTGGGTAAGAACTATATAGACTTTTGCAGATTATATTTTTTTATTTTTTTCTTTTCCTAAACCTAAAACATCAAATAATAAAACTTTCACTGCATTAATTCCAAGCAGAACACCTGCAACTTTACCTATTTTTTTACATTTTAATGCAATAGCCGATAAACCGATAATCGGAAGTTCATTTAATAATGTTTTGCCAAATCCTGATAAATAGCCTTTTGTTTTGTAAAACGGATGATAATAAGAGAAGTTTTGCTGAATATCATACCAGACCCGTTTAAGTTTATTAACGGAAGCACTGTTTTTATCAGTTGACATAAATTGTTTATACTGTTTAAAATATCTATCGCCGGTAGCATTAAAATCAGTTGAATCAGCTTTTATTTTTCCGTTTACGTGAGAATCATAAATAACTGCGGCAACAGATGCAATGCCCAAAGCTTTAGAGGTAATAGCTAAAGGCTTACCGGAAAAATTTTTTAATGCGTTTGTTATTGCTGTTATTTTTGACATCTTACTTACCTGTTATATTCATCATTGATTTTTTCTTGTTACTTTTAAAAGTGCGTTGGAAGCGGTTTTAGCTTCTTGACCGTATACTTTATCTGATTTTGTTAAATTTTGCAAGAGGGTTTCAGTATTTTTATCACCTGCCGCTACTTCAGCAACAATCGGCGACATAGCTAACAGTCTGTTACTTGAGTTAGGATCTTGAAGTGCAATATTCAATAATGCCGTTAATGCAGGATGTTTTTCTCTTGAATCATCTTCTTCAAATCTTTTTATTAAGTCTTCAATACCTTGTCGTCTTATTTCAACATTAGAATTTGTTAAATAACTTTCAAGCATTTTTATGTAGTCATCAGATAATTCGGTTACTTGTTTTTTCTTAACCCCATTTTTTTCCTCTGTTGTATCTCCTGAAACAGGCGATGCAGGTATAGGCTGATTACCGTCGTTATTTAACGGAGTTGATGCGGGAGTTTCATATGAAATCTGTGTTGCACCGGGATAAGTCATTTGTGCACCATTAGGATAATTAAACGGCCCGTAACATGTATTAGTAGACGGTGCACCATAGCCTGACGGGTTATAAATATATATATTTACTCCCGAGGCAGCTTGTTTTGAGTTTGTATCATATACGGATGACTGCGGATACTGATATATTGTTGAAGGATAAGGATTAACGGTAACCGTTTGTCCGTTCTGTGTGTTTACAACAGGAGTATTTTGATAAACCCCTGCAGGATTTATCAAATTAGGATTTTGTAACTGATTTGTTTGAGGAATTTCAGTCATAATATTACCTATTTCTTACATATTAATAAACAACTGAAATTAAAAAAACATGCTACTTTAAAACAAAATTTTAAATTTTTGTAACATTATTTTTTATATATGATAAAATTATTTTCAGGAGAAATTATATGGAAAAAATTATAATCGGATGTGACCATGCAGGGTTTGAATTAAAAAATAAAATAATTGAATACCTTAAAAATAAGGGTTACGAAGTATATGATAACGGCTGTTATTCACAAGAGGCCGTTGATTATCCGATTATAGCAAAAAAAACTGCGCAAATGGTTGCTGACAAAAATTATGATAAAGGCATTTTAATATGCGGAAGCGGAGTAGGAATGTGTATAACTGCAAATAAGACCAAAGGAATAAGAGCTGTTGTATGTTCTGATACAACCACCGCTAAATTTTCAAGACTGCACAATGATTCAAATATTTTATGCTTTGGGCAAAGGATTATAGGCGAACAATCAGCATATGACATATGCGAAATATGGCTTAATACAGATTTTGAAGGACAAAGACACTTGAAAAGAATTTCTCTTATTGAGCCTTAGATTCGCTCATTATAAGAGTTACAGCATCTTCTACAGAATTTTTATAAGGAATAACATCCTCAAGATAAGCAAATGAAAGAGCCTCTCTTACCTTTAATGAAGGGTTAACGAGAACAAATTTTCCGCCGTTTTCCGCACATATTTTATAAATATCAGCAAAAATATAGACATTATCCGCATCAAAAGCTGTTATTTCTTTTAAATCAAACAATACATGCTTAATACCCGTATATATTGAAGTATTTATATTCTTTAAAAGTTCATCAAAAACTTTTGTTTCATTAAATCTTTTTATAATAAATGATGCAATATCATTATTTATGGTATATCTTGTAAATGCAGTATTTTTATCAATTTGGAATGAAGAACTGATATACTTTAATAACTTAGAATGCCAGTTTCCGTCTTTTTGAATATAAAAATCCGCACCTAATTCATAGCTGTGTTCGATTAAATTTGAATCATCCGTTCCGGAAATAACGATAATTTTAAAATCAAGATTATCTTCAGTCCTTTTATCAACTGCGGCCTTAATCAAATCAAATCCGTCAGAGCTGTCGGGCATAAATAAATCAAAGATTACACAATCAAAATGCGCTTTTTGCATTTCTTTTAACGCTTCATCCTTATGCCTTGCAACTTTAGGAGTTATTCCTATTCGTTTTAATACTGTACTTAATTGGTAGATTGATAACTCTAAATCATCAGCAATTAATATTCGCTTATTTTCAAGCGAATCAATCTTTACACCGCTATTTGCAAAGGAATATATTTTTTGTTCTATTTCAATTAATGCTTCAGAAATATCTTTTTCCGTAACATTTTCCTGATGTTTTTTATAATCCATTGAGGCAAGCTCAAAAATTTTATTTACTTGTTCTTCTGATATATTCATTATTTACACCGCTCTATAGTTAGATAATATCAAATGTTACTTATTTTTTCAATAAAAAACTTCGTTAATTTATTGGCAAAAAATATTTTTTGGTGTTTTAATATTATTGTAATTTTTGTATTAACTATATATTACCCTGGGGAATTAAAATTAAGCATGAAAAAGAATATTTTTTTTAAATTATTTACATTTACCTTTATATTTATTTTATCTTCATTAACCGTATCGGCAAATGATATAAATTACTTAAAACGACTTATTATTGAGCCGATTAATAACAATGAATATAATGTAAATTTTTTATTTGATAACAATTACGCAGGTAAAGCTTTTCTGCAAAAAAACGGGAATAACGGATACTATATATTTCTGCCTGATTCCACTTATTCTAAAAAAGTAAAAATTAATTATGTTCATTTATCGGATAAAAGAAATATTCAATTTAATATTGCGACAAAACCGATTATAAAAAATAATGTTGAATCTAAATACATTAAATTAGATGTATTTATGAATGATAACTACAAGATTAAACTTACATCAGGTCTAAATTCTGATTATCATCCTTTTATAATCGCATTAAAAAATATCAGTATTTATACTTTTATAGTACTGCTTATATTAGCAGGCATTTGCTTTATGTTATTCCGTTTGTTAAAAGGTTTCTTTAATAATACAGAAACAAACAGTTACACATCGTTCCCAGTCAATTTTGATTCCGCATATAAAATCCCGTCTGCTCCACAAGATACAAAAAACTATAAAAGAGCAATTATTCCGAGAAATATCATAAAAAATTCGTTATCAGAATCAGAAAAAAACAGTTTCGGCTGTTTTAATATTGAATCAATTGCCAAATTAAATAATAAATCATACGAAATAAAAAGCAGTTTAAATCAAACCTCAAATTTATTAAATGATACATCTAATGTAGTAAAACTAAAACATACAAATCCGATAACCAAAACAGAACATATTGAGGAATCGGAATTATCCATGCCTCTGGTTGACGATGTATTACCGCCTCCTCACGAAATAAAAGAAGAAAAAGAATCAGATAAATCCGATATTCTTTCAATTTTAAAACTAACTCCAAATAAAGGTTTCTATTTGATTTCCGAAGATAATTCTTTTAAATTATTCGGTTTTGTTAATAAAAATATTTTTCCGCTTGAAACATTTAAAGATTTATCGCAGATTAATCTGCAGGCAAGGTATTATGATAACAGCGGAAAAAATGAAATTTACATAGTCCGCCTTGATGATTATAAAGCAATGATAGAAATTTCAGATTCTTCAATGAAGGAACTGGCTAAAATATAGTAATGAAAAAAATTATTATACTACTTGGGGTTTTGGTGGTTCTTATCGGTATTATCAGCAGATTTGACAATACCGAAAATAATTCTGTTAAATTTTCATCGTGGGGTTCTCAAAGTGAAACCAAAATTATCAAAGAAATTATCAACGATTTTGAAAATGAAACAAACATAAAAGTTGATTTTATTCATATACCTCAAAATTATTTTCAAAAAATACACTTATTATTTGCTTCAAATCTGGAGCCCGATGTAATTTTTTTAAACAATCATTTTATAAAAATGTATATTAAAGCTAATTTGCTTGAAGATTTAACACCATACTTTAAAGACAATGAAAAATCATATTATAAAGAAGCATTAAAGTGTTTTGAAGATGACGGAAAATTATATGCAATCCCAAGAGATATTTCTAATTTAGTTATATTTATTAATAAAGATTTATTTAAGAAGGAAGGCATTAACCCTAAAATTCATCTTTCAAGTATATATGAGATTAAAGAACTCGCCCAAAAGCTTACAACAAAAAAATCTTACGGAATAAATACCGAAGAAGATTCATTATTTTGGCTTAATTTCTTAGCATCTAACGGCGGAGGCGCAATATCTGATGATGAAAAAAGTATCATAATAAATAATCCAAAAAGTATTGAAGCGCTTAACCTGTATGCTGATTTTTCAAATAAATATCACATATCACCGACAAAAGCACAAATCGGCAGTATGACAACAGCGCAAATGTTCATAAATAATAAACTTGCCATGTATATAGGCGGAAGATGGATGGTTCCTAAATTTCGTGAAACCGCCAACTTTGATTGGGATATAATTGAATTCCCCTCAAGCGGAGAAAATAAAATTTATATTGATTCATCAGGCTGGGCATTAGCTAAAAATTCAAAAAATAAAGAAAATGCAATAAAATTTATAAAATACATTTCTTCCGAAAAATCTATAGAAAAACTTACTCAAAGCGGATTAATTATTCCCGCCGACAGGCACTGCGCTGAAAAGTACATTTATAAAGAACAAAAAGAAAAACCACATAACTCAAAAATATTCTTAACATCAATAAAAAATTCAAAACCGACCCCAGTAAATAAAAATTACGAATCAATTAATGATATACTAAAAGAAAAATCACAAAGCATAATAAACGGCACTGTTAATGCACAAACAGCTTTTGATGATAATACCGTAAAAAAACTTGAAAGCTTACTATAATGGAATTAATTGAAAAAATATTCAAATTAAAAGAAAATAATACAAATATTAAAACAGAATTAACTGCAGGACTTACCACATTTTTTACAATGTCCTATTTATTTGTATTAAGCCCCAAAATACTTTCCGCTACAGGATTAAATTTTGAAACAACCTTAACAATTACTGCAATTCTCGTATTTATCGGAAGTATATTTATGGGATTATTTGCGAATAAGCCGTATGCCGTTGCCCCGTTTTTAGGAGAAACCGCATTCCTTGCATATGTTATTGCCCCGAAATTTTCCATTAATATATGTTTTACGGCTATTTTAATATGCGGTTTGCTGTTATTCCTTATGACCGTTTTTAATCTTAGAACTTATATTATTAACCAAATTCCCGAAACAATTAAAATATCATTTTGCACAGGACTTGGATTATTCTTTATTTTTATTGCACTAAAGGATATGGGGATTGTAAAATTTACAACAAATTCAACTCCTCTTGAAATCGGAGATTTAACTTCCATGCCTGTAATACTGGGGATTTTTAGTTTTATGCTCCTTATAAAACTTGTTAATAAAGGTTTAAAATCCGCAATTTTAATAACAGTTGTTATAACGACAATATCAGCGATATTAATCGGGGAAACACACCTGCCTTTAAAAATATTTTCACTGCCTCATAATATAACTACTTCTCTGTTTCAATTAGATTTTTCAATACTTTTCAATAAAAGTTTTCTCCCCTTATTATTTGTTATTTTCTTAATGGTTAATATAGATACCTCGGGAGCATTAATTGCACTGAATTATAAAAATGAAAATCATAACAGTGATGCAAAAGAATTAAAAAAACCTATGATTGTTGACTCTTTAATGGTAATACTAGCCCCGTTATTCGGTACAACAACCCCCGGTGCATATATTGATTCCATGACAGGAATAAGTGCCGGCGGGAGAACAGGTTTAACCGCAGTAACCGTAGGATTTTTATTTTTAGCTGGGATATTTTTGGCTCCTTTAATATCAATCATTCCGCCATGTGCTTATGCACCTGCTCTTTTATATGTAGGTATTTTAATGACTTCAGTTATAACAAAACTTGATTTTAAAGATATTACGGAATTTGCACCTGCAATATTTACTATATGTGTAATGATTTTTACTTATAACATAGGTTCAGGTATTATTGCAGGATTTGCAATTTACCCGTTTATAAAACTTATATGCGGACAAAAAAATAAGACAAACATAACTTTATGGCTGCTTGCTGTCTTATCTTTATTGTATTTTATGATATATTAATACAAATTAAATATTTAATAATACAAATGTTGAAAATTTCTTTTTTCTGTTTATAAATTTTATTAAAGATTTCATATTTCCACCTCTTATATATATAAAGTATATACAACTTAAATAATTGCCGATTTATTAATAAATATTAAGATAAATTAAATGGTATAATAAAATAAAGACATGAAGGAGATAGAAGATGAAAAAGATATTATTAACAATAATAACATTATTATTAATAATTCCGCAGGTTGTAAAAGCGGAAGTAATTCCCCACAAGGTTTATGCTGCAGCACTTCAGGCAATTGAAGGAAAACAGTTAACCCATAACTGCTTATTAACCTTTAAAGCAATAGATAATTATAAGATATCAGATAAAATAATAATAGAGAAAAATTCCGATATAACAGTAAAAGTATTAGATTATGTAGACCCGAAAAGAGGGAAAAGGGACGGTTATCTTAAAGTTAAACTTGTATCATACACGATTCCCTCTATAAACAGAACAGAAACGGTTCTAAATAAATATGAAGGCAGTTTAAGACCTTCAAATAAAAAGGATTTTAAAGAAATAGCAGAAAATACGGGTGTTTCTGTCGCAGGACACTTTTTAAAAGTCCCGGGGTTTTCACAAGCAGTAGCAGTATCAAAGGGGTTAATTAAACCAAACGAAGACCAAAACAGATTACAATCTGCAGGTAAAAATTTATATGAAAGCACTCCTTTAACATACATTGAGAAAGGTAAAGATTTTAATATAGAAGAAGATACAATTGTTGTAATCAGCATAAAAGATTACAGTGAAAATGAATAGAATTGTATTTATAATTACTTTACTTATATTCTGCTGCGGGCAATGCTGTATAAACAGCACACCCGATAATGATTTATGGGCAAGGCTCATTGCAGGCGGGTATATTTTTGAAAATCATTGTGTTCCGTTAAAAGATTTTTTATCATACACTCCAACTCATACTTGGTATGACCATGAATGGGGCGCAAGTTTAATTTTTTACTGCATTTTAAAATATTTCGGGAACTCGGGTCTTATATTATTGCAAGGGATTTTGACATTTTTTACTTTGTTTTTTTGCTATAAAACAATAGATTTAAGACCGCCGAAAACAACAATAAGCTATAACATACTATATTACGCAATAATATTTTTTGCAATTCAAAAAAGCCTGGGTGCAACAATAAGATGTTTATTGTTTACATGTTTATTTTTCACAATGTTTTTATATATTCTTGAACGAGCAAGACAGGATAAAAATAAAAGTTTATATTTATTACCGATTTTAATGCTGTTCTGGTGCAACATTCACGGCGGATGTTTAAGCGGGTTAGGATTAATTATTCTCTATTGCGCAGGTGAATTTTTAAATAAGAACAGTATTAAAAAATATATTTATACTCTTTTTGGATGTATACCCGTATTATTTATTAATCCTTACGGAATAAGCTATGTGATTTTTTTATTTAAAGCAGCCTTAATGAAACGCACTTATATAACGGAATGGAAAAGTCCTTTTATTAATTATTACAAATATTCTTACCCTTTATATAAAATTTACTTATTTGTAATGCCGATAACAGGCATTATTAATATAATTAAAAATAAACTTTCATACAAACAAATTGATAAAACAAAAATTTTAGTACTATTAACAACTATGTTTTTATCAATAATAAGCATAAGACATATACCGTTTTTTGTAATCAGTGCCGGGATATTTTTATATGATGATTTTTACTCGATATTTAACTTTACCAAAAATAAAACAGTTATTTTATTCAAAAATGTAATTATATATTTTCTGATTATTATACTCAGTTTACCTCCTTTAATAGCAAAAAAGGAAATAAGGATAACAGAAACAAAATACCCGAGATTCGCTATTGAATTTATAAAAATCAATAATATAAAAGGCAATTTATTTATAAACTTTGACTGGGGCAGTTATGCCGCATATAAATTATATCCGAATAACAAAATTGTTATGGACGGAAGATATGAAGAAGTGTATTATCCCGAATTATTAAATGATTTAAAGAACTTTCATCTGGTAAAAAATGACTGGTATAAAATTATAAGAGAATATAAAACAGATGTGATGATTATAGAAAAAGAATATCCCGTATACGAAAAAATGAAAAATCATGCAGATTGGGAATTGGTTTTTGAAAATAATTTATCAGGTGTTTTTATTCCCAAAAAAGATATAAAAGACAAATACTTATATCCCATAGTAAATGATGAATATTACAATAAGACAATATTTTCTACAAATTTAAAATAAAAAAAGCGGGTAATAAACCCGCTTTAATTAATTATTTATTATTAGCATGTGCCTTTGCAATCCTTTGCTGAAGACTTATTAATACACCCTCTGCATTATTATTATTTGTAGAATAATTACCTACAGCCGAATCTAACCATGTACCCGTTAATTCAAGATATCTTTGAGACATTTTTGCAATTAACTTTTCATCTATTAAATTATCAGCTCCAAACTGACCATCATTAAAGAATGCAGTCAAAATAAATTTAAATGAATTATTTTCATTTAATGCAGAATATAGTTCATTACACATAAGGTCTAAGGCTTGCTCATTACCTGCTTCTATTTGATGTCGTAATATCTCGGCATATTTTTTCATAATTTTATTCTGGCCTGTTAATGCAGTAAAATCATGTTCAACATCCTGCAAGAAACTGCCGTATGTTTCATTATAGTATGAAAGAACAGCTACTAAATCTTCTTCAGGCATATTACTGTTAAATACGGAATTAAAATCATTTGCTTTTGTACCCCATATTGCCATAGAATTATATAATTTATCAGCATATGCAGCTATTTCAGCATCTGATAAACTTGAAACTTTAACTTGTTTATCAAGTGTTGAACTTGCTTCACCAACATAGCCGCCTTTTTGCAGTAACTCTACAGCCTCATCAAATGTTTTTCCGTTTGCCATAAAAGTTTGTATCATACTATATTCTTCATCCGAAAAATCATAAAAGGCTTTTCGCATAACATCAGCATCTGATTTTGAAATAATTTCGCTTTCAACAAGCCAATCAATTACTTTACCCGGAGTATTATTTGTTCCATTTATAAATTGATTTACATAAGATTTTATTGAATTTACATCAGATAAATCAAGTGAAGTAGAGGTATTATTAGCAAGATTGTCATCAGAATCGGTGTCATCTTCATTATTTTCAGTTTCTTCTGTTTCTTCTGTTTCTGAAGTATTTTGTGTCCCAGTTGTACCTGCGGGAGTGGAATTTTCAGTACCGGTTGAACTATTTGCATTAGAACTTCCTGAAGAAGAACCATCTGTTGCAGTTGAACCGCTTGTTGCAGTAGAAGCACTTGTTTCCGCAGACCCGTTTGCTGCCGTTGAACTGCTTGTCTCAACTTTATCATATTCACCTGCGGAGTAGTTTAGAACAACCTGCCACATATTAAAATCAGTGATTTCCCCTGATGCATCAGCAAATACTGATAACTCATCATATGATAAATTACCATCTTGGTCATAGTCCAAAATATCATAAAGTAAATCAACCTGATCGCTGTTTACTTCATCAATATTATTATCAGTGGCAAAAGCGAATAAAGAAGTAAAATCTCCTTTATTCATCTGTGTATTTTCATCTATCGTATATATAGATGTAATAGATCTGCCTCGATTATATAGTTCATTGGCAATTTGACTTAATTCACCCTTTAATGATGACGAAGTATAATTCGAATTATTTTTCAAGAAACTATTTGCATAATTTGAAAAATCTGAACCCATAAGACACTCCTTTTTATAATTCATACTATATTTGTAATATCGACATTTAAAAGTTACAACTTTAATTTTTTAAATTATTTCTAATATGTTTTTACAATTCTTCATAATTCCTATCTTTATTTATACTATTTATAAGCCCTTTAGCTTAAGTTGGCAGACTTTCATCTTTATCAGTTTGACGATTTAAGTAATTTCTAATTGTATTTGCATAACCGTAAGATATACCTTCTGCCTTATAGTTATCTCTATCACTTGATCTTGAAACATTATCTAAAAGTTCAAATGCGTTTCCTTCATTTTTATATGCCTCTTGTAATACTGCATATACAGCTTTTTGAACCTCCTGCGGAAGTGCATTTATATCCTCAATAAATGAAGACATATCACCGCCATATGAATTCTGAATTAAGTACAATAATTCATTATTTGATATATAGCCGTTAGAGTTTCTCAAATCAACAATAGCTTTTAAAACTCCGTTAAAATCATTTCCGTATTTTTCAGTTAATTCAGAGGCTCTTGCATCTTCTATCCCGTAATCAGCAGGGGTTGTTTTATCGGCAAATTTTTCCGCAGATTTTGCTAAAACATTACCTTCTAATTCTGAAGCTTTATCGGGGAGGTAAGTATATATAGCTTCTGATAATGTCAGCATTCCGTTTTCTTCAGGGTTACGAAATCTTCTGGAGGTTATATCATCAATTTCATCTTGACTTTGAGCCGTATTAAGAACATTAACCCAAGCATTTATCATATCAGGTGTATCTTCTGCAGTAAAACTACCGCCCGGGTTATAAATCGAATATCTTGAAACAAATGCCTTTAAATCACCATAAGAATATTTATCACGATTATTTGCAATTTCATTTAGTGCATCCGCAAAAAATTTATCCGATTTTTCAAAATAACTTTTTATGACTGATTTATTATCAACTTCGCTATCATTATAAATTGTGTTTAAAATTTTCATTTTATCGGAAATTGAAACTTCTTCGTCTGTTATAAGTTCGTCAATAACCTGTTCAACATCATCGGGATTTGTTTTATCAAAAACATATAAATAATCATTAAGGTGTGCTTTGGCTTTTTCATTATCAGACACTTCACCCGTTACTTCCAGATTGCCGGATTGTTCCATTGTGTTATTTTGTGATGATACAGTACTTGCATCCGTATTTCTTTCATCGGGAGATTTCACTGTACCCGCAATTATATCCTCCAATGGAGGAAGAATAATTTTATCTCCGGGATGAAGCCTTTTTTCACCGCCGTTTGCTTTATATATAGCTTCTTTTAAAGTTGTCCAGCTGACATTTACGCCCGATAAATCATAAGAATTATATACTATATCCCAAACACAGCCGTTTTTAGAATGATTACCATCATATTTTTCAACATCCACATAATATTCACCGTTTTCATTCTGCTTAACTTTACTTGTTTCTTTAAATGAAGTTTCTGCTTTATTTTCAGGAGTTAATGCTTTGCCTTCTTCAACTTCATAATTTTCAGTATTATTTACATTTGTATCCTGAGGCTCATCATCAACATATTCAATTTCATCGTTTAATATTTCAGGAGGATAATATGTTTCATCCATATCACCTATTTGAGATGACCATTCTGCCGGTGTTAATGTTGAAACATCATTAAGAAGAATATTAAATGCATTTTCTAAATCACTTTTTGATATTGAACTCCTATCCCCATCAAGGTGATTAAAAAATAATAAATTATACATTGTCTCAGGTATAACACTCTCATGCGACATATTATAATCTTTTAACAAATTATCAAGAAAAATTTCATTTGAAACATTTCCGTTTTCATCTTTTTCAGAGTTTAAAAATATGGAAGTAAAATCTTCAACGGTATATTCTTTATTTATCCCAAGATTTTTAAGATTTGAATTAAATATATTAAGATATAAGTTTTCTCCGCCCGGAATTTGTTCAGACATGAAATCACTCCTTACATTACTACTCAAATTGAGTATCGGCAGAATACAGAAAAACTTTAATTAAAAATTAAACAAATTAAGTTTTATTAAGAAATTTCATTTCTGTTTGAAATTAATTGCCATGCCTGTTTAGGGCAGACAGCCTCACATATTCCGCAGCCGATACATAAGTTTTCATCTGATGAATATTGTTTATTATCTTCTTTTATAGCGAAATTAGGGCAATTATTTAAACACATTTTACAGTCCACACATTTTTCGCTGTTCCACATTGGTATATGAACTCTGCCGTCACTTGTTGCAGGTAATGGATTAACTTTAAAATCATCATGGATAAAATCGCCGAAGATACCACCTTCTACCCACGAGGTTTTTCTAAACTCCGCAACGGAAATTTTCTTTTTCTTTAACTCAGGGGGCATTGGTTCAATTTTATGCCAAATTGAAAAATCGGTAAGTTCGGAATATAAATTAGTTTTGTTAATTTTATCGAGAAATTCCGTAAGTCCGTTTTTTAGAAATTCAATATCTTTATCATTTAATTCATTAATAACAACACAATCGGCAATACCTGAGATTTTGCCTCTTACATAAATTGTTCCGCCTACCATACCTACGCATGAGCGGTTACCTAAAACCGAGTCAATTCCGTCACAATCCCAACCGCAAATAACGGCAATACCTCCGCCCATAAATTCAAAACCGAATGAGCCTGTATTTTTTAACACCCAAAATTCAGGCGGTTCAAATTTAGGGTCATGTTTCATTAATGCGCCCGAGCGAGTACCTACTCTGCCCGAAACAAATATTTTTCCGCCTGCAGCGCAGTGTGAAGCCGTATCCCCGCAGTCACCGTCAACAATAATTTCAGCTCCCGAATTCAACCAGCCGACATCAGCGGGTGCACTGCCTTCAACATAAATATGAGTGCCTTTTAATGCCATTGCACCTACTCTTTGCCCGGGGTTTGTGATTTTAAATTTTAATTCATCTCCGTCACATATTGCCCAGGAGGAACCCCCTATATTATGCTGACCGCACCCCGCTATTTCAAAATCGGTATATCCTTCTGAAATTTTTAAAGTTATTAATTGAAGGAGTTCTTGTGTAGACATCCTTTTATTATCGTTTAACGTTTGTATTTTAATAACTTCTTTATTCATACTTCTCTTTCGTTTCTAACAGATATATTGTATATCAAGCCTGTTTGCAACGTGCTTATCAACCGTAATCAGTGCGTCTGACCTTCCAATAGGTAATGATGAGTTACCGACAGGCCCCATTAATTTTTTAAGTTCCAAATCAGTTGCTATAAAATAATTAACAATATTTTGCGCAGTTTCATCAATATCCAGCCGTTTTGTAAGGCATAAATCCTGAGTTGCAATGCCGGCGGGACAAAGCCCTGAGTTACATGCATTACACCTACCCGTATCATTACCGACACATCCTGCAATTTCAAGGAGCATTCTTCCCGTAAATACACCGTTTGCGCCAAGACAAATTAATTTAAAAGCATCTGCAGCAAAACTGCCCGTCTGCCCGAGTCCGCCGCCTGCAAAAAGCGGGATTTCGCCCTGTCTGCCCTGATGAACAGCCGCAAGATAGCAATCTCTTAATTTAGATGTAATCGGATGTCCCGTATGGTTTAATGATATTTCATGAGCAGCGCCCGTGCCTGCCGCTAAGCCGTCTAAGAAAAATCCGCCGACAATATTATACGGGTCTCTAAGTAAATTATTATATACCGATACACTGGTGACTGATGCTGCCACCTTAATAGCTACGGGGACTTTAAAGTTAAATGCCGCATTCATTGATAAGAACATTTTTTGAACACTCTCTTCAATAGAATATAATCCCTGATGAGTAGGCGGACTTAAAAGGTCTGCACGAGGTACACCTCTTATTTCCTGAACGTAGCGGGCAACTTTACTTGCCATTAATAAACCGCCGTCGCCGGGTTTCGCTCCTTGTCCGATTTTTATTAATACTCCCGCAGGATCTTCTATCATCTCAGGCATTGCCTGAACAATTCTGTTCCAGCCGAAATGTCCCGAAGCAATTTGAAGAATCATATATTTTACATATTTTGATTTTAAAAGTCTTACGGGAATTCCGCCTTCCCCCGTACACATTCTGACAGGCAGTCCCATAACTTCATTTAAATAAGCGCATGCAATAGCCATTGCCTCCCACATTCTCCAAGATACCGCCCCGATTGACATATCGCCCATTATAACAGGGTATATCCACCTGTTTGGAGGAAGCTGTTTAGATAATTCCATCTTGCCGTTTTCGGCATGAAGGTCGAGTTTATCTGCAGAAAGTATTCGCCCGAAAGGAGTTCTTAATTCAAATTTATGTCTTGCTGCGTCCAGCGAGGGGTCAGTCATTTGAGAAATTCTTCCGATTTTAATTTTATCTAACGTTCTTCCTTCGGTATTTAAGTTAGACCTTCCGCCTTTTTTTAAGGAATCGGCTTTTGCGGCTCTATATCTTACGGCATACTTATCATTAAAATTTCTTACCGCCTTAATTGCCCCGTTTGGGCAAACTCTTGTACACATCCCGCACCCTACGCAGTGATGTTCAAAGGATATCTGCTGTTTTATAACAAGGATTTTTTCAAAAGCAGGCTTACTTAGTCCGCTTGAGGGCTTTCTTCTTTGTTCTAATTTTGGTTTTATTGCTCCAAAAGAACACGCAGCAGTACATTTACCGCACTGAATACATTTATTTTCATCGTATTCAATTATCCAGGGTAAATCGTCTAAATGTAGTTCGTTTATTTTTACTGCTGCCATCTTTCCACCGCTAAATCATTATTTACTATAATTGTTTCTTTTTCATTGGGATAAATATCTTTTGAGGTATCTCTATCCGCTAATACATCATTTATCCCCGTAACCTCTGATGTCATTATAACCGTATCATCGGTTTGACCTATTACAACAGGTCTGAGTTTCTTGGAATCGCACACACAAAGAAGTTCTCCATTAGGAAGAACACCTAAAATTGTGTTAGGGCCGTTTATTTCAAGATGAGATAATGAAGCTTTTATCCTTAAAAGTACATCTCTATCTTCTCTTTTTTCAATTTCTTCATACGGAAGAGGCGTTATTGTATGTTTATAATACTGAATAGGCCAATTTAATATCTTATTTACATAATGTAGTGTATATAAAAAGCACTGAGAATCGGATTCAAAGCCAATATAACCTTTATATAAAGACTGTTGGTAATCTCTGTTTTTTTCAAAAAAAGTATTTTCCCCGTTTGCTAAAACTGTATATCCTTCAAGGAAAAATGGATGAGCTGCATATCTTACAATATCATAATTAGTATTTTGCCTGCACTGTGCTGTAATGATTTTTGCGCATAAATCTTCATTTTCATCCCAGAGTCCGAAATATGTTCCTATATCTTTAGGACTTCCGATTTCTTTTAAAGTTAAAACATCGGGCCAAAATGAGTAAATATAGCCTAAATTATCCTTTTCAAGCTCCCTTCTTAAAAGAAGTGTAGTATCAATTAAAAGTTCTTCTTTTTCTTCTTTTGTTGCATATTTATGGCTTTTAGGATATTGAAAAGTTTCAAAAATATAGTTTGGCATAGGCTCAATTTTTAAGCCCTTTTGATGATTAACCTCGGGCGCCCACTGCAGTACTCTGGTAAACCCCAGTTCATGCAATATATCTTCTGCTCTTCTTGTTCCTTCAACGGTTGCTGCCATTGATAATGTCGGAAGTTCTTTATGTGCATTAAAAATTCCGCCCAAATCCTGCATTACAAATGCAAACCCTGAATTATCATGTCCCTTTTGCTGGGAACGCATTAATTTTAAGGCTATCGACGGGTGTAAATATTTCTTTGATTTTATTGCGCCTATTCTACACATACATTTGATATTTTCGTACTCCTTTAAGCTTATGTCAAGTAATATTTTTCAAGTTTTATTAACTTTTGTTAAGCAAATTAATACAAAAAAGCAATTCTCTAAAAAAAAAATACTTTATATAAGAGTAGACGATATGAAAGGATACAAAAACAAAAAAACTGAGGCAATGTTAAGAGCCAAAAAATCAGAAATTTAATCACAACTGATTTAGAAAAAAATTTTTTACTCTCTCTCTTAATATCCTCGTGTTTATTTGATGTTTGCAAACTTTGCAAACATTTTTTTTGTGTATTTATAGAGTTTTCGCCGAATAAAAATTATTAAATTTTCTTAAAATTTATTTTAGGGTACACTTGCAAAAAAATGATATCTCTATTACTACCATTATTACTCAATATTCCGGAGTTCAATATTCACATGTTTTTTCAGTTCTTCTGCGCAATTATCACAATAATTACATTCAACTCCGCATATTGATGAACATAAATGTCCATTTTTTATAAAATAATTTATATCAGTCAAATAAGGTCTTATTTCCTTTATTTTCGTTTTTACAAACGAATAATAATAATTTAGATTTCCATATTCTTCATTTTCTATTTGTTTATAATCATCCACACCTTTTAAATATACCTCATAAATCTTCTTATTTCCTGTTTTTGAGAAATACTCATTATTTCTACCAACAAGTTTAAATTTCTTGAAACCCAATTCAGAATATTTTTCAATTTCCCAAGGATATATCAAATTTGGGTTACATATATTTCTGTAATAATTTTTATTATACTTATCACACAAAGATAGAAAGAAATTAGGATTGTACATATATTCTCTTTTTATAAAAGTTTCCGTAAGAATCATAGGTATAGATAAATTATGCTGCATTCTTAAAGGACAAGAACGCATACAACCTTCATTTACCATCAATTCAATCTCGATGTTAGGATTGATTTTTTTTAAATTCTTTAATAATTCAAAATTTTTATTACAATCAAATGCAGGAACTATTTCCACAACTTCTGGAAACATTTCAAGAAATATAATATATTGTTTTAGTTGAGAATATTCAAATGATGTTGAGGCATATAACTTAAATTCAGGATAATTCTTTATTAAATATCCCATTAATTGGGTATTTGATACTCTTAATTTATTACATCCCGCCTCCTTGAGATTATTCAAAAGTTTATCTAATTTCTCTAATTGTATATCGAACAATTTAATCTCAGATAAAAACGATTTTGGTGAATTCAACAAATAAACAAAATCAAATCCCTTCTCAAAAGTATACTTTATTAAATCCATCCAAAAGCCGGTATCTATAATCGGATGAGAAGTTCTTGATTGCCCAAACCCCGGATTATCTGGACTATTAAAGTGAAGAGCAAAATACATTGAAGTTATTTTACTTTTTTCTACTACATGATTTATTGTTTCAATTTCATCTATCAACTCTTTTGTATACGGCATCGGTACCGAAAATTCAAACATACATACTCCTTTTATACAATCTTAAAAGAAAATTGTTTTTGTCTATACAAATTATGAAATTGGTAAAATATATTTATTAGTACGATAATACACTTATTTTTTGATTAAATCAATATTGTTTTCTTTTGGATTTTGACCCGCATTATTAATCCAATAACCTTTAATAGCTTTGCTTTCCATAATATCATAAAGAAATATTTGAAATAATTAAAAATCATTTTTTGCATTAAAATAGCAAATTTTTATATATAGGGTTTTAAAAGAAATATGAGAGTTCAATCAATTTCGATAAATCCAATAATAAACACTTATAAAAAAGCAGTGAAATCAGATTATAAGCAATTACAAAACGATTGCTTTATACCGAGTAATTCCGTATCTTTCGGAAGTAAAAAATATTATAAAAGACAAAATCAAATAAACTTATATAATGCAAAAGTTGAAGAACTTCAAGAACTCGGAGTCTGCGAAAAATCAGCCAAAAAATTTGCGCACTTAGGCATAAGCAAATATAACAGAGTTTGTGAACTGGCTAAAAAAGGTGTTTTTGATAATGTAATTTCGCAATTAATTCATTTAAAAACTGAACAATATCAGAAGGCATTAGCCCTTGCGCAGATAGGCATTTATGATGAAAAGCTGATTCATATTATAAACAGCAAAAAGAACTTATATGGGAAAGCTTTAAAACTCAATGAAGAAGGGATAGGCAAAGATTATATTTCAGATTACATAACACTGGGCGACGGTCAGATAAGAAGAGCTAAAAAACTTATAGAAAAAGGCTATTCACCTGATGTTGCAATGGCCTTTCTTGAAATACCGATTTTTAAACGGCATAAATTTGAGCAATTAATGCAGGAATACGATATAGATATAGAAACAGCACTTACTGTTATTGCGCTAAATAAAAAAGAAAAATCAGACTTTAAAAAGTTTCTGGATATGGGCTTATCTGTATATAATGCATCAGATTTATGTCTTCTCGATGAAGAACAGCAGGAAAAAGCCGTTCAATTAATTAAAATGGGGATATGTCACAGTACAATTTTGGATTTTGTAGTATTAGATGACATAGATTTTGAAAAAGCAATCAATATGTATAAAGAAGGAGTGCACGAAAGTTATATACCTCACATTATAGATATAGAAAATAACAAAAAAACAAATAATCAATATAAAAATTTTCTAAAACAAGGCTGCAGCAGGACTTCAGCATATGCACTATCTTTATTGGATGATGATGAACTTCAAGCTTTTTACGAGTTATCTAAAATTAATCCGCAAATAAATGAACTGTTAAAAGACAATTATGATATTGAAATAATCCCGCTTCAAGTAAAAGGAACAACAGCTGCAGTAATCGGCAAGCAATTTTACACGGAGGATAAACAAACTGTTTATATCGTTAAAATATTCGATAATACCGGGATTTTATCCGACAATAGGACACAGGAGGATATTGATAATTCCAGCACATCATACCAAAGGAACGGCAACGATATTTACCGTATTAAATACAATAAATTTGACGGTATTGCTGAAATGACACATCTCATCTTAGACGATAAGACCAAGGGAATAAAAGGAGTTATTCATACAACATCTTCAAAAGTTATTGAAGGTCTTTATGATTCAAAATATTACGATATAAGCGACTTTAAAGAAGACACCTCCCCTGACGGCATAAATTGCGATTTTGATAATTCTCTCAAGCCCAACGCACAAGGCACTGTAATTTCAAAAGCAGTAAAAAATCCTGACGGCTCTATTTCATACAATGAAAGATTTTACAGGTATAAAAATTTAATTGAAAGACATTACAATGTTTTAAATGATGAAAACTCTAATATAATAAAAAGCGATTACTCCTATGAAATAACTAACGAGAAAGGCGAAAAAATCCTTAATATAAAAAGAAGTTATGAAAAAACATCCGCAGACACAATTAAAAATACAATAAACGGGATAGAATATACTGTTAAATATGATGATAAAAATCATATAATAACAATTTCGGATGGAGAAAGTACAAAAGAATTTCCCGTAAGCAACATTATTAAAGGCTATGCGCAAGAAGTTCTTTGGAAAACATTAAAGACACTTCAAGCTGATACTCTTATTGCACTACTAAATAATATTGAGAAATGGAACTATTGCAGTAACTTTGATTCAAGTGCCGACGGAAATGAATTAATATTAACATCAGGATTAAATTCGGGAATAATTAACCATGAAATCGGACATTTTCTCTCGTACAATAAAAAAGCAACAGAAGATGAAGATTTAAAACAAATATATTTAAAAGAAATGAATGCCTTTGAAAAGATTATGCCCTATAATGAGCAGGCATTTATTCACTATTTTTCACCTTATGCATATTATCATGAAGATGCGGAAGGATTATCGGAATTTATTGCGGAAACTAATTCGCTTTTATGTTCTGTAGGAATAAATGAAGAAAAATTTAAGACCAGAAATCAAATGCTTGTAAGATATTTCCCCGAAACAATCGCAAAAGTTGCTCAATTACTCGGCTACCACGATAATAAAAGTTTATTGGAAGAAAAATAAATTTTTAATTTATAATAAATTAATATGAAAAAGTTTATTATAAAAACATTGGGATGTAAGACAAATCAAATAGAATCGGCTTTAATTGCCGAGATAATGACTAATGCAGGTTATAGCGAAGTAACAAAAACGCAGGAGGCGGACTATTACATATTAAATTCCTGCTCTGTTACACATATCGCCGACAGTAAAAATTTATCATATTTAAGAAGGGCAAAAAGAGAAAATCCCAATATTATAACCGTTTTAACAGGCTGTATGGCACAATTGGAAAAAGATAATATAGTCAAAAAAAATCTTGCCGATTATGTAATAGGCAACCAAGAAAAAAATGACATTGTTAAAATATTAGAAAAAAATCAAAATATTGCGGTAAGCGACATATTTGAACACGACTTTTTCAGATATGAAGAAATTCATCAAATACATAGAACAAGAGCATCGGTTAAAATTCAAGACGGATGCAACAACAGGTGCAGTTATTGTACAATCCCGTTTGCAAGGGGCAAAAATCGCTCAAACAGTATTGAAAATATTATTGAACAAATCAATCTTTTTGCACAAAACGGCTATTATGAAACGGTTCTGACGGGAATCCATATAGGGCAGTGGGGATGGGATTTTAAAGAGAAAAAAACACTTAAAAACCTGCTTGAGAAAATTGAAGAATCAAACATTAACCGCTACAGGCTCGGAAGTTTAAATCCGTTAGAACTTAATGAAGATTTTATCGAATTTCTGTCAAAATCAAAAAAATTCTGCCCGCACTTTCATCTTTCACTGCAGTCTGTCTGCGATAAAACATTAAAGAACATGAACAGGCACTATAGTGTTTCTCAAATTTTTGAACTTGTAAATTTAATAAATTCAAAATTTGATAAAGCTTTTATCGGGAGCGATATTATTATGGGATTTCCTGATGAAACCGAGGAAAACTTTGAAATAACAAGACAAAATCTTAATAAACTAAACCTTTCAAGAATTCACGTTTTCCCTTATTCAAGAAGAAAAGGGACAATAGCTGATACAATGCCTAATCAAATACCGGAAACAGTAAAAAAAGAGAGATGTAAAATAATTCAAAAAATTTCAGACAAAAAGTATTTTGAATTTTTAAAAGCAAATATCGGAACAGAAAACGAAGTAATAATTGAAAAAAACAGAGATAAAAAGACAACTCTTTTAAAAGGTGTAACAAAAAATTATATAAATGTCCTGATAAATGACAAAGATGAATACAAAGACAAATTACATAAAGTTCTAATTACAGGGTTTTCCCAAGATAACACAAAACTTTTTGCCGATATTATATTTAAATGACATTATGAATTAAGTTTAGCGAAATCTTCATTAAAGCTGATTTCTTCACCATTTAATAATTTTAAGTAATCAGTATATTCATTAACAACATGGTCCATTGCATTATATTGTCCTGTTGACATATTATAACTGCCGCCACTACAATATCCCGAGCAATATGAAGAAATCAAATTATATATCTTTTTATCAACATTTTTAGCTTTTTGGAGCAGATTTTTTACCATTTCATCAGTAACATATAATTCTTTACCAATCCAAGGAGTAACTGATGAAACAGGATAATTTAAACTTCCTCTTGCATATTTTTTAGTAATATCAACAATAGCTGAATAAGTTTCATCATTTATCATATGTTTAAAATATAGTGTAATAGGATCTTCTCTATCACCCCAATTTTTGACTTCTGCAGGAGTTTTATATGAAAAAGGTGTCATATTATTTAATTGACTAATTTTGCCTTGTGAATTTATATATTTACCTGTTGAACATAAAATATCTAATTCTTTAATTAAATTTTCATTAGCACTGACATTAAGAGAAAGTCTTTCAACAGGATCAGATACATAACCTCTATAAATGAAATAGCCGGGGCCAAATAATACTAATTTGTTTGCATACGGACTTACACAAACTCCGTCAGAATCCTCAACACCTTCTATAGCTTTTTGAATAATATATTTATTACCCGTAATATTTTTTTTACCGTAATTTTTTTTATAGCTGCCTGTAGATCTTATTTTTGCATATTCATCTCCAATTAATAACGAATTAAGATAATCAGTATCATATCTTTTTTTCAAATGATTTATATATTTGCTTTTTATTTTTGCATTTTTAATATTTTCTTGTTCATCCAGCTTTCTAACAATTTTTGTTGTTTTTTTATCATAAAGCCATTTACTATCCGTTTTATCATATACAAAAAAATTGCCTTGTTTATCCTTATAAGAAATACCTAATTCATGCCCGGCTTTTCGAGCATCTTGCAATTCTTTAGGATCAAGTTTCTTTTCTTCTAACGTTTTATCCAATTTGGAATATAAAGCCCTATTATATATTCCGAGAGGAGAATTATTTAAATTTGTAGTATCAGGCTGTCGTTGTGATACTTCTGCCTTATGTTCGTGTAAAGTCTTTTTGGAACAACTAATATCATTATTGTTCACAAAAGAAGACTTATATTGGTTAGAAACGTTATCCATTAATCCCATTTTCTTCCGTATTTTGCATCATCATAGTATTCAGCATCATCATAATATTCTTTAGGTATATTATTTCTAAATCCGCCATACATTGCGAAATATTGTCTGTAGCCTTCTTGTTTATGTCTGTCAAAAATACCTATAACATTTTTAACCATATCAAAAATATGATTTGTTGGATATTTATTATAATCGCATTTTATATATGCTGAAGGTTCTTTTCTTTTTTCAAAAGTATCTTTATCCAATGCCAATGCACCGGGGTTTGCAATCTGTACTGTTAATGCCGTTGGCTGTCCGTTTTTTACTTGTGTATCAACTTTTATATCATGGTTATCTACAAAACCGTTTTTATAAAACACATTTTGTCCGTATTTACCGAACGGGTCATTAAAATATAATGTACCTTTTCTATCTACACCTGTCATAATCTACCTTCCTTTCAGATAATTAATTTAAAACAAATTAATATCTAAAATTTACTTTTTACATTCTTATTGTAACATTTACTTTACATATTTTCTACATTAATTATAGTAATAATATCGGTATACCGTTATCCTCAGCAGATTTTAATATATTTGGATCCAAATCTGCTAAATTATTTTGTGTATAAACTGCAGTTGCTGTAGGGTTATATAAAGATCCTTCATTTGGAGATGAATCATTAAAAATTGAACCGGTGAATGAATCAGCTATAGCGTTATACATATAACTATCTGTCTTTAATATATGTTCAATTGCATCTACTTCTGAGCAGCCAAATTTTTGCATCGTCATATTTATTTCTGCGGTCAACATTTGTCTATATTCATACATTCGTGCCTGAGAACTTATATCTGTTGCATCACTCGCTTGAAGCATTTTCCAAGATTCTTCCGCTAATTGTCTAAAGTAAGTTGAAGCATCACAACTCATAATACCATGTAAGGAGGTAGGACCTGCCTCCAAGACAAGACCAACTTTACCATATGCATTTACATAGTCACCTGATACATATGAGGCTGAGAATACTTCATTTTGAGCTAAACCTTCAGAGCCTAAAATAACTCTCTGCATATCCATTGCAGACATAATAGAGTCAGTTCCATCTAAAGCACCTATTGAATAAAGGAACATATAATCAAATAATTGCTCTGTTCTACCATCTATAACTGTAACGGTATGACCATTTACTGTAACAGTTTGGACTTTTTCCGGATGATTTTTAATAATATCTTCTATTTTTGTTTGAGGTAATTCATGTTGATTTTTTGATATTTCATTAAATTTAGTTTGAATATCCTCACTTAGAGTGTCCATTACATATTTTTTTGTTTCTTTTGATAGTCCTGCGGCATCAAGTCTTTCTTCAAAAAATTCTGATTTTATTGTTCCATCATCATTTATATATTTGGTATAATCAGGATTGTTTAATCTTAATTCTCTTGCAATAGCAGCTTCCATAACATCAACAACAAACATGGAGTCACTATTTACACCGCTGACTGTTCCATCATTTGCTATTTTAATATTACTTTCTATAGTTTTTAAACTGTTATCTATTTCTATATTAGATAATATTTTAGCTCTTGTAGTTTCGCTGACACCATATTGCGACAAAGTTGCATTTGTTAAGAATTTAAGTTCAGCCGGGCTAAGATCTGAGTTGTTTAATGCTTTTGACATTTCTTTTACAAAATCAGCATCGTTAGCAGCATCGTATTTAAAGTCTTCAGAATTGAATTTTGAAGAATCAAGACCTAATGCTTTAAAACCTTCTGCATCAAATCCGCTATCAGTTATTAATTTAGCTTTGGCTGAATCAGTTTTCGAATATCTTTCGATAGTTTTTCTGTTATTATCTACAAATTCAACCATAGCATCAGAAATAGCTTGTAAAGTATTTTTATCTTCAAGATAATTGAATTTTTTATCTGAAAGTTTTTCAATAATCTCAGAATCAATAGGATATCCTGTTGATGTAAGAAATTCACCTAAGCTATATTTATCAATACCTGATTTTAATATTGAAAAATAATCAGCTTGTAATATTTTATTCATCTTAAATGCATTAAGAGGGTCTTTTAAATCAATTTTACCGTCTATGGTTTTTAATGTATCTAATGATGCAACTAACGATACACCATTTGCTACAGATGGTTCAACCAATTCACCCGGTCTATAGCCCAAAACATCTATTGCATGTTTTACATTACTAATATCTGCATATGGAGCTTTTGCCAGTGTTGCAGCAGAGAACATACCCATACTCTGTAAATTTTCATCTGATAATATAGACATAGTTTTATTATATAAATCCGTATTTCTGGTGACTACCAAAAAGTTGTCAATTAGTTTACCATCACCGGAATAATATTTAGGATTTACTGTATTTTTAGCCATTAAATTTAAGGCTCTGTTAAATTCATCGGTACTACCCACACCTACTATTTTTTGAATATCAAAAGTGCCAAGATTTTCTAATGTATATTCTATTGCCGAACTTTCAACCAAGTCATATTTTAAATTAGTCGATTTACCAGAATATATATCAGATATTGTTGAAAGGTTTTTTGCAAATGCTTCATTTTCTATTGCTTTTCCGAGTGTAGCATATTGTCCGTTTTTCATTTTTAATTGATTAAGTAATTTTTTATCCAAGTTCATATCGAATGTTTCGCCATTACCAAAATCAAGTTTAACTGATTTAGAACCATTATTTATTGCTTCTGTAATAGCTTTGGCATTATCAAACATAACTTGGTCTTTTATTACTCTTTTCAAATCCACAGGCTGAGAAAGTATTTTTAATATGTCACCATCATTTTGTGCTACTAATTTCAAACGATCAAAAGACTCTGAATTAGTGCTAGCAGCATCAACTATCATTTTTTTAGCACCATATGAATCCATCCAGCCGGAGGCCGAATTTTTAACATCAAAGTTTACTAATTTATATAATAAAGAATCTGCATTCCCTTTTTCAAAATACTTTATTACTCCAACTCTTTGGACATCTATATCACTTAAATCATTGATATCTTTAAGTTTAAAATTATCATCAAATACAAGTCCTGCATTTTCAGTTGAAATACCGCATTTTTCACTTACATTTTTTACCAGTTCACCGATTTGAGTTTCGTTGCCTGCACCTACAACCTGCATTAAATGTTTAACAGAGAACGGATCTATTTCAACTCCGTCATATGTATATTTAATATTAGCATTTCCGGAATTTTCTTTTAAGAATTGACATAAATCTGCATAACTGTCTTTAGGGTTAACACCTTTGTCAACTTTAAATTCAGCTGTTGTTGATTTCGGTTTTCCATTATCGTCATAATTAGTTGTTTTAGAAGAGGTTGCTAAAGTGTTACCTTTTTTATCAAACATAGTTGAAGTTTGTATTTCTTTTGATACACTTATTTCTGTTTTATCGGTCTTCGGATTATAAAAAGAATCTAATTCATACCTTGTATCAGTAGAAGATAATTTATTACCTTTTGCATCATATTCTGTAGTATATACAAATTCTTTTAACGGATTACCGTTTTTATCTGTTTTTACTTTACCATTTTCCATGATATATGTATAATGTTCTTCTACGGAACCTGTAGATTTTCCGCGTTTATCCTTATATGTAACAGTTTTTGCAGATTCCATACCAACACTGTTATACTCATATGTTTCGGTATAAGAGCCTGTAGATTTTCTTAAATTTTCATCAGTAAATATTTCTACTGTTTTTTCAATTACATTATTATGTGAATCCACAGTTTCAACTTCTACTTGGTATGTAGTAGTGTTGTCAGGGTTCTTAGTAGTAGTTGTTGTAGTAGTTGTTGTACTGCCATCTTCATTTTTTACAGTTTTTGGTTCTGTAGTAGCGGAATCCGGATTACCGCTCTTTCCTTTAGGAGAAGAAGTATCTCCATCGGCAGGAGTTGCTTTTTTGCCTTCAGGTGTAGTAGTTTTTGCATTATCGCCTTCAATTTCTGCAGCTTGGGTCTTACCAGGTGTTGTATCACCTGCATCACCTGCAGTTGGAGTTTTACCTGAACCTCCAACCAAATCATCAGAACTCCCTTTAAATGAAGGATCAGCAGGTTTTGTTTCAGGATCAGGAGCATTCACTTTTGTTGAATCAGCACCATCGACATTCACTTTTGTTGAATCAGCACCATTAACATCCACTTTTGTTGAATCAGCATTATCATTTAATGCTTTGTTTCTTGAATCTACTTTACCTGCAGCAAGACCTGTTAATAATGCTAATAACTGGCTGAAGGCTTCACTTGATAACTCTTGTCCGTCTAATGCACAGCCTGTAAATAACATATCTGACATAATTGATAAACTTGCATCAACACCTATTTCTGATACTTTAGCGGCAAAATTTATCATAGTTTGTGAAATATCTTTTCCGGTAGCAGATACAATATCCGCACCTACTTCTTTTACAAGACCGTTTGCAGCTTCAGAAACTTTGTTAATTCCCATACCTGATAATAATAATGCACCTTCCTGCATTGTTTCTTGAACGATATTAATCATCTCATCTTCACTCAGACCATTTTTTGAAGTTACACCATCTATTATATCAAGTCCGTTATCAACAAATGTACCTGCAATAGAAGCATATTTACCGGCCTTCATCATAAATTGTCCGGCTGCTTTTGCTGCAGGGTTTGGTGAAAATGTCAAAAGAGCACCGCCACCCATCATTAACATACCGGAGGTTGTCATTACAACAGATACCGTATTTGTAATTCCTTTAGATTCTTGCGCATATTTATTTACTGTTTCTTCAAGTAAGTCACCTGAACCTATTGCATTTTGTTTAACAAATTGAAACCTGTCTTGGATTTCCGGCATATCCATCCCGACCATTGTTTCAAACTGTGCGGTTATATCATCTCTATAACTATCAGCTAAGATCTCAAATTGCCCGTCTAGATTTGTCATTTCTTTAAATATGTTACTGCCGGGATCTGTAAAATCTAAAGTTTGACTGTCTATTTGCAAACGGCCGTATTTATCATATGATTCTTTTTTAATAAATACTTTTTTTACATCAGTACCTTCTTGTATTACTTTACAATAATCAGCAATGCCTTCATAATTACTTGCATCATATTTGCTTATTGCTTCTTGAAATTTTTCAGCAGCTAATTCTTCATTATTACCATAATATTCCAGATAACATTGATAAACGTCACCTAATGTATCAGCTTCTTTTATTGAATTTATGAAACTTTCTGCCCTTGCCTCACCATTAGTATAAATAGACATCATTGTTTCATATTGTCTGTATTCATCAATATTCTCCTGGTTATAATCAACACCTGTATATTGTTTAAATACTTCTTCAAAGCTTTCATCACTTTCACCTTTTAATGCAGCCTCTAAGTTATCAATCATTTCTTTTCTTTGGGCTAATACTTTTTCACATTCTTCAGGGGTTACACCAATGTCAAATAATGCTTTAGCTCCATCAGAAACTTTAACAATCCAACCGTTTTCATCAACTTGATAATCAAATGAGGCAAGCATATCTTCATATTCAGATACAAACATGTCTATTGCGGTAGCTTTCGCAACTTGTTCCGGAGTTAAATCTCCGTATTCATCAATATATCTTTCTGATATACCTTCTGCAACAATATTTGAAGCCTCTGCTGTTGCTTCAGCCTCTTCTGTTTCGGTATTTTGAGTAGAAAATGATAATTTTTCACAGTTTAGTACATCTACATGCTTGCTAAGATTTACAAATTTTGTAGAAGTATTTTCTCCGCCTTCTAAATATAATTTATTATCTTTTGCATATGAATTAGTCCTACCACCCAGAACTTCAAATTTTCCAAGTTGTGAATTATTAGAAACATACATTTTATAATTTTTTGTATTTATATTTAAATTTGTAATATCTGATCCGTCAAATATTGCAAGATATCCGTCTTTACCATGATTTTCCCAATTGGTTATTTCAGTACCTTTTAATGTTACATCAGAATAGTATGTTTTTAAATTTTCTATATTTGTACCATTTAAAGTTATTTTACTTTTATTTTTATCCCCTTGTGTATATAAATTTGGCGAATTATAATCTAAATAACAATCTACATCCAAAGATTTAACAGAACAATCACTTAAATTAACGACATTAGATCCATCTTTTAATGAAATTGAATTAAATTTAGTTCCGTTTGCTTTAATTGTATCCTGACCTTTTCCTAAGTTAACATTTTCTGTAATGGTAGAATTATTTATTGTTACATTATTATTGTTTTTATCACCACAATCGATATTTCCAATTGTTGATTGATTAATATCTATAGTTGCAAAGCCTTCTATAATTTTAACATCTGACCATTCAACAGTAATTTTATCATTGCTGCCATATTGACCTGCATCTATAGTACCTCTAACATTTGAATTTACTACTGTTACTTTATCTGAATTTTCTATATTACCTGCACTTGAATCTTTTATTTCAACTTCATCTTCTCCGTTTGATGCATCAATAGCTCCAATGTCAGACTTACCTTCAACTACAATTTTATCATCTCCCATACCGGTATTTACTTTCCCGACTGTAGAATTATTTATATAAATTGAATCATTTCCCATATGTGTTGTTATTGAAGATATATCTGAATTATAAACGAAAAGACTAATATTGTTGTTATCTAGCCCAAATTCATCATACTCAATTTTTGCATCATCTTTTGCACCAATTACAACAACTTCACCTGTCTTTTTATTTTCTCTTACAATAGTATCTTCAGTATTGTTAACTTTAACTGTTACACCATTTTGAGTTTCATATGTATATTTACCCCAACTTTTTTTATAATCAACATCTGACCATTCCGGGCCGGAGTACATTTTATCTGCTTCTTCAGCAGTTATAGATTCAGTTGCTTCAGGTGCTTCTTCTTTTTCCAATTGTTCTTCAACCGTTTTTATTGCCATCTCTGCTCCAAGCAGTGATGCTGAAGCTAAATTACCTGCCATATCAGCTGATGTTTTTGCAGGAGCTACATCATCTCCGGAATCTAATGCTACTTGTATATAATTTATGCCATCATCCATACGATGAAGACGATCAGGAGCAGGTATTGTTTTAGTTGAAGGTGTTGAAGGTGTTGAAGCTGCACCTTGCTCTTCTTCTTCCAACATTACAGGAGTATAATATGTCCCTGTTTTTCCTTTTGCATTTACTCCTTTTGTATGCTTTTGATATGCGAGCTTTTGCTCATGCATTCTATCTTCTTCTTCATGTAATTTCTGTTGTTCAGCTGATACTGAATCAGCAACTTGTTCTTCATCTTCTTCAATAATTTTTGCTGCAGTCGGTCGTTCTACAACAACTATATATTCAGAAACCGGTTTATCTTCTTTTTTACCGGTTTCATCTCCCTCCAATTGTATAGGAGTATAATATGTCCCTATTTTTCCTTTTGCTTTTAATTCTTTTGTATGCTTTTGATAAGCGAGCCTTTGCTCATGCATTCTATCTTCTTGTTCATGTAATTGCTGTTGTTCAGCTGATACTGAATCAGCAACTTGTTCTTCATCTTCTTCTATAGTTTTTCCTTCAACAGGAACATCTACTTTAACAGTAGTAGAATTATTTTTCCTTGCAATAGTTTGTTGTGCCGCAGCTAATCCAACCAATAATCCATTAGCTAAGGAAGCATTATTACGTTTTTCATTTACTTCTTTTAAATGCTTTTGTGCGGCAAGTTTTTCTTCATGAAGTCTTTTTTGACGTTCTTCATCCAATTTCTGTTGGTAAAGTTCTCTTTGTCTTGCTTCAGCCTCTGCCTTTGCTTTCGCTTCTGCCTTTGCTCTTGCTTCAGCCTCTGCCTTTGCTCTTGCTTCAGCCTCTGCCTTTGCTTTCGCTTCTGCCTTTGCTTTCGCTTCTGCCTCTGCCTTTGCTTTTGCCTCCGCTTGTGCTCTTGCTTTTTCTGCCTCTGCTTGTGCTTGTGACTGCTGTTGAAATATTTGAGCTTTTGCATAAGAGGATGTTGCTGTATCAGTATTCTTTTGTATAGTTTGATTATTTTTATCTGAAGTCTTCTGAGATTGTGTAGAAGAATTTTTCTGGGTTTGCGAAGAAGAAGTCTTCTGTGTTTGCGAAGAAGAACTCTTCTGCGTTTGCGAAGTTGATTTTTTGTTACTTACAGAAGGACTGTAACTTCCTCCTCCATCTGTATATGATACTGCTTTAAAACCCATATTTATAATCCTTCCTTATGAAACTTATATCGGTTGGATTTATAAAAACTTTAGGATTTTATATTTAATTGTTAACAAATATTAACAATTAGTTTAAAGTGTAAAAAAAAGAGATTGCCATTTTCTGACAATCTCTTTTTTGTATATATATATGAAATTAACTGAATATTTGAAGGAATTGAGCTACATCAGTTGCCTCATGAACAAGTCCTGATGTTTTCTTCTCAAATGTTTCATATGCACTCTGTGATTTTTGTGCAATATCTTTTACACCGTCACCGTTATTATCTCTTGAACAAATAGATGGTACTAATGCAATTATTGCACCAATTCCAACTGCAATCGGCAGTGACATTTTACTTTTTTTAATCTGTTCAGCCGTTTTACTTAATAATTTGCTTATAACATTTTTTCCTTTTGCTTTTACGGATACTGCATCGGTTTTTAATATGTTAGATGCATTTAACATTTTATCTGATAAACCTGTTATGCCTTTCGCAATACCATTGGAAATTTTACCTTTGAAAATTTTGTCTATAACTACGGTCGTTGTTGCTGCATTTAAAAAGGTTTTTACACCCGCAAACCCAACTGAAGCAACTACTTGCTGCGGTGTTTTTATATCTTCTGTAGGAACATAATCAGAATTCATCTTTTTTGCAAGTTCAAGAGCTTTTTTGTAATCTACATCTTCTCCGTTTCCAAAAGAAACCTTTTGTACTTGAGAATAATTACCTACCGAGTTAATATTCATTTTTCTACCTTCCTAAACTATTTGTTTTGTAAATTTAATAAAACAATCAAGCAGCAAAATTGACTAATTATTGTGAAATGTTACAAAAAATTTACAAATCAATTTAAAATAAAGTAGAATTTACCTTTAAAATTAAGACAATATAAGACTTTGACAAAATTATTTTTTGTCATCAGTTCGTTTTTAAAATAACCTCTTTTTACACAATTATTAAATTGGGTATCTTTCTTCTTTGTCAGGTATATTATCAATATTAGACATATCTTTGGCTAAAGATGACATTTCATTCTTAAGTTCCATACTGTCTTTCCATTCCTGCGGAATAGAATCCAGTCCGAGATAAAGACCTAAAATATTACCCGTTATAGCCCCTGTAGAGTCGCTGTCTCCGCTGTGATTTACCGATAAAATTAATGCCTCTTTTAAATTATCGGGAACTTTAAATATACAATATGTCGATATTGCCATAGCTTCATCACCGGTAAATCCATAGCCTAAAGATTCAATTGCCTCATCTGTCGGAATATCAGTTTTTGCAAGTTCCATCGCTTTAACAATTTTGTCGTATGTTTTCTCATAACCATCATAGGTTTTAAGTATTTCCAAAGAATCCTTAAAGGCAGTTTCTAAATCCTTACCCTGCCTTATATTGGAAATTACTGCAGCATGAAATCCTGACGGTAAATATGCCTCTTTTCCGCCGTGAGTTAATGCAGCACATTGTGCTCCGACTTCAAAAGCCTGCTTCGGATCATCATACATTAAACCCGCCGGAGCAACTCGCATTACTCCGCCGCATCCGTAACTATTGTTTACAGGATTTTCAATTGAACCCGGAATTCCTTCTTTAAGGCTGTTTAGACATGTTCTGCCCGGTCCTATCGGAGAATATAAATCCTTTACCGAACTTAACCACCCGTTAGGTTTTACATCCTCATAATTTTGAGTTTGCGTTTTATACCAATCTTCATAAGCTTGATATACTAAATTATAATCAGGCTTCGCATTTTTACCGTTTTTTAATGCTGAACGAATCAGCCCTTCCGCCGTAAACATCGTCATTTGGGTATCGTCTGTAATGCGGGCTTTTAGTCCCATTGTCTGCAAATCTCTTATACCTGATTTACCATATCTTTCAATCATCTCAGGTGTCCTTAACCTCTCTACGGGACGCCCGAGTGCATCGCCTAACGCACCGCCCAATATACAATTATAGTAATCTTCATAAGAATTTTTTTCGTTTAACGTATTTTCAACCTTATTAACCTTACTGCATAATACTCGGTTATAAGTTCCAAGCGGGGAATTATTTAAATCTGTTGTATCAGGTTTTCGATTATCTTCACTTACAATATTATTATTTGCACTATTTTTATGCTTTACCGTTTCAGCTCCAGATATCCCATTTAAATTAATATTTGATATATTATTCATTTTTATCTCCATTATATCGTCTGCATTATCCATATATCTTTATTCCTTGTTTTTCAAGCATTATTAAAATAACAATTTAAATATACTGAATTAAACATAAATTTTACATCCGATTAAACTATAAGATAATTTTAAAATTATTATCTATATAACAATATAAAATCTCGGCAAGTATAAATCAAAACTTTAATATTTATGCCGATTTATTACAAATTATTAACTATTTATCTTAACAAAATATTATTCATTGATTTACATTTACACATCTAAAAGATAAAATATATTTATTAATGTCAGGATAAAGGGGATAGAAAATGCGTTATGTGCCTTTGCACGTGCATTCTGAGTATAGCTTACTGGATGGTTCAATAAGGAATAAAGAACTTATTGAATTTGCGCAAGAAAATAATTTTGAAGCAGTTGCCGTAACCGACCACGGGGTTATGTATGGCGCTATTGAGTTATACAGATTAGGTAAAGATAAACAATTTAAAGTAATCCTCGGATGCGAATTTTATGTCATTAACGGAGATATTGAAGATCCTAATTGCAATAATAATGAAAGATATCACCTTGTTCTATTGGCAAAAAACAATACCGGCTATAAAAATCTTGTAAAGCTTGTATCTATAGCACATATTAAAGGATTTTACCGCCGTCCGAGAATTAACAAAGAATTACTTGAAACCCACAGCGAAGGATTAATATGCCTATCTGCCTGCATTCAAGGTGAAATCTCAAGAGATATTATTAACGGAAACAAAGACGGAGCAAGAAGAACAGCTAAATACTTTAAAGACTTGTTTAAAGATGATTTTTATATTGAACTTCAAGACCATAACTTAGCTGAAGAAAAACAAGCAAATGCGGAATTAGTTAAAATTGCGCAGGAATACGATATTCCTATGGTTATTACAAATGACAGCCATTACTTAAGAAAAGAAGATGCTTTCTGGCATGATACACTTTTATGTATTAATACAAATGCACTGAAAGAAGAAGAAAACAGATTTAAATTTTTACCGAATACGGAATTTTATGTAAAAACCGTAGATGAACTTAGAGAAGCCTTCAGATGGATGGATTCCGATATGTTTGAGCAGGCAATTGAAAATACAGCCGTTATTGCGGATAAATGCCACGTCATAATTAAAATGGGCGAAAACATACTTCCCTCTTTTGAAGTGCCTGCTAACCACACAATACCTTCATACTTAAATTATCTTGTAAGAAAAGGTATGGATGAGAAATATAAAGAAATTACTCCCGAAATTGAAGCAAGAGCAAAATATGAACTTGAAATAATTAATAAAATGGGATTTGATGCATACTTCTTAATTGTATGGGATTTCATAAATTATGCAAAAACTCACGGAATTCCAGTAGGCCCCGGGAGAGGCTCTGCTGCAGGCAGTTTGGTAGCATATGCTCTCGGTATCACCAACCTTGACCCTATTAAGCATAATCTGTTGTTTGAAAGATTTCTTAACCCGGAAAGAATCAGCATGCCCGATGTCGATATAGATTTTGGCGACGGCAGAGAAAAAGTTATTGAATATGTTACGGAAAAATACGGCATAGATAAAGTCTGCCAGATAATTACGTTTGGCACCCTATCAGCGAAAGCAGCAATAAAAGCAGTCGCAAGAGTTATGAACCTGCCGTTTGAAATATCTAACAGAGTAAGCCAGTATGTACCTTCAGAAGTCGGTATAACAATTGAAAAAGCACTTGAAAATTCTCCCGATTTAAAAAAAGTATATGACGAAGATGCACTTATAAGAAAAATAATAGATGAAGCAATAAAGATAGAAGGTATTAAGCAAAATACAGGCATGCATGCAGCAGGTGTTATAATAGCGCACCAGCCTTTAGATGAAATTGTTCCCGTACAAAAAGCAAAAGACGGGAACGTAATAACCCAATATCCTAAAGAAGACTGCGAAAAAATCGGTCTGTTAAAAATGGACTTTCTGGGGCTTAAGAACTTAACTATCATAATGCAGACCATTGAAATGATAAAAGAACGTCACGGAATAGAAATAGATATTAACAATATCCCGCTTGATGACCCTGCCGTTTATAAAATGCTTATGAAAGGGGACACAGATGGAGTGTTCCAGTTAGAATCTGCAGGAATGAAAAAACTGGTAAGAGATTTAAAACCCTCTGTATTTGAAGATTTAGGCGCATTGGTTGCACTGTTCCGTCCCGGCCCGTTAGAATCAGGAATGATTGATAACTTTGTAAAAAGAAAACACGGAAAACAAGAAATAAAATATGCTCATCCCCTGCTTGAAAGTGTATTAAAAGATACATACGGAACTATTGTATATCAGGAACAAATTATGCAGATATTCCAAGTTCTTGCGGACTACACACTTGGTGAAGCTGATATGGTGCGCCGTATGATGGGTAAGAAAAAGCTTGAAGAAATGGCAAAACAAAAAGTAAGGTTTGTTGAGGCCGCAAGTAAAAAAGGAATGACACCTGAAGCAGCGGACGAACTGTTTGAACAAATTGAAAGTTTTGCTAAGTACTGCTTTAACAGGTCGCATTCTGCCGCTTATGCTTTTGTCGCATATCAAACAGCATATTTAAAGGCTCATTATCCCGTTGAATATTTATGTGCAATGCTTACTAACTCAAAAGATGACCTTGAAAAAATCCAGCTTTATATCTCTGAGGCTCAAAAACAGGGGATTAAAGTCCTCCCGCCTGATATTAATAAATCTAATGCGGAATTTACTCCTGACGGAAACAATATCAGATTCGGACTTAATTCCATAAAAGGTATAGGTGAAATTGTACTTAAAGAAACATTAGATATTAGAAATAAAGGCGGAGAATTTAAATCAATTCAGGATTTTACACAAAGAATTAACCCCAGAATAATTAACAGAAAAGCACTTGAAAACTACACGAAAGCAGGGGCTTTGATATGCCTTGAACCCTCCAGAAAAAAATTATTTAATAATATTGAAAATATATTAAATGTTGCAGCAAAAGAATATGAAGCTCAAGAAAAAGGGCAAGTAAGTTTATTCACGGGATTTGAAGGCAATTCCTCTGCCAGCAGTTATCAAATGCAGTCATTTGAAATGTTTGGAAGCGATGAAGACTTTACGGATAAAGAAATCCAAGAATTTGAAAAAGAATACCTCGGATTTTATGTAACAAGTCACCCGCTCGAAGCAATCAGAGATAAACTTCCCTTCCTTACAACACACAATATTGCAGATTTAGCTGACCTGCCTAATGATACTTCTGTTACTATTTGCGGAATGGTAAGTTCAGTAAGAACCATCCCCACAAAAAAAGATCCGACAAAATTTTTAAAATCAGGTGTAATAGAAGATTTAACGGGCGAAATAGCTTTTGTTGCCTTCCAAAAAACTTTGGAAAAATTTAATTCTTTAATTGATGCGGAAAAGAAAATCATAATCTCAGGCAGATATCAAAAAAAAGAAGAGAGTTCTCCTCAAATAATTATTGAAAATGTAAAACCGGTTGAAAACAGCAACATAGTTACATTATCTTTGAAAAAAGAAATAAATTATGAAACCCTTATGGCAATTAAGGATTTACTGGTTAACTTTAAAGGATCCGACCCGCTTATTATTAAAACGACAGATGAAGGCAAAGAATCTAAAATTCTTGCATCCCCGAACTTCTGGACAAACGCTTCAAATGATTTATCTCAAACAATGGAAAAAGCCTTCCCTGATACCGTTTCAGTCAGTATTTGCTCTCTGGAATAATTACTCTTTCGGAACAGCAAATTCGGAAGGTATACGAAAGTCAATCTTTTTCGCAAGAAAAGAATATTTATTATAAACACTTTCGGGGTTTAACCTTGCCTCATTAATTTTATCAGATAGTGATACAAATATTTTTGCAAGTTTGGGATCAAACTGTGTACCGGCACATTTATTAATTTCATTTATGGCAGTTTCGTGTGATAATGCTGTTCTGTATGGTCTTGTAGATGTCATTGCATCATAAGTATCAGCTAAAGCAATTATTCTGCCGGGTAATGGTATTTCTTCGCCTTTTAATCCGTCCGGATATCCCGTACCGTCCCATTTTTCGTGGTGAGCTTTTACCCATTCGGAAATTATTTGAAGTTTTTTAATATTTATAACTATTTTTTCGCCTCTTACAGGATGAGATTTCATAACAAGAAACTCATCATCTGTTAATCTGCCGTTTTTACACAAGATGTTTTTGGGCATTGCTATTTTACCGATATCGTGCAATAACCCTGCTATTTCAATATCCTCCATATATGCTTCATCAAGGTTTAATTCTCTTGCTAATATCATTGAATATAAAGTTACTCTTAAAGAATGTCCGTTAGTATAGGAATCTTTTGTATCCAAAGCATTTGAAATGGCTCTTATTGTTTTATATAACAGTTCTCTTAATTCATTATAAAAAATCTTATTATTACTTGCCATTGAATACTTTTCAATCCCGTTTTCAACAGCAATTTTAAGTTCTTCGGGTTCAAACGGTTTTAAAATATATTGAAATAACTCACAATCATTTATCGCAGAAACTATAATATCCGTATCCACGTGACCCGTTAAAAGAATTTTTACTATTTGAGGGTTAGTTTCCCTTACGTGCTTTAAAAATTCAGTACCCTCCATTTGGGGCATCTTTTGATCACTAACGATTAAAGATATCTCATCACCGTGTTCTTTAACTACATCTAGCGCTTCTATTCCGTTATGCGCCGTTAAAATATTATATTTTCCTCTAAAAGTTCTTTTTAAAAGCTGAAGGTTGTTTTCTTCATCATCAACAATCAGGACAGTGTGTTTTTCATCATTGCCCAGATTTAATACAACCTCTAAACTTTCTTTTAATTCGCAAGAACTCATTATTTACCACCAATATAATATAAATTATTTCGACACAGATATTATATATCTTTAATATATTATAACATTATTTTACAAAAGTTAACAACTTATTATTTATTTATAATTACAAATTGAGTTATAATTACTACTGAATTAAGAGGATTTTATGCTAAACGGGAAAAAGATAGTTGTAGTAATGCCTGCATATAATGCGGAAAAAACATTAAAACAAACCTATAACGAAATATATAAAGAGATTGTTGATGAAATTATTCTGACGGATGATAAATCTTCCGACAGAACTAAAGATATTGCAAAAGATTTAAATATAACAACAATAGTTCATAAGGAAAACAGAGGCTACGGCGGAAATCAAAAATCCTGCTATACCGCTGCATTAAAGACAAATGCGGATATAGTAATAATGCTTCATCCCGATTATCAATACACTCCTAAACTTATCCCCGCAATAGCATCAATGCTTGCATTCGAAGAATATGATGCCGTTATTGCTTCAAGAATGCTTTCTAATGCGCTTGAAGGCGGTATGCCATTATATAAATATATTGCAAATAAATTTTTGACCGCTTTTGAAAATATGTTTCTCGGTCAGCATTTATCTGAATATCATACAGGTTTTAGAGGGTTTAAGAGAAAAGTCATTGAAAATCTTCCGCTTGAAGATTGCGATGATGATTTTATTTTTGATAACGAAATGCTTGCCCTCATTTGTTATTGGGGATATAAAATCGGAGAAATAAGCTGTCCGACTAAATATTTTCCCGAAGCTTCCTCCATTAATTTTTCCCGCTCCTGCAAATACGGGCTGGGAGTATTAAGTGTAAGTATAAAATACTTTTTGGCATATACAGGAATATTCAAGTCCAAAATTTTTAAACAAAATGCAAAAAAGTTAGACTTAAATGCAGATTTACCTTTTTACCACAAAACAAACTAAATTTTTGTGGCAAGAGAAGGAGCTATTGCAATAAATTGCCTTACTAACTCTTTATCCCAATATTTACCGGCACCTTCTTCAAGTATAGAGCAGGCTTTTTCAACACTCATACCTTTTCTGTAGGGTCTGTCGCTGATTAAAGCATGGTAAGTATCAGCAACTGCAACTATTCTTGCAGCAAGCGGAATATCTTCACCTTTTAATCCGCAAGGATAGCCCTTGCCGTCCCATCTTTCGTGGTGATATTTTACTATAGGAATCAAATCGTGCAATAGCGGATTAGGTTCTAATATTTTCTGTACACCAATTGTCGGGTGCTGTTGTATAATTTTAAATTCTTCATCCGTCAATTTATCGGGTTTTCTCAATACATCTTCAGGAACTCCGATTTTACCTATATCATGCAGTAGTGCGCCGAGTTTAATCCTTTCAATTTCATTTTCAGGCAAATCCATTGCTCTTGCAAGCGCAACCGAATACCTTGATACAGATGAGGAGTGGTCTTTTGTATATTCATCTTTCGCATCAATTGCACTGGCAAGCGACGTTACAACTTCAATTAAGTGATTTTGAGAAACAATATTTTCATTTTGGAATTGTTCAACTAAGGCATCTTCAAACTTAATTCCGAGTTGAGCGTTTCTCTTTGCCATAACAATAGCAAACGAATTTAATGCCGCATCATCCCAGAAATCAAAATCCTGAGTTGAAACAATCGTAGACCTTCCGTTTGTATATCCTTTTGTCTTAGAGACGAGTACTGCTTGTTCCGCAAGAATTAACAGCTTTTCCTTATCCATTGAATCATCAGGATATGTAGCCACACCCACAGAAACCTTATTTACAGGCCCGATATCATCAACAAGACAGCACGACAGAGAATATGTCAGATACTCTGCCATATATTTAGCTTCTTCCGCATTCATATCACGAAGAATAACAGATATCTTATCACCGCCGTAACGGGCAGCAATATCATGTTTCTTTATATTTTCATTAATTTTATTCGCTACAACTTTAATTACTTCATCACCTTTAGAGTGTCCGTATTCACGATTTATCTGCGCCATATCGTTTATATCAAAAATCAATACGGATACTTTTGTTTTGCTTGTTTCAGCATATGAAATTTCTTGTGATAATAATTCGTGAAATCTTCTGTGTGAATATAAGTTTGTAAGCGCATCCATTGAAGAATTTTGAGAAACTTTTTTATACAAATCGGAATTTTGTACCAATAATCCCAAATTAGCTGATGCCAGCTGGTACAAACTTATGTGGTTTTGAACATTGTAATCGCTTGCCGCAGCAACACATATTGTTCTGCCCTGTATTTTTATAGGAATTATTACGGAGGGCAGGTTTGTCAATGACGGAATTTTTAAATATTCGGAATTTTTTAAAACTCGTATTTCATCACATTCTATTGCCTTAATGATTTCATTTTCTTTGTCATTCATAAATACTTTATATGAATATACATTGGAATTTTTATCCAGAAGTTTCATATCAATAGTATTAGATTGTTCATTTATTATTCCAAGTGCCGTATAAGTGCAGTGCAAAGTACTTACAAATAAATTATGAAAAGCATTTAATGAATCTTTAATATCACTGTAATTTTTTATAATTTCATTTGTATCTTTTATAAAAGCGGCATAATCAATTATACTTGTCATTTTTTCGGTGTGTTTAGCAAATGACGAGTGTGCCATTTTAGACGAGTTCATTCCGCTCCCAAGTATATTAATCTTAGCAACTAATCCGCTTTTGTCTATCGGATTTGTTGTTATTGATTGTTGGGGAGAGAGTTTTTCTTTATTATATGAATTTTCTTTGATTTCTTTACTTTTTTGCATGAACCAATCCTGAATACGATAATTATAAAGCTTGAAATTTAAAAATTTGCTTTTTTGTAATAAAGTTTTACAATTTTATCTTAACATTTTATAAAATTTTTGTAAAAAAAACCATATTTTTGATGTAGTTTTATATACTGTTTGCAATAATTTGAGCAGTTTTTTTTGAAGCGCATTCAGTTGATAATTTTTGCTTAACATTTTTCAATGAATTTATCATTTTATTTTTATAAACATCATCATTTAAAATTTTATTAATTTCTTCGGCGATTTTAGTTTCTTTTGCATCACCTTGTAATATTTCGGGGACAATATCCTCATCCATAATAATATTTGGCAGGCAGACTCTTTTAATACATCTTACAAGCCTGTATATAAAATATAAAAACCAAGGACCTCTGTAACTTATTATCATAGGGGTATTATATATTGCAGCTTCAAGAGCAACCGTGCCTGAGGCTAAGATTAAAGCCTCCGATACCGCAAGAAGTTCATAGTTCTTATTTTTTAGAACTTTAATATTTAAATCTGAATATTTTTCAATTATCGGCATAATTAACTCGTCTTTTATATTGGGGGCTTGAGCAAGTGCGTATTGAATATCAGGATTTTTTTCTTTAATAATTCTTGCGGATTTTAAAAAGAGTTCTAAAAGATTTTTAATTTCAAAAACCCTTGAGCCCGGAAATATTGAGATTAACCTTTTTGTTTTATCAAGATTATTTTCTTCATAAAACTCTGTTTTATCTTTTTTTTCAGGGATTTCCGCTAATAAGGGATGACCTACAAATTCTACATCCACACCGATTTTTTCATACATTTCTTTTTCAAAGGGGAATATTGTTAAAACCTTACTAATACACTTTTTTACTGTATTTAATCGCCATTTTCTTGATGCCCATATTTGAGGAGGAATATAATAATATATTTTTATATTATATTTAGATAACACCTTTGATAAATTAAGGTTAAATCCGCCGTAATCAACCATTAAAACCATATCAGGCTTAAATTCGTCTTTTAAATATTCGGCAATTTTTTTCCCGAGCATTAAATGATTATAAATAATTTTAAAATTAAAGCCGACAGCAGACATTTTAGAGTGGTCGCAATATAGCTTAGCCCCAGCTTGGGCAAGATTTTGTCCTCCGACTGCCTCAATTTCAATATCGGGATTTATCTTTTTTAATTCCCTTACAACGTCGGCAGCATGCCTGTCGCCTGATAATTCACCTGTAATAATAAATAATTTCTTCATACCGCCATTACAATAATATTATTTTTATCCGCAAATTCAATTGTTTTTTTATGGTCAACAAGAATTGTTTCATTAGCTTCAACGGCAATTAATTTTGCCTTATATTTTTTCATTGTTTTAAGAGTATTCAGCCCGAATGCGGGAATATCAAATCTTTTATCCTGATTAGGTTTGGCTACTTTTACAATAACTGCATCTTTTTTTCCGAGTTTACAGCCTCTTTTAATACATTTATCCGTACCCTCAATAGCTTCAATAGCCATAATCATTCTGTCTTTAATTACAACAGATTGCCCTATATCCAATTGTCCCATTTCCTTTGCAATTTTATAGCCGTATTCAACATCATCCAGCATTGCACTGTCGGGTTGAATTTTACCTAAAATTCCTCTAGGAACCATTAAATTTTTAATAAATATTGTTTGGTCTAAAACACTAACACCTATTTTATCGAGTTCTTCAACAAGAAATAGCATTATAGCATCATCGTTAAGCCTTTTAGCACGTTTTAAAAATTCTATAGCCAATGAATCAAACCTTGGTCTTTTAACAACAACACTTTTTGAAACTTTACCTATAAAAGTTAACTGTTTAATCTTTTCCTCAAGAAGTATATTTTTTATTTTTAAAACTTCCCCCGGGGCGCAGTCATAGACCTTTGAACAGTATTTTTTTAATTCTTTTTTATTATCTGATGATAAAGAAACGGCAATAACTTCAAATCCGTTTTCTTTGGCATTTTTTGCCAAATGAACGGGTAATTGACCGTTTCCTGCGATTAAACCTTGTTTTTTTTCTAATTCAATAGCCACATCTTTCCCTTTATTTAGTTATTTCCTGCGCCATTTTTGATTTTAATTCAACAAGACATTTTGAAAGCTGATCGGGACAGCTTGTAGGCTTAGACCCGCATTTAATCCCCTGAAGTTTATTTATAACATCATCTATCTCCATACCGATAACGAGTTTTTTTATCCCCTGAAGATTACCCATACATCCGCCGATAAATTCAACATCATATATTTTACTGCCGTCAATAACAACATTTATTAACCCGCAGCATGTACCTTCCGTTCTGTATTGTATTGATTTTAATGCCATTTTTAGTCCTTTTCTAGTGAGGTATATGTTTTAATATAGAATATATTAATAAAGACATTATAACGCAGCAAGGAATTGTTAGCACCCATGCCGTTACAATATTTTTAATAATATTAGTTCTTACCCCTTTTCCGTTAATGGCTGTACCTACACCCATTATTGCCGTTGAGACTACATGAGTGGTACTTAACGGAATACCAAAAACAGATGCAATAAGTACAATGGATGACGCAGAAAAATCAGCAGCCGCACCTGATATGGGTTTTAATTTTATTATTTTACTTCCCATTGTTTTTATTATTTTCCAACCGCCCGTCATTGTACCAAAAGCCATTGTTAAAGCACAAACCAATTTAACATATATAGGTATATTAAATTCACCTTCAGGCATAACCAAAACTCCGCCCGTTACAAGCGCCATTGTAATTACACCCATAGTTTTTTGAGCATCATTTAACCCGTGGCTTAGTGCCATTAACCCCGAGGCAAAGACCTGAATTCTTTTAAATCTTCTATTTATTACATCAGGTTTCATTTTGTAAAATAATCTTAAAAAGGAGCACATCACCATAAAGCCTACCGTAAAGCCGACTACAGGCGATGCGAACATAGGGATTATAACTTTTTCTATTAAAATTGCAAAATTTATTGTATTTAGACCTGCATGAATAAATGCAGAACCTAATAAACCGCCAATTAAGGCATGCGAGGAACTGGACGGAAGCCCGAACCACCAAGTAATTAAATTCCATATTACCGCTGTTATTAAAGCACATAATATTACTTGCAGTGTAATTGTATCACTTGCTATAATTCCTGCACCTATTGTTTTTGCGACATTTACTCCTAAAAGTGCACCGGTAGCCTCAAGTGTTGCACCAAATAGGACAGCTTGTCTCGGGGATAATACCTTCGTTGATACGACAGAAGCTATTGAATTTGCGCAGTCATGAAATCCGTTTATATAATCAAATGCCAGTGCTACTACTATTACTAAAACTAACAGAATTATTGTTAATGTCATATTAAATCCTCTGTTAACTCATTTTCAACACGACACTGACAACTGCATCCGATACACTGTAGCAGGAATCTAAGGCATTTTCCAAATCCTTATGGATATCTCTTAATTTTATTACATTCAATGCATCATACTTGCCTGAAAATAATGCTTCAGTTGCAGATATAAGGATTTCATCCCCTCTTGTTTCAATTTCCTTCATCTTAAGGTTCTTTGCCGTCATATCGGATATTGTGGGCTTCTTAAAATTAGCAAAAATCTGCTCTAACTCTTCCGTTGCATCAATTAATGTCTGAGCCTGATTTTTTAAATTCTCTGTTATATCTTCAAGTCTGTATATTTTTATATTTATACATGACTTTGTTATTTTTTTTGTAATCTTATTCAGCAATGTAGCGATATTTTGAATATCCTCCCTGTCTATGGGTGTTACAAAAGATGTATCTAAAACTTCAAGTGTCTTTTTTATATTTTTACTGCTGGCATGCTTATATTCCCGTGCAAGAGCAACATGCTCATCCGTAATCCCGGATTTTAATATTTCCTGAAATAATTCGGCAGACTTTTTGCACCATGCCGTTCCTTCCTCAAATAATGAATAAAAAACATCATTTGAAGGGGGCAATATATATGACATTATTCCGCTCATTAATTTAGACATACTTACTTTTCTCCTATACTATTCAAAAATAAAACAATGCCTATGCATTGTTTTAAACCAAATTTTGTTTAACCAGCTCTTTTCTTATCTTATTTAATCCTGATTGAATTATTCTTGAAATTCTTGAAGGTGAAAGGTTAAACTCATCAGATATTTCTCTTAACTTTTTATCATTAAAGAACTTACATTCTATTAATTCCCTCTCTCTTGGAGGCAGGTTTTTAATTGCCTCTTTTATACTTTCACTTAATTCTGAAAATAATACTTTTTCTTCGGGATTTCTTTTGAAATCTCTTATTTGAGTAGGGTTTTCACCTTCTGCCATTTCATCAACAGAAAGTATTGTTTTATAAACGGCTTCCCTTATATTAGATTGACTTTCTTCGTCATAAGCTGATTCTTGCTGATTTTTTAATACATACCATTTATAACGTCTTCTGACTTCATTTCTTATTGCCCACTTTATGGCGGTTGAAATGTATGATTTATTATATTTATCAGGTTCAGAATTAGCGCAAAGCTTATGAACAACCTGTGTTCCTATATTTACCAATTCAGAAAAATCAATTAAATGTTTGGATGACAATTTTTTATACTCGACTTTTGCAAGAGTATCAATTAATCCTTGATAATCTTTTATGTTAAATCTTGTTATTGTCTTTTTTTCTGAACTCATATCCCTAACGAATAAACTATACAATTTAATTTTACATTAAAGAAAAAAATTTGTAAAAGATAATAAAAAGTTTATTAATATTAACTTTTGTAAATATGTATTTTTTGTTATAAATATTGAATTTAGGGGAAATATTTATTTTTTTGTTTGTTTATATAAAAATAAGACTAGCAATTTTTTTATATCACGAACCTTCATGAATGTGGAAACTAATGTTATGTTAGTAATTAGATAGTAACAATAAGGAGTTAACAATGATACAAGCACCACAAACGCAATATATTCCGGCACAAATGCCAATGCAGCCAACCGCATATCCGCAAGCAGGTGCATATAATCAAATTCAATACCCTCAACAAGCAGGTTATTTCTATAATTATCCGCAGGCAAGTTATTACGGACAAACACCTCAAAAATCACAGTTTAACGGTGTAAATATAGAAATATTAAATCCTCAAGGCCAAGGATATATTCCGGGAACTCCTTTAAATGTACCCGTTCAACAACCAGTTTATACACCGGTTCAACCGATGTATATTCCATCACAAGTTGTAACACCTCAAATACCGCAAACTCCTGTAGTACCACAAATGCCACAGGCTCCCGCAGCAGTTCCTGCAGCACCTCAAATGCCGCAAGCACAAATTCCTTCAGCGGCTCCTGCAGCACCGCAAATGCCTCAGGCTCCTGCAGCAGCTCCTGTAATTGATACTCCTGTTACTACTCAACCTTCTTCAATATCTCCTGAAGCATTTGCAGGCAGATTAAAAACTAATGATTTAGATCAACAAAAATCAACTATTGAAGAAATTGCACAATATGTAAAAAATGAAGGAACAGAAGGTAATGAACTTTTAGACTCTGTAGTATTTGATGCGTTAGTTGATATTATTAATAAAGACACCTCTAACCTTCAAGGTCCTTCTGATGAAGTAAAAGAATTAAGAAATAAAGCTCCTGAAGATTTAACTCCTCAAGAAAGAACTCTTGCTGAAACACCTTGCGAAATGGAAAAAGCACAAATGAATAAGCAATTTGCTTTATATACTATTTCATTCATGCAGGAAAGATTAAATAAAGAATTAAAACAAACTCTTCCACTCCAAGATTTACCTTGTATTGAAACAGTTATTAATACAATTAAATCAGACCCTGATCCAAAAATCAGAGTAGCAGGTATTTCTTCATTAATTCACATAGCTAAACCTGAATATAAAGAATATCTAACAACTATTTTTGAATTGGCTCAAGCTGATGAAGATGAAAGAGTTAAAGAATCCGCTATGAAAGCTTTAGAACAATTAAAATCTATCTAATTAATATAAATAACAAAAAGCTGCTCCTTAAAGGGGCAGTTTTTTTATGGCTTTATGAAACTTTTTCTATTCCTGCAATTCTGGGATCAAGTATTCTTCTTCCGACATTTTCAAATTCTATTTGACAGAACAATATTTTATTACTGTAATTCGCAAATCCCTCAACTATTCCGTTTCCGTGCTTAGGATGATATACTTTATCTCCGACTTTAAACGGTAAACTGTCTACCGAAAGACTTTCAGGTAAATCTGTTTCATAAATCGGAAGTTCTGAATTATTTCTTATATCCGTTTTTTCACCTGATTGCGAAATAGTTTCTGCCTTTATTTCATTATTATGGGCTGTTTCTATATTTTGTTCTTTTTCTTCCTCAGCATTTATTTCATATGCACCGGTTTCGACATTTTCAACATTAGCATTTTGTTTTTCTTCAATTTCATTATTAATTTCGGTTTCTTCAAGTGTATCAGGTTCTTCTTTTAATAAAGCATCTTCTTCTGATTTATCTTTGTTTTCTGAATTAATAACAATATCCTCTATAAAATCATCAAGATTTACAATTTCATCATCAGTTTGTTCTTCCTCTTTAAGAATTTGTTCTTCTTCACCGAGAAGTTGTTCTTCATCTCCGAGGAATTCTTCTTCAACAGTTTGTTCCGTTTCAACTACCGCTTGCTCCGATTGATTATCTTCAGGTATCTGAATATCGTCAATTTCATCTGCCTCTTCAGAAAGAATTTCAGTACCTTCTATAACTTCATCACCGTTACTATCCTCGGAAGATATTATTTCAGGTTTTTCCGTCCGGTCAATTTCATCTAAAAAGTCCAAATCACTGTCTAAAATATCATCTTCTGAAACTTGAGTTTCAGGTTCTTCAACATATATGTCAGGGAATTCATCTTTTTCCTCTTGAGTTTTTGTTTCTTCAACATCTATAACGGGGATTTCATCAATTATTTCAACAATGTTATTTTCGCTTTGTACAGTTTGTTCGATATTTTCATATTCTTGTTTAATTTCCTGACTGTTGTGATGAATTTCACGAATCTCCGAAGTTTTTTTAGTGTCAATTATTAACGGAATGTATAATGTTGATTCTCCATATAAAACCATTTCATCATTATTAATCCTGTTTAATAAGAAAGAATATGTTTCTTGTTCCGCATTATATACGGACGGTTTACATAATATGCTGTTAGAACACAATGACTTTAATATGTCATTATAACGGCTGTTATATGATGAAGAAATAATGGGTGTTACATTTTCGGAATTATAAATTTTTTCTATATGTTTTCTATCCGTATTTACATCATCAATTGAAAAGAACATATAACATTTGTTATTTATTAATTCAGTTACGGTTTTTAAAATAAATTCATTCCAGAATTCAGATAAATCCGATACATCAATAATAATTAAATTTTGTTCTTTTATTTTTTCGTTTATAATTTCAAATTGCTTTTTTAAGTCAGCAAAAATTGCTTCCTGTGCATAATACCACAACTTATTTCTTAAAAGCATCAAACCTGAAACGGGATTTGCCAGAAATTCATTATCTACTACCTGTTTAAACACATTAAACGGTATAAATTTATCCTCCAATGTTTTTAAATATTCTCTAAGTTCAAGAATAATACTCTGGATTAATGCTTTATCTTCAATAGGGCAATCTTGAATATCATATTTTAATATTGTATTAAATGCATCAATATTTAAAGGAAGTTTAAAATTATCCGCTATTTTAATTATAGTTCCGCCTATATTACAATATCGTTTATTAAAATCCAAAATAACTAATTTTTTATTCAGTTTATTTAACTCATTTGCAATTTTGTTAATTATGTACTTTGTCTTTTCATTTCTGTCGGATTGAATATACAGTTTTTTATCCAATATAGAAATGCCTGTCTCCATAGTACAATTTGGATGATTTACCAAACAGCCGAAGTTAATATTTTCACTTTCTTCTTTCAATAATGAAATTATTTCCGAAGAATTAATAAATACCAGTTTTGAATTTTTAGAAGGTATAAAACCGTTATAATAAGAAAGATTATCATTTTCATCTAAGAACAGTGCGAGTTTTAAAACAGCAGAATTATTTTCGGAATTATTATCCGTTTCAATATTAATTACCTGAGAAATTAATTTATAATTGTTATCTTCAATCAAAATAAAATCATAAGGGAGCAAGTAATTTTCTGCAGGATTATAAATTATTTTAGCTGTATCGTTTTTTACCTCAACAATCTGCATCCTATACCTCTCAGTTGATTTAATTATACTACATATTATATTTAATACAAATCATCCAAATTATAGATATTTTTGAAGTAAAATATTAATATGATTATACAAGAGCCTAAATACAATAAACTTATTGAATATATCAGAAACGGTCTTGTTCAGCGGGAACACTGCGGGATAATTATTCATATAAATAAAAACGGGATAATTAATAAAATCGGAGAAGACAATAATTACAAATTTTATCATCGATCCTGTATGAAACCAATGCAAGTTTCACCGTTAATAGATTTGGGATTGGATATTAAATTAAAATTAACTCTTGAAGAAATTGCGCTTTGCTGTGCTTCGCATACGGGAGAGTTAATACATCAGGAAAAAATCATATCAGTTTTAAATAAAATCGGATTAAGCGAGAAGGATTTATTATGCCACGCTGAAGAACCTTTAAGTAAAAACGAACAAAAAAGATTAATAAAAGAGAATATAAATCCTGATAGAATTCATAATAACTGTTCAGGCAAACACTCTGCCATGCTTGCGATATGCAAAGAATTAAATTTTAACACGGCAAATTATAAAGACCTCTCTCACCCTTTAAGTGATTATATAATCAAAAAAGTATGCGAATTATGCGAAATAAAAAAAGATGACATAATCATAAGTAAAGACGGATGCGGTCTGCCTGTAATTGCTACACCATTATTTAACTTGGGACTTGGTTTTTTAAATTTATTTCTTAATAAAAAATATGAAAAAATAAAAGATGCGTTTTTAAACTATCCTTACCTAATCGGCGGAAAAGACAGACTTGACAGCGATATAATTGCAAACAGTGAAAATCTGATTGCCAAAGTGGGCGCTGAAGGACTTTGTGTAGTCGTAAACATTATAAAAGAAGAAGTTATCATTGTTAAAATAGCAGATTCAAGTATGGAGGCAAGAGCACACACTGTTATAAATGCTCTTGAACAGATGAATTGGGTCACAAAAGAAAATATTAAAAAATTAAAACAAATTTATCCTGCCGAAATAAAATCGCAAGACGGCGAAACTTTAGGCAGGATAAAACCTTGTTTTAATTTAAGCAAATGTCTTAAATGAATTATCTATATTATCGGATATAACTTGTTTAACGGAATCAATTTCTGTTTCAATTGCATTTTCTTCAGTTTGAATTTGTTCAAGTCTCATTTCAAGCATTTTATCTTTTTTCTGAAGTGCTTTCATATCCTTTTCATACTCAGCCTCGGCTGCCGCATCATCTTCCGTATAGTTTCTTTCGGATACCTGACTTGAACCTTGCCAGCTTTGCAGTTTTTCCCACTTGGCATTCTCTTCAGAACCTGTATTTTGTTCTAAGAACCATTGTCCTGTTAAAATCATTTCCTGAATATATTCGGCATCATCAGTACTTTCATCATATACGAAAGTTTCATCTTCATCTTTGTTTTTTAAAGATTCTTTTAATTCTTGTGTTGCATTTTGAGGAACAACTATATGTCCGTCTGCATCTACAATCCTCATCCCAAGACCTTTAGTCAAATCTTTGTTAGTTATTGCATCGTAAGTCAGTCTTACAGACTTCGGATTTCCGTTTTCATCGTATATTTGTGCTTCCATAACAGAATTTGCCATTGCTTTATTATACTTTTCCGCAATTTCTTGTGATTCCGTTGCAAGCATTAACCTTGAATACGATATTTGCTGACCTTCATTAATCAGGTCGCTCATTCTTGCCGTCAAACATAAATATCTTCCCTGAGATGCTGCTAAGCCCATTTTTTTCATTGCTCCTTATATATTTTTGTATTAATAAATGTCGACATATTTTACAAAAATCTTAAGGAGTATATGTATAAATTTTACAAAAATTTACAAAAGCTATCCTATATCCCATCTGCCGCACGTTCCGCCCCATCGGGCAATTATTTTATCGGATTTATTATTTAATTCTCTTGAGGTAACTTCACCTTCAATAATTGTTATAATTTCACAGTTATTGGAACAGCCACTGCATTGATTTGTATATGAATTAAATTCCATATCTCCGACACAAAAGCCTTTAAATGTAGTCGGTTTTTGGTTAAATTGATGATTTTCCATAGCTAAAAGTGCTGCACCAATAGCACCCATTGTCTGATGATTATCGGGCACAACGATTTTTGTATTAAGTGCCTCTTCAAAAGCTTTTACCATGCCTATATTAGTTGCAACTCCGCCTTGAAAAGTAACTGTCGGAAGGATCTCTTTACCAAGTGCAAGATTGCTTAAATAATTTCTGACTAATGCCTGACAAAGCCCGTATAATAAATCTTCTACAGGATAGCCCAATTGCTGTTTATGTATTAAATCACTTTCGGCAAAAACACCGCATCTGCCCGCAATCCTTGCGGGAGATTTTGATTTTAATGCAATTGCACCAAAATCTTGAATAGGAACATTTAATCTTGAAGCCTGCTGGTCTAAAAAGCTTCCCGTCCCTGCCGCACACACGGTATTCATTGCAAAATCCGTAACAATTCCGTCTCTTAAAATAATAATTTTACTGTCTTGTCCGCCTATTTCAAGGATTGTTTGAACTCCGGGGACATATGTACTTGCAGCAACGGCATGGGCTGTTATTTCGTTTTTTACAACATCAGCCCCGACTAAAGCACCTGCCAAATTCCTTCCTGAGCCTGTTGTGCCTACACCTAAAATATTATATTCTTCTTTTGCCTGAACCATTAAATTTCTAAGTGATGTTTGAACCGCAGCTACAGGTTTACCTGATGTTCTTGTCATAAAACCGTCTATAAACTGACCGTTTTCATCGACAATTGCAGCTTTGGTAGTAACAGAGCCTACATCTATTCCTAAGTATGAATTTAATGACATTTAATATCCCCTCTCTTGTCATAATTATTTTACAAGAAAAATAATTTTATTTTGTAAAATTATATAAATATACTATAGAAAAAGTAACAACTTTAAAGTATTTTAAACTTTATGCAAATGGAAATAAAGGTATTTTATGTTTAAATGAACGATATTTTTTCTTTTTATACAGAATACAGAAAACATATTGATGATTATAACCGCTTTAATGAGCGGAACAAAAACATAAAAAATAATACTTCTTTAACCCCTGAAGAAATAAATAATTTTAAACAAAAAGCAAAAGTAATTGCTGAACCTCTTTTAGTTTTGGACAGTTACGAACATGAAAAAGCCGAGGATTCAGAAACTTTTTTTCAAACATACAATATTGAATTAATGTCAATTTTAGGGCTTTTAACTTCATTACCCACTGCAGTTACAAAGATTTCGCCTTATTTAATTTATTCAACTAAAAAACCATTATTTAAGCTGGGAATATTTCTTGAAAAATACCGCTGTTCTAAAATTAATATAGGGAAACTCTCTTTAAAAATGCCTAAAGTTGTAACTGCAATATCTGCAATATTTTCAGGAATTATATTTGCCGCAGGTATAAAAAACTCACTTAAATCTCAACTCGGACTAATCCGAAAAGCAAGTTATGACGGAACTAAAAACATTATTAACAATCCTAAATTATATGCAATTCATACCCCTGAGCAGGAGGAACAAATTAATTCAATTGTGCAGTATGAAGAAAAATCAAAATCTGCCGTAGATAAATTAACCGAAAGAGTTAATATAAAATCATCTCTAGATTCAGTTAAAGAATACAAAAAAAATTACAAAGCCTTTCAAAAAGAAAAAAATCAATATTTTAAAGATATAGAACCTGATAATAAGCCTTTATCTCCAAATCAGCAGAAAAAAGCAAATTTAGAAAAACAGTTTTTTACCAATCTTTTAAAGAATGTGGAACATGACGTGCTTGAAGATTTAAGAAAAGTTGAAACAATTTCAAATATTTCTTATTCGTCTTTATTTACGGGCGGTTTTTTAGAGTATCTGCTTACCGATAAATTAACAGAAGTCTTAAAAATAAAAAATAATACACTTAAATTATTGGTTAAATTGGGTGTTCCGCTTTTAACTTATTTTATATTAAACAAAAATATATCTAACCTTGAAAATAAAGTTATATGTGCAACTAAATATAAACATTTAAAAACATTTATGGAACATCCCGAAAAATACAAGCAATCCAATGATGAGAAAAAACAAACACCGATTGAATTTTTAAAGACGGTTTATAAAGATTTAAAAGAATACGAAAAGTTCACTCAAACCGAAATGCCGAAAATCAAAGCAAGAATGGAGGCAAAAAAAGAAATAAATTTAACTCCCGCTCAATTAAATGAGGCAAAACAGTTTCAAAAAAACACCGAAAAAGTAATAAATAAACACCGTGAACGAGTTTATGAACAATCTGTCGGGATTAAATCTCTTTCGGAAACAATTCTCGGCCCAATTGATATTATAGCAACGGCTATTGGCGGAAAGCTGGGACACAGCCTCGGCAAAAAACTGGCGAACAGAAAACTGTACAAAATTATGACGGGGATTGGAGCCGTTATTGCATTTATTCCCGCTGCATATATTGAGGCAAAACTTGTTAAACAGCAGAAATTATCCGAAAAAATAGCAGCAATGCTTTCAATTAATGATATACAAGATGAAAAATTATTTAAAGATAACTCTTTAACCTCTGATGATTATATAAATCCGCCGAAAGTATATTCTAAAACTTTTGAAGAATTTATATCGTAATTACAACAAGAGAATTATAAAATATTTTTTCTTCATAATTATCGGGGAGATTGTTCCAATACCTGTATACGTTTACACCCTCCGACTTTAGTTTTTTAACCGTATTATCAGCATCTTCTATGGATTTTAACAAATACGGATAGCCAAAAGGTGCTGTGTTATCATTAATTTTTATATTTAAACAGTTAGAATTACCGTATTTTTTATGTAAAAATTCAAATTTTTCCAGGCGATATTTCTTTTCTTTTTCAATATCAACGGTTAAAAACCCGTTATATGTACTTTCGGAAATTAGTTTAATTTCCTGATTATCTAATCTGTTTTCATTTTTACAAAATTCTTCAAATGAAAGTATATGAGGGGTATACGAAGATTCCTCCATAGGAATTTGAGTATTAAGAGTTTTGGTTGTATAAAGGAAAGCACCATCTATAAGAGAAGGAAAAAATTTTCTTAAAGAATTAAAAGAGGCTATACCCTTTGGCTTGGAATAGAATGAATGAGCATTATCAACAATAAGATTTTTATATTTTTTGCTCAAAACATCAACAATATCAGAACATACCCCGAAATAATCAGGATAAAGAATGTATGAATTTAAAGGAAATTCTATGGCAGGTCTAAAATTTTCATCTATATGATAATAATTAATTTTACATTTTTCTTTAAATACGGCACTTCGGACAGCAGGACAAAGATAATAGGGCAGATATATTTCTTCTGTATTAAATGCTCTTATAATGTATCTGAGGCAATTTCTTGCAGTATTTAATTTTATTAATTTATAATCATTCATCTATATATAATTCATAAAGATTATGCAGTGTTCCGCCCAGTGGTGTCGGATACAAGTTTTTTATTTTATTTCTTACCGCAGTTATCGTTAGCGGGGAATACAAATAAATAAAAGGTTTCTCATCATATATTATCTGCTGATACTTATCATATATGGCTTTACGTTTATTATAATCAAGTTCCAAAGCACCTTGGTCTATAATATCATCTAGCTGTTTTTCCCAGTCAAGAAGGGAATTATCTTTTTCATCAGGAAATCTCATATTAAAAAGATGCAAATGCCCTCTTGAATTCCAGACATTTTGCCCGCTGTGAGGTTCTAAAGGATTTCCTGTCAGCCCCATAAGCACCATATCCCAATCGGAGGTTGACATCATTTTGCTTACAAGTGAATTAAATTCTATCGGTTTAAAATTAACTTTCATTCCAAGCAGTGCTAAATCTTCTTTTATCATAACTCCGCAGGCTTCACGTTCAGTCTGACCGGCATTTGTATATAAATCGAATTCAACGGTATTCCCGTCTTTATCGTGAAGAATACCCTGTTCATCCGTATAAAATCCCGATTTTTCAAGAAGTTCTTTTGAATATTCAATATTTTTTTCATGTCCTGCTGCAAGTTTTTCATTTAAGTATATAGATGAAAGTGATTCAGCTGTATAAAGAGGCTGCGCCACACCGTTTACAACATTATTCACCATTGCGGTTCTGTCAATTGCATAATCTACAGCCGTTCTGAAATTAATATCATTAAACCATTTTTGTTTTATAGGATTTACATAATATTTGCCTTCTTTATTTTTTCTTGTATTAAGATTAAATGCAATAAACATAGTACTTGTAGCAGGCCCGAGGTTATAAAGTTTAAAATCAGATTTTTTTTCTTTTAATTTAAATCTTGGTAAATCCTTACCTCGTACGTTAATAACATCAAGTTCGCCCGATTCAAATTTCAACATTTCATTATTCAGGTCACCCACTATTAAAATTACATATTTATCTATATAAGGCAGTAAATTATGATTTTCATCAGCAACATAATAATTAGGGTTTCGCTTGAGTACTACTCTTTGAGCAGGAACGTATTCCTCGAGCATAAAAGCACCTGAAGATACAATATCTTTAGGTTTTACCGTCGTTGAAAGGTAAGAATCAAAATACCTTAAGCCTTTTTTTATAACGGGAGCAAAAACATGCTTAGGTGCAATTTGTGTTCCTACAAACCTTAAGAACGGAGAGAAGGGTCTTTTTATTTTAAATTCGGTTGTATATTTATCGATTTTTTTCACGATAGGATATTCACCGTCAATTAAAACGGAATCTCTTAAAGAAGTATTTCCAAATCCCGCTAAAATAATATCATTCCAGGTAAATACAACATCATCTGATGTAATTTCTCTGCCGTCTGTCCACTTTAAACCTTTTCTTAAAGTAATGGTATATGTTTTTTGGTCTTCAGATACTTTAAATTCTTTTGCCATATTAGGAATAACCTGACCGGTAACGGGGTCAGTAGAAAGAAGGGAATCATACATTAAGTCGGCAATTTCTGATGAAGTAGCATCTTTTGATACCCACGGATTAAATGTTTTAGGGCCTTCTCCTATCGTAGATACAACAATCTGTCCTCCGTATTTTCCAACTTTTGAACGAGACATTTTATATTCAACATCATTAAAAAATTCGGTAGATGGTGCTTTGTAATCTATTTTTTCCGTTTCTGTTTTATTTCTTTCGGAGATTTCAAAAGCTGTTTCTTTTGTACCGTTATCTATCCGGAAACAAGAAACTAGTATCAATGACAATATAATTATTATGAAAATTAATTTTCCGTATTTTTTCATAATTTAAGATTATCACAGAATATAAAAAAATAGTAATTAGTCAACAGCTTATTTTCTTATATAATGATAAATGTAAAAGGTAAATCTTATGGAACATATAAAAGAAAATAAATTGAATTTAATAAAAAATATAGTTTTTTTTGTATTTGCAGGAATTATTATTTTTACGGGAATTTATATTAGAACACATTTTTTTATTAATAATACGACATTCAGCCATGATGAAGCACTTACAAGTATTAAATTTTTTGATACAGGTTTATCCGGTTTTTTCAAAAGTTTTCAATATTGTATAAAAATCCCGCCCTTATGGGGAGTAATTCAAAAGGTTATACTAAATATTTTCGGTTATTCATATATAACTTTCAGATTATTTTCTTATTGTATTTCAATTCTTTCCATAATTGCCTTTTTCATCTTATTAAAAATTATATTAAAAAACAAATTAGCAATTCTTATCGGTTTAATTTTATTTGTATTAAATATTCCTTTAATATTTTTCTCTGCAAATTTTAAGCCGTATGAATCGGATGTATTGGTATGTATTTTATTGATAATGAGTTATAAATATTTCAGTTTGAAAGAAATTACAATTAAACAAAGTATTATTTATTCCGTAATTTCTGCTTTACTGGTACTGTTTTCATTTCCTGCAATGTTTATAATTCCTGCAACAGTATTTGCTAAAAGCATTGAAGAAAAACTTTTTAATTATAAATCAATATTAATATTACTTAGTATTATTATGTGCTGTTTATATCTATATTTAATAGATACCGATATATATCTTCTTATGAAAAATTATTGGGCTAATCACGAAGTAGGATTAATAAATTTGTCCTTAAGTTCTTTTTATACTATATTTAATGAATTGTTTCATTATGTTTTCTGCGGTTACAGAGTTTTTTGGTTAATTACAACCATTTGTATACTGGGGTTTTTAAATTTTCATATACAAAAAAATAATTTAAGATATTTATTTTTATTTATTATATGCTTAGCTTTATCTGCGAGTATAATGAAAGTCTACCCTTTTCTGGGAAGAATAATATTATATATTATTCCTATTGTAATTATATACATTTCATCATTTATTGATTATCTTTTAAATTTATTTAAAAATAACTTTTTAAAAAGAGTATTTGGCATATTTGTTTTCTTTATAATTATATTTGTTCAGAATATACAAACAAATGATTATACAAAATATATTGTTGATTTATACATAAAAAATTATGATTTTTACACAATAAAACAAAGAACAATAATAAAAAATAATGCTTTATTAGTGATTAATAAATATAAAGAAGGAAATATCTTATTATCCTCCTCAGATATGGATATTATGGTACAACTTTATAAAAATTTATTTTATAAAAACAAGAATTTAAAAGTTAGAATATTTACATTGCCGACTTTACCTGAAATTGAAGACTATATTGAAACTATACTAGAAAATAAACAAAAATCAGAAATAATATATTTTATTTGCGAACATCGTTCCTATATGCTTATACCAAAGGTTGATTTTATAGAAGATTTATTAAAAAAACAAAATTTGAAATACGAAAAACATATTGACGAATTTATGTATATATTTAAAATTTACGATTAATTTTTATTCTTCAATTTCACCGTATAAGCACCAGGTTTGAGCCTTTGTAATTTTAACATTTACAAAATCGCCTATATTATATTTATCCGATTCAAAATGAACGATTTTATTGTTATCGGCTCTGGAGTTTAATATTATTTTTCCGTCTTTTTCTGTTTTAGCCTCAACAAGAACCTTTAAAACTTTCCCTATAAACTTTTCGTTGGATTTTAAACAGACCTCACGATTTTTTTCATTAAGTCTTTCAAGTCTTTCGTATTTTACGGGTTCGGGAATAAATTTATCCGTCATTTTCCCAGCTTTTGTAAAGGCTCTTGGGGAATATGCAGCGGTATTAGAATAATCGAGTTCAAGTTCATCTATTGCTTTTAATGTATCTTGAAATTCTTCTTCCGTTTCCCCGGGGAATCCTGCAATAAAGTCGCTGGTTATAGTAACTAAAGGGAATCTGTTTCTTATTTTTGAGACAATATTATAATATTCTTCCTTTGTATATCTTCTGTTCATTTCCTTTAATATGCGGGAATTACCTGACTGCATGGGGATATGAAAATATTTACATACTTTTTCGCATTCCGCCGCTGCATTAATAAGGTCATCAGTAATATCTGAAGGATATGATGTAACAAAGCGAATTCTAAATTTACCTTCAATTTTATTTAATTCTCTCAGCAGATTAGCAAGAGTTATATTTTTATCATTAAAATCTTTACCGTAGCTGTCGACATTCTGCCCAAGCAGAGTAATTTCTTTAAAGCCTTCTTTTATAATATTTTCAGCTTCACAAATTATTTCCTCGGGCTTTCTGCTTCGTTCTCTGCCTCTTGTAAACGGAACAACGCAGTATGTACAGAAGTTATTACAACCCTCTATAATTGGAATCCAGGCATTTACGGAGTTTTTTCTGATTATTTTAAAATCGTTTTGATTGCATATTACGGGATTATTTGTAATTGCACAAACTTTTTCATCGTTTTCAATTCTTTTTATAAGAGCCGGGAGTTCATATATATTATGAGTGCCGAAGACTAAATCAACATAAGGCGCTCTTTTTCTTATATTATCTTTATCCTGCTGAGCGACACATCCGCAAATCCCGATTTTAATATGAGGTTTTGATTTTTTCATTTTTCCCCATACCCCTAATTGGCTGTATGCTTTATCTGCAGAAAGCTGTCTTATTGAACAGGTATTTATTATTAATAAATCAGCCTCTTTTTCATTTTCGGTTTCAATATATCCAAAGTGAGAAAGAATTCCGGCAATTCTTTCACTGTCTGATTTATTCATTTGGCATCCGAGTGTTTCTATATATAATTTTTTCATATTAAAATTATACTTGAAAAATATTATAAAGCATTTTCGTTAGCAGGATTATATTTTAAAAGTTTTCTTCTTTTTAATTTTTCTATTAATTCAAAGTTAAATATTTTAGAAGGTAAATTAGCTTTCTGCATAACCGTATCATTTACTAAATTTAATTCCATAAAATTAAGATGAGGAATTCCTCCAAAAACCTGAGGATGTGAAGAAATTAAAGATAATTCCATGCTGTCAGACAACTCTTCATCTTTACTTATTCTTCTTATTTTATCAATAAGGCTGAAATATTTTACATTTATATCAGGATATATACCGTATACTTCACTCATCATTCTTCTAAAAGCTCTTAAGGTTCTGCCTGATGCTATATGATCGGTAAATAAATATGTTTTGCCGGAATTTGCTATATCCTCGGAAGTTAACTTTTGTTCTTTTAAAAATTCTGCATATTCTTTTGAATACTTAAATTTAAAGTCATCAGAAACAACACCCATACCCGATATTGGAAGGTATTTTGTTTCAACTCCGCAAAATTCCATTACCCTGCCTATTGTAGAGGGAGATGTCCCTATTGAAATAAATACATAATTATCTTTACCGTAGACATCATCAAAATATTTTTTCATTGCTAAACCACAAGACATAACAACAGAAATATGATCTTGTATATCCATAACTCCGCCTATTTTTCTAAGTTGAGCTTTTTCTTTATTGGTCAAATGTTCATAATCCGATATTTTAAAATTTCTTTTTTCTTGAATTTCATCTATTAAGTCTTTTTTACCTGATTTTTCAAAAACATCAGAATTCAGCCCCTGAGAGAATATTCTCCCAATTTGAGGCACCTGCGGTTTAGGTGATATTCTATTTATAAATTTTGATGTTATATTACCTATTTTCATACCGAAATAAAAACACGTAAAATATTAAATTGACAGTCTATTCATATAATTTTACAAATTCACGATTTTCCCAGTCAGGATAATATTCATAAAATTGTTCAAGATACTCTTTTATTTGCTGTTTTGTTAAGGGCTTAATTCTTTTATATAATGTAAGTTTAGTGCCGTCTGTAAGATTGTAGTCTTTTATTTTTTCATAGTTTTCAGCAATACCCGTATGAGTTTCAAACATTTTATTTGCCGTATACAAAACTCTTGCCAGCGATTTATCATCAAAAAATAATTTTAAAGGGGTTATATTAATTATATAATCAGCATTTAATTCACTTGCCTTATAATCAGAATCTAGAATATTTTCACACATATAATTATTTTTTATAAATGCACTTTTAGGGTTTATGCCTCTTAATTGATAATAACCGAATGAATCATGCATACCATACTGTGAAGCCTTTATATTATTATTTTTCTGATATTCATTTTCAAGGAAATCATATAGTTCTTTTACCGTCATGTAATCGGCACTTGTATCATCAAAATAAAAATTTCGTGAGAATAAAATCCCCGATTTATCATTTCGAGGGAATTCAAAACACATTATAAAGTTAAAAATAGCGTAAAATATTATTAATGACATTATAATATTTCTAATACCGTTTATTTTTATTATATTTGATAAATGATTTACAGCTGCACATACAAGTATAATAAGCATACATGCAATAAATACATAATGATTAATCCATAGAAGCTGATTATGCAGACAAATAAGGAATATAAAAATATATAAAAGCAGATTATAAGCTACAAATCTGATATATTTGTTTTTCAGATTAAATACTATTCCCAAAACGGATAAAATCAAATAAACATATCCCGGTATTTCTTTAAATATTATATTCCACTGACTAAATGCAACGGAATAAAGTTCTCTTTCATTACCCTCATTTAAGAAAATTCTACTTATATATCCGTATTGAATACATAAGGCAAGTCCAAGAATTATAATAAAAACTATTAAAAGATTTCTCAAAACATATAAATTTTTATAAATACATGCTTTGACAGCAAAAGGTTTCTTTAGTGATTGAATAAAATTTTCTATAAAGACAGAAGAAAGAAATACTACAATAACAACGGAATACCACCTTCTAAATAAAAAGGATAAATACAATAACCCCGCCATTATAAACAAATACTTTAAAGGGGTTTCTTTATTACACCCGTACTTAAAGTATAAATAAAGCGCACCCAAGAAGGGAACCATTCCGCAAATATCGGGAATTCCCGATAAACTTGCCATCCATACGGGCGGAAATAAAAATATAATTGAAAATATCATTAAATAATAAATTATTTTATTTTTTTGCGGTTCTAATATAAATTCATTCAATATTTTATAAAGCAAAATCATACAAGGAAGCATAAAAACAAGATTTATTGCTGTTATATAGCCCGCACGGCTCTCTTTAAAAATAAAAAAGAAAGGTATTAAAAATATATTAATAAAGGGATTTCGGTTTAAATTTTGTACTTCGAAGCACATATTATGAATAAAAGTATTAAAATCAGAAATAAATAATTTTGCATAATCATAATAGAACAAGTTATATTCAATAAAATCACATCTGTATAATATTGTTTCCCTGCCAATATGATAAGAAGTAAAAACATAAATAAAAACAATAAATAGTAATAAAGATATCCATTTAAAAATTTTATTCATAAAAATCCCGTTTTTTTAATTTTATAATGTAATATTATTTAAGACAAGAATTGTATAATTTGTTTAAAAAGAGCAATTATGCTATAATTCAAACAAAGAAAGGAAAACTTACAAAATGCCGACATTCGTAAAAGCAAGTCACATATTGGTAAAGACCGAAGAAGAAGCCGTAAAATTAAAAGAAGAAATTAATAACGGTAAAAAATTTGCTCAAGCCGCAAAAGAAGTATCATTATGCCCATCCGGACAAAATGGCGGTGATTTGGGATATTTTACAAGAGGTCAAATGGTTAAAGAATTTGAAAATGCCGCTTTTTCTATGGAAGTAGGTGAAGTATCCAATCCTATTAAAACTCAATTCGGTTATCATTTAATTTACTTAACAGATAAAAAAGACTAATGAATACGGAATTAATTGAACATATAAAAGAATTTCTAAATAAAAATGATTTAGACGGGTTGATAATAAACTCCACTAATGAATTTTTATTGGAATATAATATGCTGAACCAAAATGCAAGATATTATCTTACGGAATTTTCAGGTTCAACGGGTGACGTATTATTTACTAAAGATAAAATTTACCTGTTTGTTGACACAAGATACCATGAGCAGGCAGACAAGGAAGTAAATCATGATTATATTGAAGTTGTTAAACTCCCGCTGAATAAATCATACTTTACTGCACTAACAGAAATAATTCCATCATATTTTAAATTGGGAATTAATTCTAAAAAGACCTCCAAAAAGTTTTATGATGCACTTTTAAAAAATCTGCAAAACAAAAATTCATCAATAAAACTGATAAATACCGATATCGTATTAAACTTTATAGGTGAAAATAATCAAATAAACTTCAATGTTTTTAAAGTAAATGAAGACATAACAGGCGAAAGTGCCGATAAAAAGTTTGAAAGAATAAAAGAATATGCGGGTGAAAAATTTAATATACTTACTACCTGCCTAGAAGATATTGCATACTTAACAAACCTGCGGTCTTATGATTTTGACTATACTTCGATATTCCCTGCAAAAGCTATAATTGACGAAAAAGAGGCAAGAATATATTCTGACTGTAATCTTCCTTTTATAGGGGAGTACTACAAAATAAAGCCGTTAAATGATTTTGAAAATGACTTAAAAGAAATAAGTAATGAAACTTTATTTATTGATGAAAATCAATTATCAATATATGATTACAAACTTATAAACCAAAATAATAAAATACTTCCAAGCAGATTAAATTTATTAAAAACAGTCAAAAATGAAAATGAAATAAACCATTTAAAAGAATGTTTTAAGAAATCGGATGAAGCTTTAAAAATCATATATGAAATGATAAATTCCGATAAAATATACTCAGAATATGATTATTATGAAGCACTGGTTAAATCAATGAAGGATAACGGGGCTAAATCATTAAGTTTTAAACCGATAGTAGCCTCAGGAACAAACAGTTCAATAGTACATTACACATCATCATCAAAAGAAAAACTTGTGCAAGATGGTGACTTTCTGCTTGTAGATTTTGGCGGATACTATGAAGGCGGCTACGCAACAGATACAACAAGAACCTTTATAAAAGGCGAGCCGTCTGAAGAACAAAAAAAAGCATATACTGCCGTTGTAAAAGCATTCTTTAATGCTTATTACAATAAATACAAAAAGAAATCTTCTTATTACAATATAGATAAAATAGCGAGAGATACTATAAATAAAACATTGTCTGAGGAATATAAATTTTCACATTCAACAGGGCACGGTGTAGGAATATCCGTACATGAAAACCCGCCAAGAGTTTCATCATCTGATGCGGGAAAAACTAAAATAATAGAAAATACCGTTTTTTCAATAGAACCCGGAGTATATAAAGAAGGCTGGGGCGGAATAAGGCTTGAAAACACAGTTTATGCGGCTTATGAAGAGGATAAAATAATTATGAATTCCTTCTCTCATTTTCCGTTTGAGATAAAACTTGTTGATTTATCTATAATGAATGACTACGAAAAATATTATTATATGAAATGGCAGGCAAATTCGTGTCTGCAATAAATACGATTTCCAATAATAAAATAAAGGAAATAACAAAGTTTCACCTGAAAAAATACAGAGATGAATCGGGTTTATTTATAGTTGAAGGGCTTAAAGCCGTTGAAGAACTCATTAATGAAAAAATTGAAATAATAAATATTTATGCACTTAAAGATACAAACATCTCAAAATTAAATTACCCCGTAACCGTAATTGATGAAAATATTATAAAAAAACTGTCTACAACAAATTCACCTTGCGAAATAGTTGCAGTAGCTAAGCAGAAAAAATATGCTGTTGAAGGACTTAAAAACAAAAATAAATTAATACTGCTGGATTCAATATCAGACCCCGGAAATTTAGGCACAATTATCAGGAGCGCTGCAGCTTTTGGAGTTGAAGGAATAATATTATACGGCAATTCAATAGAACTATATTCCCCAAAAGTAATCCGATCTACTGCAGGTAATTTTTTTAAAATCCCAATAGTTGAAATAAAGGACTTAAACACTTTAAAACAATTTGTCAAAGGCTATACATTAATAGGTACAACCCTTTCAAAAGAAAATAATATTACTTTTGAAGAATGCGGAAAGCTTAATAAATATATTATAATGTTTGGTTCTGAAGCTAAAGGACTTTCCGCTGATTTATCAAATTTAGCCGATAAAAATATTAAATTAAATATGAAAAATAACGTTGAATCCATAAACCTTGCAATAAGCGTATCTATTGTAATATACGAATTATTTAATTTATAACTTTTTATTTGAGTATATACTTTTTGTAATATTTCTTAAAAAAAATAAAACAATCACTAAAGTTTTTTAAAATTCTGCCGATAAATAACATGTTAGTGATATTGGAGAGTAATTTATGGATTACACGTTAAATGAAGAACCAATTGATGTAGAGATAAAAAAACTTCTCGACAACATTGAAAACATCAAGTCTTGTGTTGATTTATATGATGTTTTTGTAGAAGAAACATTAAAACAATAACTATTAAAAGGTTAGTTCAAACTTTCCCGAATTAGGAATATGGTATTTGGCATTTTTTTGCTATATTAAATAATGTAGTTTACATTATGAGAGCAAAATTATGTTAAAAGAGTATTTTTTAGAAAAAGTCAATAATTCCGTAAAAGAATTAACACAAAAAGGACTACTTGGTTCTATGAGCCAAAATGATGAATATTCGTTTCAAACAGATATTCCAAAAAATACTCAATTCGGAGATTTTGCGGTAAATGTATCTTCTCTTGCAAGATATGCTAAACTTGCACCTGCAAAAATCGCTGAAATTATTTCGGAAAATATTACTCCTGACGGCTTTGATATTAATATAGCCGCAGGATTTATTAATTTTAAACTGCATAATAATATGCTTAACGAAATTTTAAGCGAAATTCTTGAAAAAAAAGAAGATTATGCAAGAAATAATTTCGGCAAAGGCGAAAAGGTAATACTTGAGTATGTAAGTGCAAACCCCACAGGGCCGTTTCATATCGGGCATGGAAGGTGGGCTGCAATGGGCAGCGCCTTAGCTAATGTCATGAAATACTCGGGTTATGATGTATATCAGGAATTTTATATTAATGATGCGGGAAACCAGATTACAAAACTGGGAAAGTCTTTATATATAAGAATATTAAAAGAACTCGGTATAGATATTGATTTTCCGAAAAGTGAAGAAGAAGTTAAAAATTATTATACGGGAGAGTATTTAATACCCGTTGCAAAAGAATTTATAAAAGAAGAACCTGATAAAGCAGAGGAAATTAAACTTTCTTATAAAGACAATTTTGATGAAGGACATTTAAAATATCTGTCAAAATACGCAAGATTAAAGATGCTTTCAATACAAAAAAAGCTTTTGGAAAACTTCAATACGCATTTTGATAATTATTTCAGTGAACTAACATTGCATGAATCGGGGAAAGTAAAAGAATGTATTGAAAAGCTTAATAAACTTGGTGTTTTATACGAAAAAGACGGGGCCTTATGGTTTGCCTCATCAAAATACGGAGATGATCAGGATAGAGTAATAACAAAATCCGACGGAGCATACACATATCTTACGGCAGATATAGCATACCATTACAACAAGCTACAAAGAGGCTTTGACAGGCTAATAAATATCTGGGGAGCCGATCATCATGGTTATATTCCGAGAATGCGTGCAAGCATTGAAGTTTTGGGGTATAATCCCGATTCTCTTGAAGTATTACTGGGGCAATTAGTTAATCTTGTTATGAACGGCGAACAGGTCAGAATGGGCAAAAGAACCAAAATGATTACTCTTGACGACTTAATAGATGATGTTGGTGTTGATGGGACAAGATTTTGGATGATTATGAGAAGTATAGATACTACTCTCGATTTTGATATTGAATTAGCAAAATCAAAGACAGATGAGAATCCCGTATTTTATGTACAATACGCACACGCAAGAGCCTGCTCGATATTAAGACATGCACTGCAGGAAAAATATAATATTTTAGAAAAAGAAATACAGCCTGCACAAATCAAATCATTAGAAGATATATTTAATAACTTAAAGCAGGATGATTTTGAAGTTATATGGAAAGTTGATGATGAAAAATCAATCGAAACAACAAAAAAATTAATATTAAAACTTGAAGAATATAAATCGGTTGTAATAAATTCGGCTAAATACAGAAGCCCATATTTATTAACAAAATACCTGCAGGAATTAGCATCTAATTTCCACCAGTTTTATACATTTTCAAAAGTATTGGTTGAAGATGAAAAATTAATGCACGCAAGATTAGCAATTGTAAAATCCGTAATAATTATATTAAAATCCGCAATGAGTATAATTGCAGTTACGGCTCCCGAAAAAATGTAATAAATAGACATAAACAGCTGTATAATTTTAAAGTTTAAAATATTTGATGTATAATAAAAGAAAAATTAAGGCAATTCAAGCAGATTAGCGGAGGAAGTCTTTTATGACAGTAAAGGATTGGTTTGAGCAAAGAAAAGAAATGCAGATTGCAAGACGAGCTCAAGATACCCAAATTGATGACAGTATCGGCAAATTATGGATAAAGTGTTTTAATTGTAATTCCCAGCTTTTAAGAAAAGAAGTTGAAGAAAATTT